>JADGRQ010000021.1 GCA_017880775.1 Burkholderiales bacterium | reverse complement strand
CATCGCGCGGTCGGTGGCGATCAGCTCGCCGAGCGCGGGGAGCGCGCGCTCGAGTTCCCAGCCGACCTGGCCGTTGCGGCCCGTCAGCAGGATCCTCACTCGAAGGTCTCGACGGCCGACAGCGGCGTGCCCCGGCGGTCCTTGTCGGTCATCACCGGCTCGCCCGCGAGCGGCCAGGGAATCGCCAGCGCCGGATCGTTCCAGAGCAACGTTCGCTCATGCTCGGGCGCGTAGTAGTCGGTGGTCTTGTACTGCACCTCCGTAGCGTCGGAGACCACCAGAAACCCGTGCGCGAAGCCGGGGGGAATCCATGCCATCTGCTTAGAGTCCGCCGAGAGCGCAAAGGCGACCCATTTTCCGAAGCTCGGCGAACTGCGGCGGATGTCCACCGCCACGTCCCAGATCTCGCCTTGCGTCACGCGCACGAGCTTCCCCTGCGGCTGGTGGACCTGGTAGTGCAGGCCGCGCAGCACGTTCTTCAGCGAGCGCGAGTGGTTGTCCTGCACGAACTCGACGTCCAGGCCGGTGTCTTGCCTGAAGGTCTTGCGGTTGTGGCTCTCGTAGAACCAGCCGCGCTCGTCGCCGAAGACCTTCGGTTCGAGGATCAGCACGTCGGGGATGGAGGTACGGATGACGTTCATCGGATTGCCTCGAGCCAGACGCGGTCCTCATCGAGCGCCCGTTTCACGCGCTCATGCTCTGCCTGATCGAGAAACGGCGTCTCCCGGAAGCGGTACTCGAGCGTCGCCAGCGAAAGGATGGACGCCCGCAGCCCCTCGCGGATCCATGCCCGATCCTTGGGTTCGCCGCGCGCGTACTTCGAGACCGCCGCGTCGTTGGGTTCTAGAAACTTGGCGCGCGCGCCCGCGGGCAGTTCGAGCTCGATCAGCCGCGCCTGCCAGCCCTCCGGCAGCGTCGGCAACCGGGGCGAAATCGGATCGAAGTAATAGCCGTGCGCCTTCTGGAACTCGCTGCCCTGCCCCCAGCGCCGCGCCAGTTCGTTTGCCAGTGCAGGGTCGCGCTCCGGGTAGGCGTCCACCTCGTTGGAGACGAGCATCTCATCCGGGACCGGGCGCCCCCGGGTGAGCCCCAGCACCGACAGACTGCCCAGGACCACGAACTCCCGGACGCCGCGCTCCCTGGCGATTTCGCCGAGGAGATGATCGACCTGATCGAGGTTCACTGCGGCTCGGCGGACTCTAGCGCAAAGGCGAAGGGCGTGTTCTGCAGCAGCGCGCTCTCCCATTTCTCGTCGAGGCTCGCGAGCGCCGCGCCCACTTTCCTTGGCGTGCCCACGAGCAGCGCTTTCCAGGTATCGATGTACCAGGCGCTGCACACCTTTCCCCGGTCCCAGAGGACGACCATCGCGCGCGCCTCCCGGAGCGCGTCGCGCGCAGCCGGCTCGTTCGCGAGCAGCCTCGCCGCAAGCCGAATATGGCGCGCGCGCAGTTGGTGCATCCGCGCCGCCGCCGCCGCCCTCGCGCTCCTGCGGGCTGCGAGATCCGGGTGCTCGGCCACCACCGCGATCTCCGCGCCAAGGGTCCGGGCGACGACCGCGGCCCTGGAAAGCCGCACGTCGGCCCCCGCCTCCAGATGCACGAGCGTGGAGCGGCCGATGCGCGCCGAGCGCGCGACGGCGTTCTGGGAAAGCCCTTTGGCCTCCCGCAGCGCGCGCAGCGCGGCGCCGACTCCGGGCGCGGGTATGTGTCGTTCTTGAGACATGACTCGCATTCTACACAAGGCTGTCCCGCAACGCCGCGACGATGCGCTGCTGCACCGCCTCGTCGAGGTCGGCGTGCATCGGCAGGCTGATCACTTCGCGCGCGAGGCGCTCAGCCGCCGGATAGGACTCCCCCGCGCGGCCCGCAGCGTAGGCGGGCTGATGATGCAACGACAGCGGGTAATGCACGGCGGTCGGGATGCCGAGCGTCTTCAACTGCTCCTGGACCCGCGCACGGCCGGCAATTCGCACCGTGTACTGTGCGTAAACGCTGGTGCGATCGGGCTTCAGGCGCATGGTCTGCACGTGCGGCGCGAGGAGCGCATCGTAATGGGATGCGATCGCGATGCGCTGGCGGATCTCCCACTCGAAGCGCTCCAGCTTGGCCAGCACCACGGCGCACTGGATCGTGTCCATGCGGCCGCCGACGCCGATGCGCGTGTGCTGGTAACGCCCCGACTGCCCGTGCACGCGGATCTCCCGCATCGCCTTCGCCAGCGCATCGTCGCTGGTGAACAGCGCCCCGCCGTCGCCGTAGCAGCCGAGCGGTTTCGACGGAAAAAAGCTGGTGCAGCCGATGGTGGAGAGGTTGCAGCTCTTCCCGCCCTTGTAGGTCGCACCAAAACTCTGCGCGGCGTCTTCAATCACCGCGATCCCGCGTTTTGCGGCGAGCGCGTTGATCTCGCCCATGTCGGCCGGCTGTCCGTAGAGCGAGACCGGCATGATGGCCCGGGTGCGCGGCGTGATGGCCGCCTCGATCTTCGCCGCGTCGATGTTCGCAGTGTCTTCCTCGACATCGGCGAACACCGGCTTTGCGCCGAGCAGGACGATCATCTCCGCAGTGGCGGCAAAGGTGAAGGGCGTGGTGACGACTTCGTCGCCGGGCCTGATGCCGAGCGCCATCATCGCGATCAGCAGCGCTTCGGTTCCGGAAGCGGCGGTGATGCAGTGCTTCGCGCCGGTATACGCTGCGAGCCGCTCCTCCAGTTCCGCCACCTCGGGGCCCATGATGTACTGGCCATGGTCGAGCACGCGATGAACGCGCGCGTCGATGCTTTGCTTGAGCGCCGCGTACTGGGCCTTGAGGTCTATGAATTCCATGCGATCGACGTCAGTGGGCCGGAGCCGCCGGCGAGGATGATGCCCTTCATGCAAGGCCCCTCCGCCAATCCTCCGGGCGCAGGATCGGAATCGCGAAGTCGTGAGCGAGCGCAAGCAGGTCGCGGTCGCCAGTCACCAGCGCGTCGGCGCGCGCGGCTGCAGCGAGCTCGAGGAACATGACGTCATCCGGGTCGCGGCACCGCGGGACGCGCGGTCTGCGTTTCGGTGGCGCGACCACCTCGGCGTAAGGCAGGTAGTCGCCGAGCAGATCGTCGCGCTGTTCCCGGGCAAGCCCGAACTTCGGGTAGGCAAACACGCGCAGTAATTCTTCCACGGTCGGCCGCGACACCAGCGGGACGGCGCGGCCTTCGCGCCACTCTCCGCGAAGCCAGGACAGGCGGCCCGAGGCAAACACGAGTGCGGACACGATCACCCCGGTGTCGAATACGACCCGGGCGGCTACGCGCGCTTGCGCTTGCGCGCCCATTCCACCGAGGCTGTGACGTCGGCTTCCGAGATCCCGAGCGAGGCGAGCTTCTCGCGCACCGCTTCGGCGCGATTCAGCCGCACGGGAGTCAGCACGATCCGGCCTTCCTTCGAATGCACCTCGAAGTAGCGTGCGCCGGGGAATTCGTCAACCACCGCCTTGGGCAGCGTGATCTGGTTCTTCGAAGTGATCTTGGCAAGCATCGAGCTGTATCTCGCTAGAGTAAGGAAGTAAGGATATCTTACTATAGTTCATCCTGCAAAACACCCGCGCTGCCCAAGTACCCGCGCACTGTCTTCTCCAGGCGAGTTTCAAAACTCTCCTTCGGCCGACAAGTCCAGCTCACTCTTGCCTTCGAACAGGTCGAGGAGGTCGTCGGGCAGCGGCGCGTCGAAGTCCTTGCTGATCCACATCTTGCCTTTGAGCAAACCGAGCGCGCGAGGCTTTGTCGATTGCTCGACGCGGTGCGACAACTGCGTTTTCGACCTGCGGATTTTGACTTCGCTCATGCCTCCCTCACGCTAGAGTTTCCTGTATGGATCAACGTCAGTCTACGACGAAAGCCGCTCGCGGACCGCCGGCAACAGCCGCGCGACGCGCTCGCTGAAGGCCTCGAACGAAAAACGCGCCAGGTGCGCCGTGGCCAGGCGCGGGTCGGGCCGCGGCGCCCCCGATGACACCCGTTCGATCAGGCGGGCGAAATCGGCGCCACCGTCCTGCCGCGGGTCGCGGTAAAAGAATCCCGTCTCGCCTTCCACGATCGTCTCGGTAAACGGCGGCGCGCCGACGGCGAGGACGGGCACCCCGCAGCTCTGCGCTTCGACCGCGTTCAGGCCGAGAGCCTCCTTCTCCGGCAGCCCCGTTATCAGATAGTCGAGCCGGCCGTACACGGCACCGACATTGTCCTGGTGACCCCAGAAACGGGCACGTTCGCCCAGTGGGCGCAGGACGAATTTCAGATCGCGCACCGACGCATATCCCCCTGCGCCGAAGATTTCGAGATTCACGCCCGCCTGCCTTGCGAGGCTAGGCAGGAGCAGGCCGAACAGCAGCGGAAACTGCTTGATCGGGGTGAGCCGCGAAACGATTCCCAGCGTGAGGCCTGCGCGCTTCTCGAAGCGGCGATCCGGGCGCATTCCGAGCCAGATCGGATAGACGGTCGCGAGCAAGCGGTCGCGAAGTTTCCTGTGGTCGAACGCGTACGCGGACCTCGCGAGGATTTCGCCGCCCGGCGTACCGCGCTGCTCGGCGACGCCGAGCAGCGGCTCGTCCCACGCCGGCGCGCCGATCTCGCGCAAGCCTTGCAGGACCCAGCCCGAAACCGCGCACACCAGATCGTGACCCTCATAGGCGCGCGGATCGCGGCCTTGCGGCGGCATGTGCGCGATGGCAGTGCGCAGATGTTCCCGCCGCGCCGCGATGCAGGCAGGAAGCGGGCCGTGGGAGAGCAGCCACGATCGCTGCTGCGGCAGGCGGATGTGTTCGGCTCGCGCCACCGGGATCAGCTCCGCGTCCGCCGGAAGCGCGAGGTTTCGCCAGTAGCGCGCGTTTTCGCTGACGAACAAGGTGCTCGGCACGCCGAGCCGCGACAGCGCGCGGCTCAGGAACGCGGTGAAAACCTCGCCGCCGCCGAAATGCTCTTGAAGGTTGATCTGCCAGGCGCGCATCGATCGAGGCCGCGACGCCGCGCTTACGAGCTCAGAGCGCGGAGGCGCGTGCGCAGCCAGCGGCTCGCGAGCTTTTTCTTCTGCCGCGCGTCGCAGGCGTGCCGCCAGAGCAACCCGAGGAAGCCCTCGTCGCGCAAGCGCCGGTAGTGTCCGCGGCGCGCATCCGGATAGGGGTGCTGCTCGATCTTGTGGAAGATCGACAGCGCGCCATCCACGAGCTGCCAGCCGATGAGCCGCCCGAGTTCGCGGTCGGTGACCTCGTTTTCGATCATCGCGCCGAGCGAGCGGGCGTTGTAGATGCTCGAGGCGATGATCGCGTCGAGGCGCCGCGCCTTCTCGTCGGGGCCGAAGCGGCGCACCGGGAGCCGGTAGAAGTATCGCGGCTCCGGATCGAATCGAACCCGGCGCGCGCGAGCGAGCGCCCGCGTGGTCCAGATGACGTCCTCGTGGATGAGGCGCGGCACGAAGGCGAACCGGTTTGTTTCAATGAATTCCCGCCGATAAAGATGCAGGCATGCCATGTGCGGCAGAAATCGCGCGGCAAGACGTTCGCGCAGCCATTCGGGCCCGGAAAGCACGTCCGTGCCCTGCACGCCGGAATAAATGGGCCGATCGGGCTCGCGGCCCTCGAAATGGTAGTAGCCGTTGCCGAGCAGCATGTCGAGATCGCCCGCCTCGCCGTGCCGCAGCCAGGAGGCATAGGTGTCCGGCGCAACGAAGTCATCCGAATCGACGAACGCGACCCATCTGCCCGTCGCGTGCTTCATCCCGGTGTTCCGGGCCGCCGACAGGCCGCCGTTTTCCTGCCGCAACAGGCGCAGGTTCGGCATGCGGCGCGCGTAATCGGCGAGGATCGCGGGACTGGCGTCGGTGGAGCCATCGTCCACCGCGATGATCTCGAACTCGGCCGCGGGAAGCGTCTGCCGGACGAGGCTCTGGAGGCACGCGGGCAGGAAAGCCGCGACGTTGTAAACCGGCAGGATCAGCGCGATGCGCGGCGTATCGGTCACTTGCGCCTCAATATTCCAGCCGGCAGCGTTCGAGCCACAGCAGCAGCACCACGAAGGTGTAGGCGAGCCGGCGCGAGCCGCGCCCGGTCCGCGCCGAGTTCCACAGCGCGCGAACGGCGCTCGCTTCGAGAAACGGCGCGAGCGACTCGCAGCGCGCAAGCACGCTCTCTGCGGCTTCCCGCCAGGGCCCGTTGAACAGTCCCCGCAGCGGCACCGAGAAGCCGTGCTTTTCACGCTTCCACGCCGCAGCAGGAAGATGGCGGCGCGCCAGTTCCCTCAGCAATGCCTTGCCGCCGCCCGCGTCGTAATGCACCGCCGCCGGAAGTCCGAGAACGGTCTCCAGCACCGGATTGCCCAGCATCGGGACGCGCACTTCGAGCCCATGTGCCATGCTCGCGCGGTCGGTCTTGGCAAGGCAATTTTCCGACAGATAGGTCCAGAGGTCGGCGCGCATGAGGCTCGCCGTGTCCATGCCACCGGCCAGTTCGCGCCACAGCGCGAGCGTCGCTTCGGGCCGGCTGCGCGCCAGCGCTTCGGGCGCGAGATAACGGCCAAGGCTTTTTCTGCCGCCCGACCAGGGACCCACTTCGACGCGCCGGTAATGCAACAACTCGCGCCCATGCAGCGTGCGACGCAGCAGCGCGCCCGGCAGCAGTCCGACGTCCACCAGCCGGCGCGCGGCATCCTGGCCGACGCGCGCGGGATGCCGCCCGGCTTCATCGGCGAAGCGCGCATAGCCTGCGAACAGTTCGTCGCCGCCGTCGCCGCTAATGGCAACGGTGACGTGACTGCGCGTCAGCTTGGCGAGCGCGTTGGTCATCGGGTAGGCCGGATCGGCCATCGGCTGGTCGAGGGTCCGGATCGAGGCGGCGAACGCCGGTCCGTCGATCGCCGGCGCTTCGAGCACATGGTGGCGGCAGCCGAAGGCCTCGGCGACCGCCCGGGCGTGCGCCGTCTCGTCGAAGTCCTGTTCGGCGAAGGCGAGCGTGAATGTCTCGAGCGGCCGCGCGCCGGCTTCGGCCATGTAGCGAACCATCAGGCTCGAATCGATCCCCCCCGACAGAAAAGCGCCGAGCGGCACATCGGCAACAAGTTGGCGGCGCACGCTCTCGCGCAGGGCCGCATCGACGCGTTCGAGCAGCGGCTCGCGCTCGGGCAAAGGCCCCGCAGGCCGGGGAATTTCCCAGTATCGGCTGATCTCGACGCCCCCATCCGGGGCGCGCCACTCAAGCCGGCATGCGGGCGGAAGCTGAAGCACATCGGTGAGGAAAGTGTGCGGCGCAATGCAGGCCTGGAACGCGAGGTAATCGCGCAGGGCCTCGTAATCCAGCCGGCGCGGAAATTCCCGCAAGGCGAAGAACGGAGCAAGCGTGGAAGCGAACGCGAATCCGCTTCGGCTGGAGTAGAAGAACGGCTTCACGCCCAGACGGTCGCGCGCGGCGAAAAGCACGCGCTCGCGGATGTCCCAGACGGCAAAGGCGAACATGCCGTCGAGCCGCTCCGGCAGTTTCGCGCCCCAGGCCGCGTAGCCATGCAGCAGCACTTCCGTGTCCGAGCGCGTCGCAAACGCGTATCCGAGCGCTTCCAGTTCGCCCCGCAACTCGCGGAAATTGTAGATCTCGCCGTTGTGCACCAGCACGTAGCGCCCGTCGCTGGAGCGCATCGGCTGGTGGCCGCCGGAGGGATCGATGACCGCGAGCCGCGTATTGCCGAAGCAGGCGTCGCGCTCGACGAAAAGCCGTTGCTCGTCGGGGCCGCGCGGCGTGATCGTGGCGAGGGCAGCTTGTGCGCTTTGCTGCCACGGCGTGGCGATCAGTCCGAGGATGCCGCACATGGATCAGGGCCTCTGTCGCGCCAGACGCTCATACGCCTCGACCACGCGCGGCGTCGCGTAGCGGGAAAGCTCGACCTTCGACACATCGGGCGGGTTCGCCAGTGCACGCTCCATCGCAGCCGCAAGGGCGGTCGCGTCGCCTACCGGAACGAGGTACTCCCGCAGCGCCTCGCCGAGGATCTCTCTCGGCCCGGAGGGGCAGTCGGTGCTCACGACCGGCACGCCGAGCGAAAGCGCCTCGATGATGACATTGGGCAGGCCCTCGTGGTCGGACGCGAGGGCGAGCAGGTCGGCCGCGGCGATCCATGGATACGGATTGTCCTTGAACCCCGCAACGATGACCCGGTCGCCGAGGCCGCGGTCCGCGATCATGCGCGAGAGCGCCGGTTTCGGCCCCGCGAGCAGCACCAGGCGATGCGGCGTTCGCAGGCGCGCGAATGCGTCGAGCAGCACATCGTGGCGTTTCTGCCCGGAGAACCGGCCCACGTGGATGACGTAGGGCCCGCGCGGCGGATCGGCCGGTTCGGCGGCCCGCGCACGCAGTGCCGCGAAGTCGAAGGGGTTTGGAATGACCTCGACGCGGGCGTGCGCAAGACCGATTGCGCCGCGCAGGTCTTCGCCCACGCCTTCGGAAACGGCGATGAGCGGCCGGCTGCCGTACAACCGGCGGTAGCGCGCCATACGCCTGGCCGCCTTGGGGGAATCGCGCGCCGCGAGCCGCGCGACCTCCGCCGAGAGGGTGTTGGCGATCCTGCACCAGTGCCTGGGCAGGTCCGCGAGGATTGCAACTTCATCGGCGAACGGCAGCGTGGACACGACCAGGTCGAACGGACCGTCGCGCGCGAGCCGCGCGAGCAAGCGCGAGAGCCTGCGGGCCGCGAGACGCTTGCCCAGCCAGCCCTTGCCGACCGGCGTGCCCTCGCGGGTCAACGCGTGCGCTCCGATTGCGGCAGGCAGCGCGTGCGCAGCGATTCGCTCGAGCAGGATCACCTCCACACGGTGGCCTCGCGCGAGGAGTGCGGCGGCGAGATTCGACACGGCTTTCTCCGCTCCGCCGCCGGCGAGATTCGTGAGTATGAAGCCGATCCTCATGCCACGGACGGATGCTCGCGCATCGCGCGCTCGACCGCGGCGAACACCGCATCGACGGTGATTTCGGCCATCGGCGTCTCGATCGAACACGGGGCCGGACGGGGATGGTCCACCGGATAAAAGCATGGGTGATCGAGCGCACCGATCAGCCGGCTGGGCGAAGCGCAGTGGTAAAGCCCGACCAGCGGAACGTCGAAACAACTCATCAGGTGCGTCGGGCCGGTGTCCACGCCGACGTACAGGTGGGTGCGTTGCATCAGCGCAGCCGTCTGGCGCAGGCTGAGCGTACCCGCGAAAAGCGTGCCCGCGTCGCCCAGTTCCGCGGCAAGCCGCCCGGTGCGCGCGCTCTCCTCCGGGCCGCCGAAAATGAGGAAATGCGCATCCGGCCAGGCCGCGCGGATTCGGCTGGCGAGTTGCGAGAACTGTTCCACTGGCCAGTCCCGGTATCCCTTGGTCGGAAAACTCGCCACCTGCAAGCCGACGCGCGGCGCGCGCGACGCAAGGCCGAGCGCACGCAAGCGCCCTTCGGCCCAGACGCCTTCGGCATCGGTGACGCGGTATGCGAGGCGATAACCGGCATGCGCGATGTTCAACGCGTCCGCAAGCCTGAGTGCGAGGTGCACTGAATGCGCGGACTGAAAATCCGGCACCTGCACGGCCCGGTGCAGACGCCGGTTGAGCGATTCGTCGTTCTGGCGGAAGGCCACCACGCGGTGCGCCGCGCGCAATGCATAGGCAACCAGGGCTGCGTCGAATCCATGGACGAGCGCCAGGTCGTAGCGCGTACCGGGCAGCCTGCCGCGCAAGGCGGCGCTGCGCTTCGAGATCGCGCCGACGCGCGCGACGAAAGGAAGGTTTTCCAGCACCTCGACGCGTTTCGGGTGCGCAAGCGCGCTCACCTCGGCCGCGGGGTACGCCAGTGCAAGCGCCCTGAGGGCCGGTGTAGCGAGCAAGGTGTCGCCGATCCGGCAGACGTTGATGACGAGGATCTTCGCCGGCGCAAGCGGCGCAGCCGGTTCAGGCAAGATCGCTCCGGCGGAAACTGTAGTTGCGCCCCTCGACATGCACGAGGCGAAAACCCGCTGCGAGCACTGCCGCGACGACGCGATCGGTTTCTTGCTGCGTGTGGTGGGTCACGCGGTGGTGAAACTCGACCAGCACCTGGCGACATTTCGCGAGCAGGCCGCGCGCAGCCAGGTCCGCAAGGACCTCGTACTCTGCTCCCTCGATGTCGAGCTTGAGCACGTCGCACTCGGCGCGGCGAGCCTGTGCGAGCAATTCGGCCAGATCGGTCGTGGTCACGGAGCGCGAGGCGCCGCCTGAGACGTATTCGTGGGAGCCGATCAAGCTTCCGGAAATTCCGTCCGCCCCGCGCGGCAGCTCCACTATCTCCCTGGGGAGATGGAACGTGAGCGTGCGTCCGGCAGAGGTCCAGAAAGCGCGCTCGAGCAGATGCATTCCCGGCGGGCAATGCGTCCTGCACCAGGCGAGGCTCTGCGGGTTCGGGTCGATGCCGAAGACCGCACCCGCGAAGCGCGACAGGAAAGCAGCGTCGAAGCTGATGTCCTGTCCCAGGCCGCAATCGACCATCAACGGGTCGGCGCCGACGATCCCGCGATCCAGCCACCAGCCGCCATATCGCGAGCCGAGTCGGACATAACCGCCGGGCAGACGGAACTCGCGCCAGCGGCGCTCGAGGCTGTGCTTGAGTCTGTCCCATCTTGCTTTCACGCCGCGGCGCCGGTTCGCATGCCCTTCGAGCACATCGACGAATACATGCTCCATCCGGCTTCCATCCGCCGTGTCGGGAATCGAGCTCACGCGGCTCGCCCGAAAACCCTCGCGCGCGAGCAGGCGCTCGCGCAGCGCCTCATCCGTGGTGATCACGTGCCGCATGGCATGACGCAGAAGCCAGCGCGCGGGCCAATCGAGCGATGCCGCAGCCTCAGCATGCAAGGTATGCACTACGGGAGGCGCAGCGCGCAAGCCCAGGCGCGCGAGGGTCACCAGCCACGCATCCGCTGCGCGGTGGGTGCTCACGACATCGGGTTGCGTTTCGCGCAACGCACGGCGCACCGCCAGCACGCCTGCGAGGCCCGTCTTGTCCAGCGGGAGCGCTCGCAAGCGCAGGCCCCGGCGTTCGGCCTCGGCGGCGATGCCGGAGCCCGCAGGAGCCCAGATCTCGGTGTCGTGACCGCGCGCGGCGAGGCTCAGCGCTTCGTTCAGCGTGCGCAGTTCACTCTCGCCGCATTCGCGCGAAGCCTCGGCGTGCACCAGGCGCAATGGCTTCACGCGCGGACGGGGGCGGCCCGGTATCATTCGACTATCCGACATGAATTCCATTGCCATCGCGGCGTGGTGTGCCGCGCTGTTCCTCACCACGGTCTTATTCTCGCACACGGTGGCGCTCCGCTTGCTGCTGCTGCTCGGCGGTTGTGCGCTCATCGCAACGGCGCTCGCGCGCAAGCGATTGTCGGGTGCGAATGCGGACACGACTTTCCTTCCCCCGCTTGCCTTGCCGTTCGCGCTGTGGGCCGCGTGGGCCGCGCTCTCGATCACCTGGTCGCTCGATCCGGAGTTGAGCGGCAAGGAATTCCGCAATGAGATCGTCTATGCATTTCTCGCCCTGTGGCTCTGCTATGTCGGCGCCCAGGCGCGGAACGCGGCCCGGATATTCCTGCCGGTCATCGCGCTGGGCGCGGCGGCGGCGTGCGCGGTGTCCATTTCTTATTTCTGGTTCGGACCACCGGCCAACGCGAGGTGGCTCCATGGCGGGCCCGGTACGCATTCGAGCGCCTTGCTGACGCTGTTTCCCTGCACGTTCATGTTCGCCTGGGTCGCCGCGCGCAAGCACGGGAGCCCGATAGCCGTCGCGGCCGCGGCCGCGCTGATCGTGCTGTATTGCATCTCCGCCTACGCAACGCTGAATCGCACAGTCTGGATCGGTTTCGCAGCGCAACTCGTCGTCATCGGCGCGATGCTGCTCGCGCGTCCAGGGCGGGTCGCAATCCCCAGCCGCAGGGCATGGGTGATCGCGGGTCTCGCGGCGACGCTCGTGTTCGCAAGCGTCGCTGCGATGCTCGCGAAAGTGCAGGTAGAGCGCGCGCCCCTGGGCGGGATCGCCCTCACCGAAGATCCGCGCTTCGCGCTCTGGCCCATCATCGTAGAAAGGATCGAGGGACGGCCGTTCACCGGCACCGGCTTCGGCCGAGGCATCGAGCGCCGCGAATTGCGCAATGAAACCGGAATTTCTCTTTTGTGGCATTCCCACAATCTACTGCTCGATGCGGCGCTCCAGGTCGGCCTGACCGGCTTGGCGCTGCTCGCGCTGCTGCTCGGCTGGACGCTGCGGCTCGGCTGGCAGCGCGCGCGCACGACCGACGAGGTTGCATCCGCGTGCGGAATCGCCCTGCTTGCCGTGGTGGTGGGGATGCTGGTGCGCAACATGACCGATGTGCTGTGGGTGCGTCAGGCCGCACTGCTGTACTGGGGAACGGCCGGCTTCCTGCTCGGTTATGGGACGAGCATGGGTCGGACAAATTCATGTCGGTAGTCCTGGGGATCTCCAACTCCGGCCACGATGCGTCGGCTGCCGTCCTGGTCGGCGGCAGATTGGTGGCGGCGATCGCCGAGGAACGGCTATGCCGCATCAAGTGCATCGGCGGCATGATTCCCGAACAGGCGATCGATGAAGTCCTGCGCATCGCCGGTGCTTCGCGCAGGGACGTCGATCATATCGGCATGTTGCACGGCTACTACCCCGAAGAGTATCTCCGCAGGCCGGCTTTAGGCCGCGAATTGGTGCGCAAATTCAAGCGCACGAGCCGACACCTGAGAGGCAAGCAGACCGAACGCATCTGGTCCGAACATGTCCTGCGCGAAGCGATGGAGCATGGCCTCGCCTTCGAGGACTGCTTTCGCTACCGCCTGTTTCTGAAAAACGAGGGATTCCGCCCCGACGCAAAGGTGACGTTCCACCGGCATCACGCCATTCATGCCCTGCTGGCGGGGTATTACTCCGGTTTCGGCGAGTGCATGGTGATCACCGCGGACGGTTACGGCGACCTCGACGAGGTCCACACCTCGAATGTCTACCGCAATGGAAATCTCGAAGTGACGGCGGTTTCACACGGCTACGGCCAGTCCGCCGGGATGTTCTACCAATCGATCACCGAGTTGCTCGGATTCCGGCCATTGCGGCACGAGGGAAAGGTGCTCGGGCTTGCGGCATTCGGCGATCCATCGGTCCTGCTGGATTCTTTTCGCAACGCGCTGCGGGCCAGTCCGGACGGCAAGACCTTCGTGTCCGACTTCATCGGCCCTGAATCGGCCAATCGGGCTCGCCACGAGTACCTGGCGTCCGTCATCCGCGGACACAGCCGCGAGAACGTCGCGGCAGCCGCCCAGCAGGCCCTGGAGGACGCTTTTCTGACGCTCGTGCGGCAACTCGCGAGGCAATCGGGTCTGCGCAAGATCGCCCTCAACGGAGGTGTCGCGGCAAACGTCAAGCTGAACCAGCGCATTGCCGCGCTCACCGAAATCGACGATGTGTTCGTGTTCCCGGGCATGAGCGACACCGGCAACTGTGTCGGCACCGGGTTGTTCGCTCTGGAGCAGGCGAATCCGGGATTTCTCAGCACCAGCCAGCATCGACTCGAAGACGTTTACCTCGGCCCCCGCTTCAGCGATGCCGAAATCGAGTCCGCTCTCAGGGACTCCGGTCTCGGCTACGAGAAGCTCGACGAGCAGGCGCTGGTGGAGCGCACTGCACGGGCAATCCACGCGGGCTGGGTGGTCGGCTGGTTCCAGGGGCGGATGGAATTCGGTCCGCGTGCGCTGGGAAATCGCAGCATGATCGGCCGGCCGACCGACAAGTCGATCAACAAATCCCTCAACGACCGCCTCGAACGCACCGAATTCATGCCGTTTGCGCCGAGCGCGCTGGCGGAATACGCTGACGAGTTGTTCGAGAATGTCGGCAGGGCGCGCCATGCTGCCGAGTTCATGACGGTCACCTTCGATGTCAAGCGCGAATGGCATGATCGCATTTCCGCGGTGGTCCACGTCGATGGCACGGCCAGGCCGCAACTGGTGCGCCGGGAAACGAATCCGCTGTATCACGCGGTGATCGATCGTTACCGGGAACTTTCCGGCATCCCGCTGGTGCTGAACACCAGCTTCAACGTGCATGAAGAGCCGATCGTCTGCGCTCCCGCAGAAGGCATTCGCGCGGTGAGCGAGGATCGCATCGACGCGCTGGCCATAGGCCCCTACTGGGTGGACAATCCGAGGCGCGGCGCTTTTCGCTGACGCGCTGACGCACGCGCATCGGAAGTTTCCTCAAGCGCCGCTCACCTCGCGGTAGATCGTTTCCATCCGGTCGAGCATCTGCTCGACGGAAAAATTTTCCGCGCAATGCTTGCGCGCCGCCTCGCCGAGCCTGCGCCGCAGGGCTTCGTCTTGCACCAGCCGCCGGATCGCACCGGCAAGCGCCTGCGCGTCGCGCGCCGGCACGACCAGGGCGGTTGCGTCGTGCCGTGCCAGCTCCGCGATGCTTCCCGCATGGGTGGTGACGCAGGCGAGGCCGCAGAGCATCGCCTGCACGAGCGCCTGCGGCACGCCCTCGTTGGCGTAGGACGGCAACGCGAACACGTCGAGCGCCTGCAGCCATGGCAGCACATCGGCCTGGTTGCCCGGCATGCGCACCCGGTCGCCGAGGGCGAGTTCCGCGACCTGCCTCTCGAGCGCCTCGCGCTGCGGCCCGTCGCCGACGATGACCAGCCCGACCGAATCGGGCAGCAGCTTCATCGCATCGACCAGGTAGCGATGTCCCTTCCAGCTGCGCAGCGTCGCCACGATGCCGACCAGCGTCGGCTGCCCGGACAATCCAAGTTGCCGGCGGGCGGCGAGACGGTCGCCGGGGCGAAACCGCGCGGCATCCGCGCCCGTCGGCACCGATACGACCCTCTGCGGACTGATTCGATTTACCTCGATCAACTGCGCTCGAAGCTGCTCTCCGGTCGTGACGACGCGCTGCGCCGCGCGCTCATACAGCCAGTGCGAAAGGAAACCTGGTGACACCGCGGCGCTGATGTGCCGGGTGCGCACGATCGGGAACGGCCGGCCGAGAGCGCGCAGCGCGAGCGCCGCGAGCCATGAGTCGGTCGAACTGTGGGTATTGACGACGTCGCAGCGATTCGCCTTGAACCACCGGTAAAGCGCGCTCAGGCCGCGAACGCGTTTCTTCGCTATCGCAAGCGCCTCCGCGGGCACGCCCCAGGTGCTCGACTCCGAATACAGGCGCGACTTGGGCGGACAGAGTATCCGCACCGCGTGCCCGCGGCCGATCAGGCCTTGCGCCTCGGAAAGTATGCGGATCTCCTGGCCACCCCAGCCGCACGAGGACTCGGTGTGCACGATGGACAACCGCCGCACCGCATTCACCCGGCGACCAGCGCCTCGTCGCGGTCGAGGGCGAACTGGATCCGGTACAGGCGCGCGTACACGCCGTCGCCGGCGAGCAGCTCGGCATGCCGCCCGGCCTCCACCACGCGCCCCCTGGCGAGCACAAGGATGCGGTCGGCGTTCTCGATGGTCGACAGGCGGTGCGCGATGACGAGGGTGGTGCGGTTCTTCATCAGCGTTTCGAGCGCCGCCTGCACCAGGCGCTCGGACTCGGAATCAAGCGCCGAGGTGGCCTCGTCGAGGATCAGGATCGGCGCATCCTTGAGAAGCGCGCGGGCGATCCCCAGGCGCTGGCGCTGGCCGCCGGAGAGGCGCAGGCCGTTTTCGCCGATCAGCGTTTTCAAGCCCTCGGGCGTCTCGCGGATGAACTCCATCGCATGCGCCGCTTCGGCCGCAGCAACGATTTCCGCTTCGCTCGCACCGCCCCTCGCCCCATACGCGATATTGGCGGCGATGCTGTCGTTGAACAGCACCACGTCCTGCGAGACCAGGGCGATATTCGCGCGCAGGCTCGCGAGGGTGGCGCCGCCCACGTCCTCGCCGTCCACCAGGATGCGGCCCGCGTTCGGCTCGTAGAAGCGCGGCACCAGATTGGCCAGCGTGGTCTTACCGCTGCCGGAGGCGCCGACCAGCGCCACGCGCTCACCCGGCGCGATCGTCAGGCTCACCGCGTCAAGCGCCGGATTGGTGCGCGTCGGGTAGGAGAAGCTCACGCGCTCGAACTCGATGCGACCCGCGACGCGCCCGAGCACGCGCGTTCCACGGTCGGTCTCGGGAGGCTCGTCGAGCAGCGCGAACACGCTTTCGGCGGCCGCCAGCCCGCGCTGCAGCGGGACGTTGACGTCGGTCAGACGTTTCAGCGGCGAGAGCAACATCAGCATCGCAGTGATGAACGAGACGAACGCACCGATGGTGGTCTCGCCGAGCTGCGACTGGCGGATCGCGATATAGACAATGACCGCGAGCGCGATCGAGCCCAGCAGCTGCACCATCGGCATCGAAGAGGCGGCGGCGATGGTCTGGCGCATGTTGTAGCCGCGCAGCGCGTTGTTTTCGCGGCGGAAGCGCCCGACCTCGTAGCCTTCGCCACCGAACAGCTTCACCACCTTGTGGCACTCGATGGTCTCCTCGAGCACATGCGCGACATTGCCGACCGCGCGCTGCGCGCCCCGGCTCATTTCGCGCAGCCGCCCCGAGAACAGCCGCACCACCACCGACACGCTCGGGATCACCGCCAGCGCGATCAGCGTCAGCTTCCAGTTGAGGTAGAACAGCCATCCGAACAGCCCCAGCACCGCCAGCGTGTCCTTCACCAGCACGGTGAGCACGCTGGTCGCCGCGTCGGTCACGCCGTTCACGTCATAGGCGACGCGCGAGAGCAGCACACCGGAGGACTGGTCGTCGAAGAATCGCGTCGGCAGCCGCACCAGATGGCCGAACATCGCGTTGCGCAGGTCCATCACGACGCGGTTCGACACCCAGGCAAGCGTGTACGAACTCAGGAATGTCAGCATGCCGCGCAGGACGAACACGCCGACGATCGCAAGCGGGATCGTCAACGGGTGCCAGGCCGCGTTGCCTGCGAAACTGCCGTCGAGCATGGGCTTCAGCAGCGCCGGGAACAGCGGCTCCGTCGCACCCACCAGCACCATGCTCAACACTGCCAGCGCGAACACCTTCCAGTGCGGCCGGACGTAGGTCAGCAGCCGCAGGTAGAGCGCGCGACCGGAATAGCGGCTCGGGGACAGGTCGGGCATCGATGAATATAACATCGACCTACTGGAGAAGATCCCTGTACAGCGCAAGCAGCTGCGCCGCCATGGCCTCGATCGTGTACGGTTCGACGGCGGCGCGTGCGGCTTCGCCCATACGAGCGAGCCTCGCACGGTCCTCGAGCCGCTCGAACGCATCGCCAAGCACCTCCGCATCCTGCGCGTGGACGATCCAGCCGCTCTCCCCGTGCTTCACCAGTTCCGCCGCGCCGCATTGGTCGCTCACGATCGCGGGCAGCCCCATCGCCATCGCCTCCAGCACCACGTTCGGGAACGGGTCGTAGAGCGAAGGTAGCACCAATGCGTCAGCCGCCCCGTAGTACGGCCGCACGTCTTCCACGCCGCCAACGAAGGTAACGCGCTCCACGATCTTCAGCGACTGCGCCAGCGCGACAAAGCGCGGCAGTTCACGATCGCGCCCCACCACCAGCAGCCTGAGTGACAGATGCGAGCGCGCCATCGCCGCGAGCACGGTGTCGAGGCCCTTGCGCGCGAAGCCCGAGCCGACGAATGCGAGCACGATGCAGCCGTCGCGTCGCGCGGCGCGCTCGCGTGGATGGAATCGTTCGGTATCCACTCCGTTGTAGATGACATGGAGCGTGTCTTCAGCAATGGAAAAGTGCCGCAGGATTTCTCCGCGCACCATGTTCGAGTTGCAAATCACCGCGCGCAAACCTGGGTGCTCGAACATGGACTTCTCCGCTGCGCACACATAGCGGTGGTACGGGTTGAGCGCGATCGAGGCCCGCTCGAACGGCGAGGCATGCCGCGCGCGGTGCTCGAGCCATTGGCGGTGCACGCCATCGCCCGCACGGTAAACGCTCGCGCCGGGAATGCGCTCATGCGACTGCACCAGCGCGAATCCGGCGCGCTCCCAGGCCGCGCGCGCCGCGCGCGCGAAACCTGCGTCGCGCCACCAGCGGCCGATGAAAAACGGATTCACGGTCAGCACCCGCCGCGCTTCGCCGCTCCATTCGCGGGCGATCAGCGTGATTTCCGCGCCCTCGCGCTCGAGCGCCGCAACGGCGTATTCGATATAGCGCTCAGCCCCGCCGTAGGGGTTGTAGCGCTGGCGCACCAACGCAAGCTTCATTTCAGCAGGCGCTGCGCGGCCTCGAATACACGCTCGACGGCAAGCGTGGTGAGGCATTCGCTCACCTTGCCGCCGCCGCAGCCGTCGCGGCCGCACGGACGGCACGGGTGCGCGTCGCTTGCGACGACGGCATGCGCGACGCGCCACGGCCCCCATTCGAACTCGCCACTCGGACCGAACAACGCGACCAGCGGCGTGCCGGCGGCCGAGGCGAGGTGCATCGGCATCGAATCCACGCCGACGAACAGCTTCGCCTGCGCGATCAGCGCCCCCAGTTCGGCGATGCTGAGCCTGCCGGCCAGGTTGACGAGCGGTGCGCGCACGCGCCTGACGATGTCCTCCACCAGCGCGAGCTCGGCGGGCTCGGGCGCCGCGGTGATCAGCACTTTCATGCCACCCGCTAACAGGCGATCGACCAACTCGGCATTGGCCTGCGCAGTCCAGCATTTGAAACTCCAGCGCGACGCCGGGTGCAGGTGCACGAACTCGCGCGCGCGCAAGCCATGCTCGGCGAGCAGCGCGCACGCTCTCTCGTTCGCCGCGGCGCCCGGAACGAAGACCAACCCGCGCACATCGTCGGCAGGCTGGATGCCGATGCGGCGCAGCGCATCCAGGTTCCACTCGACCATGTGGCGGCGGCCGTTCGACGCCAGCGCGAAACGATGCGTGAAGCTGCGTTTCCAGAAGCGATTGCGGTCGGCGTAACCCGGCGCGACCGAATAGCGCGCGCCGAGCGTACGCGCGAGCCACGCCCCGCGCGGATGCTCCGACAGATGCACCAGCAGATCGAAGCCGCGCGACCTGAGCTCGCCGAACAGGCGCCATTCGGGGGCGAGCCGGGCGAAACCGGCCGAGCGCCACTTGCGCCCGACCGTGTGCACCCGCGAGATGGCCGGATGACCCTCGAGCATCGGCGCGGTGTCGTCATACACCAGCGCGTCGATTTCGAGCTGCGGGGCCTGCGCCTTCAGCGCGCTGAACACCGGCGTGGCCAGCAGCACGTCGCCGTGGTGGCGCAGCTTGACCACCAGCGCGCGGCGCAAGCCGGAGAGCGGGACGGCATCTGCGAGCATGCCGCGAAGATAGCATGCTCACGCCGGACGCCACTCCGGCTTTCAGCGGGTCGAACGGCGCGTCAAATCTTGTACTCCAGAGTCAACAGCGCGCTGCGCCGCCATTGCGGATAGGCGTTGAATGAAGTTCCCGCGCCGTTGCGAATGGCGTAGGTGTAATAGTCCTTGTCGAACAGGTTGTTCACCGAGAAACCGATGTTCGCGCCGCCGACCGAATGGGTGAGTTTCAGGTCGGCCGTGGCATAGGCCGGCATCATCGTCGGGAAGGTATTGGTCTGGTCGTTGTCGTAGATTTGCTTGCCCACGCAGCGCAGCACCCCGTTCAGCCGCGTCCGCTCGGCGAAGGTCCAGGCGAATCCGGCGTTGGCGGCATCGCGCGGCACCAGCGGAATGGTCTTGCCCGCGACGTTGACGCCGCCGATGGTGCCGTCGCGGAAACGCGCGTCGGTGTGCGACAGGTTGCCGAACAGCGACAGCCGCGCGTTCACCGCGTAGGAGGCGTCGAATTCCAGGCCGGATCGCCGCGTTGGCGGCAGGTTGATGTTGGAGAAGGTCGGCGCGAAGAAGTAGATCTCGTCCACCAGGTACATCGCGAACGCGCTCGCGCGGGCGCGCAGGCCGCCGGCGCGGAATTCGACGCCGATTTCGTGGTCCTTCGACACCTGCGGCCTGAGCAGGGTCACCGCCGAGTCGAAGAACGGTCCGCCGAACTGGGCGTACACCTCGTCCACCGTGTTGACGCGAAAACTCTGTCCCACGCGGCCGTAGACCGACGTCGCCGGCGTGAACCCGTGGCGCAACGAGACGTCCCAGGCGCGCGGCGACATCGTGTTGCGGCCGCTCGCATAGGCGGCGGGATTGACGACGTCGCGGGCGGCCATTTCGACGCGCTGCTGGCGCGCGCCCAGCGTGAGCTTGGTGTCGCCGCCGAAGTCGGTGTTGTGCTGCGCGTAGAAGGCCTGGCTGAACTGCGTCGCGAGAACACGCGCGGCTGGTGTGCTGAGCGTCTCGAGGCCGCTCGAGCGGCGCGAATCGTAGTTCCAGTCCTCGACGTCAAGACCCACGATGAGGCTGTGGCGCAGGCCGGCCGCAGCGTAAGGCAATTTGAACCGTGGCGTGAACGTCCAGACGTTCGAGCGGGTATCGATATAGGTGTCGGGAAAACCGAATCCGGAATAGTCCTTGAACAGCGAAGTGCGCACGCTGTCGCGCCATCCGAGGTCGGCGGCGAACTCGCCGAAGCCAAGGTCGAGCGTGCCCGACACGGTCGCCCTGGCACCATCGCGGGCCGAGAAATCGCCCGGCGTGGTGGCACCGCGCGGATCGGTGATCAGTTGCGCAGCCGTCCTCGCCCCGGGCAGCCTGAGGTTCTGGTTCTCCACGCCGAAGGTGAACGCGAGGTGTCCGCGCGCATCGGACAGGCGCAACTCGCCGTTGATGTTCTGCTGGTCCAGCCGGTTGTTGGCGCGGTAGTTGTCCGTAGCCTGGCTGTTGGCGAACAGCGAAAAACCGAGATGCTCGCCGGCGAGATTGAGCGCCCCGCGCAATTCGTGCGTACCGTGGGTGCCGGTGGTTCCCGCGACCGACGCGCTGCGACTGCCTGCCGCGGGGCCCTTGGTAATGATGTTGATGGTGCCGCCGGTGGCATTGCCGCCATAGAGCACCGCGCCGGAACCGCGCAGGATCTCGATCCGCTCAATGCTGGCCATCGGAATCGAGGACCAGCGGATCGAAGTCAGTTCGAACTCGTTCATCCGCTGGCCGTTGAGCAGCACCAGCGTGTTCTGGTCGCCGGTGATGCCGAATCCGCGCAGATCGATCTGCCGGTCCGGGCTGCCGCTGCTGTCGCGACTGATGATGCCGGCCTCCTGCGATAACAACTCCGGCAGCGTCGCTGCAGTCGAATTGGCGATGCGTTCGGCGCTGATGATGGTCATGCCGATCGGGGCCTCAAGGGCGCGCTCGGGAAAGCGGGTAGCAGTAACGACGACCGCATCCTCGGCAGGTGCTGCGGATTGAAAGGCGACGACGGAAGCCGCGGCGAGAATCGCCGCATGGACGGTGCGCATGCTCACTCTCCCTTGCAGGCATCCTTCCCGATGCCGTTGTGGTGGATACGAGCCTCAAGGCCGGTCTCCGGGCTCGCGAGCGTAGGGTTCGGGAGACGCATCTCCCGTGCCCTGAGGACGTTCCGCCTTCCCGCCCGCGTCGTTGCGACGCATGCGCAGTGGCATGATGGAACGCCCACACTCGCCTACCGTTGCGGGGGCAGCTTGGGATTTGCTCGCCTCATCGGCGCGCGCACCCGATTCCCGTTTCATCCGCGATACATGCTTGCACCGCGGACACCTGATGGCAGACTCGCCGGGGCTTCTATCCCGGCTCGCTTCGGATTATAAGAGCTCGGATGCGCAGCGTCATCCTTCTTGCCGCAATGCTTGCAGCCGCGGGCGCGCAGGCGCAGATCGAGGTACGCGACGACGCCGGGCACACGCTGCGGCTGGCGCGGCCCGCCGAGCGCATCGTGAGCCTCGCGCCGCACCTCACCGAGCTGCTGTTCGCCGCCGGCGCGGGGGCGAAAGTCGTCGGCGCGCTGGAGTACTCGAACTTCCCGCCCGAGGCCCGCGCGTTGCCGCGCGTCGGCGACAACGCCACGCTCGATCTGGAACGCATCCTCGCTCTCAAGCCCGACCTGGCCGTCGCGTGGTCGAGCGCCAGCCACCGGCGCCAACTCGAGCGCCTCGCCTCGCTCGGGGTGCCGGTGTTCCAGTCCGAGCAACGCGAACTGGAGGACATCGCGCGCGCACTCGAGGTGCTCGGAACGCTCACCGGCCGCAGCGGTCCCGCCGGGCAGGCAGCGCAGGCGTTTCGCGCGCGCGCGGCAGATCTTGCGCGCCGCTATGCGCAACGCCCGCCGGTGCGCGTGTTTTTCCAGGTGTCGGGGGCACCGCTCATCACGGTGAACGGTGCACAGCTGATCAGCAAGGTGCTGCGCCTGTGCGGCGGAGAAAATGTGTTCGCCGGGCTGCCGGTGCGCGCCCCGCTCGTCGATCGCGAGGCGGTCCTCGCAGCCGACCCGGAAGTGATCCTCGCCGGCGCCTCGACGAATGGCTGGCGAACGCCATGGCTCGCGTTTCCGTCCATGGCCGCGGTACGCGCGGGCAACCTGTTCGAGGTTCCCGCCGATTTGCTGGCGCGCCATACTCCGCGGGTGCTCGACGGCGCGGAACTGGTTTGCACCGATTTCGAGGCCGTGCGCGCCCGGCGGCGACAGCCGCCCAAGGCAGGTGCGAGCGCTACCCGCTGAAAGATAATCAAAAACATTCAGAAGCACCCCTTATTGCTTGACGCAGCGGAAAATCTCCCTCTATAGTGTTCAGATGGATGAGGCGTTCGAATCCCTTGAAGGCAAGGTTTCGCAGTTCGTTCATTTATGCGAACGCCTGCGCGCCGAGAACCTCGAATTGCGCCAGCAGCTCGCCGCAGCGAATAACGATGCCAAGCGGCTGAACGAAAAGATCGACGGCGCACGCGACAAGCTTGAAAACCTGCTCGCGCGCCTGCCGGAATAGTCCCACCCCAATGGCGGACAACCCCAAGACCATCGAGGTGAGCATCCTCGGTCGCACCTACCGCGTCGCCTGCGAGGACAACGAGCGCGAGGCGCTGATGCAGGCGGTGGCGTACCTCGACGCCAAGATGGGTGAAATCAAGAAGACGGCCAAGGTGAGCGGCACCGAGCGCATCGCCGTTATGGCCGCGCTCAACATCGCGCACGAACTTCTCACCACCCGTCTCGGCAACGGCTTTGACATCGGCAAAGCCAGGGGCAAGATCGCCTCGATCGAGGCATCGCTCGACGCAGCCCTTGCGCAACAGGAGAAACTCTTTTAGTGTCGGTATGGGCGCCATTACAACGTCCCCTGCTTTGTTCGACCGGGCTCTAATTTTCCGAACCGATAGCGGCATTAGGTTGCAGACCACGGCGTCACTGTTGTGATCGTCCCGCGCCTCACGGCGTGCCGATGAACCTGATGTGACCGGAATGCGACCGACCTGAACCCAAAGGGTTCGGGACTGGAGCCCACCGGCAAGAGCGGGGGGCACCATTTTCGTCACGGGGGGAGGCCCGCCTCCTCCCGTGCACCCGCCTTGCGGAAACCGATACAGCGTGAATTACTGGCTGATGAAATCCGAGCCGAACGAGTGCTCGATCGACGACGCGCTTGCCGCGCCGAAGCGCATCACGCCGTGGACCGGCGTGCGCAACTACCAGGCGCGCAACTTCATGCGTGATTCGATGCGCGTGGGCGACGGCGTGCTGTTCTACCACTCGAGTTGCGAGCAGCCCGGCATCGCCGGCTTGGCGGAGGTGGCCTCCATGCCCTATCCGGACCCGACGCAGTTCGACCGGGCCAGCGATTATTACGATCCGAAGGCCAAATCCGACGCGCCGCGCTGGTTCCTGGTGGATGTGCGCGCGCGCAGAAAAACCCGCCTGATCGAACTGGCCGAACTGCGCGCTCAATCCGCGCTTGCGCGGATGCAGCTCCTGCAGCGCGGCAATCGCCTTTCGATCACGCCCGTCGCACCGTCGGAGTGGAAACACGTCACGACTCGCATGCTGAAACGGGCGAAGTGAGCGCTCCGCTCGAAAACGACATCCTCCTGCGCGCGCTGGCGCGTGAGCCGGTGCCGTACACGCCGATCTGGCTGATGCGCCAGGCCGGACGCTACCTGCCTGAATACACCGCCACCCGCGCGCGCGCGGGCAGCTTTCTCGCGCTCGCGAAGACATCCGCGCTCGCGGCGGAAGTGACGTTGCAGCCGCTGGAGCGTTTCCCGCTGGATGCGGCGATCCTGTTTTCAGACATCCTGACCGTGCCCGACGCGATGGGCCTCGGACTGTACTTCGCCGACGGAGAGGGGCCGCGTTTCGAGCGCCCGGTGCGCGACGAGGCGGCAGTGCGCGCCCTCACGCCGCCCGACCCTGCGGGCAGCCTGCGCTATGTACTCGATGCGGTGCGCGAGATCCGGCGTGCGCTGTCAGGTCGCGTGCCGCTGATCGGCTTTTCGGGCAGCCCCTACACGCTTGCCTGCTACATGGTCGAAGGCGGCGGCAGCGAGGATTTCGCGACCCTGAAGCGCATGCTCTACAGCCGGCCCGACCTGCTGCACCGCATTCTTGAAGTCAATGCCGCGTCGGTCGCGACCTACCTGAACGCGCAGATCGAAGCGGGGGCTCAGGTGGTGATGATCTTCGACACTTGGGGCGGCAATCTGAGCGCCGCCGGCTACATCGAGTTCTCGCTTGCCTATTCGCGCTGCGTTATTGCGCAGCTCACGCGCGAGAACGACGGCAGGCGCGTGCCGGTGATCCTGTTCACCAAAGGCGGCGGACAATGGCTCGAAGCGATGGCCGACTCCGGTTGCGATGCGTTGGGCCTGGATTGGTCCACCGATCCCGCTGCGGCGCGCAAGCGCGTCGGGGCGCGTGTCGCATTGCAAGGCAATCTGGATCCGCTTGCGTTGTTCGCGCCTCCCGAGCGCGTGCGCGGCGAAGCCAGGCGCGTGCTCGATGCGTTCGGCGCGGCGCCCGGGCATGTCTTCAATCTTGGCCACGGAATCTCGCAACACACACCGGTCGAGAGCGTGGCGGCGCTGGTTGACGAAGTGCGCGCTTACAGCCGGAAATTGCGCGCCGGCTGAGCGCGTTTTTGTGGGGCATGGAGCTTGACTTATGCACAAAAATCCGGAATTGCCCTCAGAACATCGGTCTGACGCCGATTCCCTACGGAGCGCTCCGTAACCCAATGAATGTGAACGACCTTTACCCTAATCCAGCAGGGCAGGTCAGGAAAAAATCCCTTATGCGCCGGGAAGTTACGCTCAGATGACAGCCTTACCCACAGATTTGTCCACAGGATTTTCAAGTCTGCGGAATTACGTTTCTGGCGCAAGGGTTACGGGCCGTTTTGCAAGGCGTCGAGTGAACTCGGCGCGTTAACCCGTTGGCCACCGGAAAGAATTCGTTTTCGAGAAATCATTTTTGCAGAGCGCATGAACATCGCCAGGATCGCGCTCGACGTCCCATTGCCAACGCTGTTCGATTACGTGGCCGAAGGCGAGGTGCAAGTCGGCGATCGCGTGATCGTTCCTTTCGGCAGGCGTCGCGTGGTGGGCGTGGTGCTCGAGCGCGCGGCATCAAGCGAGCTGCCCCGCGAGCGGCTGCGCCCGATCGAGCGCGTGCTGCGAGATGCCGAGCCGCTCCCGGGGGAATGGCTGGAACTGGTGCGTTTCTGCGCCGGCTACTATCAGCGCCCGCTCGGAGAAACCGTGGTCCAGGCGTTGCCGCCGCGCCTGCGCGCGCTGCGCAACCTGCCGCGCGAGGACCTGCGCTTTTATCGCGCCGGCGCCAACGCGCCCGACCCGGCAACGCTGCGCCCGGGCCGCAAGCGCGAATTGCTCGCGTCGCTGCGAGGCGCCGACGCGCTCGAAGAGGAAGCCTTGCTCGGCGCCGATCCGGCGGAACGCGGCGCGAGGCGCACTGCGCTGCGCGCCTTGCTCACCGCCGGCTGGGCCGTATCGGCACCGCCGCGCTCGAATGCGCGCTTCGTAGAGGAACATGCGCTCACTGAGGAACAGGAAGCCGCGCTCGCACGCATTTTGCCGTCGCTCGGGAAGTTCGCCACTCATCTGCTTTACGGAATCACCGGGAGCGGCAAGACGGAGATCTACCTTCATCTGACCGCTCGCGTGCTCGCCTCTGGCGGGCAGGCGCTGGTGCTGGTACCCGAGATCAGCCTGACGCCGCAACTCGAGGCGCGCTTTCGCCGCGCGTTCCCGGAAGGCGTGCTCTCGGTGATGCATAGCGGACTTGAAGACTCGGCGCGCACCGCCGCCTGGCTGCGCGCGGCCCGGGGCGAGGCAGGCGTGGTACTCGGCACCCGCCTGGCGGTGCTCGCACCTTTGCCGCGCCTCGCTCTGGTGGTGGTCGACGAGGAACACGACACCTCATTCAAGCAGCAGGAGGGTTTGCGCTATTCGGCGCGCGACGTGGCGGTGTTTCGCGCGAGCCAGCGCAACGCGCCGATCGTACTGGGCTCGGCGACCCCGTCGCTCGAGAGCTACGCCAATGCCCTCGCCGGGCGTTATCAGCTGGTCGAACTGCCGTCGCGCGCAATAACAGGAGCGCGCCAGCCGCAGGTGCGAATGGTGGACCTGCGCGAGGAGCGTGCCGAGCACGGCCTCGCAAAACCGCTGCTCGACGCGATCTCGACGCGCCTCGCGCGCGGCGAGCAGAGCCTGTTGTTCATCAACCGCCGGGGCTATGCGCCGGTGCTCGCGTGCCCGGCCTGTGGTTACGCCTGCGGCTGCCCGCGCTGCACCGCTCACCTCGTGCTGCATGCCGTCGACCGCCGCCTGCGCTGCCACCATTGCGGGCTGGAGGAGGCGATTCCGCGCCGTTGCCCGCAATGCGGCAACCCGGACCTGCGCGCGCTCGGGCGCGGCACCCAACGCGTCGAAGAGACGCTGGAAGCGTTGTTCCCGGGCCGGCGCATCGTACGCATCGACCGCGACATCGCGCGCCGCCGCGCGCAGCTGGTGCGAACGCTCGACGCGGTACGCGGTGGCACCGGCGATATCCTGGTCGGCACGCAACTGGTCGCGAAGGGCCACGATTTCCCGCGCCTCACGCTGGTCGGCGTGCTGAACGTCGACAATTCGCTGCTCTCGACGGACTATCGCGCCGCCGAACGGCTGTTTTCGGTGTTGCTGCAAGTCTCCGGGCGCGCCGGACGGCACGACCGGCCCGGCGAGGTGCTGGTCCAGACCCGTTTTCCGGGACATCCGCTGTTCGCCGCGCTCGCGCGCCACGACTACCCGGGGTTCGCGCGCATGCAACTGGCCGAGCGGGAAGCCGCGGGGTTTCCGCCCTGCGTGTACGAAGCGGCGTTGCGCGCCGAGAGTGCGCGCCTTGCGAACGCGCTTGCATTCCTGCGCGCGGCCGTCGCGCATGCGCCTTCCATCAAAGAGGTGCGCATGTTCGATCCGGCGCCGAACACCCTCACCCGGCGCGCCGACCTGGAGCGCGCGCAGCTGGTGGTGCAGTCGCGCTCGCGCCCGGCGTTGCAGGAGTTCCTGAAGCGCTGGTCGTCCGATCTGTATGCGCGCGCGCCAAACAACGTGCACTGGCACTTGGACGTCGATCCGACTGAATCCGACTGATTGCTGGAAGGGCGCGCCGGTATAATTGCGCCCCCTTCCCATGGACGATCCCAAGGACATTCTCGCGCGCATCCTTGCCGATGGCGCAAAGGCCATCACGCCCGACGCAAGCGCGGTCGAGATTCACCTTGAGCGGCCGCGCAATCCGGAACACGGCGATTTCGCATGCAACATCGCGCTGCAGCTGGCGAGAACACTGAAGCGCAAACCGCGCGAGATCGCGGAGCAACTGCGCGCGGCAACCGCCAGCGCGATCGCGCAAAGCGGTCTGTTCGATTCGCTTGAAATCGCGGGGGCGGGCTTTCTCAACGTTCGCCTCTCGGCGGGTGCGAAGCTGGCGATCGTGAAGCGCGTGCTTGCCGAGGGCGAGGACTTCGGGCGCAGCGCGTCAGGTGGAGAGCGGATCCAGGTCGAGTTCGTTTCGGCGAATCCCACCGGCCCGCTGCACGTCGGCCACGGGCGCCAGGCGGCGCTCGGCGATGCGATCGCGGCACTGCTCGAAACGCAGGGGCATGCGGTCACGCGTGAGTTCTATTACAACGATGCCGGCGTGCAGATCAGGAACCTCGCGCTCTCGATCCAGGCGCGCGCCCGGGGACTCGGGCCGGGCGAGGCCGGTTGGCCCGAGGACGCATACCGCGGCGAGTACGTCCAGGAGATCGCCGACACGTTTCTGGCTGCCAAGGGCGACGCGGACGACCTGGAAGCGGTCCGCGGCTTCGGCGTCGCCGCCCTGCGCAGGGAGCAGGACCTCGACCTGCAGGCGTTCGGCGTGCGCTTCGATGTCTATTACCTCGAATCGAGCCTGTACACCGACGGCAAGGTCGAGGCCGTCGTCAAGGCGCTGACCGCCCGCGGCAAGACTTACGAGCAGGACGGCGCGCTGTGGCTGCGCACCACCGAGTACGGCGACGACAAGGACCGCGTGGTGCGCAAGTCCGACGGCAGCTACACCTATTTTATTCCGGACGTCGCGTATCACGTCACCAAGTGGGAGCGCGGCTTCAGCAAAGTGATCAACGTGCAGGGAACGGACCACCACAGCACCGTCACCCGGGTGCGCGCCGGTCTGCAGGCGCTCGGCATCGGCATCCCGCAGGGCTACCCGGATTACGTGCTGCATAGCCTCGTCAAGGTGGTGCGCAGTGGCGAGGAGGTGAAAATCTCCAAGCGCGCAGGCGAATATGTCACGTTGCGCGAGCTCATCGACTGGGTTGGCCGCGACGCGGTGCGCTTCTTCCTGGTCTCGCGCCGGGCCGACTCCGAGTTCGTGTTCGACGTCGATCTGGCCCTCGCCAAGAGCGAGGAGAACCCGGTGTACTACGTGCAGTACGCGCACGCGCGCGTATGCAGTGTGCTGGCGCAATGGGGCGGTGACCGCGCCGGACTCGCCGGCGCGTCGCTCGCGCCCCTCACGCTCGAGCGCGAGCTCGCACTGGTGCGGCGGCTGGCCGATTATC
This sequence comes from Burkholderiales bacterium, assembly GCA_017880775.1. GTDB lineage: Bacteria > Pseudomonadota > Gammaproteobacteria > Burkholderiales > SG8-39 > JADGRQ01. Next base: position 39,974 of record JADGRQ010000021.1, on the reverse strand, counting down.
CCGAGGCCGTGAGCACCGCGGCGCGCGAGCTTGCGCCGCATTCGATCGCGTTTTTCGTGCGCGCCCTCGCGGGCGAGTTCCACGGCTACTATAATGACGAGCGTATTCTGGTCGAGGATCCGTCCCTCGCTGCTGCGCGGCTGGCGCTGTGCGCAGCGGTGCGCCAGGTGCTGGCGAACGGACTCGCGCTGCTCGGCGTGAGCGCGCCGGAGAGAATGTAGATGGCGAAAGCACGCAAGTCGCAGGCCGCGCCGCGCGGGAAGTCCGGCGGCAATTTCCTGCTCGGCGTGTTCATCGGGTTGGTGGTGGGCCTGGCGGTCGCGCTGGGCATTGCGCTCTACCTCAACAAGACGCCGTTCCCGTTCAGCACCAAGGGAAAATCGCAGGCGGCGAAGGACGGCGATGCGGCGAAGGCGCCGCCGCAGATCACCGGCATGCCCGCGGGCAAGGCCCCCGGCGGTGAGAAGCCGAAATTCGATTTCTACAAGATCCTGCCCGGCGGCGAGGAGCCGGTGAGCGAAAAAGAGCTCGATGCGGTTGCCAGGAGTCAACAACCCGACTCGAAGGACGTTTACTTCCTGCAGGCGGGCTCGTTCCAGAACCCGGCCGACGCCGACAACCTCAAGGCCAGGCTCGCAGTTCTCGGCTTCGAATCGAGCGTCGAGCCTACCGCGCTGCCCGACAAGGGCACGTGGTACCGCGTGCGGCTGGGCCCGTTCCGGCGGATCGACGAGCTCAACAAGGCGCGTTCGCAGCTTGCGTTGAACGGAGTGGATGCGAGCCTGGTCAGATTGAAGGATGCCGCGGCGAAGCAGTAACCCGCGCGTGAACTGCGCGTGAACCGTTCGACAAACTGAAGGAGTCAGCGATGATCAAGTGGTTGAGAGTGGCAGTTGCCCTGTTCGGCTTTGCGCCGGCGCTCGCGCTCGCACAACTGGAACCCAGGCCCGGCGCCAACTACACCGAGCTCAAGCCCGCGCAGTCCGTCGAGAGTGCCGGCAGGGTCGAGGTGATCGAGTTCTTCTGGTACGGTTGCCCGCACTGCTACAGCCTCGAACCGGCGCTGGACGCGTGGACGAAAAAACTGCCGGCCGACGTCGAGTTCAAGCGCGTGCCGGCGGTGCTCTCCGCCAACTGGGAACCGCATGGCCGCATCTACTACACGTTCGAAGCGCTCGGCGTACTCGAGCGGCTGCATCGCCCATTCTTCGATGCCCTGCATCGCGACAGCCTCCGGATCGACAATGCCGAAGCGATGAATCAATGGTTGTCGAAAAACGGGGTCGATCCGAAGAAATTCGCGGAAACCTCGCGCTCGTTCGGCGTCAGTAGCAAGGTCAAGCGCGCCGCCCAGCTCTCGGTGGCGTATCGCCTCGACGGCGTGCCGCTGCTGGCCGTTCAGGGACGCTACACAGTGAGCGCCGAACAGGGTGGGTCACAGCAGGGAATGCTTGGAATCACCGAGTACCTGATCGGCCTGTCGCGCAAGGATCTCAAGCCGGTCTCACAGAAATAAACTGCTTTGCAGCGCCGCGCCGAGGCTATTGCGGCTTGCGCCAAATGGCCTTCGGTGGCTCGAGTTCGCCGCCTGCGGCACGCCAGGCCTCCAGCCCGCCGCGGTACCAGTACACCTGATAATCGAGACGCACCGCTCGCAGCGTCGCGTTGTACGACAACCAGCAGTTACGGCTGACGCAGAAGAATACGAGTGGTCGCGCGCGATCTCCGCCCGTGACGAGCGTAAGCGTCTTTTCGAGCTGCTGCCGGAGTGCATCGTCAAAACCGGTGCCGAGCCCGGCGCCAGGCAACCAGATCGCGCCCGGTATGGTGTCGTGCCCGGTGCCACCGGCCGTGTCGAATAGCAGTGGCGGGAGCTCTCCGGCGAGGCGCTCGCGCAGTTCAGGGGTATCGATCACCCGCGCACCGGGAATACCGAGCGGGGTCGGCGCTGAGTAATCCGACAGGCGCAAGCCCGCAGTCGGCATGACGTTCGCACCGGGGTCCGCCGCCTGTTGAGCACCGGCGGCCCCCGCCGCGAGAAGATTCATGACCAGCGCAAGCGCGGCCGCGCTGCAGGCAGTTCGGCTCATGGCCCCAGCGTACGAGAACCCCGCGCGACGCGCAAACCCGAGCCGATCACGGTAGACTTGCCGCACCATGCAGGCGATCTTCGCGCGGGTCCGGTTGCCGACTGCGTTTCTGATGCTGCTTGCCGGGGCGCCCGCGCTGCAGGCGCAGGTCATCTCGGAGCAGGCAGAGGTCGTCTCCGAGCTCCATTTCACGGAGCTCGCCCCGCCGGTTCCGGTTGCCGCCGGCGATCGCATCGAGGTGATCGAATTCTTTTACTACGGCTGCCCGGTCTGTTACGAGGCACAGCCGCATATCGCGCGTTGGTTGCAGAAATCCGGCAACGACGTCGTGCTGCGCCGCGTTCCCGCGGTAAACGCGGACGGCTGGGAGCCGTTTGCGCGCTCCTACTACACGCTCGAGGCGATGGGACTGCTCGCGCGCCTGCACTGGCCGGTGTACGACAACTTCCATTTCGACGGCAAGCGCCTCAACGAGGAAGACGTGATGGCGGACTGGATCACGTCGAATGGAGGTGACGGCACGAAGTTCCGTGAAATGTGGAATTCAGCCGGGATCAAGGCCAAGGTCGACGCGGCACACGAGATGCTCGACACCTACCACGTGCGCGGGGTGCCGACCCTGGTGGTCGACGGGAGATACGCCACCTCGGCGCGCATCGCCGGCAGCGTCAGGCAGATGATGGTCGTGGTCGAGCAGCTCGTCGCGCGGGCGCGCGCCGAACGCCGAAAGAAGTAGCGCACCTCGTGCACCCGCCCTTGCGCCTCTTTCTGACCGGCGCCTCAAGCGGCCTGGGCGAAGCACTGGCCCGGCATTACGCTTCTTCGGACGCCGTCCTCGGACTCGCCGCGCGCCGCGCCGCCCCGCTCGAGACGCTCGCGCGGTCGTTGCCGGGAACCTGCGCCGCATATCCGCTCGACGTAGCCGACACCGCGGCGCTGACGAGCGCTGCGCGGGACTTCCTTGCGCGCTTCGGCGCGCCCGATCTGGTGATCGCCAACGCCGGAATTTCGGTGGGCACCTCGGGAGAAGTCACGGCCGACGCGGCAAAGCTCGAGCGCGTCCTGCAGGTGAACGTGGTCGGGCTCGCCGCAACGCTCGCCGCTTTCGCGCCGGCGATGCGCGCGGCCGGGCGCGGCACGCTCGTGGGGATCGCGAGCGTGGCGGGGTTTCGCGGCCTGCCAGGGGCAGGCGCCTACAGCGCTTCCAAGGCCGCTGCGATAACCTGGCTGGAGAGCCTGAGGATCGAGCTCTCGGGCAGCGGGGTATCGGTCGTCACCGTCTGTCCGGGCTACATCGCTACGCCGATGACGCAGGCCAACCGCTACCGGATGCCTTTCCTGCTCGATGCGGATGAGGCGGCGCGACGCATCGCGCGCGCGATCGCGGCGAAACGCCGGGTCGCCGTCATCCCCTGGCAGATGGCGCTCGCTTCGCTCGCGCTGCGCGCGATGCCGGGGTGGTTGTTCGAGCGCCTGTCGGCGCGCGCCCCGCGCAAATCGCGCGACCTTCCGTTGTAGCAGTGGAGTTGCGCGATGCCCTTGGCACGCTGCACGCGCCGGCGGGCGCGGACGTGCGCATCGTTTCGCTGGTGCCGTCGATCACGGAACTCGTCTGCGACCTCGGGCTTTCCGACCGGCTGGTCGGGAGAACCGGTTTCTGCGTTCATCCGCGCGACATCGTTCGCAGCATCCCGAAAGTCGGCGGCACCAAGGATGTCGACCTGGAGAAGATCCGCGCGCTCGAGCCAACACACGTCATCCTCAACATCGACGAGAACGAAGAGCCGCTCGCCGAAGCGCTGGCGCGGTTCGTGCCGTACCTCGTGGTGACGCATCCGCTTGCGCCGGACGACAATCTTGCCCTCTACCGGCTGCTTGGCGGCATTTTCGGGAAATCGCTCGAAGCCGAGGTGCTGTGCGGCCGTTTCGCGGCGGCGCGTGCAGCAGTCGCAGCGGCGCAATGGCCCGAGCGGAATGTCTTGTATCTGATCTGGAAAGATCCGTGGATGACGGTTTCGCGCGACACCTACATCTCGCGCACACTCGCGCTGTTCGGCCTGCGGACGCTGCCAGAGCGTTCGCAAGCGCGTTATCCGGAGTTCACGCTGGACGGAGTATTCGCGCGCCAAGCGGAGCTGGTGCTGCTTTCGTCGGAGCCCTACATGTTCCGGGAGAAACACATCGATGCACTCGCACGGCGCCCAGAGTTAGCAGGCAAACCGGTGCTGCTGATCGACGGCGAGATGACCTCCTGGTATGGCAGCCGCGCGATCGACGGGCTCGAATACCTGCGCCGGTTCGTCGGGAGGCTGCCTTCTTCAACTTGAGGCAATTGTCAGCGGGGCCGGGCGAACCCCGCCACGCTGCCCGACGCCTCGAGCTTCGTCGAGCGCGCTGACGCCGGGTGCTGCCGCTCGAAGTAACCGGCCCTGAAGCCCAGGCAGTATTCGTCGAATCCGACCAGGGTCAGCTTGGAGGGCGTCTTGCCGCGCCTGCGCCAGGTTTCGCCATCGACAAAGCCCTTCGCATGATCAAGCGACCATCCGTTATTTTCCGCCACTACCTTGACCTTTTCCCTGGACAATACATTCATGGTGCCTCCCCTGCCTTCGCAAATGCTCTTACCATCCCCGAGGACGCGCAATATCCGCGTTCTCAAATGAAATAGCAAGTCTAAAACGCCAAGATGACAGGCTTTTTCCGTTCATTTGAGAAATATTCACGGTCTTCTTTTGCGCATGAGCGACGCTTCGCTGCCATGCGCATCCTCGAATACCTTGGTCGCGCCGCGCAGCAGAGTCAACCTGTCTTGGCTTTTGCGCCCAGGCGCAGCGACGCATAGCTTCCTGGCGCGTCCTCCAGCACCTTGAGTTCCGCGTCGCCCGGCGTGCGCGCAGGGACCTTGTCTGCGCCGTTCTGCTTTTCCATCCATTGCTGCCAGTCTTCCCACCACGAGCCCGGTTTCTGCGTCGCAGTCGCGAACCATTCCTCCGGCGTCGGCGCAAAGGCGTCATTGGTCCAGTACTGGTACTTCTTCGCCGACGGCGGGTTGACGATGCCAGCGATGTGCCCGGAGCCGCCGAGCACGAAACGCACCTCGCCGCCCAGGTAGCGCGCGCCCTTGTAGGTGCTCTTCCACGGCGCGATGTGGTCTTCGGCGGTCGAGATGAAATAGGCCGGGACCTTCACCCTGGACAGGTCGATCGGCACGCCCGCGAGCGAGATCCCGCCGGGCACGCCGAGCAGGTTCTTCATGTACATGTTGCGCAGGTAGAAGCTGTGCATCTTCGCCGGCATGCGGGTCGAGTCCGAGTTCCAGTACAGCAGATCGAACGGGAACGGGCCCTTGCCAAGCAGGTAGTTGTTGATGACGAACGACCACACCAGGTCGTTGGCGCGCAGGAGATTGAAGGTCGAGGCCATCTCCGAGCCTTCGAGGAAGCCGCGCTCGTTCATCTTGCGCTCGAGGCTCTGCACCTGCCCTTCGTCGATGAAGACGCCGAGCTCGCCGGGCTGGGAAAAATCGAGCAGGCTGACGAAGAAAGTCGCGCAACCGACGCGATCCTCGCCCTTTGCGGCCAGATACGCCAGCGTGCAGCCAAGCAGCGTTCCGCCCAGGCAGTAGCCGATGACGTTGATCTTGCGCTCGCCGGTCGCCTTCGCCACCGCGTCCATCGCCGCGAGCGAGCCTTCCAGCATGTAATCCTCGAACCCCTTCTGCGCGAGCGTCGCGTCCGGATTCACCCACGAGACGACGAACACCGTGTGCCCTCGATCCAGCGCCCACTTTATGAAGGAGTTCTTCTCGCGCAGGTCGAGGATGTAGTACTTGTTGATCCACGGCGGGATGATCAAAAGCGGCCGGCGCCAGACCTCGGGCGTCGTCGGCGCATACTGGATCAGCTGCATCAGGTCGGTCTGGTAGACGACCTTGCCGGGCGTGGTGGCGACGTTCTTGCCCATTTCGAACGCGCCCTCGTCGGTCATGCTGATGCGCAGCGCGCCGTCGCCCTTCTCGATGTCGGAAAGCAGGTTGTTGAGGCCGTTCAACAGGTTCTGGCCGCCGGAGGCGAAGGTCTCGCGCAGCACCTGCGGGTTGCTGAGCGCGAAGTTCGAAGGCGCGAGCGCATCCACGTACTGGCGCGTGAAGAACGCCACTTTCTTCTGCGACTCCTCCGGCAGCCCCTCGACGCTCGCCACCGCGTGCTGGATGTGGCGCGAGGCGATCAGGTAGCTCTGCTTGATGAAATCGAACAGGAAGTTCTCGCTCCAGTCCTGGTTCTTGAAACGCGAGTCGCTCGAAGCCGGCACGGCCACCGGCTCGACCGGCTGGCCAGCCAACCGCAGCCAGCTCGACTGCCAGAGCCGCGCGTAATCGAGCGCCAGATTCATCGATAGCGAGGCAAGCGCGTAGGGATCGGCCAGCATGCGAGAGTACAGGTCCATGTAGGCCTTGCCGATGCCGAGTTCGTCGCCGCCTGCGGAAACCTGGGGATGTTTCTGCGCAAACTCCCCGAGCAGGTGGGCCGCCCGCTGCGCGACCTCACGGCAGACGCGCGCGAAATCCGCCGGGTCGGGGTTCTGGGACTTGGTATCCATGGGAGGTATTCCGGTTCAGACTGACACGGGCGCCGGCTGCGCGGCAGCATAGCGGATGACGCGGTCGGCGCCAACGTCGCGCGCGAGGCGCCCGGCGCGGTGCAGGTAATGCAGGTGGGCAATGGCCTCGCCCATGGCGAAGAACAGCTGCTGCGCGTCGAGCCTGCGCTGGAACAGAACCTCGAGCACTTCGCTCGCAGTGCGCGGGCCGCCGGTGGCGCAGGCTGCTTCCAGCGCGGCGAATTTGAGTGCGTGATGCGCCTCGAGATCGGCGACCCTTGCGTGCGCGCCGCGGAATGGCAGGCCGTGGGAAGGCAGCACCAGCGTGTCGGCCCCGAGCTGGCGGAACTTCTGCAGAGAATTCAGGAAATCGGCGAGCGGATTGCCCTCGGGATCGTTCGGCCAGACGCCTACGTTGGTCGAGATGCGCGGCAGCAGCATGTCGCCCGAGATCAGCACGCCCGATTCCTCGCACGCGAGCGCGGCGTGCTCCGGCGCATGGCCGCGGCCGATGATCACGCGCCAGCCGCGGCCTCCGATCTGCAGCGATTCGCCTTCGCGCATGCGCCGGAACGAAGCCGGGATCTCATCGACGTGGCTGCGATAGGAGTTGCGCTTCGAAAGCGCCGCAAAATGCTCCGACGGCAGCCCGTTGCGCGCGAACAGCGCCAGCAGGTCGTCGATCGCGTGTTGCCTGGCTTCGCGCGCATCGCGCCCGGTGCGATATTCGCCCTCGGTAATCCAGAACTCGGCGCCGGTGCGCGCAACCAGCCATCCGGCGAGGCCAAGGTGGTCGGGATGGTGGTGCGTCACGACCACGCGATTGACGCGCTTGCCGTGCAGGATGCCCGCGAATAGCTGCTCCCATGCGGTGCGGGTCGCATCGCTCGCGATGCCGCAATCGACGATCACCCACTCCTCGCCGTCTTCGAGCAGCCACAGATTGATGTGATCGAGCGCGAACGGCAACGGCATGCGCAGCCAGTACATGCCTGGGGCGACCTCGCGCGCAGTCCCGGCCGCGGGCGGGTCGCTGAAAGGATACTCGAGTGCTTTTGCAGCCGGCATGGGAGCGCGCGGAAGGATGGGCTAGAATTGAGCGCGCGAGACCGATTATCCCCGCCGCGCCCTTGCCCGGCAACCGGCGCGCGCGAAACGCCCACCATCATGCTCCACGACGAACCGCAACGCGACGCAAACGGCGGGCGTGACGAATGCTCTATCGGCGAGCTGGCGCGCGAGTTCGACGTCACGCCGCGCGCGATCCGCTTTTATGAAGCCGAGGGGCTGCTTGCGCCGCGGCGCGACGGTCAGCGGCGCATTTACACCGCGCGCGACCGCACGCGCCTCAAGCTCACGTTGCGCGGCAAGCGCCTCGGGCTCACGCTGGGCGAAATCCGTGGGCTGATCGACATGTACGACGCGGGGCGCGACGAGCGCCCGCAACTCGAGCGCTTCCTCGCCATCCTGGCCCAGCACCGCGATGCGCTGGAACAGCAGCGCGAGGACATCGAGGCGCAGCTCTTGGAGATTGCCGCCTTCGAGAAACGCGTCCGGCAGAAGCTGGGGCCGCGAAAGCGGAGTTGACGTTGACGTAAACGTAACATAGAGTCCCGCGACCATGGAACTGCCCTTCCTGCGCTTCTCGCACGGCGATACCATCGACATGCTGCGCCAGACGGCGCGCGATTTTGCCGCTGCCGAGATCGCGCCGCGCGCCGCCGAGATCGACCGATCGAACCAGTTTCCCGCTGACCTGTGGCGCAAGCTCGGCGCGCTGGGCCTGCTCGGGATCACCGCGGAAGAACAGTACGGCGGCACCCAGATGGGTTACCTGGCGCACATCATCGCGATGGAGGAAATCAGCCGTGCTTCGGCATCCGTCGGGCTTTCCTATGGCGCGCACTCGAACCTGTGCGTGAACCAGATCCGCCGCAACGCGAGCGACACGCAGAAGAGGAAATACCTGCCGAAACTGATTTCCGGCGAGTACGTGGGTGCGCTCGCGATGTCCGAAACCGGCGCGGGATCGGACGTGGTCGGCATGCGCACGCGCGCCGAACTGCGCGGCGCCACATATGTGCTGAACGGCAACAAGATGTGGATCACCAACGGCCCCGACGCCGATCTGCTGGTGGTCTACGCGAAGACCGACGCGAATGCCGGCCCGGAATCTGCCAAACGCGGCATCACCGCCTTTCTGGTCGAGAAGGGCATGAAGGGTTTTTCCACGGCACAGAAACTCGACAAGCTCGGCATGCGCGGCTCGAACACCTGCGAGCTGGTGTTGCGCGATTGCGAAGTGCCGGCCGCCAATGTGATGGGCGGCGAAGGGCGCGGTGTGAACGTGCTGATGAGCGGCCTCGATTACGAGCGCGCCGTGCTCGCCGGAGGCCCGCTCGGCATCATGGCGGCCTGCCTCGACGTGGTGGTGCCCTACGTGCATGAGCGCAAGCAGTTTGGCCAGCCGATCGGCGAATTCCAGCTGATGCAGGGCAAGCTCGCCGACATGTACACGACCTTCTCCGCGACGCGCGCGTATGTGTATGCGGTCGGCCAGGCACTCGACCGCGGCGAAACCACGAGGAAGGACGCCGCGGGCGCGATCCTCTACGCCGCTGAAAAGGCCACATGGATGGCGGGCGAAGCAATCCAGGCGATGGGCGGCATGGGCTACATCAGCGAAACGCCGACCGGCCGCCTGTGGCGCGATGCCAAGCTCTACGAGATCGGCGCCGGCACTTCCGAGATCCGCCGCTGGCTGATTGGCCGCGAACTGTTCGCCGAGACGGCCTGATGCCGCGTCTCGCGACTGCGTTCTCCGAAGCGCTCGGTCTGCGTCTGCCGCTCATCCAGGCGCCGATGGCAGGCGGCCCGTCCTCGCCGGAGCTGGTCGCGGCAGTTTCGGCGGCCGGTGCGCTCGGCTCCTTCGGCTTCGCCTATACGCAGCCCGAGGAGATAAAGAAACAATCGGCCTGGGTGCGCGGCAGGACCGGGGGATCGTTCGGCATCAACCTGTTCGTTTCTGCGCAGCCCGACGCGATCGAGGTTGCGGCCCAGCGTGGCGCTCTCGAGGCGGTCGCGGGCTACTATCACGAGCTCGGGCTGCCGGCGCCGGAGCCGGTGCGCGCACCCTATGCGCCCGACCTCGCGGCACAACTCGCCGCAGTCGAGGAGATCCGCCCACGCGTGTTCACGGTCCATCTGGGCGCGCTGCCCGCCGAACGCGTCAAGGCTTTGCGCGCGCTCGGCATCGTCGTCGGTGGCAGCGCAACCTGTGTCGCCGAGGCGCAAGCTCTCGAGGCGCTGGGCTTCGACTTCATCATCGCCCAGGGTGGCGAGGCGGGCGGGCATCGAGGCACCCACCTGCGCGACCCGGGTGACGCGCTGACCGGCACGCTCGCGCTGGTGCGCCTTGTCGTGCATGCGGTTCGTGTGCCGGTCGTCGCCGCGGGTGGCATCATGGACGGCGCAGGCATCGCAGCGGTGCTCGCGCTCGGCGCTCAAGCCGCTCAACTCGGGACCGCGTTCATCCCCTGCCCCGAGAGCGGCGCGCCGCAGGTCCACAAGGACTCGCTGCTTGCCGCGCGCGAAGACGATACGCGCATCACCGAGAAGTTCTCCGGCAAGCCCGCGCGCGGGCTCGCCAACCGCTTCATGAAGGAAATGAATGCGCGCAATGCGCCGCAGCTCGCCTTCCCGGCGCAGAACAGCGTCACCGGGAAGCTGCGCCAGGCTTCGGCCAAAGCCGGCAAGCCCGACTTCGTCGCGATGTGGGCCGGTCAGGCCGCGCCGCTGTCGCGTGCGCTTCGGGCCGCCGAACTGGTCGCGCGCCTCGAAGATGAGACGATTGCTGCGATCCGCGAGGTTGCAGCGCTGATATGACCGAAATGTTAACGTGGAGGTCGGAATGTCGAACGATCCGGTGGTCATTGTCGCTGCCGCCCGCACACCGATGGGCGGATTTCAGGGTGAACTGAAAAACTTTGCCGCACCCGAACTGGGCGCTGCGGCAATCCGCGCCGCAGTCGAGCGCGCGAAAATCAAACCCGACGAAGTGCAGGAGGTCATCATGGGCTGCGTGCTGCCGGCGGGCCTGGGCCAGGCGCCCGCGCGCCAGGCTTCGCTCGGCGCGGGGCTGCCGCTCGCCGCCGGCTGCACCACGGTCAACAAAATGTGCGGCTCTGGCATGAAGGCTGCGATGTTCGCCCACGACCTGCTGGTCGCGGGAACCAACGAGATCATCGTCGCCGGCGGCATGGAGTCGATGACCAACGCGCCCTACCTGATGCCAAAGGCGCGCAGCGGCTATCGCATGGGCCACCAGCAGGTGCTCGATCACATGTTCTACGACGGTCTTGAAGATGCTTATGACAAAGGTCGCCTGATGGGCAGCTTCGCCGAGGACTGCGCGGGCAAGTACCATTTCACGCGCGAGGCGCAGGACCAGTTCGCAATCACCTCACTGCAGCGCGCGCAGAAAGCCAACAAGGACGGCTACTTCGCCTGGGAAATCACCCCGCTCGCGATCAAGGCCGGCAAGGACGAGAAGTTCGTGGAGATGGACGAGCCGCCGTTCAGGGCGAACCTCGACAAGATCCCGGCGCTCAAACCCGCTTTCCGCAAGGACGGCACCGTGACCGCGGCCAACTCTTCGTCGATTTCGGATGGCGCAGCCGCGCTGGTGATGATGCGCCGCTCGAGCGCCGAGAAGCGCGGTCTCACGCCGCTCGCAGTGGTGGTCGGGCACTCCACGCATGCACAGGAGCCGGGTTTGTTCGCCACGGCTCCCGTCGGTGCCATCAAAAAGCTGTTCGACAAGACCGGCTGGAACGCAAAAGACGTGGACCTGTACGAAATCAACGAAGCCTTCGCGGTAGTCACGATGGCGGCGATGAAGGAGCATGCCTTGCCGCACGAGAAAGTCAACGTGCACGGCGGCGCCTGTGCGCTGGGTCACCCGATCGGCGCCTCCGGCGCGCGCATCCTCGTGACGCTGATCGGCGCGCTGCGCAAGCGCGGCGGCAGACGCGGCGTGGCGTCGCTTTGCATCGGCGGCGGCGAGGCGACCGCCCTCGCGATCGAGATCGCGTCGTGAAATCGTCGATCGGGCTGGCGTGACGCAAAACGGCATGCGTGCGAGCAAGCGCGCGCTTCAGCGACTGCTCGACGGCGCTCGCTTCCTGCGGCCGTGGAAGTTTCGCGTTGTTTCGGTGGGCGACGGCACCTGCACGCTCGAACTGCCGCACCGCCCGGCGCTCGAGCGGCCCGGCGGGATCATCAACGGTCCGGCGCTGATGGCGGCAGCCGACTGCGCGATGTGGCTCGCCATCAAGACGCGTATCGGCATCGAGCGCGATGCGCTCACCACCGACCTCAATACGGCCTTTCTTGCGCCGGCCAAGGCGCACTCGGTGCTTTGCACCGCGCGCATCGTGCGCGAAGGCCGGCGCCGCATTTACGGCGTGGCCGAGTGTCATGACAGGCGCGGCAGGATCTTTACCCATCACACCGTGACCTATTCGCGGCTCGAGGCATGATCCTTTCCGCGCAGCACGAAATGATCCGCGAAACGGTGCGGCGCTTCGCGCGCGAGCGGCTCGCGCCGAACGCATCTCGATGGGACCGCGACAAGCACTTCCCGCGCGAGGAGATCGCAGCTCTGGCGGGGATGGGACTTTGCGGCGTCGCGATTCCGGAGCAATGGGACGGCGCCGGGCTCGACTACACCGCACTCGCGCTCGCGATCGAGGAAATCTCAGCGGGCGACGGGTCGACGGGGACGGTGATGATGGTCTGCAACCTCGCCGCGAATATCGTTTACGGCTACGGAAGCGACGCGCAGAAGGATGCGTTCCTCAGGCCGCTCGCACGCGGTGCGATGCTCGGAGCGTTCGCGCTCACCGAACCGCATGCGGGCTCGGATGCGGCTGCGATCATCACCCGCGCGGAGCGAAAAGGCGGCGAGTATGTGCTGAACGGCGTGAAGCAGTTCATCACCTCGGGCAAGAACGCGGACATCGCGATCGTTTTTGCGGTGAGCGACAAAGCCGCCGGCAAGAAGGGCATCAGCGCCTTTCTCGTTCCCACCACCAATCCCGGCTACCGGGTCGCGCGCATCGAGGAGAAGACCGGCCAGCACGCCTCGGACACCGCGCAGATCGTGCTGGAGGATTGCCGGGTCCCGGCCGACCATCTGCTCGGCGACGTGGGCCTGGGGTACCGCATCGCGCTGGCCAATCTCGAATCCGGCCGAATCAATGTCGCGGCGCAATCGGTCGGCATGGCGAGCGCCGCATTCGCTGCGGCGCTCGCCTATGCCAAGGAGCGCAAGAGCTTCGGCAAGACGCTCATCGAACACCAGGCAGTCGTGTTCCGCCTCGCCGACATGGCCACCGGCATCGAGGCGGCGCGGCAGCTCTACCTGCACGCCGCCGCCCTGCGCGACGCCGGCAAGCCCTGCCTCAAGGAAGCCTCCATGGCGAAACTGTTCGCCTCCGAGACCGCGGAGAAAGTATGCTCGGACGCGATCCAGATCCACGGCGGCTATGGCTACGTGGCGGATTTCCCGGTCGAGCGCATCTGGCGCGATGTGCGCGTGACCCAGATCTACGAGGGTGCGAGCGATATTCAAAGACTCCTCATAGGACGCGCCCTCTGCGAGGGCGCCTGAAGGACCAGGAGAACACATGGCTGCGGCAATCGATTTCTATTTCGACTTTTCCTCGCCTTACGGCTACATCGCCGCGGCGAAAGTGGAGGCGCTGGCGGCGAAGCACGGCCGCGGCGTCAACTGGCGGCCGATTCTGCTTGGTGCGGCGATGAAGGTGACGGGCGGCGCACCGCTGCCGCAGATCCCGCTGAAAGGCGACTACGCCAAGCGCGATTTCGTGCGCTCGGCCAAGTTTCACGGCGTGCCGTTCCGAATTCCGTCCAGCTTCCCGATCTCGACCATTGCGGCCGTGCGCGCATTCTATTGGGCGCAGGGCAAGGACCCCGCGCGGGCGTTAGCGCTCGCCAAGGCGCTGTATAGCGCGTATTTCGCGGACGACGTCGACATTTCCAGGGTCGAAGAAGTGATCCGCATCGCCGCGGGCGTCGGCTTCAAAGCCGAGGATGTCGCCGCAGGCGTCGCGGACCAGGCAGTCAAGGACAAGACCAAGGCCGAGGTAGACGCTGCGATCGCCAAGGGCGTATTCGGTTCGCCCTTCATCGTCATCGACGGCGAAGCGTTCTGGGGCATGGACCGGCTCGATCAGGCCGAGAAATGGCTCACCACGGGAGGCTGGTGAAATGGTGGAGAAGCCCGCGCATCGCAACGCGCGTCCGTAGATGGCCGGGTTCAGGTCACAGCTCGATTCGCGCAGCGCCGAGTTCAAGGGCAACGCGAAGCGCATGCGCGGCCTGGCGGAGGATCTGCGCGCGCAGGTCGCGCGCGTCACTGCGGGTGGCGACGACCAGGCGCGCGCGAAGCACGTAGCGCGCGGCAAACTGTTGCCGCGCGAGCGGGTCAGGACGTTGCTCGACCCGGGTTCGCCCTTCCTCGAAGTCGGCCAGCTCGCGGCCTGGGGAATGTATGGAGGAGAAGTGCCCTCTGCGTCGATCATCACGGGAATCGGCCGCATCTCGGGACGCGAATGCGTCGTCGTCGCCAACGACGCGACCGTCAAGGGAGGGACCTACTACCCGATGACGGTGAAGAAACACCTGCGCGCGCAGGAGATCGCGCTGCAGAACCGGCTTCCCTGCATCTACCTGGTCGACTCGGGCGGCGCGTTTCTGCCCGAGCAGGACAACGTGTTTCCCGACCGCGAACACTTCGGCCGGATTTTCTTCAACCAGGCGAATATGTCGGCGGCCGGGATTCCGCAGATCGCGTGCGTGATGGGCTCGTGCACCGCGGGCGGCGCCTACGTGCCGGCGATGTCCGACGAGTCGATCATCGTCAAGGGCCAGGGAACGATCTTTCTTGCCGGTCCGCCGCTGGTGAAGGCGGCGATCGGCGAAATCGTGACACCGGAGGAACTGGGCGGGGCGGAGGTGCACACGCGCGTCTCGGGCGTGGCCGACCACTATGCATTGAACGACGCGCATGCGCTCGCGATCGTGCGCAAGATCGTCGACAAGCTCAACTACCGCAAGAGCGTCGCGCTCGACGTGCGGCCACCGCGCGAACCGCTCTATGCGCCCGAAGAACTCTACGGCGTGACCCCCGAGGAGGCGCGCAAGCCCTATGACGTGCGCGAAGTGCTGGCGCGCATCGTCGACGGCTCGGAGCTGGACGAGTTCAAGCAGAACTACGGTACGACGCTGGTGACCGGCTTTGCGCGCATCCATGGTTACCCGGTCGCGGTTCTCGCCAACAACGGTATCCTGTTTTCCGAGTCCTCGCTCAAGGCCGCGCATTTCATCGAACTTGCCTGCCAGCGCGGCATTCCGCTCGTTTTCCTGCAGAACATTACCGGCTACATGGTCGGCAGGAAATACGAGGCGGGCGGCATCGCCAAGGACGGCGCCAAGATGGTCACCGCGGTGGCGACGGCGCGCGTGCCGAAGTTCACGATGATCATCGGCGGCTCGTTCGGCGCCGGCAACTACGGGATGTGCGGCCGCGCCTACTCGCCGCGCTTTCTGTGGATGTGGCCGAACGCGCGCATCTCGGTCATGGGCGGCGAGCAGGCCGCGGCGGTCCTCTCGACCGTGAAACGCGATGGCATCGAGGCCAAAGGCGGCGCCTGGTCGAAGCACGAGGAGGCGGCATTCAAGCGCCCGATCCTCGAACAATACGAGCACCAGGGGCATCCGTATTACGCCAGCGCCCGGCTGTGGGACGACGGCGTGATCGACCCGGCAGACTCGCGGCGCGTGCTGGGGCTCGCGCTGTCGGCTTCGCTCAATGCACCGGTCGAACACACGAAATTCGGCGTATTCAGGATGTAGGAAGGCAATGGCGAAAAATCTTGAAGTCACGATTCGCAATTCGGTCGCGCTGGTGGTGCTCAACCGCCCGGGAATCCGCAACGCCTTCGACGATGCGCTGATCGGCGCGCTCACCAAGGCGCTCAATCGCCTCGATGCCGACAAGTCGGTGCGCGCGGTGGTGCTGTTGGGAAACGGGGTTGCGTTCTGCGCCGGCGCCGACCTCAACTGGATGAAGCGCATGGCGGGCTACACCGAAAAGCAGAACCTCGAGGACGCGCGTGCGCTGGCCGAGATGCTGCGAACGCTCGACCGGCTGTCCAAACCGACCATTGCGCGCGTGCACGGCCCGGCTGTTGCAGGAGGCGTAGGACTCGTGGCAGCCTGTGATATCGCCATCGGCAGCACCGAAGCGGAGTTCTGCCTGACCGAGGTCAGACTCGGCCTCACGCCGGCGACCATCAGCCCTTATGTGGTGCGGGCGATGGGTGAGCGTGCCGCCCGCCGCTACTTTCTTTCCGGCGAGGTCTTCACCGCTGCCGAGGCCTATCGGCTGGGCTTGCTCTCGGATCTTGCGCAACCCGGCGAGCTCGATAACGCGATCAACGAGCTGCTCGGGCATATCGTCTCGGGCGGCAGCGCGGCGCAGGCTGAGATCAAGGACCTGATCCGCGCGGTGTCGCGCGGACCGATCGACGACGCGATGATCGAGGACACCGCGCGACGCATTGCCAAGGTGCGCGTGTCCCCTGAAGGCCGTAAAGGCATCGCCTCTTTCCTGGCGAAAAGGGGCGCGAAGAAGAAATGAGCCGGACGTTCGCCAAGCTGCTCGTCGCCAACCGCGGCGAAATCGCCTGCCGGGTGATCCGCACCGCGCGCCGCATGGGCATTGCGACCCTTGCGGTCTATTCGGAAGCCGACCGCGATGCTCCGCACGTGCGCCTGGCGGATGAAGCGCGCCTCATCGGTCCGCCCGCGGCGCGCGACAGCTACCTCAGCATCGAGCGCATCATCGCCGCCGCGAAGGCCTCCGGCGCCGAGGCCATCCATCCCGGCTACGGGTTTCTGTCCGAGAATGAGGATTTCGCGGAGGCCTGCGTGCAAGCCGGCATCGCGTTCGTCGGACCGACGGCCGCGGCGATCCGCGCGATGGGCGACAAATCCGCCGCCAAGTCGCTGATGGAGAAGGCCGATGTGCCGCTCGTGCCCGGCTATCACGGCGAGAACCAGGATACCGCGTATCTTGCGACGCAAGCGGCGCGCATCGGTTATCCGGTGCTCATCAAGGCCGCAGCCGGCGGCGGCGGCAAGGGCATGCGCATCGTGCGCAACGCCGGGGAGTTCGCAGCCGCGCTCGCCTCCTGCAAACGCGAGGCACAGTCCGCATTCGGCGATGAGCGCGTGCTGGTGGAGCGCTACCTCGATCGTCCGCGCCACATCGAAGTGCAGGTGTTCGGCGACACCCACGGCAATATCGTCTACCTGTTCGAGCGCGACTGCTCGGTGCAACGCCGCCATCAGAAAGTACTCGAGGAGGCGCCCGCCCCCGGCATGAGCGACGCGCGTCGGCGCGAGATGGGCAACGTCGCGGTGTCGGCCGCGCGCGCAATCGCCTACACGGGCGCCGGTACGGTCGAGTTCATCGCAGAGCAGGACGGGCGGTTCTATTTCATGGAGATGAACACGCGGCTGCAAGTCGAGCACCCGGTGACCGAGATGATCACCGGACTCGATCTGGTCGAGTGGCAGTTGCGCGTCGCAGCGGGCGAACCGCTGCCGCTGCGCCAGCGGGATCTCGCGATTCGCGGCCATGCGCTCGAAGCACGGATCTACGCGGAGGATCCCGCGCGCGATTTCCTGCCCTCGACCGGACGGCTGGCGCATCTGGCGTTTCCGCCGGCGAGCGAAGCGGTGCGTATCGACGCCGGCGTGGAAGAAGGCGGATTGGTCACACCGCACTACGATCCGATGCTCGCCAAGATCATCACCTGGGGCGAAACCCGCGGCGCGGCCCTCGACCGGATGGCCACGGCGCTTGCCGCGACGCGCATCGCGGGCGTCGCAACCAACGTCGCTTTCCTCGGTCGCGTCGTGGCGAGCCGCGCGTTTCGCGCCGCAGAACTCGACACCGGCCTGATCGAGCGCAATCGCGCCGAACTGTTTCCGTCGCCTGTTTCCGCGCCGGACGAAGTGCTCGCCGCCGCGGTGCTCGCGGAACTGCTCGCCGAGGCCGAAAGCGCGCGCAGCCGTGCAAGCGCCTCCGGCGATCCGCATTCGCCGTGGCATGCCTGCGATGGATGGCGGCTGAACGAGGATTCACACCACACATGGGTATTCGACGAGGGTGGCCGGTCACATGCGCTCACGGTTGATTTCCGCGCCCAGGACTGGCGGCTGCGAACGGCGCACGGCGAGTATCCGCTCGATGGCGGGTACCTGTCGGCGCACGAGCTGCGCGTGCTGCTCGACGGCCACGCATATACAGTCCACGTCGCGCGCGACGGCCGCAACCTGAGTGTTTTTCATGCCGGCAGCCTGTGGCGCCTCGCGCGCCACCACGATTTGCACGAGGTTGCATCGGATGCCCGCGCCGGCAGCCTCGCTGCGCCGATGCCCGGCAAGGTCATCGCGGTACTGGTCGAGCCGGGCGCGAAAGTCGCCAAGGGCGCCCCGCTGGTGATTCTGGAGGCAATGAAAATGGAGCACACCATCGTCGCGCCCGCCGCCGGCACCGTAAAGGAAGTGCGCTACGCTGCCGGGGAACAGGTGAGCGAGGGCGTCGATCTGATTGCTTTCGAGGCCGCGTAGCCGCGAGCAGGCATGAAACTGCCGCAAAAGGTGCGTATCGTTGAAGTCGGCCCGCGCGACGGTTTGCAGAACGAGCCGCTCATTGATGGTCATGGGGTGCCCACCGCGATCAAGCTCGAGCTGATCCATCGCCTCGCCGACGCCGGGTTGCCGGCGGTGGAGGCGACCGCCTTTGTCTCGCCGAAAGCGATTCCGCAAATGGCCGATCACACCGAAGTGCTGGAAGGCGTGCGCCGCAAACCCGGCGTCGCCTATCCGGTGCTCACGCCGAACATGAAAGGCCTCGCAGCCGCGCTCGCCGCAGGAGCGACCGAGGTGGCGGTGTTCGGTGCCGCGTCGGAGGCGTTTTCGAAGAGAAATATCAACTGCACGATTGCCGAAAGCCTCGAGCGCTTCCGTCCGGTCGCCGAAGCTGCGCGCAAGGCGAACGTGAAGGTGCGCGGCTACATCTCCTGCGTGGTCGGTTGCCCCTACGAGGGCGAGATCGAGCCTGCGAAGGTCGCCGAGGTCGCCCGCGCGCTCGACGCGATGGGCTGCTACGAGGTATCGCTCGGCGACACCATCGGCGTGAGCACGCCGGCAAAGACGCAGCGCATGATCGAAGCGGTGGCGCGCGCGGTGCCGATCGAGCGGCTCGCGGGCCACTATCACGACACCTACGGGCAGGCGCTCGCCAACATCTACGCTTCGCTCGAACTGGGCGTTGCGACCTTCGACAGTTCGGTCGCCGGCCTCGGCGGCTGCCCATACGCGGCCGGAGCATCGGGCAACGTCGCGACCGAAGACGTGGTGTACATGCTGCACGGCCTCGGCATCGAGACCGGCATCGACCTGAATCGCGTGGTCGAGATCGGGCAGTGGATCTGCGGCGTGCTCGGGCGCGAGCCCGGCTCCAAGGCCGGTCGCGCGATCGCCGCCAAGCGCGCCCGGGCCGCAGCCTGAGGGCGACGTTGAAATCGGCGATGGTGAAATCGCCTTGCGTCGAGGTGTGCCAGTTGAACACCGGGCGCGCGATGTGCATCGGCTGTTTCCGCACGCTCGACGAAATCGCGCGCTGGTCGGAGATGGACGATGCGCAGCGCGAGGCGGTACTTGCCGCGCTGGCGAAGCGGCGTTTGGCGGGTGACGCGGCAGCGCTGGGCTGGGAGCGAGGCTCATGAGCCAAATTTCGTCGCCGCGCGACCGGCGCAACGTAACGATATTGTTCGCTGACATCACCGAGTCGACTGCGCTGATCCAGCATCTGGACGCCGAATCGGCCCAGCAGTTGTTTGCGCCCGCGATCAAGATTTTCATCACTGAGATCGAACGGCTTTCCGGGCGCATATCCTCGGTATTGGGTGATGGGGTCATGGGGATGTTCGGGGTCCCGCACACGCTTGAAGACCACGCGATCCGGGCCTGCCATGCGGCGCTGGCAATTCAGGAGGGAATCGCGTACTACGCGAATGAAATCCGGCAGAAGCTTGGACATGAGTTTTTGGTGCGGATAGGGTTGAACTCCGGGACCGTGGTGCTCTCGGTGAGCGGCGAGGGAGACCACGAGAGCTACTTCGCCAATGGTTCTCCGGTGCACCTGGCAGCGCGGATCGAATCGGAGACGCCGGACGGTGGGATCGGCGTGTCAAGCCATACCCATGAGTTGATCGGGTCCGTTTTTGAATGCCAGAAACTCGGCTCGTTCAGACTGAAAGGGTTTTCAGAACCGGAAGTGATCTATCGCCTGCTGCGGACCCGAGGCCAGCGTGGGAAGGGGCTGCCGCAGCATGTATCGACTGCGGCTATCCCGATGATCGGTCGCGAAGCGCAGCGCTCGCGGATGCATGAAATGGTAGCCGGACTAAGCCGTGGTCGTGGCTGCCTGGTTCTCGTAAGCGGCGAGGCGGGCACTGGTAAGACACGCTTCCTGCATGAATGCAGGAATGGGCTCGGTGCCGACCTGCTCTGGCTCAAAGGCCAGTCGTCCTCCTACGATCAGCGCGTGAGTTACTGGCCTTTTATCGAAATCCTGACAGCGTGGCTGGGTCTATCCGAGCAGGCGGGCGAAGATCGGAACTGGACGCTGCTGGTGGAGCGTCTGCAAGAGTTGTTCGATATCGAGGCCGACGAAGTGATTCCCTACATCGCTACGCTGATGGGAATGAAAGTCCGCGACCCTTATGCGGTACGCGTGAAATATCTGGACATGGAGGTATTGAGCCGGCAAATCCTGTGGGCAATGCGACGCTTGTTTGAGGGCATGGCCACGCGCCAGCCAGTGGCGTTGGTGGTGGATGATTTCCACTGGGCTGACGACTCGTCGGTGGAACTTGTCGAACACCTGCTCGAGCTGTGTATGGAAGCGCGGATTCTGATCTGTCTCAGCAGCCGGTCCGAAGAAAGCCAAGCGGTCAAGGTGTTGCAGACAGCCCGCGCGATCACTGGCCTCGATGTCGCCGAAATAGAGCTCCCACCCTTGCCGGTAGAGCAGAGCATCGATTTGCTTGAACGCCTGATCGGAAAGGACGCGCAAACCAGATATTTGCGCGATCAGATTCTTTACAAAGCCGGGGGCAATCCGTTTTTTATCGAAGAAGTGGTGCGCACCCTGAAGGGATCGGGCGTGCTGGTGCGTCATCCTCGCCACTCGGGCGTCTGGGCCGTCACCGCCAAGGAAGTCTCCGTGCCTGACACGATTCATGACGTCGTGATGGCGCGGGTTGATCGCCTGGATGCCAGACTAAGGCAATTATTGAGCACGGCTTCCGTGATCGGGCGCAACTTTTTATACACCGTCCTGAGGTCGGTGGCCGAGCAGATTGAGGCTGTCGACGGAACGCTCGACGAACTCAAGCGGCGCCAGTTCATCGAGGAAGCTGCCGCGTTGCCGGAGCTGATCTACAAGTTCCGCCACGCCCTGATGCAAGAGGCCATCTACGAAAGTATGTTGCTGGACCAAAGAAGCAAGTTGCACGAACGGGTTGCGGACTGCCTGCTGGAAATCTTTTCGGGACGCACGCAAGGGGTTGCCAGCGTGCTTGCGTTTCATTACGCGCGTGCGCAACAGCCGGACAAGGCGCTACGCTACCTGCTCGAAGCCGCGGATCAGTCCGTCAAGAATGCGGCGGATGCGGAAGCTCTCAAGTATTACGAGGACGCGTTAAATACGTACGGCAAGGGAACCACTGCGCCGTGGGATGCATGGCAAAGGGCAACCATCGAGCGACGCCTTGCCGAGATCCATCAACACCGCGGCAACCTGGACGTTGCCGAAGCTCATTTTGCCCGTGCCCTTGACGCCTGCGATGACGCGCTTCCCAGGACGCGTTTCGGCCTGCTCGCTGGTTTGCTGCAACAGACACTGTTGCAGATCTGGCATCGCCTTCGCGGAACCCAAATATCCACCGCAGAAACCCAAGTCGATCGCCGGGACGAAGCGCGTCTGCGCATCTACGAATCCTTCTCCTGGCTGATGCTCTCCCTTGACCAGGAGAAGATGGCCTATGCGCTCCTGAAGATCCTCAACCTCTCCGAGGATCGCCATTGGGCCGAAGGGATGGCGAAGGCGACCGCCGGCGTGGGCGCGGCGCTCGACATCTTGAATTTGCACGCCTTGGCGCGAACGTATCACACGCGGGCGCTCGAGTGGGCCGAAGTGAGCGGGAATCCGGCTGCCAAGGGCCTGGTCGCCAACCTGTTCGGACTGCACGAAGCACATACCGGCCGATGGAATCAGGCGCTCGAAAGCTTCGATTCGGCGCACAAACTCGCCGACGTGACCGGCGACATGATGACCTGGGTCACATCCAGTGTCTACAAGGCCATTTTGTTCACGGAGCGCGGCGCTTTTGCAGAAGCGCTGGGGCTCGGCGCCGATATGGTGAAGCGCGGGCGCGAGGCCGCATTCGACATGTCGTTGCGCGCGGGACTCGTTGTGCAGGGTGCTGTCATGTGGCGATTGGGAGAGTTCGACCAAGCGCGACCGCAACTTACCAATGCACTCGAACGCGGCGTCGCGGCCGGCGACAATATCCAATTGACTCACGCGTGGGGGGAACTGGCACTCTGCCTGTACGAGGCGGGAAATATTGAAGCAGCCGCGGAGCAACTCGCGCTGGCCGAACTACTGGCGCGCCAACGCAAGGTCAGAACATTTACGCTCGCACCCATTTTGATCGGCCTGGCTCAGGTCGAGGTGGCGCGGCTGGAGTCCAGTAGCCCACGACGCAATTCGAGGATCGCATTACGGCGCTGCCGTGAAGCTGTTTCGATCGGTCGTAGATTTTATTTCGGACTACCTCGGGCGCTGCGAGTAATGGGAACCTTTTACTGGCTCAATCGGCGGCCACACCGTGCGCAGCGCTGGTGGCAAGAAAGCGTGGCGGTTGCCGCGAAGATCGGGGCGCAATATGAAATTGGCTTGACGCGGAGGGAGATCGGTAACCGCCAGGGTTTAGCCGAGGAAACGCGGCTAGGCGAGGAGTTGCTCGCCAAGTGTCGGGCATCCCGCGCTGGTCAGAGCTAAACGATGCGCAGCGCGAGGCGGTGCTCGCCGAGTTTCCGGCATGGCGTTCAGCCGCGCAATCTGCCACCGCGTCGCTGACTTGCGCATTTGGTGCGTCACACGGACGCGCGGCTTTCGTTCTATGATACGCGCCGGGACTGCTTTCGGAAGTATTGGTCTGCCGATGCGGCAGTTCTTTTGAGAGCGTATTTTCACCAATCAGAGGAGTAAGCGATGGCCTATTACATGATCCAAACCGCATTCACCGCAGAAGCATGGGGGAAGATGCTGAAGAATCCGCAGGACCGCGCGGAGCAGATACGTCCAATGATCGCAAAGCTGGGCGGCAAGCTGGAAAGCTATTGGACCTGTTTCGGCGACTACGACACCGTGCTGATCGTGCAGGCGCCGGACAACATTGCAGCGGCGGCCCTGTCGCTCGCGGCGGCCGGCGGCGGTGCGCTGCGCGCTGCCAAGACCACCCCGCTGATGACCATGGACGACACCGTCGAGGCGCTGAAGCGCGCGGGCAAGGCGGCATACAAGACGCCCGGCTGACCCTCGCGGTTCGGTCGGCGCCGGTGCTAGCGCGCAACCGATCTGTTGATCGACCGAAGGGCGCAATACCCCCTCGAGGACCGTACGATCGAGATCCTTGAGGGGGAGTCTCCAAGGTCCGCCTATTCCTCGCGAAGCCAGCTCTGGGTGCGGCCGAATAGCGAAATGCCGATGAAGCCGCGTACCTCCAGCTTGGTACCGCCTTCGGCCACACGCAGCCTGCAGCGGTAGACATTGCCGTTCTCGGGATCGAGGATATCGCCGCCGCTGTATTCATCGCGGTCCTTCCTCAGATTGGTGAGGATGGTCATGCCGAGTACCGGTTGGTCCTTGCGTTCGTCGCGGCACTGGTCGCAGCGCCCGTCCCATTTGGGATCGGGATCGAACAGCCGCTCGATCCGGCCTGACAGAACGCCGTCCTGCTCGACAATGCGCACCAGCGACTTGGGTTTGCCGGTGGCATCGTCGATAGTGCGCCAAAGTCCGGCGGGCGTCGCTTGAGCGCCGGCAGTGCCGATCGCCAGCGCGAGCCACATACCCCCGACCAGCGCCGCGTTTCGTCCGATCGCAGCGGTTCTCGCTTCTGTCATTGTCCGCTCGAATCGGCTATCCGCCGCTCGGCAGAAGCCGCTCGCGAAGATAGGCGATCACGGCCCGTCGCGCGCGGTGCGCGGGGTGAGACTCCGGCTGGTCTTGACGATAGGTGTCGGTCAACACCGAATGAGACCGGCGCGACAATCCGTGTTTCGGGTCGGGGGTCGGATAGGTCGTCGGCTTGAAGCGCTCGCCGAACGCCCGTCTCGCCGTTTCGAACCGTTCGGCAGGACAGGCGTCGTCGGACGAATAGCGGAAGCCGAGAATGTCTATGCCTTCGGCAAATACCCGGGTCCTGGCAGCGCCGAGCTCGGCCGAATCGATTCCCAGATCCTGACGGAACTTCGCGCCACGGAAGAGCGTGAGCGGAAGCGAAGGCTGGGAGGTCACCGCGGCCAGCACCGCGGGTGAGGCGCACAAGGCGAACACCAGTCCGCCGGTCAGGCACATGCCGATCAGACCGATCCCGGGCCCGCCGCGGAGCGTATGCACGTGGGCGCAGAGCACACGCAACCAATCCGTGATCGGACTGTGCGTGCCGGCGGCGAACAAGTGAAACTCGCGACGCACGCACAATCCTAGCGCCGGCATCAGACCGAGGTCCTGGCCAAGACGGCCGAAAAGCAGCGGGAGATAAACGGTGAACCCTGCCGCAACGATCTCCTCGGCCAGTCCGATACAGGCTGGGGTCAGCCCAGGCAGTTCATGCATGATCAGCACGGCCGGCCCCTTGCCAGCGTGATAGACGCAACGCTCTTCGGCGCTGTTTCCGGCGAATCGAAAGGCGGCGAATCCGGGCAGCGAATCGCAGTCGGTCATCAGCTTCCCGCGACGAGCTCCAGACCGAAGGCTTGCTGAAAGAAACGCACCGCGGCTGTCCGCGATTCGATGGCTGCCGCCTGATTGGGGACGAAAGGCACCTGGCCGCCCTGACCCAGGTGGGAGAACGGATCGGTCACCGTCATCTCGGGCTGCAACCGATCCCACCCATGGGTTGCGTTCTTGTACATCCTGAGCGAGATAAATCTCTGGGCCGCCGCGGGCAGCGATTGGACAAGCTTGGCCCCGGTGTCGGGTGTGTCATAGGCATCAAGCTCCCCCGCTTGAATCAGCACCGGTGAGCCGGTGAACGAATTGAACTCATAGCCGGGTACCCGGTTGTATACCCAGCACACCGGGTAATTGGCCACGTGCGCCGCGAATTTCAATGTGCCATCGTTGAAGAGCGAGGCATAGGGTTGAGTTGCCGACAGCATCGTCACGACGCCGCCCCAGGAGAATCCCAGGATGCCGATATGCTGCCGCTCGATGTGCGGCTGCGCGGAGAGGAATTTCAGAGCGCCATAGGCGTCGGGCAGTGTTTCCGGTACTCCACGCGGGCGGCCCTCGATGCCGCCCAACCAGCCGCGTGCGGCCCACAAATCAATCTCCAGCGTGGCAATGCCCGCCCGGTCGAGCGCCTCGGCGTAGAAACCTCCTCGACCATCTACTCCAGCCGAGCCGTGCGCGATGACGACCGCTGGTACTTTGCCCGTGGTGCCGGCCGGTACCCGGAACTGGGCGGATACGGTAAGCGGGTGCGCCGGATCGAGCGATTGAAAGCTGACATAGGAGATGATCGGCAGGTCGCGGTCCATGGCGTCGGGCGGTTACAGATGGTCCAAGCCGGTGCCCCTCTCCGGTTGAAAAAGCCGGGCTAGCGTGCCTTCGCAACTTCCGCGGCGATGGTCCGGTAGAGCGGGCGAACGAGGATATTGAGATCCTTGATGATGCCGCTCGCGCTCATCACCGACGGGAGGCGCTGGCCGCGATGCTCGATCGGGGGGCCGATGCTCTTGATCTTCACGCCAAGCCTGCGCAGATGATGTGCCAGCCGCTCTTCGGTCAGGATAAACAGCGTCTCGACGCCGTTCAGGCGCCCGAGTTCGATGGTGCCAAGGTAGAGGCCGGCCTGTATGTACGGGAAGCGCGGCTGGGTCAGCGTGCCGAATTTCTCGATCAGGCCCCCAGCGTATTTCTCTTCGCCCTGACGTTTGCGAAACCGGCCGAGGACCGCGAGCCGCGAAAACTCGCCGATGGTATCGCGCGGGAGCTTGGCCGGGTCGACGATGGAGCGATCCAGCGTGGCGGCACAGCTCTTCTCGAACGGCAACAGATAGGAAGGATCCCCCGGCCGCGCGCGAACGAGCCGGGTGCAGCCGATGAACTCGCCGATTTGCACGCTGCGTATCAGCAGGTGCAGCGAATGGGCATCGTACTCGTCGCTCTCGCGCTTGTCCGGTCGTTGCGGTTCGAATGCCAGTTCCTCGCAATAGACCTGGTGGCGTATTCGATACACCTCGTCCCTCAGCGCATCCGAGAGCGCCGGGACCACCTCGAAGTATTGCCTGAAGGCTTTGCCGAGATTGAATAATTCAGGTAGAAGCACAGCTCGATTTCCCGCAGCGTTATTCTTTTGTCCGGTGACGCCCCGGCGGCGGCATCATTCGAGCTTGTTCAGGTAGTCCTTGGTGAAGACCTTGTCGGGCAGGTCGCGCAGCTTCATCGACGTGTATTCCAGTACGGACTCCTCACCCTTGCGCAGCGCGTCTTCCATTACGAGCCGGGTCGGCCGCGGTTTGCCGAGCATGGTCTGGAAATTCTCGTAGCGGGCGGTCTTGAGCAAGCGGTTGGAGAGCGAATAGAACTCGGCGCGGTGGGGCCAGAAATTGGATTGCTTCACCCAGTAGATGACCTTGTGATAAGTGACGGCCTTGTCGACGCCGGTCAGTTCCAGCACGTAGTATTGCTCGCCGCCTATGGTGTCGGTGCGCATGATCTTCGGCGTGTAGTCGCCGGAGAAGTTCGAGCGCGCGAGGTCACCGTTGGCGACCTGGCCCGTGAGACGCTGCGCCAAGGCTAAGCGCACCGGCTGCGAGATGCTGGGCATGAATATCCACAGGTCGCGGCCTTTCATGAGCATGATCTGACCGCGTTCGGCGGCCGGTTCCGTGACCATGACCACGGTACTCTCGTTGCCCTTGGACAGAATGCGGTACCTGCGGACCTCGGGCGTCTGGCCGGGAACGGCGGTATTGATGCTGACGTCTACCTGAAATCCCTCTTGCGGGAAGCGTATCTGGTCGGATTTTTCCAGTATACTCCGCGCGAGTTTCGGATCGTCATCCGCAGCGCACGCCACCTGCGGAAATTGCCCGGCGATGGATAGCAGAGCCACCGTAAGCAAGCGTTGCAAGAATTTATTTGTCATGTCCGTCAGTGAAATGTCGTTTGCGCTTGCACATTTGGGGAGAAGGCGTCCATGAGCGTCGCGAACGTCGTCCAGATCGAAAAACTGGTCAAAGAATACCAGATGGGCGACCAACTCGTCCAGGCCCTGAAGAGTGTCACCCTGAGCATCGAGGACGGCGTTTTTCTCGCCATCGCCGGCCCATCCGGCAGCGGCAAGTCTACGCTGCTCAACATGATCGGCTGCATCGACACCCCGTCGCGGGGCAAGATCCTCATCAACGGGCAGGATGTCAGCAACAGCACTCCCGATCAACTATCCGATCTCAGGGCGCGGACCATCGGTTTCATTTTCCAGACGTTCAACCTGTTGCCAGTGCTCTCCGCGGCGGAGAACGTCGAGTACCCCTTGTTGAGGCTCAAGGAACTGAGCGCCAAGGAACGACGCGAGAGGGTCGCCAAATATCTCAATATCGTAGGCCTGTCGAAGTACGCCGACCGTCGCCCCAACCAGTTGAGCGGCGGACAGCGGCAACGGGTTGCGATTGCGCGTGCGCTGGCGACCCACCCGAAGATCGTGCTGGCGGACGAGCCGACCGCCAACCTGGATCACAAGACCGGCGCGGGCATCCTGCAGTTGATGAAAGAGAGCAACCGCTTCTACAAGACCACGTTCATCTTTTCCACCCACGACCGGCGTGTCATGGACATGGCGGACCGGCTGGTGCAGGTCGAGGACGGCGAGATCACGATGTTCGGCATCAAGGGGGCGGACAAGTGGCTGATGGTGAATCAGCGCACGGGGACTTTGGAGGACGCCCCGATCGTGGAAGGAAATCTGATCTAGCGGAACCGCACTTGCTGCAGGTGCCGCACCAAAAGAGAAGGGGGCGCTGGTTGCGCCCCCTTCGCTATTTCCGGTCCAGCTAGCGGATCGTTTCTTCAGGCTGCTGCTTTTTTCCGCCGTGCCGCACCAAACCCGAGGCCGGCGAGTCCAAGTCCCAGCATCGCCAGCGTACCCGGCTCAGGCACCGCGAGAACCTTCACGGGATCAAAACTTGAAACCGGCCACTGCACAGGATCGCTTCCGCACTGCGCTCCCACACATACATCAAAGTTGGATTGTATCGTGCCGTCCGGCCCAGGCCCATCCACGAATTTGCTCACTGCGGTTCCGCCCATAAGCTCGTACAACGACTTCCCACTGCCTACAGGTGAACTCTCACTGCCGGCGGTGACGGTTGAGACTAAAGTGGCGGTACTCTCGTCGAAGGGGGTGAGAGCAATGTTGGCAAAAAGCCCAGGGACCAAGTCGAACGTCAGCCACGGAGTTGCAGGACATGAACCGCCGCAGATTTGGTCAGGAATAGGGGACAGAGGGCCTTTAGGATTCCAGGTTGAATTTGGCATGTTGTACATCGTCACGGTCCCACCGGTGAAAAAGAGCGTGTCGCTAACTCCTGGGATGACCTCTTTCAGCACCAAACCGGAGAAAACGCCCAAGAGCTGTGTGCCATCTGTAGTTCCGGAGTTCCACACCGCCGTGGGGTTGCCCGTTTGATTAATCGAGGTCACGAAGAAGATGCCAAACAGCGTTGAATCTATCGTCGGCGCGACGATTTCGAGGTTGTTGTACTTGAATTCCACGGGTCCGCTGGGGATGAAATCGACAGGATCGGCGTAAGCGGAACCGGCCCCTAAACCAAGCGCAACAGCCGATGCAAGTAAGACTGGTTTGAATCGTTTCACGGTGTTTCTCCTTTAAAGCTGCAAGAATGTGGTTCCGACGGCTACTCTTAAGCACATCTTGTGCCAAGCCATGAAATCACTGCTGAAACAATGGATTATGGAATTTCACACTTTCCTGCTGCAGCTTGACTGTAAAATTTTTCGACATAGCAGTCAGGGTTACTGGCCCTTCTTCGCACACCGGTACCCGCATGAATAATCCTTATAATATAAACACATACTACAGGATTCACACGTGCATAGCGATGCTTGGGGTAAGATTTCCGACGCAAAGTAGACCGACTTTGCCCTGCGGGCTGTAAAATTTCTCGACAAGAGGTAACCGAAATGCTGATCGCGATCTGGCCGCGATCAGCCTGCTGTTCGGATCAGCGTTCTTTTTGTTAGAAGTGTCATAAGGACCACCGATGGCCATCGACCCAAACTGGGTACGCAAACTGGCTGCTGTCGCCGCGCTGGCTCCTTCAGCCGACAACTCCCAGCCATGGACATTGCGCTGGAATGGCAGCGAATTGGCCATCGCTTTCGAGCTGCGCCACCAAACGCACAGGGTATTTGGCGCCGATAGCCACGCAACCCTAATCTCCGTAGGGGCATTGACCGACCATCTGCAGGCCGCGCTGGCCCGGAACGCCATGCCTGTCAACTGGCAATGGCCCTCGGATCCCGCCCTGGGACGGCCCTATGTTTCGGTGGCCCTGCACGACGCCCCGGCGAACTTCGCGTCCCCGGAAGGCGCGTTACGGCGGCATACCAACCGATCGATCTACCGTCGCGATCCCCTGCCGTCTGACGTTGTGCGCGAACTCGACGGTTACCGGGAAGGCAGCAACCGGGCGGTGCTGGTCGTAGATCGCCCGCAAAAATCGGGTTTGATCCGGCTGGTCCGGCTCAGTTCGGAAGGACGCTTCTGCAACCAGCAATTGCACGAGTGGCTGATTGGCAGTCTGCGGTTCACGCCGGAAGAAGTCGCACGCGGCGACGGACTCGATGTTCGCACCCTGGGTTTGCCGCCTGGCGGCAAGCAGTTCCTGCGCCTGATCTCGGATTGGCGCAGGCTCGCGGTCCTGAACCGCCTGGGCGCCTACAAACTCCTGGCCCTCTCGGATTTCGCCGCGCTGACGGCTGCGCCGGCGTTGGTCTGCGTCGTCGGAGCCGCCGACGCGCGTAACGTGATCGACGCCGGGCGCCTCATGACCCGCCTCTGGACCGATCTCAATTTGAAGGGCCTCGCCGTGCACCCCTATTATGTCGTCACCGACCAGATCAACCGGCTCCGAGCCGGAACCCTTGCCCCGGGTTTCGAACCGAAAATTGCTGCGGTCGATGAGGAGATGCACCGACTACTGCAACTGCAGTCCGGCGAAACCCTGCACATGATCTTGCGTGTGGGCTACCCGAATGCGGAACCGCTGCGCTCCAAGCGACTGCCCTTGGAAGCCGTTTTTGTGGATGATTCCCAGCCGAAGACCGCGCAAGCGCGGTAGCAACGCCCCGTTCAGGACTGCTTTTTGGCGGCCGGGCCCGCCATCTGCCCCATGCGCGAGACCTGCCGGGTCGCAATCAGAAGCGCGAGGCGTTGAATGGGATTGCGGTTCCCGCCGGGCCGCCAGGTCTTGACGAACTTGTTGCGATAGGCATCGAATTGTGCGCCATGCGGCGCTGTGAGCACGTTGCCGCGGCGCAGCAGGATCTTGAGCGCTTCCGTGGCCGCCATGCCGGCACAGATGTCGCATGCCATGATGGTCGAAGGCCCCTTGCGCGCCTTGAAATCCACGGCAGATTGATCCACCAGATAGCCACGCTGGAGCATCGCGGGCGAAAGACCGATGAGAAAGCGCAGTGCCATC
The DNA here is from genome assembly GCA_017880775.1 of Burkholderiales bacterium. GTDB lineage: Bacteria > Pseudomonadota > Gammaproteobacteria > Burkholderiales > SG8-39 > JADGRQ01. Next base: position 9,096 of record JADGRQ010000021.1, on the reverse strand, counting down.
TCATCCTCGCTGCAACCTTCCCAGCGGAAATATTCTTCGAAGGTCATGCCTCCGGGCAGAAAATTGAGCACCGCCGCGCCCATGCCAAGCGGGGCCGCCGTCGTCGCCGGAATTCCGCGCCGCGCGCATGCGGGGAATACCGCCTTGCGAGCGGAAAATGCAAAGAAATCGAGCGCGTCGACATATAGATCGACCCCGTCGAGAAAGGCCTCGACATTCTGTTCGTTGACGCCTTTGTCGAAAACAGTCACTTGGAGTTCGGGATTGATGTCGCGTACCATCTCGGCGAGCACTTCGGACTTCTGGCGCCCCACGGTGCTGGTCATGGCGCCCGCCTGACGATTGAAATTGGGGATGTCGAAGTTGTCGAAATCGGCAATATGGAAGGCGCCGATTCCCAGCCGGGTCAGTGTCAGCAGATGAGCGCCTCCGACGCCGCCGAGACCCGCAATGGCGACACGTTTGCCGCGCAGCGTCTGTTGCTCCGATTCGCTCACCCAGCCGATGTTGCGCGAAAACGCCTTTTCGTAGTTGAATGCGGATGTCACGGTGAGTTTCTCCCTGCCAACGCGGTCAGATTATGTAATCTAGCACCGTTTCCGGAGCAGTGGCACGAATGGCGCAATTTTGAGATTCTAATTCATTGATACCCGTGCATTCACTCTGGCTCGACTTCTCGCTGGCATTTCGCAATGTCGTGCGCCAAAGGCGGCGCAGCGCGATTGCCATTGGAGCGGTCGCGTTCGGAATCACGGCCTTGATTCTGGCGAGCGGCTTCATCGAATGGATATTCATGGATTTTCGCGAGTCGACGATCCAGTCGCAACTGGGGCATCTGCAAATCGTAAAGCCCGGTTACCACGATGCCGGCAAAGCCGACCCGTACGCTTACCTGCTTCCGGAGGCCGTCCCCGAGCTGGAGGCGCCGAACGAACCGCGCAAGATCAAGACCGTCGCCCCCCGTCTGTCGTTCAGCGGTTTGATCAGCCACGGCGACGCGACTCTGTCGTTTATCGGCGACGGGGTCAGTCCGGCGGAGGAGTCCATGTTCCGCAAAGGGGTGCAGGTTTCGTCCGGCACGAATCTCTCGGCCGACGAGCCGCTCGCCATCATCATGGGCGAAGGACTCGCGCGCAACCTCGGCGTCAAGGTCGGCGATAAAGTCGTGCTGCTCGCGAACACCGCCACGGGGGGCACGAACGCAGTGGAAGTATCCGTCCGCGGGTTATTCTCTACGGTCACCAAAGCCTACGACGACGCCGCGCTGCGCGTTCCGATCGGCACAGCGCGCACGCTGCTGCGCACCAAAGGTTCCCATGTATGGATCGTGCTGCTGAATGAAACCTCCGACACCGACCGCATGCTGGAGAAGTTGCGCGGCAAGCTGCCGCCGGACAAATTCGAAGTGGTGCCGTGGCATAAGCTCGCGGATCTGTACAACAAGACGGCGACGCTCTTCACCAAGCAGATCCAGGGCATCCGTTTGATCATCGGGTTGATCATCCTGCTGAGCATCTCGAACACGATGACGATGAGCGTGATGGAGAGAATCAGCGAAATCGGCACTTGCATGGCGCTCGGCGTAAAACGCATCGGCATCCTGCGCCTGTTCGTGAGCGAAGGGCTCCTGCTGGGCTTGTTTGGCGGGATGCTGGGTTTGCTGACGGGATCGGGCGTCGCCGCGATGATCTCGGCCATTGGCATACCGATGCCTCCGCCGCCCGGCATGTCGCACGGGTATACCGGGGCGATTCTCGTGACCCCGAGGATCGCGCTGGACGCTTTTGTGCTCGCCGTCGGCACGACCCTGGTCGCGAGCCTGTATCCGGCCTGGACCGCTTCCCGCAAGCAGATCGTGGACGCGTTGCGCCACAGTCGCTAAAGTCCGCCACAGACCATGGTCAGGCTCGCGCTGCGCAACGTCGTTCGTCAGAAAGCGCATACGGCGATGACGCTGACGGCGATCTTCTTCGGTGTGGCCGGGCTGATCCTCGCCGGTGGCTGGGTGAATGACATCTTCGTGCAATTGGCCGAGGCGCTCATCCACTCGCAGTCGGGTCACCTGCAGGTCTACAAGAGCGGATTCTACGCGGCGGGCTCGCGCAGTCCGGAGAAATATCTGATAGACGATCCTGATGAGATCAAGCAGCGTATTTCCGCAGTGGCGGGCGTCGAAAACGCGATGGCGCGTTTGAACTTCTCGGGCCTGCTCAACACCGGCCGCAGCGACTTGCCGATCATCGGCGAAGGGGTCGAACCCGGCAAGGAAGCCGAACTCGGCAGTTTCGTTTCCTTTGTTGCGGGACGCCAGTTGACGGACAAGGACACCTTCGGAATGGTGGTCGGATACGGTGTCGCGCAAGCGCTCAAACTGAAGCCCGGCGATCGCGTGACGTTGCTGGCCAATGCGCTGGAGGGTGCATTGAACAGCCTCGACGTAGAGGTGATCGGCGTGTTCCAGAGCTTCTCCAACGATTATGACGCGCGGGCGTTGAAGATTCCGCTGCCCGCAGCGCAGGAACTGCTGGGCACCAAGGGCGCCAACGCGCTGGTGGTCATGCTCAAGAAAACGGCGGACACCGATCGCGTCGCCACATTACTGAAGGGGCAATTCGGCCCTGCGGGGATGGAAGTCAAGACCTGGATCGAGCTGAACGACTTCTACGAAAAAACCGTCGAACTCTATAGACGCCAGTTCGGCTTCCTGCAACTGATCATCCTGGTCATGGTCCTGTTGAGCGTCACCAACAGCGTGAACATGAGCGTGTTCGAGCGGGTGGGAGAGTTCGGCACGATGATGGCGCTCGGCAACACCAGCGGCGAGGTGTTTCGATTGATCGTGACCGAAAGCGTAGTGCTGGGGTTGGTCGGGGGCTGCCTGGGCGTGATGGTCGGGGTGGCGCTGGCGCTGGCCATCTCGTCCGTCGGCATCCCGATGCCGCCTCCGCCGAACGCGAACATCGGCTATACGGCGCACATCCAGATCATCCCTTTATCGCTTATGGTGTCCTTTGCCGTCGGGTTCGGCGCCACGGTACTGGCAGTGCTACTGCCCGCAAGACGGGTTTCCCGCATCGCGGTGGTCGATGCGTTGCGGCAAAATATCTGAGTGGGTCAGAACGAGTAACGCAGATCGGTATAGACCCGATCGTTGTTGTCGTAGCGGCCGAACAGCCCCGTAAGCGGGCCGCCAAAGATGTCAGCACCCACTGCCAGGCGCCAGTTCTTTTCGAAATTCCAGGAAACCTTGGGCCGAAACAGCCAGTCGTTGCGATTCAGGCTGTGGACCAGCAGCGCCCGCCCTTCCACATTATTTCCGAGCTTGAAGTCGAGCAGCACGCTGGCGCCGCTCTCGAACTTGCTCGGAATGATGTCCGGATCATGGTTGGCATAGATGCGCTGGAAAAACTGCACGTTCAGCCGCGTATCCGACGGCAGGTTGAAATCAAGCCCCAGCGCATAGTCGACGGTATTCTGCGCGACCAGACCATTCGGCTGAGTTAGATTGGTGAGGAGATTGAACTGGCGGCCGTTCGTGTAGACCGCCTCGCCTTTCAGCACCACGCTGCCTAAATCCTTGGCCAGCGTACCGCCGACCTGGTCGATCTTGTCGTGCCGTGCCTGATAGATGAACACCGGCAATGCCGGCGCGGGCCCAGGCAATACCTGCCGGTAAAAAGTCGGGGAAGCGTCAAGGCTGTGATAGTAGAAGCCTGAGAAGTCCCAGCCATCCTTGAGCGCCGACAGGCGCGCTCCGTAGTTCGAATTGGAAAGCCTGCGGGACGGGTGATCTTCGCCTACAAAGAAGGTCGCCCCGCCCGGCGGCGCCGGAATGGGATAGGGATAGAAGTCGGCACCCGCGGCTCCGCGCACCCCCGGGATTCCGGGCTTGCCGATCAGGTCGAAACTCGGGACCGGAATCCAGAGCAACTCTGCCTTCATGTCCTTCATGAAGTATTCCCCGCGCGCGGCCCATTGCGGGATGCGCAGCGACTGGAGATCGGGCTCGGGCAGGATGAACTCGCGCATGTCCTTGGCAGGCACGACGTCGGCGATGAACAGTCCGACCATCTCGCCCCACACCACGTGCTGGCGGCCCAGGCGGAATTCCCAATTGCCGCCGCTCGAAATGTCGAGATAGTTTTCACGCAGGCTGAATTCGGAACGCTGGTCGCGGCGGACATCCGGTGCGTAGAAGCTCGAGTTTGCATAGGCCGCGTCATAGTCGAAGCGGCCGCCGATTTTCCATTTCACGTTCTCGCTGAACTGCCCCTGGCGGTTGAGTTCAAGCCGCAGGCGCTCGTTGGACCAATGCGCCGGATCTTGATACGAGCGTGCCACCTCGCCCTGCATGAAACCTCTCCACGGGGAAGCTGGCGGCGGCTTTTCCGTTGCGGGTGCAGCGGGGGACGCATCGGCGGGCTTATCGTCGCCGAACAGAGAATCACGCGAGGCTGGCTTGCTATCGCTCTGGGCGTAAGCGATACCGGTGGCGGTCAACAACATTGCGCACAAGAGCAGAGCGCTGTGGCCGGCGTGTCGCCACGCCGCAGCGCTCTCTTGATAGGCCTGCTCTTGTCGCATTCAAGCTCCTCGCAAGAGGGGACGTCGCCAACAACGCAGCGCAATCTAAAGTCAAATATAAGCCAGTGTGCATAGCATTATGATATTGCATAAAGTTATCTGTCAAGCGCGAACGGAAAACCAGGGCGCCAAACAGCGTGACTGCAACCCTCCCCCGCACGTCGCCCGAAGCGTCCGCTGAGAAGGTCCCCGCGAGCGGTTCAGGTTGCCAAACGCGATTCCCCCGACTAAAGTCCCCTCGTCCCGCTGCCAAAGATGAAGGAATTTGGGGAGGCCACCCCGGAGGAATCCGAGGTGGCCGTCGGGGGATTACCTGCGACGTCTTGATTTCTTGGCAGCCATCACGGTTGGACTAAATGCACCCGCAAACCATATTCAGCAAGACCGCCAAAGGCATACTTGAGGTCAAGAACCGGACCATACGTCTGCCTCGCGATCTCGGGCTGGTGTTTCTCGCCGTTGACGGAAAATCTCCGGTCGCCGATCTGCCGCAAAAAGCATTGATCGACGAGGAAGCACTCAAGCGAGCGCTCGAAAAGCTCGTTGCCGACGGTTACCTCAAAGTCTTGTACGAGCCGCCAGAAGCAGGGCGGGCGGCACCCGCTGCGGAGGATCTGGATCTCGATTTCACATCTCCGGCGAAAGTAGCGCAGCTCAATTTCGAGGCCGAGCGCATCGCCAAAGCTGAAGCCGAGGCGAAAGCACGCGCGGAAGCAGCGGCGCGCGCCGCCGCGCAAGCCAAAGCGCGCCAGCAAGCCGAGGCACTGGCGCGGGCCGGCGCCGAAGCCAAAGCCAAACAGGAAACTCTCGCCAAGCTCAAAGCCGAGGAAGCAGCGCGTGCCGCGGCACAGGCCAGTGCCAAAGCGGAAATTGACGCGAAGGCCGCAACCGGGGTAGACGCCAAGGCCGAAGCTCAAGCGCGCATGCGCGCCGCGAACGAAGCCAAGGTCAGGGCCGATAGCGAAGCGCAGGCGCGCGCGGCAGCGGAAGCCAAGGCCAGGATCGAGGCCGATGCCAAGGCAAAAGCGGAAACGAGCGCACGCATCGAAGCCGAAGCTCGAGCACGCGCCGAGGCCGAAGCGCGCGCGCGCGCCGAGGCCGAGTCCCAGGCGCGCATCGCGGTCGAAGCCAAGATGCGCGCGATGGAGCAAGCGCTGAAACAGGCCGAGGCGCGCGCCATAGCGGAAGCCGAAGCACGCGCGCGCGCTGAAGCCGAGGCCCAGGCGCGCACCGAAGCTGAGGCCAAGGCGCGCAAAGAAGCTGAAGCGCGCGCCAAGGCAGCCGAAGCAGCCATCTTGCAGGCGCAGGCAATGGCGCAAGCCGCGTCGACCGCCAGGGCCGAAGCCGAAGCCAGGGCAAAAGCCGAAGCCGAAGCGCGTGCCGAAGCAGTAAGCCGTGCCAAGCAGGAGGTCGCCGAGCCGATCAAGGCCGAAGCCGAAGCGATTGCGAAAGCCGCAGAGGCCGCGCGTGCGGCGGCAGTCGCCAAGGCGGAACAGGCAGAGCGCGCGCTCGCGGAAGCGCTCGCCGCGGTCGAAGCCGAAACCGGGGCGCGAGCAAAGGCAGAGGCGCAAGCCAAGATTGAAGCCGAGCGTCGCAACCAGGCAGACTCGGAAAAACTGCAGCGTGAAACCGAGCTGCAGATCGCGCGCGAGGAGGCCGATGCGAAGATCCGCGCCGAGATGAAGGCGCTCGAAGCCAACATCGTCAGGACGCGGGACGAAGCGCAACAACGCGAGAAGGCCGAGCGTGCGGCGCGCGAGGAAGCCGAAGCCAACGTCGCCACCGAGCGTAAGGCACGCACCAAAGCTGAAGCGCAAGTAGAGCTCGAGCGCCAGTCACGCACCGAAGCTGAAGCTCAAGTGGAGCTCGAGCGCCAGGAACGCGCAGAAGCCTTGAGAAAAGCGCGCGAGGAAATGGAGGCGCAACTCGAGGTCGAACGCCAGGCACGCGCAGAAGCCATCAAAAAAGTACGCGAGGAAGCGGAAGCCAAAGCGCGTATCGAAATCGAATCGATGGTCCGGGCCGAACGCAAGGCGCGCGAAGAAGCCGAGGCCAGGTTCGAAAGCGAGCACAAGGCGCGCGAGGAGGCCGAGCGCAAGGCGCAGGCCGAACTCCAGACCAGGATCGAGGCCGAACGCAAGGCGCGCGAGAACGCCGAAGCCAAGGCTGCCGCGGCAACCGCGGCCAGCGCCGCCGCCGAGAAGCTGATGCGCGAAGCCGCCGAAAAACCCACGGGCGAGGCGCACAAGGTCCGCGAACAAGCCCAAAAGATAGTGGGCACCGCACGCCTCGCGTATGCGGAGGCGGTCGCCAAGGCGCAGGCCGAGATGATGGCGCGCGTGGAGGCCGAGCAGAAGGCAATCGTCGAAAAGCGCGCTAGCGCGGTCGCCGTAGACCGCGCCAAGGATGAGACCGTTACGCTCGTAACGCAGGAACGCGATGCGCGCACGCGCGCCGAGCAGAAAGTCATGACCAAGCTCGCGACCGAGATGAAGGCGCGCGAGCAAGCCGAGCTTGAAGCCGAGGCCAAGGCGCGCGCCGAAGCGGAAAAGCGCCTGGAAGCGTTTGCAGCGCAGCGCGCGCTGGAGTTGGAGGCGGCCGCGGCGGCAGCCAAGAAAAGCCGGCCGCCGGTCAAATGGGGACGCATCGCGGCGATCGGGGCGATCGTATTGATTGCAACCGCACTCGGCCTGCTGCACGTCGTGCCGTTCACGGCCTATATCGGTGACGTCGAAAAACTCCTTTCGGACCGCCTGCGGGAACCGGTCGGGGTCGGCTCTGTGCGGGTAGCGCTGTTTCCGTCGCCGCAAGTGAAGCTCGAGCGCATTACCATCGGAAAGTCGCAAGTTGCCCGAATCGGGGTGGCGACCGTTCCGATGACGATGGGGCTATTCCAGGAAAACAAACATTTCGATGAGGTACAGCTTTCGTCGGTCACCATCGATCAGGACGTCGTGCCGCGCATGGTGGGCTGGGTACGCCCGCAAGCCGACAGACAAAGCCTTCAGATCGACCGTCTCAAGCTGAACGAGGTCAAGCTCACGCTACGCGATGTCGAATTGCCGAGCTTCGAGGCTACGATCAGCCTGGCCAAAGACGGCAGCCTCCAAAAAGCGATCCTGCGCGAGCCCAAACTAAGCGTCGAATTGACGTCCAAGGATCAAGGATTGCAGGCCAGTTTCGAGGCCAGGGGCTGGCGCCCGCCAATCGGATTGGCAGTCGAGTTCAGCGAGCTGACCGGCAATGCGCTCATCACACCCGGGCAGATTGTGGTCTCCAACGTCGAAGGCAGGCTCTACGACGGATCGGTCAAAGGCGAGGCGACGGTCAAATGGGGAAGCCAGATCGATGCCGAAGCTCAATTCAATCTTAAAGGCGCCGACCTCGGGCAGTTGCTGGCAGCATTTACGCCTGCGTTCAGCGCCAGCGGCGTTCTCGAGGCCAGCGTCACGTTTGCAAGCCAAGGGCAAAAGCCCGCCGAATTGTTCGCTGCGCCACGCGTAGCTGCAACGTTTACGCTGAATAAAGGCGTAATCAACAACGTCGATCTGGTGCGCGCGCTGAAATCGCCGAGCCGCGACGCACAACGCGGCGGCAAGACTCAATTCAACGAGATCACGGGGGAAGCACAAGCCTCGGGCAACCGGATTGCCTACCGCAACCTCAAGCTCAGTTCCGGGTCGATGAACGCCAACGGCGCCATCGACGTTTCGCCCGCTGCCGAACTATCGGGACGGATCAACGTCGTGCTGGGTACGCAAACCACCACCTTCGCACGCGGCACGCTCAACGTCGGCGGCAGCCTGAAGGACCCCCTGCTCAGTCCGTAGCAGCGAACTTTAGTTTCGGAGCTGCTTGAGCAGGTTCCTCGCCTCGTCCTGCTGCGGAAACTTTTCCTTGCTCGACAGCAGGCGCTCCAGCTCGTCGCGTGCTTTTTTCTTGTCCCCGGACTTGAGCCACGCCTGCGCGAGATGAAAGCGTATCCCGGGAGCTTTGGGCGCTGCGGCCACCGCCTTCTGCAGCAGTTCCAGGCCGCGTGCGGTGTTGCCCTGCTCGACCAGCATCCAGCCGAGCGTATCGGCGACCGTGGCATTGTCAGGCATCAGCTTGTAGGCGCGCTCGGCAGTTGCGAGCGCCCGCGGATCCTTCACCTGCTGGTAGGCCCAGGCGAGGTTGTTCAGGATCAGGAAGTTTTCGGGCTGTTTCTGCAGCAGCCATTCGTAGTGCTCGATCGCGCTCTGGTACTTGCCGTTCTTGCGGGCGGCCTCGGCCGCGTAGAGCCGCACCGCCGCATCCTCAGGCGACTGTTTGAGCCCTTGCGCCAACCGAGCCTCCGCCTCCTCCGGCTTCCCGGCCTGTGAATACGCAATGTGTAGCTTGACGGCGAGCTCCCCGGTCGGGCCGATGCCGTAGGCGGTCTCATAAGCCTTGGCGGCCTGCGGAAATTTCTTCTCCGCCCTTAGCACGTCGCCTTCGAGCGAGAAACCCAGCGGAGATTTTGGGGACTGCTTC
>JADGRQ010000020.1 GCA_017880775.1 Burkholderiales bacterium | reverse complement strand
GATGCGCATCAACGGCGAGGCGCCGGGTGTGCTCGCAGAGGAAGCGAAGCGGCTCGGGGCGCTGCTGGTTCATTACTCCACCGACTACGTCTTCGACGGCACGCTCGATCGGCCATACCGCGAGGACGACGCGACGAACCCGATCAGCGTATACGGTGCGAGCAAACTTGCCGGGGAGCGCGCGATCCAGTTTTCCGGCTGCCGCCGCCTCGTTTTTCGTACCAGCTGGGTGTACGGGCCGGGTGGCAACAACTCTGCACCCGGCTGAAGACGAAGCTGGGAATCGAGCTGCCGCACTGGCGCGAAGAGCTGGCGGCGGTGATCGCGCTACTGGACCGATAGCCGGAGGACTGCGCTCGCAAGGTATCATGCGCCAAGGTTGAAGTGGAGATCCCGCTCATGAAACGACCGATCGTTCACTGCGACCCCGAAATCCAGGGGGGGTTCCGGTGTTCTATGGCACCCGTGTCCCGGTGAAGAACCTGTTCGACTACCTCGAGGCCGGCGACTCGCTCGACCAGTTCCTGCGCTCGTTTCCGTCCGTGTCGAGAGAGCAGGCCGTAGCAGCGCTGGAACTCGTCAGGGAAGCGCTGGTTCCCGATGCGCATCCTGCTTGACGAATCTCTACCGATCGAATTGCGCGATGAGCTTCCGGGACACTCGGTCAGCAGCGTCCAGGAGATGGGCTCGTCGGAGTTTGCCCATGAAGGACATCAAACGTAGTATCTGGGCATGGCTGTTCGAGGAAAGCTGCTTCGCGTCTACGTAGACACTTCAGTCGTCGGAGGCTGTCTCGATGAGGAGTTTCGGGCCGCCTCGATTCGGCTGATCGAACGAAGTCGCACGGGGGACGCGTTGCTTGTGATCTCGGACATCACACTGGCTGAGCTCGCCGGCGCCCCGCCGAAGGTACGCAGCGTGATTGAAGACTTACCGAAGGGGTGCCTGGAGTACGTCCAGCAGGAATGCTCGCGGACGCCCAGCACGTCGCAGTGGCCACGATCGCGAAAGTCGATGTTCTGGTGAGCTGGAACTTCAAACATATCGTCAACCTGGATCGCATTCATGGATTCAACGCGGTGAATCTTCGGTCGGGGTATCCGATGCTGGAGATCCGATCACCGCTCGAGGTATGGAATTATGACAACGAAGACATTTGACGCGGTAAAGCTGATGCGTGAGCTGCGCAATAAGCTCAGCCAAGAGATGGAGTCGATGACGCCCGAGCAGCGAGTGCGGTACATTCGAGGCAAAGCAGCCTCCACTGCTCTTGGAAGGACGATTGCCCAAGACAAGAGCAAGGCTGCTCAACAAGCCGATGCGTCGAACCGGCCTTCGGCCGGCCGCTGATTGCCAGAACGTTCGACGGCACGCTCGATCGGGCCTTCCGCGAGGACGACGCGCTGAACCCGATCAACGCTTATGGCGCGAGCAAGCTCGCTGGAGAACAGGCGGTCCGGAAATCCGGCTGCCGTCACCTCGTTTTTCGCACGGGCTGGATGTACGGGCCGCGCGGAAATAACTTCTACAGGACGATCGCGCGGGCGGCGCGGGACCGGCCGAAGTTGCGCGTTCTAAGCGATCAATTCGGCGCGCCGACTTCGAGCGGAGCAATCGCGCGCGCCACGGTAAGCGTGCTCGAGGCGTCGCTTCGATCGCCGTCGGCGGCAACCGGGATGTTTCACATGACCGCCAGCGGAGAAACCGCCTGGCACGGGTTCGGCGAGGCCATCGTTGCGCGGGAACGGTTGAACACCGTCGTCACCGCCATTCGATCCGAGGACTATCCGACCGCGGCGCAACGTCCGCGCAACTCGCGCCTGGACTGCACCCGGCTGAAGACGGAGCTGGGAATCGAGCTGCCGCACTGGCGCGAAGAGCTGGCGGCGGTGATCGCGCTACGGGACCGATAGCGGGAGGACTGCGCTCGTTTCCGTCCATGTCGAGCGAGCATGCCGTAGCAGCGCTGGAACTCGCCAGGGAAGCGCTGGTTCCCGATGCGCATCCTGCTTGACGAATCTCTACCGATCGAATTGCGCGATGAGCTTCCGGGACACTCGGTCAGCAGCGTCCGGGAGATGGGCTGGTCGGCGCTGAAGAACGGCGAACTGTTGTTTCGCGCGGCGGCGCAGTTCGATGTATTCCTGACCGCCGATCAGAACCCTCAGTATCAGCAGAATCTTCGGACCCTGCCGCTGCGAACGCTCGTCACGGCCGGTGCCTGAAATGCCCGTCGACGTACGCGCTTGCGCGGCATGGGCAGATGAGCCTGCGCCATGAGCAGGAACAAGTCTTCCTGGCTATCGATGCCCAAGGTGTTCATCGCGGAGAGATCGTCGATGCGCCCCAGGGAAAAATTGAGCAGCGTCCTGAAGTCCTGATTGCCGCCCGCCTCAGCCGCCTCGAAGCTCTCAACCAGATAGCGCAGTTCCGCATTGAACAAGGCGTTGAATAAGTACGTGTTGCGCCTGCCCTGCACAAGCGAGCGCAGAGGCGAAGGCATGGGAAGTTTTTCTGGACGAGTGCGTCAGATCAGCCGGCGCAACTTGGCGTGCGCGTAAGCCGCCACGGTGAAGGAGTCGAGGATTTCGCCGCGCTGCATCAGCTCTTCGAACTCCGCCACGGTGAACTGCTCGATCGAAGCAATTCCCTCGCCGATCTGGGGCGCTCCGACAGCTTCGAGCTCCGCGAAGAACAGATGCGCGCCGCTGCCGTACAGGTTTGTCGTGCCAAAGAGAAATCCAAGCGGCTCGAGGCGGCGCATACGCCCCCCGATCTCCTCATGAATCTCGTCGCGTGCCGTTTCTTCGGGAGATCGTCCTGCCTCGATACCTCCGCGCGGGATCTCCAGCAACCAGCGGCGTACAGCATGACGGAAGTGCCGCACCAGAACGATGCGTCGATCCAGAACAGCAAGAACGGCCGCGCCATGTCCCACCCGGTTGATTGCACGTGCGTGAGTGCGACGCGAGCCATCGGGAAACTCGACTGCGTCACGCAGTACGTAAAACCACGGATCGTGGAGGACAATCCCCACTTCCGCGCCTTCGGGCGGCAGCGCCCGCGAACGTAGGTCGTCCGCAACCGCGCGCTCCACCTCCATGATCTCGACCGGATCGAGTAGAATCTGCACGCCGCCCGGTTGCGTCGCGAAGAGTTCCGGACGTGATCCGGCAAGTTGCAGATACGCCTTGATCCGGGCGGACGGATCCAATCGGGACATCGCGTTTCCCCCTTTTTCGATTGCGAACCCGGATCGGAACTGCGATCAGATACGGCCGATCGCACGCCGCGAGAAAAAGCGAAGCATGTGCGAGGCGTGCGCAAATGTCGACGTCCTTGTAGTAGCGGAAGTAGCTCTCGCCAAAGACCGCTGCGCGCTCGAACGCCCGGCGCGGAAACACCATGAACATCCCGGCGATCCAGTCCGGGTAGCTCATTCCGCAAGATGCGAGCTTCGCGATTTCGCGCGCCCCGGTCGCCTTGCGCAGAATCGTGAGCGGCGATGGAAAGCGCCGCGCCGAGTCCTCCGTGATTCCGCGCGGAGAGACCACCCGCGGCCCGATCGCGCCCAAGGTGGTATCAGAGAGGCTGGCGATCAAGGTCGGGAACGGATCGCTCGGCATGTGCATATCGGGATTCAAGACGCAGAAGTATTCGCCGCGACAAGCGGAAGGCGGCATTGTGAATGGCAGCAAATCCCTTGGCGGTGGAATTCTCAATCACACGGTTGGTTGCGGGGTTTCGGCATCGCGAAACGAGTGCGGCTCGGGCACATTGATCGTCACCAGCACTTCGAGCGGATTGCTCGAGCGTTGCAGGTCGGCGACCGCCGAAGCGACCAGGTCCGACTGCAAATGGCTGACGACGGAAACCGAGACCAGGGGCTGCACGAACGCGCATGTGGGACGCGATCCCGCAGTCTAGGGCGTAACCAGAACCGCGCGCAAACCGGTCGCGATGCATGCGGTAACGCGCTGCGGCCGCGGACTCGATAGGGTAATATCCGGCACCTTATCCGCAACGCGTCTTTTCCCAGAGCATAAGCAAGACCGCCCCGGTCGTGGCATTGTCGAAAAACCTCTCCAAGGCGTTGAAGGACCTCAGCGATGGCGTGGCCGGTATCCATGTCTGGCCGATGCTGGCTTGGCAGGAGGTGCGCCAGCGCTACCGGCGGTCGGTGCTTGGGCCGTTCTGGCTGACGATAAGCACTGGGGTTCTGCTTGGGGCGATGGGACCGCTCTACGGAAGGCTTTTCAACCAGGACTTGGCGGCCTACTTTCCGCACCTGGCAATTGGCTTCGTGATCTGGATGTTGATCGCCGGGCTGATCAACGAGGGATGCAACGCGTTCATCGCCGCCGAGGGGCTGATCAAGCAGACCCCGATGCCCTTGTCGATCCATGTGCTCCAGGTGGTGTGCCGCAACCTGATCATCTTCGCGCATCATCTGGTGATCGTCGCGGTCGTGCTCCTGGTCTTCACGCCGGAGTTCGGCAGGGGGATCGTCCTGGTTCCAGTCGCGGTGCTGGTGCTGGCGGCAAACGGCGTCTGGGTGGGACTGCTCGCGGGGCTGCTGTGTGCACGCTTCCGCGACGTTCCGCTGATCGTTCAGAGCGTGGTTCAGGTGTCCTTTTTCCTGACTCCGGTGCTGTGGAAGGCGGGTTCGCTCGGGCGTTTCGACTGGGTCGCGACGTGGAATCCCTTCTACCACTTTCTCGAGATCGTCAGAGCGCCTCTCATGGGGCAACCGGTGCCGTGGCAGTCCTGGGGCGCGGTATTCGCGATGACGGCGGTCGGATACGTCCTCGCGCTCGCCTTCTTCGCGCGCTACAGGGCGCGCATCGCGTACTGGGTGTGAGTGTGTCGTCCGCGCATATCCTCGCCCGGGATGTCCATGTCGAGTTTCCGATCTACGGAGGCCGGAGCAGGTCCTTCAAGAACGTGGTGCTCAGGGCGGCGACGGGAGGGCTCATCGCCGAGGACGCAGCGCACCGCGTCGTGGTCAAGGCGCTGAACGGCGTTTCCTTCGAGATTAGTGAGGGCGATCGCGTCGGGTTGGTCGGGCACAACGGCTCGGGCAAGTCCACGCTGCTGCGGGTCCTCGTGGGCGCCTACGAACCGGTTTCCGGATCCGTCGACGTGCAGGGGCAGGTCGCCTCGATGCTGAACATCACGCTTGGCATGGACTACGAGGCGACCGGCTACGAGAATATATTCGTCCGCGGCGTGATCATGGGGTTCAAGCCGAGCGAGATCAAGCCGCTGGTCGAAGAGATCGTCGCGTTCTCCGAGCTCGGCGACTACATCGACATGCCCATGCGCACCTACTCCTCCGGCATGGCAGTGAGGCTGGCGTTCGCCGTATCCACCTGCGTGACGGCAGACATCCTTCTGATGGACGAATGGTTGTCCGTGGGCGACGAATCCTTCCAGTCCAAGGCCCGGGAGCGCCTGCGCAAACTCGTCGATCAGGCCAAGATCCTGGTGCTCGCCTCGCATGACGAGGCGCTCATCCGTTCCAACTGCAACAAGATCATGCGTCTGTCGCATGGCGACTTGATATCGTTCGAGTCCTGCTAGTCGGTCAGACACGGGGATAAGCTGCGACGCACAAAACGTAATATAATTCGTGGGTTATCGTTTCCATCACGTCCGATTCGAATTCGTCGATGGCAGTTACTAGCGGAGTTGATCCGGTTGCCGTAGTCACGGGCGGCGCGGGCTTTATCGGCAGCCACATGGTGGATCTGCTGGCCGAGCGCGGCTACGAGGTTCGCGTGATCGACAGCCTGGTCGGCGGGCGCGAAGCCAACCTCGCGCACCATTCGAGCAATCCCCGCGTGAAGGCCGAGTACCGCGACATTCGCGACTATGAGCCGGGCGACCCGCTGTTTGCCGGCGCGCGCTACGTATTTCACTTTGCCGGCATCGGCGACATTGTCCCCTCGATCGAGCAGCCCGCCGAATACATGTCTGCCAATGTCCAGGGCACGGTGCGCATGCTCGAATGCGCGCGGCATGCCGCCGCAATCAAGTTCGTATATGCGGCTTCTTCGTCATGCTATGGCCTTGCTTCCGTGCCGACGACCGAGGAACACCCGATTGCGCCACAGTACCCGTATGCGCTCAGCAAGTACCTTGGCGAGCTCGCGGTAATGCATTGGCATCAGGTCTACAGGCAGCCCGCCAATTCGATTCGGATATTCAACGCCTTTGGAATACGGTCCCGTACCTCGGGCGTATATGGTGCGGTGTTTGGCGTATTTCTGCGCCAGAAGCTCGCGGGGCGCCCGTATACGGTGGTGGGCGACGGCACGCAGAAGCGCGATTTCATTTACGCAAGCGATGTGGCGGGCGCCTTTCTTGCCGCCGCCGAGACCGCGAACAGTGGCAGGTGCTACAACGTCGGCGCCGGCAACCCGCAATCGGTCAATCGCCTGGTCGAACTTCTCGGTGGCCCGAAGACGCACATTCCGAAGCGGCCCGGAGAGCCGGACTGCACCTGGGCTGATATTTCCCGCATCAAGGGTGAACTGGGTTGGTCGCCGAAGGTAAGTTTTGAAGAGGGCGTGGGCAGGGTGGTGGCGAACATCGATTACTGGCGCGAGGCCCCGCTCTGGGACGCCGATTCCATCGGCAAGGCGACGCAGTCCTGGTTCAAATATCTGGGAGGCGCAAGTGTCCGCAGCGCTTGATCAGGTCCAGGGCATGACGTTGGGCGCGCGCGGCGCTGAATTTCTGCGCGTCGTCGCCGCCACCGAGGTCACCGATCAGGCCGGGCGGCGCAGCGACACCGAGGCGGCCATGGTCGCGACGGTCGGCCTGCTGAAGGACCTACGGTCGGCCGGCGGCCGGCTTTACCTTGTCGGCAACGGCGGCAGCGCGGGCGTCGCGAGCCACGCGATCACCGACTTCCTCAACGTCGCGAAGCTTCGCGCAATGACGCTGCATGAGCCGTCGCTGCTCACCTGCATGAGCAACGATTTCGGATATGAGGTCGCGTTCGCGCGCATTCTCGGGACGCTCGCCTCCCCCGGCGACGTGCTGATCGCCATCAGCAGCTCCGGCCAATCGGCCAACATCCGCAACGCCGCTGCCGAGATGCGCAAGCTGGGCGGAAAGACCGTGACGCTGAGCGGGTTCAAGCGCGACAATCCGTTGCGCTCGCTCGGCGGCGTCAACATCTGGCTCGACTCGACCGACTACGGCATGGTCGAGATCGGGCATCAGTTCGTGCTGCACAACATCGCCGACCGCATCCGGCTGGGAATGTAAGGATCTCCATGAGCGACCAGGGAAAACGAACCGTATACGTCACCGGGGGCGCCGGATATGTCGGCGCCGCTCTGGTGCCGGCGCTGCTCGAGGCCGGCTACCGGGTCAAGGTGCTCGACCTGTTCATGTTTGGCGACGACGTGCTCGACGCCCATCCGGGGCTCGAGCTGATCAAGGGCGACATGCGCGACAGGAAGCTGCTCGAGCGCACGATCCCCGGCTGCGATTCGGTGATCCACCTCGCCTGCATCTCGAATGATCCCAGCTTCGAGCTCGACCCGGCCCTGGGCAAGTCCATCAACTACGATGCGTTCATAGACCTCGTGAAGGTGTCGAAGGGAAGCGGCGTGAAGCGCTTCATCTACGCGTCGTCCTCCAGCGTCTACGGCATCAAGCCCGACCAGAACGTGACCGAAGACCTGCCGCTCGAGCCGCTCACGGACTATTCGAAATACAAGGCGATGTGCGAGGACGTCCTGATGAAGGAGCGCTCGCCCGGATTCACGGTGCTGACGGTCAGACCGTCGACGGTCTGCGGGTACTCGCGCCGGCTGCGGCTCGACGTGGTGGTCAACATACTCACCAATAACGCCATCAATACGCGCAAGATAAAGGTCTTCGGCGGGGAGCAGATGCGGCCGAACCTGCACATCGACGACATGGTGCGCCTGTACCTCGAGGCGCTCGAGTGGGACGCCGCGAAGATCGACGGCAAGATCTACAACGTCGGCTACCACAATTTCAAGGTGCGCGAGATTGCGGAGATGGTGCGCAATGTCGTCGGGCCGGACATCGAGATCATCACCACGCCGACCGACGACAACCGTTCGTATCACGTCTCCTCGGCGCGCATCCAGCGCGACCTCGGCTTCGCGGCGCAGCGCTCGCTAGAGGATGCGGTGCGCGATCTGCAAAATGCCTTCAAGGCGAACCTGATCCCGAACTCGATGACGGACGACCGTTACTACAACATCAAGCGCATGCAGCGCTTGCACCTGCGTTAGGCGCGTGATCATCGGCATCGACTTTGACAACACGATCGCCAGCTATGACGAGCCGATGCACCGATCAGCGGTTGGGCGCGGCCTGATCCCTGCGGGTCTGCCGAAGAACAAGAAGCTCATCCGCGACGCCATCCGCGCGCTCGGGGACGGCGAGGCGAAATGGCGCGAACTGCAGGTCTTCTCCTATGGCCCCGGCATGCCCGAAGCGCGCCCGATGGAGGGCGTAAAGGAATTCATGGCAGCGTGCAAGGAGCGCGGCGTCGACGTCCTCATCGTCAGCCACAAGACCGAGTACGCGAACTTCGGCGATCCCGCCGTGAACCTGCGCGCGGCTGCGCTCGGCTGGCTGGAGGCGCAGGGCTTCGTGGACTCGGAGCGCTTCGGGGTCGGCCGCGACCGGATTTTCTTCGAAGACACGCGGCACGGGAAGATCGGGCGCATCCGGGCGCTCGGCATCACGCACTTCGTAGACGACCTCGAGGAAACCTTTCTCGAGGCGTCGTTTCCGGCCGGTGTCGCGAAGATCCTCTTTTCCCCGCAGTCGACGCCGGGCGACAAGGGCGGCTGGCGGGCTTTCCCGGCCTGGCCGTCGATCCAGCAGTACCTTCTCGGCCAATGAGCGCAATCGGCACCGCATCGGCCAGGGCCCCTGCAATGTCGGCGCCGCGCGAGGACATGGACGCATTGCATGCGCTGCTCGGGCGGCCCGCCGATTCGGCGGAACGCGTGGGCGCGGGACGCAACAGCCGCGTGTACAAGGTCCGCTGCGACGAGGCCGAGTACGCGGCCAAGTTCTATTTCAAGCCGACCGCCGACGGACGCGACCGGCTGCAGGTCGAATATTCCGGCCTTGAATTTCTCTGGCAGCGGGGCGTGCGCAGCATCGCGCAACCGGTCCGGGCCGACGCCGGACGCCAGGTTGCGCTTTACCGGTTCGTCCACGGCGAACCGGTCTCTTCGAGCGATGCCTCCGCCGGCGATATCGACCAGCTGCTGTCGTTTGTCGCCGCGCTGAAGGCAATCGAGCCCGACGCGCAGGCGCGGGCCTTGAACCCTGCCGCGGAAGCTTTTTTCACCGTCGCCGGCGTGGTGTCGAATCTGCATCAGCGCCTGGCGCGGCTCGAAGCTGTGGACGCGCAGGGCGCGGCTTACGATGCGCTGCGCCGGTTCCTGAGCGGGCAGTTCAAACCGGCGCTGCAGGCGCTAGGCGAACGGGCGACAGCCGGTTCCGGCTCCGAGCTCGCGTGGGAGTACCGCACCCTAAGCCCTTCGGACGTCGGTTTTCACAACTCGCTACGCGCCGCGGGCGGCCGCCTGGTGTTCCTCGATTTCGAGTATTTCGGCTGGGACGATCCCGCCAAGACTATTTCGGACTGCCTGCTGCATCCGATGATGCGGCTCGCCCCGGAACGCAAGAAACAGATGGTCGCGGGATTCGACTCCATATTCGGCGCGGACCCGGGATGGAGCGGACGCGTCAGGGCGCTCTATCCGCTGTTCGCGCTCAAATGGTGCATGATCATGTTGAATGAATTCCGGCTGGACCAGATCGAGCGGCGCCGCTACGTCGACCGCAATGCCGAGGAGATCCAGGTGATCCAGATGCACCAGCTCGAAGCGGCCCGGGGATTGCTGGAACGCACGTTGAGGGAGCAAGACGCGTGAAAAACGACATTCCAAAACAAAGCCCCGCACTCGATGAGCGCTCGAAGCACCTGCGCAGGCAGATTGTTCGCGTCCTCGAGGGCGGCGGCAGGGGGCATTTGGGCACTTCGCTCTCGCTCGTCGAGATACTGCGCGTGCTCTTCGACAGCGTGCTGCGCTACGACCCGAAAAGACCGAAGTGGCCGGAGCGCGACCGTTTCATCCTGAGCAAGGGGCACGGCTGCATCGCGCTCTATGTGCTGCTGCAGGAGAAGGGATTCTTTGCCAAGGAAGAGCTGGTGAAGTTTTGCCGGTTCGACGGCATCCTCGGCGGTCATCCGGATCCCAAGGTTCCCGGGATTGAAGTTTCCACGGGGAGCCTCGGCCACGGCTTGCCGATTGCCGTCGGCATGGCAGTTGCGGCAATGCGCCGCGGCGCGAAGCATCGCGTCGTCACTGTGCTGGGCGACGGCGAATGCGACGAAGGCTCGGTGTGGGAGGCGGCGATGAGCGCCGCGAAGCACCGCCTCGACAATCTCGCCGCCATCGTCGACTACAACAAGCAGCAGTCCTACGGCAGCACCTACGAAGTCCTCGACCTCGAGCCCTTCGCCGCCAAGTGGGAAGCATTTGGCTTTGCCACCCGCGAGGTCGACGGCCACGACGTCCACGCGCTCGAGCAGGTCTTTGCAGCCGTGCCTTTCGCGGCCGGAAAACCCTCTGCGGTCATCTGCCACACGGTCAAGGGGAAGGGCGTGGCTTTTGCGGAAAACAACCTCAAGTGGCACCACAAGAGCAGCATCAAAGAGAGCGAGATCGAGGATCTGATGCGCGCGATCGACGACGCGGGATGAGAGAAACCTGTCTGGACCAGGTGTACGAGCTTGCCAAGGCGGACCCGCGCATCACCTTCATCGGGTCCGATCTCGGTGTCGGCACGCTGCGCAAGTTCAAGGAGGAAATGCCCGAGCGGTTCTACATGGAGGGCATCTCGGAAGCTCACCTGGTGGGCATGGCCGCGGGCCTCGCGCTCGAGGGCGGCATCGTGTATGCGAACACGATCAGCACCTTCATCACGCGGCGCTGCTTCGAGCAGGTCGCGGTGGACGTCTGTCTTCACAACCTCAATGTGCGCCTGATCGGCAACGGCGGCGGGCTGGTGTACGCGCCGCTGGGACCGACGCATCTGGCAATCGAGGACATCTCGATCCTTCGCGCACTGCCGAACATGACCATCGTAGCGGTTGCCGATGCCGAAGAGATGAAGCGCCTCATGCCGCAGACCGTCGATTACGCGGGCCCGATCTATATCCGGCTCGGCAAGGGCTACGACCCGATCGTTACCAGCGACGCCGTGCCGTTTCGCATCGGCAAGGGGTTGCACATGCGCGAGGGCGGCGACGTGCTGCTCGTCACGACCGGCATCACGCTGAAGGTGGCGCAGGAGGCGGCCAAGGCGCTCGCGCCCGGGGGCGTCGAATGCGCGATCCTGCACATGCCGACCATCAAGCCGTTCGACCTCGAACTGCTGCTCGACCTTGCCGGGCGGGTCCGCGCGGTGATCGCGATCGAGGAGAACACCATCCTCGGCGGCCTCGGCAGCGCGGTGGCCGAGGCGATCGCCGAGGCCGGGTTTTCGCCCGGCAAAAAATTCCGCCGGATCGGCATCCCCGACGTTTTTTCCGATCGCTACGGTTCGCAGGCGAACCTGATGGACTATCACGGCATCAACGCCGGCGCGGTCGTGTCGACGGCCCGCGCGCTGCTCGGGCACAGATAGCTTCGAACGAACCGCCTTTTCCCTACTGGAGCCTCTGATGGGACGTTTGCTGAAGATTGTTACCCCGCTGCATCAAGCAACCCGCCGCGATTACCTGGCACGCATGGTCGATGAAAAGGTCCATTGCATGCTCAAGGCCAAGGAGTACGGCGCAGACTATTGGGATGGCGATCGCCGCTACGGGTATGGCGGATACAAATTCATTCCCGGCCGCTGGAAGCCGGTCGCCGAAGCGCTGATCAAGACCTATGGCCTGAAGGCAGGATCGAAGGTACTCGATACGGGCTGTGGCAAAGCTTTTCTTCTCTACGAAATGCTGCAAATCGAGCCCGGCCTGGACGTCGTGGGGTTTGACAGCTCGGATTACGGCCTTGCAAATGCACATCCGGCTGTCAAAGACAGACTGTTCAAATACCGGGCGCAGGACCGCTACCCGTTCGGTGACGATCAATTCGATCTGGTCATTTCGCTGGGCTGCTTCCACAATCTGCGAATATTCGAATTGAGCACCGCGCTGCGGGAAGTTGAACGCGTGGGCAAGCAAGCCTATGTCATGCTGGAAAGTTATCGTAATGAGCTGGAGCAATTCAACCTCCAGTGCTGGGCCTTGACCTGCGAATCCTTCTTCGACACCGCCGAATGGATCTGGCTCTACAACCATTTTGGATACAGCGGCGACTACGAATTCATCTACTTCGAATAAGGCGGCGTCCGTGCTCCCGATGAAAATCAAGGCGGCGATCCTGGTTGGTCTGAAGGCGCCGCTCGAGATTGCCGAGATCGAGTCCCCCGATCGCCTGCATTTCGGCCAGGTGCTGGTCAAGGTCCATTACAGCGGCATCTGCGGCGCGCAGATCAACGAGATAGAGGGAGCGAAGGGCCCCGACAGGTTCCTCCCGCATCTGCTCGGCCACGAGGGCTGCGGCACCGTGCTGGAGACCGGCGAAGGCGTGAAGACCGTCAAGCAGGGCGACAAAGTCGTGATGCACTGGCGGCCGGGTAGCGGCATCCAGTCCGACACGCCGACGTATCGCTGGAACGGCAAGACGGTCAATGCAGGCTGGGTAACGACCTTCAACGACTTTGCGATCGTCTCGGAGAACCGCCTGACCGCGATACCAGCGGACTTCGACCCGAAACTCGCGCCGCTCTTCGGCTGCGCGGTCACCACGGCCATCGGCGTGATCAACAACAACGCGCACGTGAAGATCGGCCAATCCGTGGTCGTATTCGGTGTCGGCGGGGTAGGGCTGTGCGTCGCCCAGGCCGCGCAGATGGTCTCGGCCTACCCGATCATCGCGATCGATGTGGTGGACGCGAAGCTCGAGATGGCCAAGCGCTTCGGCGCGACCCACTGTATCAACTCGAAGAAAATGCCTGACGTCGATAAGGCGATCCGCGACATCGTCGACGCCCAGGGTGCGGACGTGGTCGTAGAGACCACCGGCATCGCGCGCGTGATCGAGACCGCCTACAACCTGACGCAGGCGAAGGGCAAGGCCATCCTGGTCGGCGTGCCGAGGAAGGGCGACAACATCTCGATCTACTCGCTGCCGCTGCACTTCAAGAAGATCCTCACGGGGTCCGAGGGCGGCGATTCGGAGCCGCACAACGACATCCCGCGCTATGTGCGCCTGGTGCAGGCCGGGAAATTCAAACTCGACGGCCTGATTACGGACGAGTTCAAGCTGGAGCAGATCAATGAAGCGATCGCGTTGGTCAGGGCTGGCGAGGCTGGGCGCGTGCTGGTGGCGACGGAGTAATGCGCTGCCGGTTCTGCGGCCGATGCCGCGGCCGGATCGCGAACCATACGCCGCCCACGAGGCTCCATACCAATTGCGCGGAGAACCAAAGCACCGAAAACGCGATCGCGCTCTCCGGCCGGCCGGAGGCCACGCCCATCGCCGAGAAGATCCCGATCAGCACCACTTCACTCACGCCGTGACCGGCAACACTGATTGGCAGGCTGACGGCTGTCTGAGTGATGGCCATTGCGAGGACGATCTCCGCCTAATCCAGCGCAATGCCGATCGACCGAGCAACCAGGTACGCTGCGAGGAATCCGACAAGTTGCGCGGCGATAGTCGTCACGGCGGCGAGGACGAGAACATGAGGTTTGCGACGCAGGTGACGAGCGAACTCGACGAGGCTTCCGACAATGGGTATGTGAGAAGCGCGGTCTATGGCATTCGTGACAAGAGCCGGGAGACGGCGTGGCGGTACGAACAGCGCCACCATGCAACCGGCGAACCCGATGCCCAGTGCAAGCGGAAGCCAGCGAACGACCTCTTGCAGCAGTTCGAAACGCGCGGCAATTCCGGGGCGCAGAACAAACGCCAGATAACCAAACATGAGCAGGATGGTGAGCCCGATCAGCCGGTCCATGATGATCGAGGCCACCAGCCGGTTAAGCTCTCCGTGCAGCAGCGCCGAAGCGTAGTAGACGCTCATCGCGTCCCCACCTGTAGAGCCGGGCAGGAACGAGTTGAAGAAGAGGGCAATCAGATCGATCGAGATTGCCGAACGGATGCGAAGCGCGAGACCCTGACCGGCGAGCAACAGCTGCCAGCGCACGGTCGTCATTGCATAGGAGGAAGCCAGCACGAGGACCGCGGCGCCGTAGATGCTTTCGTCGATGTTCGTGAGAAGTCGCGCGATCTCGCGCCAGTCGAGCCGGCCGGCCAGATAGGTGAGCAGTGTCACTGTCACACCGATCTTGACAAGCAGTGCCGCCCTGCGTCGTGGCGTCATGGAAGATGGGCCCGAACCGTTGGATGCATGGAACGGGGCGGGAGTGTAACGCTATCGGCATCGCCATGATGCTTGGAAAGGCAAGCAGGCGGTGCTCTCTCGCTGCGGTATACATGTGGTACGCGGCAGCTGCGGGCGCGCAACTCGCCAGGCGGGCGACCGTCCATGTAATGGAACGGTGCAGGCAGCGCATCGCGTCTGCGCGTCGGGCATGGTTGCATCGCCTGCGCGGAATCCCGGCGGCCGATGCACGCCTTCCGGCTCAAGCGGGGGGTGGCTTCGCTCGGAAGCGCGCATTGATGCGCAAGGCATTGCGCGCGATGGACCGTGCCGCGACCTCAAGGGCTTTCGATTTCTTTGCGACCAGACCGACAGCGCGCGAGTATCTTGCCGACATCGTGGCGCGTCTGCATCCGACCAGCGGCGATCCTGTGACGCTTAGTTGCGCAGTCGGCCTTGCAGCGAAATGCGAAAATGTGGAAGTTACTGCCGCGTTGGCGCGGCAGCTCGTCCGCGACCATCCGGACGAGATCGGTCTGCAGCAGACTGCGGGAATACTGGCTTTTCTCGCGGGCGACTATGCGACTGCGGAGCATGTTTGGGACGCGTGCAATCGGCGCAGGGATTTCCTCATCCGTGAGAGGAGACTCGATCGGCTCAACATCAGGATTCTCGGTCCGTCATGGGTCATTGCGATCGGCCACATCGCGCATCTGGATATCTACTTCAAGTGGCGTGAGCTGAAGGGCCGGCGCGAGAAACTGGTGCTCTCTGTGCCTGTCGGCTTCAGGATCCCGAATCGGGATCTGCTGCGCCGGTGGGAGCATCTCTTTCTGTACCGGGTACCCCAGGATCTCAGGCTGTCCTTCGAGGATGTCGAGACGCTTCAGGAGGAGTTCTGGAGCCTGGAAGGCCCCGACGGCCGTTGGCGCATCTATAGCCACGCCGGCGCCTGGGTCCAGACCGAATGGGAGAAGCAGGCACGCAAACCGCTTCTGTCGCTATCGACGGATGACCGCGCGCATGGCCGCGAAGAACTCGCCCGGCTGGGTGTGCGGGAGGCCGCGTGGTACGTTTGCCTTCACGTACGCGAGTCTGGTTTCCATCAGGCGTGGCACAAGCATCATCCCGGCACCCGCAACGCCGACATCACAACCTACGTCGAAGCGATCCGGGCAGTCACCGAGCGGGGCGGCTATGTCATTCGCATGGGGGACCCGAGCATGCGGCCACTGCAACCCATGCTCAACGTGATCGACTATGCCCGCAGCGATGCAAAGTCCGAGTTCATGGACATATTTCTGTGCGCCTCGTGCAGGTTCTTCATCGGCACGAACTCCGGCCTTGGGCTGGTGCCGCCGGTCTTCGGCGTTCCCTGCGTACTCACCAACTGGTCGCCGATAGGGCTGCCGCAGTGGTATCCGAACGACCTGTTCATTCCGAAGTTGTGCTACTCGGAGCCGCTCGGGCGGCTGCTGACGTTCGAAGAGATGTTCGGCTCGCAGGCGGGTTGGGGCCAGTTCGCCGACTACTTCGAGCGCGAGCGCATCCGGGTCCTCGACAACACGCCGGAAGATCTGCGTGACCTTGTAGTGGAAATGCTGGAACGCGAGGAGGGCGTGCTGCGCGAATCAGAAGAGGATGCCGCTCTCTACGCGGCGTATCGGGGCATCGCACTTGCCTCGGGGAGCTATGCAGGGGCGCGGATCGGCCGGCAATTCCTGCGCAAGTACGCGCATCTGCTCCCGGGCCGCGACGCGGTGCGGTCTCCTGCGCAAAGCGCTGCGCCAAGGTATGCTGCGGGCTGATTGGGGAACAGCGCTGTGCTCGTCACCAACTTCCGCTTCAAGTATTTCGTCTACCGCATCGTGTGCGGACTGTACCAGGCGCTTGACGTGGGGCGCATCCATCCGGTGCGCGAGCGGGCGCTGCGCGCGCTCGAGGACACGGTCAACTACATCGACGAGGCAATGCCGGACGCGGTCGGGTTCGAGACTCAGAAGGAGCTGATCGAGTACTCGCTCGGCCAGGTCAAGGTGGACGGCCACTATTTGGAGTTCGGCGTTTTTACCGGCGGCACGATGCGCTTCATGGCGAAGCGCGTGTCGCGACAAACCTTCCATGGCTTCGACAGTTTTGAGGGACTGCCCGAGGACTGGGGCGGCTTCAGTCTCGATTCCGCTTCGTTCGACGTGAAAGGCAAGCTGCCGAAAGTGCCTGCCAACGTCCAATTGCACCCCGGATGGTTCGATAAGTCGCTGCCGGAATGGACAGGCAGGAATCCGGGGTCCGTCGCCTTCATGCACATCGACTGTGATCTGTATTCCTCGACCAGGACGATCTTCGAGCTTCTCGCCGAACGCCTGCAGTCCGGCACGATCATCCTGTTTGACGAGTACTTCAACTATCCGAATTGGCGCAACCACGAATTCAAGGCGTTTCAGGAACTGGTGGCAGCGAAGGGGATCGAGTACGAATACCTGGCGTATGCGCGACAGCAGGTCACGGTGCGGATCAAGGCGGTTCGCGGGGCTCGCGCGTGACGGCGGCCGGCGCGCCGCCGTACGAATTCACGCTCTCCACGGCGGCGCGCGTCGACCACGACGAGGGCGTGCTGCTTCGACCCGAACTGCGCGACACGGCACTCGAGCTCACGGCGTTCGTGTCCTGCTACAACGAGGCGGAGTTCATTGTCCAGACCCTGGACGACATCCGGGGCGCATTCAGGCAACTGGGGCTCAACTTCGAGATCATCGTGGTGGACGACTGCTCGACAGACGATTCGGTCGAGCGCGTGAAGAACTACGTCGCCGAGCACCCGGAGGACCGGATCATCCTGCGCCGCAACCTCGTCAACCGCGGCCTGGCGCAGAACTACATCGACGCCGCCTTCCTGGGCAAGGGCCGCTACTACAAGCTTTTCTGCGGCGACAATACCGAGCCGCCGGCGAGCATCGTCAAGGTTTGCAGTCACCTCGGCAAGGCCGACATCATCATCCCGCACTATGTATCGGTGGAAGGAAAGAGCGGCTTTCGGAAATGGCTTTCGGGAGCGTACACAGCGCTGGTCAACGTAGTAAGCGGGAACTCCGTTCCCTACTACAACGGCCTCGCGATCCACCTGCGCCACAACGTCATGCGCTGGCACCCGAACACGCGCGGCTTCGGGTTTCAGGCGGATATCATTTGTATGCTGCTCGACCAGGGCGCGACGTACCTCGAGGTGGATGTGGAGGCGGTCAACCGTACAGAGTCCGGAGCGCTGAGCTTCCGGAATATCTCGTCGATCGCGCACACGCTTCTCGACATCCTGATCCGGCGGGTTGCGAACTGGTTCTATAGCCGCTAAGCATGACCAACAAGCAATTGCTGCGACAGAACATATTGGACCTGGTGCGGCAATACCACGCTTGCGAGCCCGCGCAGCCCTTTCAACAGGGGCGGGACACGGTCCGCTACGCGGGCCGCGTCTACGACGCGGCCGAGCTGGTGAATCTGGTCGATTCGTCGCTGGATTTCTGGTTGACTGCGGGCCGCTACTCGGATGAGTTCGAGGCAGGCCTGGGGCGTTTCCTCGGCATCGAAAATGTGTTGCTGGTCAATTCCGGCTCGTCCGCGAATCTCCTGGCGCTGTCCGCGCTAACCTCCCCCAAGCTCGGCGAGCGTGCACTCAAGCCGGGGGACGAGGTGATCACCGTGGCGACAGGCTTTCCGACGACGGTGGCGCCGGTCGTGCAGAATCGTGCCGTGCCGGTGTTCGTCGACGTGGAGCTCGGCACCTATGTTCCGCGCATCGAGAAGGTCGAAGCAGCGATCGGTCCACGCACGAAAGCCGTCATGATGGCCCACACCATGGGCGTGCCGTTTGCCGCTCGTGAAGTGCGGGAGCTTTGCGACCACCACAAGCTGTGGCTGATCGAAGACAACTGCGACGCCCTAGGATCCACGTACGAAGGACGCCTCACGGCCACGTTCGGGGATCTGGCCACCTTCAGTTTCTACCCCGCCCATCACATCACGCTGGGCGAAGGCGGCGCGGTCGCCACCGCAAGCGAAGAGCTCGCACGGATCGTGCGCAGCTTTCGCGACTGGGGGCGGGATTGCTACTGTGCCGCCGGTGAGAACAATACCTGTGGCCGGCGGTTCAGCCAGCAGTTCGGCTCGCTCCCGCTCGGATACGACCACAAGTACGTGTACAGCCACATCGGTTATAACCTCAAGGCGACGGACATGCAGGCCGCCATCGGCACGGCACAGCTGGAAAAGCTTCCGGGCTTCATCGCCGCCCGCCGCCGCAATCATGCCGTGCTGGCCGCGGGGCTGAAGAAATACCAGCAACATTTCATCCTGCACGAGGCGATCCCCGGATCCGATCCATCGTGGTTCGGCTATGTGATCACGATCCGGCCGGAGGCGCCTTTCAAGCGGCACGATCTGGTGAGTCTTCTCGAGGCCGCGCGCATCGAAACGCGCAGCCTGTTCTGCGGAAATCTGCTGCGTCACCCGGCATATGAGAACATCGAGCATCGCGTGGTGGGCGAGCTGGCAAACGCCGACACCATCACGACCAACACGTTCTTCATCGGCGTCTATCCCGGCATCACTGACCACATGATGGGGCACGTGCTCGCCACTTTCGACGACTTCATGCGGCGCATGGGGTGCGTCTGACCACATGGTGCGGAGAGTCCGCTGCCGAGTGGCATCCGTGATAAGCCACGGCGAGCATGTGTTCACGGTGGATCTGGCGCCGGAGAATCCCGTGCCGGCATTCAAGCCTGGGCAGTTCCTGCATCTTGCCTTGGACGAATATGATCCCTCGCGCCACTGGCCGGAGTCGCGCGTGTTTTCCATTGCCAGTTCGCCGCGCGACACGAGCCGGATCCGCATCCTGTACTCGGTAATCGGACCCTACACGAGACGCATGGAGCAGGAACTGCGCCCGGGCAGCGCGGTATGGATCAAGCTGCCTTACGGGGAATTCATCATTGACGGGCTGCAGGACGTCGTCCTTGTAGCGGGCGGGACCGGCATCAGCGCCTTCACTGCATACCTCGAAGCGCTCAAGCCCGACCAATCACGCAGAGTTTCGCTCGTTTACGGAGCACGCCGGGCGGACCTGATGATCTATCGCCCCCTCGTCGCAGATCTCATGGCACGCGTCCCGAACTTCAGCGCCGTTCTGTTTGCCGAGCAGGCATCGCCCGGCTTTGCGACGGGAGCAGTGCCGGCACCGGGCTGTCCTGAGCATCGAAGCGGACGAATCAGCGTAACCGGATTCTGGCCGCTGCTGGAAGAGCCGCTGCTGCGTGTCTACTACCTGAGCGGCCCGCCGCAGATGGCGGCCGCATTGTCGGCGGAACTGCTCGGCCAGGGCGTGCCCTCTGCCAGCATACGCACGGATGCGTGGGAATAGGATAATGCGAGCGTTGCCGTGGGCGGAGCTGAGGGGTCCGATACGATGAAAGCGGTGATTTTGGCGGGCGGACTGGGAACACGGCTCAGCGAGGAAACGTCCGTGCGTCCCAAGCCCATGGTTGAAATCGGCGGCAAGCCCGTCCTCTGGCACATCATGAAGATCTACTCCAGTCACGGGATAAACGATTTCGTGGTCTGCTGCGGCTACAAGGGATACATGATCAAGGAATACTTCGCCAATTACTTCCTGCACATGTCCGACGTCACGTTTGACATGTCGCAGAACCGGATGGAGGTCCATCAGAAGTTCGCCGAACCGTGGCGGGTAACCGTGGTCGACACCGGCGAAGACACGATGACGGGCGGCCGGCTCAAGCGCGTGCGGGAATATCTGACCGATGAAGACTTCTGCCTCACCTATGGCGACGGCGTCGCCGACATCAAGCTGGACCGCCTCTTCGCATTCCACCGGAAGGAAGGCAAGCTCGCGACGCTGACCGCCGCCCGGCCGCCGGCACGTTTCGGAGTACTGGACGTGAAGGAGCACGTGGTGCGCAGCTTCCAGGAAAAGCCCCATGGCGATGGCTCCTGGATCAATGGCGGATTCTTCGTGCTTTCCCCGAAGATTTTCGAGTATATCGAAGGCGACGCGACGATCTGGGAGAAGGGGCCACTGGAGCGGCTCGCGCAGGAAGGCCAGCTCGGCGCCTATTTTCACGAAGGCTTCTGGCAGCCGATGGATACCCTGCGGGACAAGAATCATCTCGAAGCGCTGTGGAGTTCGGGCCAGGCGCCGTGGAAGACCTGGTGATGGACCCCGTATTCTGGGCGGGCAGGCAGGTGTTCGTGACCGGTCACACGGGATTCAAGGGCAGTTGGCTCTGTCTGTGGCTGCAGCAATTGCGGGCCGGGGTGACCGGTTATGCGCTGCAGCCGCCCACCCAGCCGAGCCTGTTCGAGGAAGCGCACGTCTCCCGCGGAATGGCGTCGCTCGTGGGGGACGTCCGCAGTCCGGTTTCCGTGATGGAAGCTTTGAAGAAAGCGCAGCCGGAAATCGTATTTCACATGGCTGCACAGTCGCTGGTGCGGCTTTCGTATGCCCACCCGGTCGACACTTATGCAACCAATGTAATGGGCACGGTGCACCTGCTGGAAGCCGTGAGACATGTCCCGAGCGTGCGCGCGGTGGTCATCGTGACCAGCGACAAATGCTACGAGAACCGGGACTGGCTGTGGGGTTACCGTGAGAACGAGCCGATGGGAGGCCACGATCCCTACAGCAACAGCAAAGGCTGCGCGGAACTCGTGACCACGGCGTACCGAGATTCGTTTTTCAATCTGCAACAGTACGACCGGCACCGGGTCGCGCTGGCGAGCGCCCGCGCGGGCAACGTGATCGGCGGCGGGGACTGGGCGGTCGATCGCCTGGTGCCGGATTTCGTGCGCGCGATCGCCGAACGCAAGCCGCTGCGCATCCGCAGCCCCCGCGCCATCCGTCCCTGGCAGCACGTGCTCGAGCCTTTGAGCGGGTATCTGGCCCTCGCAGAGCGGCTTTACCGGGATGGCGCTGCGTTTGCGGAAGCATGGAACTTCGGTCCCGCGGAGGCGGATAATCGGCCGGTACAGTGGATCGCCGAGCGCATGGCCGGTCGCTGGGGAAATGGAGCGGGTTGGGAGCTGGACTCGAGCCCGCAGCCGCACGAAGCGACTTATCTGAAGCTGGACTGCTCCAAGGCTCTCGCCAGGCTGGACTGGCGGCCGCGATGGGATCTGGCCACGGCTCTGGATCGGATCGTGGCATGGCATAAGGCCCATCTTGACGGAAAGGACATGCGCGCCGTGACCCAGGAACAGATCGCGGAATACGCCAGTGCGTGAATCGGATCAGGCGGGGCCGTGATGCCGAAGGGGGCATTTCACGCGCCCGCATTGCGCAAGACCGTGCTGGAGATGGCCTTTGCCGGCTCCTCGGTGCACATCGGGTGCGCGTTTTCCATCGTCGAGATTCTCGCGGTGCTGTACCGCTCCCATCTTCGTCTCGGAAACGGCCAGCCCAAGTCCGCCGGCCGCGACTATCTCGTCCTCAGCAAGGGCCACGGCGTGATGGCCCTGTATGCCTGTCTCTACGAGCTGGGCTGGTTGCAGCGGGACGACATCGATCGCTATTTCGGAGACGGCACCCGGCTGAAGGGCCTCTCGGACGTGCATGTGCCGGGTGTCGAAGTCACTTCGGGGTCCCTCGGACATGGACTTTCAGTCGGGGTCGGACTGGCACTGGCAGCGAAGCGCAAGGGTACCGGTCAGCGCTGCTATGCCATCGTCGGCGATGGCGAGATGAACGAGGGAGCCATCTGGGAGGCTTTGCTCTTCGCGGCCCAATTCCGCCTCGACAACCTGATGGTGATCGTTGACGAGAACCGCTTCCAGGCCATGGGCACGACCGCGGACATCATGATGCTGGGCGATCTCGAAGTGAAGCTCCGCGCGTTCGGTTTCGACGCCGTGACGGTGGACGGGCACGATGAGAACGCGCTCGAACGCGCGTTCAGCGAGGTGAAGAGCGCTGCCAACGCCCGCCCCAAGGCAGTGGTCGCCCGGACCGTGAAGGGGAAAGGCGTCAGCTTCATGGAGAACGACAACATCTGGCACTACACCCGCCTCACCGACGCCACGTACCGCGAAGCCTTGCGTGAGCTGGACGCGGCATGAGGCCAACCTTCTCCCGCTTGCTGGCGGACGCGGCGCGGCGGGACGAGCGCGTGCTATTGCTGACCGGCGATCACGGGTATGCCCTGTTTGACGAGTTCCGCAGGGTTTGTCCCGGCCAGTATCTGAATTGCGGCGTCGCGGAACAGAACATGGTCGGTGTCGCCGCGGGACTGGCCAAGGGCGGATTTCGGCCAATCGTGTATGGGCTCGCTGCATTCATCCCGATGCGCGTGCTGGAGCAGATCAAGATGGATGTCTGCTTCGAATCGCTGCCGGTGATTTTCATCGGTGACGGCGCAGGCGTCGTCTACAGCACGCTGGGAGCAAGCCACCAGTGCACGGAGGACCTGGCAGCCCTGCGGGCGATTCCGCACATCAACATCGTGTCACCGGCAGATCGTTACGAGTTGGAGTATTGCTTCGATCAGATACTGGCTGCAGACGGGCCGTCTTACCTCCGCTTCGGCAAAGCCGATAGAGGCGACGTGCATACGGCGTTGCCCCGGGTTGAACTCGGTGATTTGATTCAAGTCCGATCGGGAAGCGCCTCGTACGCGTTTATCGCGACCGGATCCATGGTACGCACCGCGATCGAGCTGGCTGAGCATTTCGGAAGCGTGCCGGTATGGAGTGTGCCTGCGATCACCCCTGTCAATGAAAAGCAGTTGCTGGAGATCGGCCGTGCCCACAGGCAGCTTTTCGTCATGGAAGAGCATTCGGTCCACGGCGGCCTTGGTTCCCTCGTCGCGGAGAGCGCTGCCACGTCAGGCGGCTTCCGCGTGGCCCGTCTCGGCATAGAAAACCGGTTTTCCGATCTGTGCGGCAGTTATTCGTTTCTGATGTCCCGTCATGGCCTGGGAACGAATGAGTTGCGGGACCGGATAGCGGCCATCCTCGCGGATGCCGGTCCCGACAAGTAGCCATGCGAATCGCAATCCTGGGCGCAACCAGCCAGATCGCGAAAGACCTCATTCTTTCTCTTTCCCGGAACGATCAGCAAGACGAGCTCGTGCTGTTCGCCCGCCGGCCTGGAGCGGTGGAAGAATGGCTGAACGCGTCGGGGCGCGCGAATCAGTTCCCGGTCTCCGACTTCGCGGTTTTCGGCAACGGGAGTTACGATGCGATCATCAATTTTGTCGGGGTCGGCGACCCGGCCCGGGCGGTTGCCATGGGCGGAGCGATCTTCGAAGTCACTCTGCAATTCGATGCGCTCGCGCTGGCCTACGTGAGCGAGCATCGCGATTGCCGCTATCTGTTCCTCAGCAGCGGAGCCGCCTATGGCGGCGGCTTCGATGAGCCGGTACGGCGTTCCAGCACGGCGGCGGTCTCCTTGAACGACCTGCCGCCGCAGGAATGGTACGGAGTCGCCAAGCTGCACGCCGAGTGCCGGCATCGCAGCCTCCCGGATCAGCCGATCATCGACATCCGGGTCTTCAACTATTTCAGCCGGGCCCAGGATCTGTCGGCGCGCTTCCTTCTGACGGACATCATCCGCAGCATACGCGACGGAACCACGCTGCAGACCGCGCCGGACTATCTGGTGCGCGACTTTCTGCATCCCGCCGATTTTCGCAGCCTCGTCCGATCCCTCCTGTCTTCCCCGCCCGCCAATGCCGCGGTCGACTGTTACAGTCGCGCGCCTGTAGACAAGCCGAGCCTGCTTGCCGAAATGCAACGGCAGTTCGGCCTGCACTACACGATCACCGAGGCGCCGATTGCCGTCAACGCGACCGGAATCAAGCCCCACTACTATTCCCTGAACCATCGTGCCGCCGATTTCGGTTACGTCCCGACCCGGAGTTCCATCGAGGGCATCGTCGAGGAAACGCTCGCGATCATCGGCCCGGGCGCCCTGCATGCGGAAACACCGGCCGCGCAGCGCTCCCCGTGATTGCCTTGCCGCGCAAGCTCAATTCCGAATTCGTGAAATTCCTGGCGGTGGGCGTATTGAACACGCTGTTCGGCTACGGCTGCTTCGCGTTCCTGGTATTCCTCGGCGTTCACTATTCCCTGGCTTTGCTCGTGGCCACCGTGCTCGGAGTGCTGTTCAATTTCAAGAGCACCGGCTATCTGGTATTCGGGTCGCGCGACAATCGACTCATTCTTCGTTTCGTGGCGACGTACGCCGTCGTTTACGCCGTGAATGTCTCGCTCCTGCAGGGCCTGGTCATGGCCGGCCTTGACCCATACCTGGCGGGCGCTGTATTGATACTCCCCATGGCGGCGCTGGCGTTCATCCTGTTCAGGAGGCTGGTGTTCAAAAATGCGTAAGCTCATCACCATTGTCACCCCGTGTTACAACGAACAGGACAATGTCGAGGAACTGTGCGAGCGCATCGCCACCGTAATGGCGGTCCTTCCCTACGACTACGAGCACATCTGCATAGACAATCATTCCTCCGACGGGACCGTCGGCAAGCTTCGTATGATTGCGGCTCGCGACAAGAGGGTGAAAATCATCGTGAATGCCCGCAATTTCGGGCATATCCGGTCGCCCTTCCACGGAATCCTTCAATCCAGCGGTGATGCCTGCGTGCTGCTTGCCTCAGATCTGCAGGACCCGCCCGAGATGATCGTCGACTTCGTCAAGCGCTGGGAAGAGGGATACAAGACGGTGCTGGCGGTGAAGCCGGAGAGCGAGGAGTCGCCGCTGATCTTCTTCGTGCGAAATATCTATTACCGGCTTCTATCCCGGATCTCCGAAGTCCCGCTGGTGAGGAACGCGACCGGCGCCGGCCTCTACGACCGGGCGGTCGTAGAGATCCTGCGGAAGATCGATGATCCATACCCCTATTTCCGGGGTCTGGTCTGCGAGATCGGCTTTCCCATCGCCACCGTTCCGTTCAAGCAGCCCAAGCGCAGGCGGGGGATCACGAAGAACAATTTCTATAGCCTCTACGATATGGCGATGCTCGGCATCACCAACCATTCCAAAGTCCCGCTGCGGCTGATAACGATCGGGGGATTTGTGATATCGATTGCCAGCGTTCTGGTGGCTTTGGCGTTTTTCGTGGCAAAGCTTCTGTTCTGGGATTACTTTCAGCTTGGAATCGCGCCCATCCTGATCGGCATTTTCTTCTTCGGTGCGATACAGATGTTCTTCATCGGCCTGCTGGGAGAGTACATCGGGTCCATACATACACAGGTACGAAAAGTGCCGCTGGTAGTGGAGCTCGAGCGCGTCAATTTCCATCGTGGCGCGCTGACGCCACCCGCCGAGACGGCGAAGAATACGGCTCCAGCAGAGTAAGTGCGGTGAGCTCGGGTAGGTTGCGTACGTTTGCGATCGGTTGGGGCGCGCTGCTCATCGTACTGATGGGCTTCGGCACCCTGTCGCCGGGGCGAATCGGGGCCCTTACCTGGGGTCCGACCACGGATTTCTGGGCCATGTCGATTGCCATTTCCAACATCGAGTTCGGACTCAAAGGAAAGCTTGGCTATCGAGAAGTCTCTCAAGTGCTCGCCGATCACCTCACGACGGCGAAGAGTGACATGCAGGTCGATGACGAGGGCACGATGAAACTCGTCCAGCAACCGGATCTGGTGACCGGCGCTATGCAGGCCGCCGCGCGAATAAAAAAAGACGACTTGCGGGTACCGAAAGACAGACTGGCGCTGAGAGATTGGAAATCGACAGGAAGATTCCTGACAACCTGGGCGGAGGATGTCGGTTACGCGGACTTCTACAACATGGCATTCAGGCTGTTCGGGTATAGCTCGAAAAGCACCCACTTCCTGTACATGCTCTTTCTCGCGTCGTCTTTTGCGTTTTTTCTGGCGGCCTATTGGCGCGAAAACCTGCCACTGGGCGTTGTGACACTGGGTATCACTGCACTATTCCTGGTCTCGACCTCCATTCTGAGCCACCCCCTCATCCCATCACTGGCAGCGAACCGCTTTTTGTCGACTTTGGCGATCATTCCTCTGCTGCATATCGTTTTCGCCACCATCACTTCAAGACCACTGGTTAGCAGGGAAATCGTCCTGCTGATGGCCCAGGTCGCGATGCTCGTGCTTGCAATTTCGTTCAGGTCGTCAGCGCAATGGAGTGCAATAGCGGCCGTGCTGTTTGCGTCAGGGCTCGGGTTTTCCCGCATCAGCGCTCCGCGCCTGCGAAATTTCCGGCGGATGCTGGCGTTGAGTAGCGAAAGATGGCGCATGACGGTCAGGCAGCCGATGGGAAAGGCGCTCGCGGGCCTGCTTACGCGATTTGTGGGCTCGTCACCGATTGTTGTTGTACCGAGCGTCGTACTGTTCGGATTGCTTTTGGGAAGCGTCATCCAAAGAGCCCAGCTCGATGGAGTTTATTTCACCAACGATCTGCTTCCTCATCATTTGGTCTGGCACTCTGCGTATATTGGCCTTACGCATCATCCACAGTGGCCTGAACACCTCCCGATCAAGGAGGTGGCCGGTTTTCGAGGAGATGCGATCCCTTTCATGGTGTCGACGGTATATCTGCGCGACAGGGGCATACCCAACGTTGGGGGAGCCGCAGGCAATCTCTACCGGGCCCGTCTTCACGACAGGGTTATCAGGTCAGCCTATATCGATTTTCTGGTGAAGAATCCCAGGTACGCTGCCGAATTGTTTCTTTTCTACAAGCCGAAAGGCTTCCTGTCATTGATTGGATTCATGCTCACTCTTATCCCCGTTGGCGCCTGGATACTGGCGTCAATCGCTGTCGGCCTAGGCGCCGCACTCATTGGGATCGGAAAGGCGAAGCCATCCGGTGCCGCCTTGTCTGCAGTCGGCGTAATCTTCGTTTGTTCGCTGCTGCCCGTGTTTTGGGCTTATCCCGTATTTTTCGTGGTGGCCGATCAGCTTTGGGCCAGCTTGCTGCTGGGCATGTTTGTGATCACTCTCGGAATCTCAAGAGCCGCGAATCGAGTGCGCCGGCGGTCGCCTATTTGACCGGCTTCGCCTCGAGCTTGAGCTTTGCCAGGCGCTCGTAGCGCTCGTAATACCGCTTGATGACCAGTTTGTCCGCGCTGTGCATCTCGAGTAAACCTATCGCCATCTCGATATCCCTGATCGCGCTGTCGATCTTGCCTTCCCGCTCTGCGATCTCGGAGGTCTTGTACAGGGCGGCAGGATTCTGGATGAAGCTCAACGCGTAGAGCTTGGCGCGATCGTCCTTGAAGTTCTTCGTGATCTGCCTTTTGAAGGCGGCAACCTCGGTCCTGACATCGGCGCTGTCCGGCAGCACGTAGTCGAGGAAAACGCCGACCAGCAGCAGGATGGCTGCGGTTTTCGCTACCGGCAGCCAGAAATCAGACCAGCGATCGGTTTTATGATCTTCCATTGTGTAGTCCCTCGACGGTTGGGTTTCGATGCGCATGGTATCGCGGCGCGGCGAAGGGTACTGCGGGGACGCATCGGACTATCCAGGCGAAACACTGCCAAAGAGGGAAACGTTTCGCTATTATGTCGCCTGTCCACCCTCTTGTTCTAGACAGGTTCAGCGGCAATTCGGTGCCCTACTACAACGGCCTTGCGATGCACCCGCGCCAAGACGTCATGCGCTGGCACCCGGATACGCGCGGCTTCGGGTTTCAGGCGGATATCATTTGTATGCTGCTCGACCAGGGCGCGACGTACCTCGAGGTGGATGTGGAGGCGGTCAACCGCACTGAGTCCGGAGCGCTGAACTTCGGGAATATCTCGTCGGTCGCACACACGCTTCTCGACATCTTGATCCGGCGAGTGGCGAACTGGTTCTATCGCCGCTAGAACTCGATGAACAACGCTCTCTCAAGGCTTCGGACTTTGTCGTGTTCTGCAATTGCGACCGTAGTCTTCGCCGTGTATCCATCGATTGCCCTGGCTGCTGACGCGATACGTGCCGACGAAGATCCCGTACCGCGCTCTGACCGGTGCGCCGCGTTTCCCGGCGTCGAATGCCGGAAGAAGAATCTCGCGGGCATCCGATGGGCGGGCAAGGATCTGCGGCAAGCACGACTTGCTGGTTCGAACCTCAGGTACGCTCAACTATCCGGGGCAAACCTGTCCCGCGCCGACCTTCGGGCGGTAGATCTTACCGGGGCGGATCTCCGCCAGACCGATTTGAGCTACGCAAATCTTGAAGATGCGATCCTGACCGGAGCAGTGTTCGACGGCGCGAACCTTTCTTCGGCGAACCTGCGCGGGGCACCGAGGACTGCGCTACCGGGCTCTTACCCCGATGGGATCGCCAAACCACCTGCGGAAGAGTGTCAGCCCGAGTCTCGATCGAATACCGTGATTGGCGCAAGCAAGGTTGCGCCTTCGTTCGTCGGTGCGAATCTCAGAGCGGCCCTGATTGAGAACGCAAATCTGGAGCGTGCTAACTTTTTGGGCGCAGTTCTGGACGGGGCTCTCTTGTCCGGCGCGATACTTGATTACGCGGATTTTTCGAGCGCCAGACTTGACGGTGCGAAACTCAGTGGGGCATCGCTGGTTTGCGCTCGCATGATCAGCGTGAAGGCGGTCAACGCGGTATTTGCGAGAGCATCAATGGATCGTGCCTGGATGAAGGGCGCGAATTTGCGCGGCGCTGACCTTTCCGGGGCTTCATTGCGCTTCGTTTATGGGAAATGGGTCGTGTTGGAAGGAGGTCGTCTGGCGGGCGCTGACCTGCGGGCGGCGGTGTTTTCGGAGGCCAATTTTCGCCGTACCGTTTTTGACGAGGCGAGGATGGAACGAACGGAAGACCTGGCGAGCACGGACCTTTCCTACAGCGATCTTCGAGGCGCGTCATTCCGTCGAACATCGCTGCTCGGAGTACACCTTCGCAATGCTCAGCTCGAGAACGCAGTCTGGAGCCAAGGGCAACAATGCGCCGCCGGATCAATCGGCGAATGCATTCCGGCGCACGGTTCGGCGGCTAATTGATCCATCCACCGCGCTCCTCCGGATTCGATCGAGTGGCCCTGACCTCACACGGTAAACAAGTTGCCGACTCTCGCAGACTTTAGCGACCGGGGCTTCATCCTGTTCTTGCTGCAACGCTACAAGCACGCGTTGTCGGGCTACGCATTTGCGTTATCGTTCGTTGCGCTGGCGATAATCTGCGTCGCGCTGGTTCTTCGGCATCTGGATGCGCGTGATCGATCAGCCCAAGGCTCGGCCGTACCGGCAATCCTGCCGAGGGCACCGGACGTTTCCGCGATGTTCCTGATTGCAATCCTCGCCTTTCAGGTTTGGTGGTTCGCCAGCTATTCGATCTGGGACAAGACGGGCTTTTCCGCCGCAGCTGGGTACGGCGCTTTATACACCGGGTTTAGGGTGGTTCATTTCGTGGTGCTCGCGGCGATATCCGTTTCGGCGGGTCTTCTGGTCCTGCGCGGGCTGCGGATGCGGGAATTCATTGATCGGCACGCGACGCTTCCGGTCGCGCTCCTTGCCGCCTTCATCGGCATCGCGGCGATCCGGGTGATTCTTTTTCTGCTCGGTTACGCCAATCTCCTGCGGATCGAGCTTCTCGGCCCGGCCGCCGCCGTGGTGCTATGGATCGCCCGGAGAGCGCTTTGGGAATTGTGCGGCCGGCTGTGGCGCGAGGCTTCGGCTTGTGCGGCAGGGCTGAGTCGCTCGCATTTCGCGATTGGTGCGGTGCTTGCCTCTACGATCGCGATGCTGCTTTTCGCGGTAGCGCTGCTCAACATCCTCTACGTAAGCAACGAGAATGGCGACTACATCACGCACTACGGACCTTATTACGATGCCGTTCTTGCACGGCATGGCATTTGGCCTAACGACGTCTGGTATCAGTACTTTTATTCGAAAGGGGAGGGACTCGGCTTTTTGAGCATGATTCTTTCCGACAGGCACGGAAAGCATCTTTCCGCCTTCCTGTGCTTTACGCTCGCCTGCCTTGCCTTTTTCGATCTGATGCGCAGGGAGTTTAAATCCTCGTTTTGGGCGGCGCTCGGTGTGATCGTGGCGGTGTCGCTGTTCGTGCGAGACGACACGGGTGCATTCGAGAAGCACCATGCCGGCGTTGCGTCCATCCTTGTTGGTATGGCGTACTGTTCGTACCAGCTCTTTCACGCAGAGAAGCGTGACAGCATGGCTTGGACATGGGGCGGGGCCGCGTGCGCAATGTCGCTTGTGGTCCTTTCCGCGCCAGCCGTTGCCTACGCCGTGGTGCTGATCTGCGGGCTGGCAGTTTATTCCGCGATCATGCGCCGCTGGAGCGTCGCTCGCGCCCTCATCTCCTGGTTAGTTGCTTCGGGCATATTTCTGGGTTTCGTGCTCGTCGTGAACTACGCGGTGACGGGATTGCCCGAAATCACACCGTTCGGCACGTGGCTGAAGTTTCTCGACAGAGTGAGTCTTGCCAAATGGATGAGTCCGCACCTGATCGATTATCTGGAGCAAGGCAGTGCGGGGTTTCAGCGCGAGGGCTTCGGCGTAAAGCTTTTGGGTGCGCTTAGCGCAACGCGTCTGGATCGCGTCGTCGGTTTAGTGTTCTTGAAATGGGGGCTCATCGTAGTGGCAGTGCTGGCAATGGTAGTAGGGGTGATTCTCGTCTCGAGGCGACGTTGGCCTTCGGAGTTCGGCCTACTCGCACTCATCTGTATCCTGGTATGCAGCGGCGTGGTCGCCGGATACATGGCGGTAAGCCAGCCGGTGTCCGTGTACCGGGCAAGCGTGTTCAACATTTTTTTCGTAACGCCACTCGTGATCGCATTTGCCATTGTGATCGTGAGGCATGGCGTTGCGACCCATCTATCCGTGGTCGTGACAACGGTTCTCGCAGTCGCTGTGATTGGTAAAGCTGTGGTCTACGCGAATTTCACGGACCCACAGAAGATCGAGGCACGCCTGTCCTTCCTTGTTGGTCAGCGCAGCTTTGCCGACGCATTCGCGCTTGAGTACGGCGTGCCGCCCGCGCTCTATGATCTCCGATTCGAATACGGCAGGAACGAACGCTGGCTGTACCTGAGGGCAACGAATGAGGCCGGCCTCGCCCACTTCATTGGTCGAGGAATCGAAACCGAGGTCTCATACTCGCTCGGCCCGAAGTGGCACGTGATCGCCTACGGCACCGCCGGCGATGCCCGGGAGGAGCTTAGTCGGCTCGGTTTCAACTACTTCCTTCTTCAGGTCGCCGAGCCGGTGTTCGGCGCCTTGCCATACAGCGATCTGTTCTCGCCCACGGCACTGGAAGACCACTTTCGGGTTGTTGCGCGC
Organism: Burkholderiales bacterium; assembly: GCA_017880775.1. Lineage (GTDB taxonomy): Bacteria > Pseudomonadota > Gammaproteobacteria > Burkholderiales > SG8-39 > JADGRQ01. The sequence goes on along the minus strand of JADGRQ010000020.1, from coordinate 37,584 downwards.
GTCGGCTCGTTGGTCCTGCTGACCTGGAGAAATGCCGGTGAACCGGCCGACCCTGCCATGAGCCTGTTTGCGGAAGAGTGGGCCCGTACCCTGTCTGGAAGCAGCTTCCAAGACCTCTACCTTCGTTCCAGATTCATCTACGACGTGAAGACTAGCGGTAACGGGCTGCCCGCAACTGCATTGGGTGAACTTGCCCCTGTCCCTGGATGGCAGTAGTCGAATCCGGAGGATATCGATGGAAGCCGCGCAATCAAGACCACCGAAGATCCCGGCATTGACCGGCCTTCGATTTATTGCTGCGATGAGTGTGCTCGTGGCGCATGCGGTGGATCAAGCGTTCGCGCCGTATGCTGCAAAACAGATTGCACTTGCAACGGCGCACCTGGCGTTCTTTGGTATGTCCCTGTTTTTTGTCCTGAGTGGCACGGTCCTCGCGATCAATTACTCGTTCGCCCTTCAAGGGCCACACAAGGGCACCGCGGTGTGGAATTTTGCAGTCGCTCGCTTTGCCCGCATTGTGCCGCTTTACTATTTTTGCGGCATCGTTTTCTTTGCCGCGACGCCTTGGTCAAATGAGCTGAAGGCCGCACTGCCATCCTACTTCCTGCTAACTCAATCATGGACCCCGTGCTCCGGCGTGAACGCATTCAAGTTCATGGTGTTCTATCCGCACAGCTGGTCGATAAGCACAGAGTGGTTTTTCTATTTGCTGTTTCCGCTTGTTTGCCTGGGGACGACGAAGTTGCGCTCCTCGAGATCGCTTGGGGTCGCGTTTGTCGCAAGCATCGTCGGGTTCGCATTTCTGTTTTACGCATATCGGTTGTTTCAGGTGGGCGGTATCGATCAGCCCGGTAGCCAAAGCGCCGCGTGCAATTTAAAGTGGTTCTCGTATTTTTCTCCGTTTGGCCGCTTTTGTGAGTTCGTACTAGGAACGATTGTAGGGCAGTACATATTGCTGCGTCAGCGAGGCGGCGATCCACGCCTAACCGGGCGAGCTTCCGGATTCGTTGAAACGGGGATGATTGCACTGGGGGCAATTGGCGTCCTGGCCGCAGGAGTGTTGGCGACGCCCAAGGTGGCAAATGTTGAGAGCATCATGGGGTATGGTGCCCCGAGCCTTTTGCTCGGGCCGTTCGTGGCTCTGATCGTCACGGCCTGCGCCACCGGTCAAGGGCCGCTGAACTGGCTCATGAGTTCCCGATTCTTGCAGTGGGGAGGGGATCTAAGCTACTCGTTGTATCTGCTCCATCCAATGCTCGTAACCTATTTCCAGAATCCGTTCGTTGACTTGGGTACCCTCTACTGGATTGAGGCGTGCTTGCGGGTGACTGTGATGGTCCTACTCAACGTGCTCATTGCAGCGGGCTCGTATTCTTTGATCGAGGTTCCCTCACGAGCGTTTTTCAGAAGGCTCAGGGTCGGAAATACTTGACACGCATTTGGGGGGCCGCGCCAGATCCCTGTCGCGGAGGAGAGGGTGTTCTACGTGTTCATCGTAGGGTCAGGGATCGGACGGTCGCTGAGGGAGGTCGTCGACGCGCTCGAGGGTGTGCTCAGCAGGTGCGCGCACGCGACCTATGGCCCTGGCCCTGGCACAGGTGCTGGGGCTCGGGCCAAGTCGCCAAGGCGAAGGGATTTGCCGTCAAGATAGTCTCGAATGCGGCATGTCTCCGCCAGCCAAGGAGACATTTCGTAACGCAGGTCAATGTCGATGCGCCCCTCGATCTCTATTCCGGTGAGTATGAGGTCCACCCGTCGCAGGCGCGGTGTGCGCATGACCGAACCGGCGGGTTCGCTGGACTTTGCTCTCAGGCAATGGCTGAACTGGACCGGGAGAACCAGTAAAGCCGGGCCACTTGAGACCGCCTGAACGTGTATGCCGGAGACGGAGATTCGTATTGTCCAACGCTCCGGTGACTGCAGCGGTTGAGACAATGGCGAATCTACGACGACGCTATCCCGGGGGTCAAACCCGGGATCCAACAGGTAGGTCAATGCCTCGCTCGCGGATCCCACGATGTACGCCCTTCCCGGAGCGAATCCATTCAGGTTGGAGGCGTTCAGACGGTAGAGGATGAGTTCGTAATCGCGGCCGGTTCGGGTGTCAATGTATGGCAGGCGCTCCCGCACGAGTTCGCTGATTCCGGAGGCATCGAGCGGCGCGTCCATAATCACGTGCGAGACGCCAAGCATTCTCAACAGCGCCACGCGCGGCACCGTCATTGCGACAACGCTGCGCTGTTGCGGATCCGACGGCTTCGCGAACGCCCTCGTCACAAGCGCGTAATAGAATGGTGACATGTACTGGTTGTACTGAAATAAGGTCGGAACTCGATGTGCCCACAGGCCGAAGGTCCTGTGGTCGTTGCCGGTACTTCGGACCAACTGGATGTCATTCGATACCAACGCGCCCCAATCTACGCCCTCTGTTGCCGCGCGGTTGCTTACGAACGTCGCTGCCGTTCCTCTCCATCTGCCGTCCTTGGAAACAGCGATTGCCTCCTTCAGCTTTGCAGGGATGGCTGGCAGTCCAGGCGGGTAAGGCAATTCGTATCCGGTGAGTTTGGGAGACCGATATACGAATACGAGTGCGACAATCGCCACTGCAAGCGGCACGCCAAGGATTCCTTGTTGAAGCGTCGCGGGCCGGATCGACAGTCCGATACCGAATAGAGGCAGGCCGGGGAACCGCAACGTCGCCAGCACTCGTGCAAGTTCTACAAATGCGTAGCCGGCAAATACGAACATCAGCGGCCAGAAAAACCACTCGAAATAGAGCATTGAGGGGCCGCGGTATCTGACGACGTAAGTGACGATGAGACCGAAGGCCACCAACCCGAGCTGTCCGGCGATCAGTACCCAGCTGAACGCGCGCAGTATCGGTATGTTGCTTCGCGTCGCCAGTCCCGCTCCTATAAGCGCCATGAGCGGGATGACCGTATTCATGGCGCCTTCGCCTAGCGACCAAAAAAAGAGTAGGGAAATGAATTGCAAGTTCGGCCGGGCGTATACGAGTTCCGAGGTGAAGAACGGGGGCACGCTGTAGATCAGCAGGCCGACGATGTATGGCCCCATCGAGAGACCGCCCACCAGTAGAAACACGACTGCAGCACGAGCAAATCTGCTCGACAAACTTTCGCGATGATCCAGCCACGCGAGCGCGCCGAGTGTCAGGAGTACCAGGGGCACAGACAGTATGATTGAGAACGGCACGAAGGCGACGAGAAACCCCTGAATCAGGAGAGCTGCCGCAATCCAACCGATTCGCGCTTGGCGTCGGTGCTTGTACCCCTGCACGAGGCAGCAGATCAAAAGACTTTGCCACGCCAGATGTTCGACGATCCACGGAATCAAACCGGCAATCGGATAAAACCGCGAAGGATTGAAGAAGGGCTGAACGAGGAGCACGCTTGCCCAGGCGGCGATACGCGCACCTCCCCCTCCCAATCCTAGTGTCGTCCCCAATAGAAGCACCGATATGAAAAGTTCAAGCCCGGTCACCGTGTAGAGGGCTACAAGATCGGGAGTGATGCTTCCGAGAAATGAAAGAAGTGTCGCGGGAGATAGACGAAAATTCACCGGAAAACGCAGGTCGCCCACGCCTTGCATGACTGAACTCCCGGTGTCCAAAGAAGCTGGGTAAAGCGAAAATGCCTCCTCGATCACTTGCCGCATGTGATTTCCGTCATACCCGAGAAGAAGAAGATTTTCGTTTCGAGAAAAAGCCCCGAGGCTGAGAACGATCAGCAATACAAGATCAAGAACGATGAATCGTGCGCGCATGGGTCCTTTGGTTCGGCTATTTAGCGCAGCTCTCGACCGGATGCGGCCGAAAGGGATCCTCGCATACGTAGCCATACCACGCTGCCAAATAGCGACGCGATGAGCACCATGACCCCGAGTGCTACGGATAACGCCAGTGCTTCTTCAGGCCGAACGCCCGCGTAGGCGAGGACGGACACCATCGCCATCTCGCGGACACCCCAACCGGCAAGCGAGATTGGAATCGAGCTGATCAGAACCACAATCGGGACAAGCTGCACGCATTCGGTAAACTCGAGAGACTGAATGCCTGCGCTCGTCGCGAGCGCGAAGGTGGCCAGCGAGAGAAATAGCTGACCCAGTACCGACCAACCGACGACCGCTCCGCATACCGAACGAGTGCGCAGGATCAGCGATATGTCGTTGCCAAGGCGCGCGATCGCCCGTACCACGGTTGAAGATGCGCCTCCCGAGCCGATCCTTCCGAGAACGGTCATCACGTAAAGGGTGATGAATCCGGACACGGTCAGGAATGGAATGACCGAGATGGCCACTACCGGGGCATTTCCCTCAATCAAAATCGGCAGCCCGAGGTTGCAAATCGTGGCTATCACGAGAAGATTCGCTGCGCGCTCCAGTACGACGCCGTTGATCGAGGTTCCCAGAGAGATGCTCAGTTTCCTGGAGTACCAGACGCGCGTTATATCGGCGCCGATCGAGCCAGGAAGGAATTGACCGACGAACAACCCGATCAGGGCAATTTGAAGGCTTAGCCACATCGTGATCGGCTGGCCCAAGCCTGCCAGTATCATGCGCCATCGCTCGGATCCCGCAACGATCTGGCCGAAGATGAGCACGAGTGCCATCATCGCGCCGCCGACACTGATCTTGTTTATGGTTGAGAATGCGCCAGAAAGGTCAGCGCGGTCTGCAACGATGGCCAAGAGGGCAACGGAGACCGTGAGCTTGGCCAGAAAGCCGAAGGTCCGGCGAATATGCTTCACGGGGAGGCGCGCGCAGCGCGGTCTGCGCCTGCCGGAAGGGGCGGCTTGCTATCATGACGAACGCGACGCCTAGTTTTCCATTCCATTGAGGAGATTGGGACGCGATTGCCGCGCTGAATCGCAATGTCCCGGTCATAAGTAGACCAGGTCGGGGAGCTCGGCGAACGGGAATTCATTGTGGGGTATGCACAATTTTCGGGTGACTTGTTCCGGCGGATTGCCAAGGGTGTTTCCGCACGTCTTGCTTTGCTTGGGGACGTAAGTCCGAGCCAGCTCAACCGCGCGATCCAAAATGCGCGAAGGGCGCATCTTACCGTGTCATGGGGGGACCGCCTGCTCACCCTCGACAAGACGGCGGGCTTTCTCGATAACGGCCTGTTTCGTCAGGCGTTCGAAACCATCAAGGGCTCCCATCAGTACGACCAATACAACGGCCCGGACGGAATTCTGTGGCGGCTGAATACGTTGTGCTGGGCGGCGCAATGCGCTCTGCGCGTTGGCGGCGACTTCGTCGAGTGCGGGGTGTTCAAGGGCGACATGGCGTGGGTGGTCCTGCATGCGCTCGGTCCGGCGCATGTGCCGAGCTATTACCTGTACGACAGCTTCGCGGGTTTCTCGAATGAATATTCGGCGCCCGAGGACTACCCGCTCAATCCGGGATTTCTCGATTTTGCAAACAAGCACTACCGCGAGCAGGGCCTGTACGAGTACGTGCGGGACCGGTTCGTACCGTTTCCAAACGTAAAGGTGATCAAGGGATTCCTTCCCGAGATGCTGGACGTTGATTGTCCGGAGCGGATCGGATTTCTTCATGTGGATCTGAATTCGCCGCGCGCGGAAGTTGCCGTACTGGAGCGGCTGTTCGACCGCGTTGTCCCCGGTGGCGTGGTGGTCTTCGACGACTACGGCTGGAAGCTTTTCGAGAAACAGAAAATCGCCGAAGACGCGTTCATGCGCGCGCGCGGCTACGAAGTGCTCGAGCTTCCGACGGGGCAGGGCCTTGTCGTGAAGCGCTAGCCTGGGCATTGCCTTGCAGAATCCTGCACGTGGCTGCCCTTGCTGCGGCGCCTCAAAGTTCGAGCGCCTGCTCGATTTCGGACAAGTGCCTGTCTCGGGGCACTTTCGCGCCGATCCGGCCGAGCCGGTCGCGATGGCGGAACTGCGCTTCGAGCTCTGCGCGGCTTGCGGGCTGGTGCGGCAGTCCGACGGAGCACCGCGCGACTACAGCGGCACCGACCGCGCGACGGCGAGGCAGTTCCCGTCCTACGGCGACAAGCTGATCGCCACGCTGAAGTCAATGGGCGTGGGACTGGATGATCTCGTTCTCGACATCGGATCGAACGACGGCTCGTTCCTCGAAGCGCTGCGCGGCGCGGGATTCACGCGCCTGGTGGGCGTAGAACCTTCGCGCCGGCTCGCGGAGGACGGGCGCGCGCGCGGGTTTTCGGTCGAAGACGACTATTTCGGTCCACAGATGGTGCCGCGGCTGCTCGCATCGCACGGCCGCGCACGCGCGGCGGTGTGCCGCCACACGATCGAGCATGTTCCCGACCCGCTGGCCTTCGTCTCCGCGCTGCGCGAGTGCCTGAATCCGGAGACGGGCATCGCGCTCATCGAGGTGCCCGACGGTTCGGCGATCCCCGAGTTGGGGAACGTCTACGAGTTCTGGGACGAGCACCTTTACTGCTTCTGCGCCGAGAACCTTGCGCGCCTGGCCGAGCGCGCCGGAATGCGCATACACGCAATCGAGGTCCAGCCTCACCTGGATACGCGCAACCTGCTGTTGTGGTGCGGGATGGGCGAGGGAGCAGGATCCACAGGAGGCGGGCGTGACTGCGTGACGCTCTGGCGAAGGGTTGAGCAGGATTGGACGGGATTCCGGGCGAGGCTCCAGGCGGCGGTGAAGGTCGCCCCGCGCCCCCTGTATCTCATCGGCGGATCGCACTCGCAGTACAACTTCGCCAACTACGCGGGCATCGGCGCGCTCGTAGACCGCTTCATCGACGACGATGGCGCAAAAATCGGCCGCTTTCCGCCCGTCGCGGAGGGCAGCCCGTCTATAATCTCGACCGCGCAGTTTGAGGCGTCCGCGCGGGGCGGATCGGTGCTGAGAACCGGCTTTGGCTACCCGAAGTGGACCGCGCGCGTATCCGAGCATGCGGCGCGGCATGGCATGCGCGTGCTGGATCCCCGCGACTTCCTCGAGTGCCGCAAATGACGCCCAACCGACCCGACAAGCCCTGATGTCCGCGACGAAAGAGCCCCAATACCAGCCTCTGGTTGATCTGAAAAGCCGGCGCGGTCTGACGCGCCTGGGAATGATGAACAACCAGGTCTGGCAGGACGATCCGCGCCGCCTGTTGTTTACGCTCGCGCGCTACAAGTTTGTCTCGAAGATGTTGAGCGGCCGGCGCAGCGTTCTGGAGGTCGGTTGCGGGGATGCCTTTGCATCGCGCGTCGTGAAGCAGGAGGTCGCGGAGCTCACGGTGCTGGACTTTGACCCGCTATTCGTTGCCGACATCGAGGAGCGCGCCGATCCCGGCTGGCCGATGCGCGCGGCGGTCCACGACATGCTGGCGGGTCCTTTCCCCGGCTCCTTCGACGGCATCTACAGCTTGGACGTGCTCGAGCACATTCCTGCGGAGCACGAGGATCGCTTCATGCGGAACCTGCTCGCTTCGCTTGCGCCCGGCGGTGCGGCGATTATCGGAATGCCATCCATTGAATCGCAGGCGCACGCGTCGCCGCAGAGTAAGGAAGGGCATGTGAATTGCAAGTCGGGCAAAGACCTGAAGTATTTCCTCGAGAGGCATTTTTCAAACGTCTTCGTGTTCTCGATGAACGACGAGGTGATCCACACGGGCTTTTACCCGATGGCGCATTACCTTCTGGCCTTGTGCGCCACGCCGCGGGCACCGCGGTAGGCGGCGGGACGATGAATGCCTTCAGGCCTGGTCATCGGCGCGGAAGGACTGCTTGGCGGGGCGCTGCTGGCGAAACTCCGCGCCGCCGGCTGGGTCGTTGCCGGCACGACGCGCCGCGAGAAGGGACGGGAGGATCTCATCGGCCTCGACTTGGCCGATCCGCCCGACAGGTTCTTGTTGGATGCGAGGCTCGAAAGGCTATTCGCCGAGGGACCGGTTTGCGCATTTCTGTTAGCCGCGGCAACCGGCTACGAGCGCTGCGAAACAGAGCCGGTCGCGACGCGTATCGTGAACGTCGATCACACTGTGGCGACTGCGAGGCGGCTGGTGGAGCGGGGCGCATTCGCGGTATTTCCTTCGAGCAGCGCGGTCTTCGGCGATACGGGAGCCCAGGCCCTTGGCGAGGGTGCGACCACACGGCCCACGACGGAATACGGAAGGCAGAAGGCAGAAGTCGAGCGGGCGATGGCGAAATTCGCCGCGGGCGCGCCGGCCAATGCGGGCGCGGCAACTGTCCGGATTGCCAAGGTCGTGCATGCGGGCGGGCGGTTCGGCGAATGGATGAACCGTCTGGCGTGCGGCACGCCGATCGAGACTGCGCGTGACATGATGCTCTCGCCGGTTTCACCGGATTACGTCGCGCGTGGGTTGAGTCGGATCGCAGAACGTCGCGCAAGCGGCGTCTATCATCTTTCCGGTGCGCAGGATGTCAGCTACTTCGAGTTTGCCCGCATGCTCGCCGGCGCCTTGGGTTGCAGCCAGTCGCTTGTCCGCGCTGTCGAGGTGCGCGCGTTTCTCGGTGCAGGCGTTTCCAATAGCGGACGTCTGCACATGGGGAACCCGTCGCGGGACGCGGGACTCGAGCCACAAACGCTGGAATCGGCGCTAACCGATCTGATCAGGGAATTCAGAGGGAGCCGGTAACCAATGGACCGCCAGCGAAGCGTGGCAGAGGTGTTCGCCGAGATCGGTGCAAGGGCCGCGGGGAAGAAGCGCGTGGTGTTCGTCTCCGGCAACTTCAACATCGTCCATCCCGGACACCTGCGGCTGCTGCAGTTCGCGGCCGATTGCGGAGACTTTCTGGTGGTCGGCGTGAATGCGGACTCCAGTCCGGCCGTGACGGTGCCGGCAGCGATGCGGCTGGAAGGGGTGCGCGCGATCGGCATCGTAGGCCATGCGTTCCTGCTGGAAGGGCGTCCCGAAGAGTTCATCCTCGGCCTGAAGCCGGCCGTCGTGGTGAAAGGCAAGGAGTTCGAGGCGCAGGCGAATCCCGAGCGGACTGCGGTCGAGAGCTATGGCGGGGTCCTGCTCTTCAGCTCAGGCGAGGTGCGGTTTTCTTCGCTCGATCTCCTCCAGCGCGAGCTGTTGGAGACCAACTACTTCGCGATCAGCAAGCCGATCGAGTTCCTGGAGCGCCACGGCTTCGGGTTCGGGGACTTAGTCGACCTGGTGGGCAGTTTTTCGCGCCTCCGGGTCACGGTGATCGGCGACCTGATCGTCGACGAATACATCAACTGCGATCCTCTGGGCATGTCCCAGGAGGATCCGACGATCGTGGTCACGCCGATACGCCAGGACCTGTTTGTGGGTGGCGCGGGCATTGTCGCGGCGCATGCAGGGGGGCTTGGCGCCGAGGTCGCCTACTTCGGCGTCGTGGGAAATGATGCCCCCGCCAAGTATGCCGAGGAACGGCTTGCGAGCTTCGGCGTGAACGCGAAGTTCATCGTCGACGACAGCCGCCCGACGACCCTCAAGCAGCGCTATCGCGCCAACGGCAAGACGTTGTTGCGTGTGAGCCACCTCCGGCAGCACGAAATCAGCCGCGAGCTCGCGGAGTTGCTTTTCCGCGAGGTCGAGCGCTCGCTCGTGCGGACCGACCTGCTGATTTTCTCGGATTTCAATTATGGCTGCCTGCCGCAGTCGCTGGTGGAACGCGTGGTCGAGAGTTGCACGCGGCACGGCGTAATGATGGTGGCGGACAGCCAGACCTCCTCGCAGTTGGGGGACGTTTCGCGGTTCAAGGGGATGCGCCTGATCACCCCGACCGAATACGAGGCGCGGCTCGCGGTGCGGGACAACAGCTCCGGACTGGTTGTACTTGCCGAGGAATTGCGCCTGCAGGCGCGGGCGGACCAGGTGTTCATCACGCTCGGCGCCGAGGGACTGCTGATTCACGCGCGTGCAAATGGCTCGGACGAGTACGTCACGGATCAGTTGCCCGCTTTCAATTCGGCCCCCAAGGACGTGTCGGGCGCGGGTGACTCGCTGCTGACCTGCGCGTCCATGGCGCTGGCCGTCGGCGCCGACATCTGGCGCAGCGCCTACCTGGGATCCATCGCCGCCGCCTGCCAAGTCAGCCGGGTCGGCAACTCCCCGCTTTCGGCAGGCGAACTGATTACGGAGTTGCGTTTTTGAAGGCGCTGCTGCTCGCTGCGGGCCTGGGCACCCGCCTGAGGCCGCTGACCGACCGAATCCCGAAATGCCTGGTGCCGATCCATGGCAAACCCCTCCTCGCGTACTGGCTCGACCTGTTGCTGCCGAACGGAATCAGCGAGGTCCTGATCAACACGCACTACCTGCCCCGGACGGTGGAGGCATTTCGGGACGCCTCGCCATGGCGCGACCGGATCACGCTGGTGCATGAGCCGGAATTGCTGGGAACGGGGGGCACGATCCTGGCAAACCGGGCGTTCTTCGGACGGCAGCCTTTCGTGGTGGCCCATGCCGACAATCTGTCGCGTTTCCCGGTTGGGGAGTTTCTGGCCGCGCACGCCCGCAGGAGCGGCTCGGCAGCCATGACGATGCTGACGTTTGACACCGATGCGCCGGCAACCTGCGGTATTGTCGAGACGGACCGCGACGGGCTGGTCGTGCATTTCCACGAGAAAGTGAAGAACCCGCCTGGCAATAGAGCAAACGGTGCGGTCTATATCATCGAGCCGGAAACAGTCGACTTCATCGCCTCCCTCGGCAAGCAATTCGTGGATCTGAGCACCGAGGTCATCCCGCATTTCCTCGGACGCATCGCCGTGTTTCACAACGCGGATTACCATCGCGACATCGGCAATGCCGAGAGTCTTCGCCGCGCCGAGGCCGAGTTCGCGTAGGAAAGTCCGTGCTCGACTCATTGCTTGCGCGCGTCCGGGCCCGGGTTGCCCGCGCCCGTCAGGAAGGATTGGGCCCGACCGCGGCGGATATCGGAGGGCGGATCCTGCTGCTGGTGTCCGGCCTCCTTCTGAGCCCGGCTGCGCTCTTGCTTCATGCCGCGGGATTCCGCCGCTTGACCTTCATCACGTCGCGCATCGGGCACCTCGCCGCCGAGCCCGACAGTTTCCTCAAGGCGTGCGCGCTCGGCGAACTGCCGCCGCGGCGCTGGTTCTTCACCGCACCCCCGGGCGGTGTTGCAAACGAACACCTGCTTTCGTACTGGTCTCCGCGCATCCCGGCGGTGCGTGATACGTTTGCGTGCAAGGCGATCGCCGCGTTGAGCTCGCTCGGCCTGATGCGCTACGGCACCGGCCGCTACGTGTTGTGGCTCGACCGCAGCCAGGACGTCTATCGGCTCAACGCTCGGTGGGCCGGTCGCCCGCCGCTGCTCTCGCTGACCCCCGAGGACAAGAACTGGGGCGAGGAAATGCTCGCGGCGCTGGGCGTGCCGCCCGGCGCGTGGATCGCCTGCGTTCATGCGAGAGAGGCGGGGTTTTTTCCGGCGGACCAGGCGACGCACGCCCACCGCAACGCCTCGCCCGAAATGCTGCTTCCCGCCGTGCGCGAGATCGTGAAGCGCGGCGGTTGGTGCGTCCGGATGGGAGATCCCACGATGCGGGTGCTGGCGCCGGAGCCGGGGATGATCGATTACGCGCATCATCCACTGCGCTCGGCGCGGCTCGACGTAGTGCTGTGCGCCAGGGCCAGGTTCTTCGTCGGCAACAGCTCCGGAATTGCGCTGGTCGGTTCGGTGTTCGGACGCCCGAGCATGCTGGCGAACATGGTACCCGTTTCCGCGCTCAGCGTCCTGCCGCAAGACCTCTCGATTCCCAAGCTGTACTGGAGCAAGCGCGAGGCGCGGCTGCTGCGTTTCAACGAGATCTTCGGGACGCCCGCCGCGAGTTACCGTTTTGCCGGGCAGTACGAGCGCGCCGGCATCGAGCTGCGCGAGAACACCGCGGACGAGATCCGTGAGGCGGTGATCGAGCTTCTCGATCAGCTTGAAGGCCATGCATCGCAAGGCGACGATGGCCGGTCGCTGCAGGCGCGCTTCTCGGCGCTGCTGCGTCCGGGCGACTATGGCTATGGCGCAGCCTCGTGCGTCGCCGCCTCGTTTCTTCGGCGGCATCGCGAATTGCTGGCATAGGACTGGCGTGTGTTGCGTCTGAGTTCCTTCACCGGATTCGCTATTCGCTCTCGATTCTCAAGGTTCTGGACGTTGCGGTTCGCCCGTTCCTGTGCCCGCTGTGCGGCCCAAGCGCGCTCATACGTCTCTCCCGGACCGAGATCGGCGTGCGTTGCGTCCGCTGTGGCGCGAGTGCAATCACGCTCTCCATGGTGTCGGTTTTGCGGTCCGAGCGGCCCGGCTTCCGGGGCGAACGCGTATACGAGCTTTCGTCGCGGGGGCCGCTGTTTGAGTTTCTCAAGCGTGAAGTCAAGGACCTGAGCTTCTCCGAATACTTCGACGATGTACCGCCAGGGACGTACCGGAACGGCGTCCAGTGCCAGGACATTCAGCGCCTGACGCACCCGGACGCATCGTTCGAGCTCGTAACTTCGACCGAGGTGTTCGAGCACGTGCCGGATGACATGAAAGGATTTGCCGAAATACGGCGCGTGTTGCGTCCGGGCGGAGCGTTCGTGTTTACGGTGCCGATCGCGGACACTGAGCGCACAATCGAGCGCGCTGTGCACCGCGACGGCCGGCTCGATTATCTGCTTCCGGCCGAGTATCACGACGGCCGGATTCGTGGCCGTAGCGAAGTGCTTGTCTACCGGGAATACGGCCGCGATATCACGGCGAGACTTCTGGCGGCAGGCTTCGCTACGGCGCGCCTTGATGCACGATGCGAATCAGCATTTCTGGCTTATGGGCGCAGTGTCGTTCTGGCGGAAACCTGACCGATTTCGACTGAGCGTCAGGGGTTGCGCAACGCTCTTCGCCGCGCAACATGGCCCGACGATAAAATGCTGCGACCATGGCGAACACTGCGCGAGGCCTGATCACCGGCGCGCCCGGATTCATCGGCAGCGCGCTGTGTCCGGCGCTCGCCGCCCGGGGGTTCGACGTGCGCGCCGCCTCGCGCGCCGCGACAGGCGATCTTGCGGCATTCGATCGATGGGACGAACTGCTGGCCGGTCGAGTTCGGCTGCATGGTCGAATCGTTCGGGCAGCGCGAACTGTCCAGCGGCGTCGAAATTGATCCCGGGCAGGCTGCGGACCTGAACAAGCGGGCGGTGCAGGTGCCGCGGATGGAACAGTGGCTCGTAATAACGGTCGCGGATCGGGAACACGCAAACGCGGCGTGCCAGCTTCATCAGCCACACGGCGAGCAGGACCCGCGGCGCGAGCAACAGCTCGCCAGGCGGGATCACGATGCGCTCGATCCGCGGCCTCACCGCCCGCATGCGCGATATGCAGTAGCAGGGATCTCATTGCGCCGTATGGCAGGTCCGATCGCGGCGGCGCATCGAAAGCGAATGCTAGACTCGCCCATGACCGCGTCGCCCGATCGCGAGAACAACTTCGATCTGCTGAGACTGGTGTTCGCCAGCTCGGTGTTCTTCTGGCATCTGTATTTGTTGTCGCAGGCTCCGGCCCTGGAGATATTTTCGCAGCTGTTTTCCGCGAGCCTTGCGGTGAAGGGCTTTTTTGTCATCAGCGGCTATCTCGTGATGATGAGCTGGGAGAACTCGTCCTCGCTCCGCGAGTATGCGGAAAAACGCGCTCGGCGGATCTATCCCGCGTATGCGGCCGTGGTGCTCGCGTGCGCTGTCGCGGGAGTGTTCGTCACGGCGTTGCCGCTCGCGGAGTACTTCGACGCGCGTGTATTGCGTTACCTCGCGGCGAACCTGGTGTTCCTGAACTTTCTGGCGCCCACGCTGCCCGGGGTATTCGAAGGTCAATCGTACACGGAGGTGAACGGCGCGCTCTGGACGCTCAAGATCGAGGTTATGTACTACGCATTCGTGCCGGTGCTCGCCTGGATGCTCGCGCGTTTCGGTCGATGGCGCGTGATGGTCGTGCTCTACATGCTGGCGGTTGTCTACTCGGCCGTCATGGGAGAACTCCACGCGCGGACCGGCGCCGGGTTCTGGCTCCAGCTCCAGCGCCAGCTTCCCGGGCAACTCGGTTATTTTCTCGTCGGGGTTGCCCTGTACTTCGCGAGGGACCGGCTCCGCGGCCGATGGGGCGCGCTGGTTGCGGCTGCGCTGGTGATGTTGGTCCTGATCAGGGCGAGCGCTGATCCGGTCATCACGGTGCTGCTCGAACCGCTCGCGCTCGGCGTGGTAGTGGTTTTCGCGGCGACCGCCATTCCTCATCTGGGGAATTTCGCGCGATACGGCGACTTTTCCTACGGCGTGTACATCATTCACTTCCCGGTGGTGCAGGGGCTGGTCGCCAGCGGGATGTTCGCCGCCAATCCATGGACCGCTTTCTGGACCTCGCTTGCGCTGGTTGCGGCCCTGTCGGTTCTATGCTGGCACGCTGTCGAGCGGCCTTTCCTCAGGCGGCGCTCCCATTACCGCCTCGCGGAAAACCGCGGCGCCACAGAAACCTGAAAATACTGGCAAGGTGATGCAGTGCGCGGCGCAAGTTGCGGCGGCTTGCGCGCTGCGCGTCGTGGATCACCTCGGCGCGCGGCTCGAACACGACCGCCGCGCCGCCCGCGCGCAGGCGATGGCAGATGTCCACGTCCTCGTAGTAGAGGAAGTACGCCTCGTCGAATCCCCCCGCAGCACGATACGCGTCGCTGCGGAACAGCATGAACATGCCAGCCGCCCAGTCGACCTCCAGCGGCCCGCGGTCGGTCGGATAGTCGGGCTGCCTGCGATCGACGAAGAGTTTCTTCACCAGCGTCGCCGCCGTCGGAAACCGCCGAACGCTATCCTCGGTCGTGCCTTTGGGGCTGCGCACCAGCGGGCCGGCGACCGCAACACGCGTGTCGGCCAGCGCTTGCAGAAGCGCCGGAAACGGATCCGCGGGCAGGCGTATGTCCGGGTTGCACACGCAGTAGTATTTTGTGCGGCAGCGCTGAAAGGCCGCGTTGTGGTTTGCGCCGTAGCCCTTGGGCTCGCCGTTCACGATGATTTCGGTCGGGCAGGCGAGATTCCCGGTGGCGAAACGAACTGGATCGGGCACGTTCTGCGTCAGCACCAGCGCGACGCGGCCGGCGCAGTTGCGCTGCACGTCTCCCAGCAACTGGTTGACGAGCGCATTCTGGCCGTGGCTCACCACCGAAAGCGTGATTTCCCTTTCCTGCATCGCCGCGCAGTATAGCCGGGCGATGCAATGCGACGCCGATGGCTCGCCGCTCCTGACTCAATCATCGGCGGAGGCGCAAGGACTTCGTCAAACGGATCAGCAGCGGCGGTCTTGACGCTGCCGCCGGCGCTGCGGTATCGTCTTACTTTCTTGGCTTACTTCGGGAACCCGTCGCATGGACAGCATCAGGGTATCGAGCAAAGGGCAGGTTGTGATCCCGAAGCCGATCCGCGAAGCCCTCGGCATCCGCTCCGGGACCGAGCTCATGTTCGAGCTGGTCTCGGATACCGGTTTTGCCGTGAAGCTCAAGCTCAAACTCAACCACCGCGAGCAGGTGCGGCGGCTTGCGGGTTCGCTCGCCGGGTACGGGCGCGGCCGGCGCGCTTCGGCGCGGACCGATGATGCGGCGATCGCGAAAGCGGTGCGCGAAGACGACGCGCGCATCAAGCGCGAATCGCGCGGTCACGAGGACGGATGATCGCGCTCGATACCAACGTGCTCGCGCGCTTCTTGTTGCGCGACGATCCCGCGCAGTACCGCAAGGCGCGCTCGCTGCTCGAGCGCGAAGCCGAATGCTGGATCCCGGTGACGGTAATCCTGGAGCTTGCATGGGTGCTCAAGAGCGCAGGGGTGCCGCGTAGGGAGATGGCGGAGAAATTGCGCGGGGTGCTCGCGCTGGCCAACGTCCGGCCCCAGTTGCCCGAGGCGGTGCACGTGGCCCTGCGCTGGGCCGAGAAGGGCCTGGATCTTGCCGACGCGTTGCATCTGGCGCTGTCGAGCAGACGTACGGAGTTCCACAGCTTCGATGCGTCACTTGCCAAGCGCGCTGAGAAGCTGGGCGTCACGCCCGTGGTATCGGTCCCTTAGCGCCGGTTGCGGTCCGCGAACCGCTCGTCGCGTAGATGGGAAGCAGCGCGCGCATCCTCGTCACCGGTGCGACCGCGCATCGGCGGTCAGGAGCGTTGCCGAAAGTAGAGCGATATCCCCTGCCACCGCAAGCTCCACTACGCCCGCGTCCAGCAGGAGCGAACGCAACTCCGAAGCCGGTGCCGTGGCCCGGAGCCGGCCTTTCTCGACCAGAAGTGCAATCTTGGCGGCGTGCGTGTCGAGCAGCACGCTCACTCGAGCGCTTCCCACTTCTGGTTGACCGGAGAGATGATGTCGCCCTTGACGATCACCAGGCCCTTCCACACGCCGAGGAAGTTCGTCGGGCGCGGCCGGTGCGGCCTGAGTTCGGCAACGGGCCTGCCGTTCTTGGTGATCAGCATCGGCACGCCCGTGCGCTGGACCTCATCCATGAGGGCGAGGCACTTCGCGTTGAACTCCGACGCCTTGATGGGATTTCCTTACTTTACACGTATGTTAGATTGAGAGCATACTTCTTACTTTAAACCATCAGTCGGAATCCCACCCATCATTGCCGGAGGCCACATGCTGGCGACCGTGACAGACAAGGGACAAGTGACCGTCCCCAAGGAAATTCGCGACCGGCTCGGCATTGCGCCAGGCAGCAGGCTCGATTTCGAGGCCCAGGAAGACGGCACCCTGCGCGTGCGCGTGCTGGCGCGCGGCGCCGACAATCTGTTCGGCCTGGTGCATCGCCCCGGCATCGCGCCGCGCAGCATCGAGGCGATGGACGAGGGCATTGCCGCCGCGGCCGGCGCGCGTAACCGGCGCTCGCGCAAGTGATCGCCCTCGACACGAACGTCCTGGTGCGGCTCGTCACTCGAGACGACGAAGCGCAGGCCGCGCGCGCCAAGGCGGTATTCGACGTCCACGGGGGCGAAGACGGCGGGCTGTTCGTGTCCGACATCGTGCTGGTCGAGCTGTGCTGGACGCTGTCGCGCAGCTATGGGTTGCCGCGCGCCGACATTGCACGCACCGTGCGCGCCCTGCTCGAGAACGCCAGCATCGCGCTCGAATCACCGGCAGCCATGCGTACCGCGCTGGCCAGCTTCGAGGGCAATGCCGTCGATTTCCCTGATTGCCTGATCGTGTCCAAGGCCGGCCACGCCGGCTGCAGCCACACGCTGACGTTCGACGAGCGGATGGGCTCGCTGCCCGGCGTGCAGCTGCTTTAGGCCAGGCGCGGGTGGATCAGGAGGCGCCCATCGGAAACAGCGCGCGCATCCTCGTCACCGGCGCAACCGGATTCATCGGCAGCGCGGTGTGTCCGGCACTGGCGGCCCGGGGATTCGAGGTGCGCGCCGCGTCGCGCGCGGCGACGGGAGACCTCGCGACTTTCGATCGCTGGGACGACCTGCTCGGCGGAGTCGATTGCGTGGTGCACCTCGCCAATCTGGCGCACGTTGCGGCGGCGCAGATCGCGCGTGCGCGCGAGCTGAACGTAGAGGCGACCGCACGGCTCGCGCAGGCGGCCGCCGAACGTGGCGTGCGACGGTTCATCTACCTGAGCAGCGCGAAAGCCGAAACCGGCGAGGGGCGCGAGGACCCGTACGCCGCGCTCAAGGCCGAAGCCGAGGCGCAGCTTGCGCGGATCGACGGCATCGAGCTCGTGGTGCTGCGCCCGCCGCTCGTCTACGGCCCGGGCGTGAAGGCGAACTTTCTCGCACTGATGCGCGCGATCGATCACGGGCTGCCGTTGCCCCTCGCCAGTATTGAGAACCGGCGCAGCCTGATCTACGTCGGAAATCTCGCCGACGCGATCGTGCGCTGTGTGGATGCTCCCGCGGCAGCGGGTCGCACTTACCCATTGAGCGATGGTGCACCGGTATCCACGCCGGATTTGTGCCGTGCGATCGGCGCCGCGCTCGGCCATCCGGCGCGGCTGTTTCATTTTCCGGTCGCGCTGCTCGAACTTGTGCCGCCGATGAAGAAGCTCACGCGCTCGCTCGAAGTGGACGATTCCGCGATCCGCGCGGAGTTGAGATGGCGGGCGCCGTTCGGCTTCGAGGAAGGCTTGCGCGCCACCTCCGAGTGGTACCGGTCTCGCTGAGCCGTCCTAAACGCCGCCGTGCGCGTGCAACGCCCTGATCAGCGCGGCGGCTTCTTTCTGAACCAGCCAGCGAACAGCCGGTCGCATTCGAGCGCGGGCACGACCTGATAGCCGCTTCGTTGCTGGGTGCTGTCGCCGCCATACACGACGGCAGCGGCGGCGAGGCGGTCGGGCATCAGCGCCGCGAAGCGCGACAGGCCCCTGAAATAGTCGGAGACGACCGTCGCGCCCGCCTTGACTTCAGCGGCGTAGAGGGAGAGGCCGTGTTCGAGCACGAGGTCCACCTCGTTGCCGTTGCTGTCGCGGTAGAAGTACATCCTGGGAGCGATGCCGCGATGATGGAAGCTCTTGAGCGCCTCGATCGCCACCAGGTTCTCGACCAGCGCGCCGCGCAAGGGGTGGCGGGCGAGCTGAGCCGCCGCCGTGATCCCGAGCAGGTAGCAGGCAAGCCCCACGTCGACGAAATAAAGCTTCGGTGTCTTCACCAGCCGCTTGCCAAGATTGGCGAACCAGGGTGGGAGAAGATGCACGATGAAGCCGGCCTCGAGCAGGGAGATCCACTGCCGTGCCGTGGTGTGCGACAAGCCCGCGTCATTGGCGAGTTGCGAGAGATTGAGCAGTTGCCCGGTGCGCCCGGCCAGGAGTCCGAGGAACTTCACGAAAAGCGAGAGATTGTGCACATTGGCCATCAGCCGCAGGTCGCGCTGCACGTAGGTTTCGACGTAATCGCCGAGCGCCTGGACCGGGTCGAGGCCGGCGTCGTGGATGCGTGGATAGAAGCCGTGAAACAGCGTCTCGTCGAGCGAGCGGGCCGGATAGTGGCCGCGCATTTCCGCCAGCGAGAACGGCAGCAGCCGCAGCAGCGCGGTGCGCCCGGCAAGCGGCTGGCTTATGCGCTCGGACAGCAGCCACTGCTCGCTGCCGGTGAGCACGTAGCGACCCGGCGCGCGGTGCTCGTCCACCTCTTCCTGTATGTAGGACAGAAGCTCGGGGGCGCGCTGCACTTCGTCGAGCAGCGCGCCGGCCGGAAACTGGCGCAGGAAGCCGCGCGGATCGTCCAGGGCAAACTGCCGCGTGTCCGGAGCCTCGAGATTGGCGTACGGCTTGCGCCTGAACGCCGCGCGGCAAAGCATCGTCTTGCCGCTTTGCCGCGGACCGAACACAGCCACAACCGGGACCTTGCGGGCCATGGCGCGCAGCAGCGGGGTGAGGAGCCGCGGAGTCATGCAGCGATGATCTTCCCTGTTTATGCAAATTGCAAGTTCGATACTCAATTTGCATAAATCGGGGTGGCGATTTCCCACCGGGGCGGCGCGCCGTTCGGGATCTCCACGGCCTCCGGCGGCTAGAATGCCCGCCATGCCCGCCGTCCCGGCGCTGCTTGCCTTCGCCGTCTCCTTCGTCTGCCTGCGCCTGCTGCTGTCGCGCCTCGGGCGCGGCCTCGCGCTCGACCAACCCAACGAACGTTCGCTGCATGATCGTCCCGTGCCGCGCACCGGCGGCATTGCAGTGCTTGCGGGCGCCGCGGTCGCGCTCGCAGTGGGCGTCGATTCGGGCATCGGCTCGCTGTGGCTGTCGATGGCGCTCGCCGCGGGGCTCGCGCTGCTCTCGTTCGCCGACGACACGCTGGGATTGCCGACGGTTGGCCGGCTGGCAGCGCACCTTGCGTCGGCGGGCGTGCTGGTGTGGTACGTGCTGAGCCCGATGCACCCGGCGGCGCTGGTGCTGCTCGCGCTGGCGGTCGCCTGGACCGCGAATCTCTACAATTTCATGGACGGCTCGGACGGCCTTGCGGGCGGCATGGCGGTGATCGGCTTCGGCACTTACGCACTCGCCGCGCACTTGGCGGGCGGCTCGGCGCTCGCCACGCTGAGCGCGGCACTTGCCGCCGCCGCTGCAGCGTTCCTGACCTCGAACTTCCACCCGGCGCGCATCTTCATGGGCGACGTGGGCTCGGTTCCGCTCGGTTTTCTGGCCGGAGCGCTCGGCGTGGTCGGATGGCGCGACGATCTCTGGCCGTTGTGGTTTCCGATGCTGGTGTTCGCGCCCTTCATGTGCGATGCCACGCTCACGCTCCTTAAGCGCGTGCTAAGAGGGGAGAGCGCGTCGCACGCGCACCGCGAGCATTACTACCAGCGGCTGGTGCGCATGGGATTCGGCCATCGCGGCACGGCGTACATCGAATACGCGGCGATGCTCGGCTGCGCGCTCGTCGCGCTTGGTGCCCGCAACCAGCGGCCCGCAGTGCAGCTCGGCGCGATTGCCGCCGCCACCGCGGTCCTGATCGCAGTCGCGGTCTGGGTCGATCTGCGCTGGGCGCGGCACGTGAAGGCGGCCCCCTGATGGCGCTGCCCAATCCGCGCGCGCTGCTCGCATTTGCCCACGACGTGGTCGCGGCCGGCGTGGTCTGGTGCGCCGCGTTCTGGTTACGCTTCAACCTCGACATTCCACCCGAATTCCAGCAGGTGATGCTCGCGCGGCTGCCGTACGTGGTCGCGGTGCACGTGGTGGTGTTCTGGGCGCTCGGCCTGTACCGCGGCCTGTGGCGCTACGCGAGCCTGCCGGATCTGCAACGCATCCTGATCGCGGTGGGCGTTGGCGCGCTTGCCGTGCTCGCGTTGCTGTCGTTCCTGCGGATGGCAGGAGCCGTGCCGCGCTCGGTGTTCCTGATCGCGCCGGTGCTGCTGGTGGGTGCGATGAGCGGAAGCCGCCTTCTGTACCGCGCGTGGAAGGAGGGCGGCCTGATGCACGTCGTCGCCCGTCCGGAATCGATCCCGGTGCTGGTGCTCGGCGCGGGCGACGCGGCGGCGCTGCTGCTGCAGGACCTTGCCAACAGCCGCGCCTGGCGCGTGCTCGGGCTGCTCGACGACGATGCGCGAAAGAAAGGCGGCGCGATCGCCGGCGTGAAGGTCATCGGTACGCTGGACAAGGTCGGCGAAATTGCGGAACGACTCGGCGTGACGCAGGCCATCATCGCGATGCCCGGCGCGACGCACGCGGTGCGCAAGCGCGCAGTGGACCTGTGCGTCGCCGCGGGGATCACGGTGATGACGGTGCCGGCGCTCTCGGACATCGTCTCGGGCAAGGTGAGCGTCTCCGCGCTGCGCAACATCGAACTCGATGACCTGCTGGGGCGCGACGCCGTGGCGCTCGACCTGCCGGGCCTCGAAGGGTTCCTGAAGGGCAAGACGGTGCTGGTCACCGGCGCCGGTGGATCCATCGGCTCGGAGCTGTGCCGCCAGATCGCCCGTTTCGCGCCGGCGCGGCTGGTGCTGTTCGATCACTCCGAGTTTGCGCTCTATACGATCGCGCAGGAGTTCCGCGACTTGCGCGGCGCCGCCGAGATCGTGCCGGTGATCGGCGACGCGAAGGATGCGCAGCGTCTGGCCGAGGTGTTCGCCCGTTGGCGACCGGAAGTGATATTCCACGCTGCGGCGTACAAGCACGTGCCGCTGATGGAGACCGAGAACGCATTCGAGGCGGTGCGGAACAACGTGCTCGGCACGCTCAATGTGGCGCGCGCCGCGGCCGCCTCGGGCGCGCAGAAATTCGTGCTGATCTCTACCGACAAAGCGGTCAATCCGACCAACGTGATGGGCGCCTCCAAGCGCGTGGCAGAACTGGTGTGCCAGGCGCTGCAGCCGGGCTGCGCGACGCAGTTCGTGATCGTGCGTTTCGGCAACGTGCTTGGTTCGACCGGAAGCGTGGTGCCGCGCTTTCGCGAGCAGATCGCGCGTGGCGGACCGGTGACGGTCACGCACCCGGAGATCCGGCGCTATTTCATGACCATCCCGGAAGCGGCGCAACTGGTGCTGCAGGCCGGGCAGATGGGCAAGGCGGGCGAAATCTACGTGCTCGACATGGGCGAGCCGGTGAAGATCGTGGACCTTGCGCGCCAGATGATCCGTCTTTCGGGCTTCGCCGAGAGCGACATCAAGATCGAGTTCACCGGCCTGCGCCCGGGCGAGAAGCTTTACGAGGAGATCCTCGCCGACGCCGAACGCACGCTGCCCACGCCGCGCGCGAAGCTGCGCATTGCCAAAGCGGGCGGTACGGCCGATGGCGCGCTGATCCGCGAGGTGACCGGTTGGCTGGAGGGACGCGGCGCTGCAGCCGACGACGCCGTGCGCGAGCAGCTGAAGAAATGGGTGCCGGAGTACGCGATGCCGGCGCAGGCCGTCTGACTTTGCTTAATTAATATCACTGCGTTACGATAATTCGTGGAAACAAATCTGCGGCGCCGCGTCGGGCGTCCAACTACCGGGGTTGCCGTGTCGGCGGCGGAGCGGATGCGCCGCTACCGCGCACGGCTCCGCGAGCGTGGCATCCGCGTTCGCGCGGTGATGCGTCGCGACCCGGTGCTCGGGGCGATGCGCTTCGGTCCGGCGACCCACCTGACGCCGGGGGAGCAGGCCGTGCTGCGGCGCTTCTGCGTCGGACTCGGAAAGCTTCCGGTTGAGCCCGATGCGGTCGCCGCATTCGGCAGCCGCGTGAACGGCCTGTCGGATGACGCTTCGGACCTCGATGTGGTGGTGTTCTTCGACGTCGGGCGGGACCCGGGCATCGAGTCGCAGTTATCGCGGATCGCGCTGGAGGCCCGCCGGCCGTACTGCTCGGGGCAATACGGGATTTTTCTCAATCCGGTGCCGATCTTCGCCGCGGACGGTGACGCGCTGCTCGAGTCGATCCGCGATGAGATGGAGGTGGTATGGAAAAGACCGGGACGGCGCAAGCGGTAAAGAGCGAGTTGATGGCTTCGGCGGGCTGCCTGGCGTCCGCGATGAACAACCTCGCCGGCCCGTACGGCCCGGAGTACCGCAGCAGCATCAAGGAACTGTACTTCGCGTGTTTTCATGTCGCGACGGCGTTACTCGTGTCAAAGGGCATACGGGCAAAGAGCCACGATGCCGCCCAGGAGTTGTTGGCATTGCATTTCGTCAAGCCTGCGGCGCTGCCGGCGGACACATCAAAGAGGTTCAACGCGTTGATGGACCGGCGCAACACCGCGGACTACAAGACGTTCGTGCCGGTGGATGCCTCCGACGTGCTCGAGTTCCGGCCGTGGATCTGCGATTTCGTGAGGAAGACACTTAAGCTTCTCGGGAAATCGGCCGCCTCGAAGGAGGCCGCGCAACTGCTGCGCCTGCTGGGCGACTTCGAGCGCATCGGAATCGGCGACGAAACGGCCCGTTCAGCGCATAAGCGCGTATAGCTCGGCGAGCGCGGACAACACCTCTTCCTCGCCGAGATCGGTAAGGCTGCGGCTCTCCGGGCGCAACACCCGGTGCGGCACGCCCCACGGCCGCCAGCGCTCGGGAGACGAATCGCCGAACAGCGCCACGGTCGGCTTGTCCAGGGCCGCCGCGATGTGCATCGCGCCGCCGTCGGGACAGACCATCGCGTCACACACCGACAGCGCAGCGATCAGATCGCGCAGCTCGACGGTCGGATAAGCAAGGAGCGGTGCGCGCGCGCCCACGAGTCTTTCGACCTCTATGGCCTTGGCGTCATCGCCCGGGTGCCGCGGGTGGTCGGCCGCGCCGGGCGACCAGAGCATCACGCTTGCCGCGTTGATGCGCTCGTTTAGCTTCACGATCAGCTCCGCATAGCGGTCCTCGGGCCAGCGCTGCGCAGGGCGGCGCGCGCTCAAGTGCACGCCAACGAGCGTCCGCCCGGTGAGTCCCGCGCGCTCGATCGCGCTCCTCGCCTTTGCGACCGCGTCGGCTGCGGGCACGATCTTCAAACGCGGTATCGGCGCGTCGATGCCGAGCAGCGGCGCGAGGCGATAGACGGCCTCGACTTCGTGCAGGCCCGCCGTGGTTTCCTGCGGCACCGGAAGGTGGATGCGCGAATCGGGGCGTTTGCCGTCCACGAAGCCGGCGATCGCTTGCGGCCGGAGCATCGCCGCGAGCGTGACGGTGCGCGAGACATGCATCGGTGTGGCGATCGCTACGCAATCGAGCTCCAGCGCGCGCAGCCTTCGGATCAGACCGAAGCGCGCGATGACCGCGCCGACGAATGTGCCGAGCAGCGCGCCGTCGACTGAGCGGTGTTTGAGCTTTTCGTAGCTGTAGACGGCGTCGAGATCGGGGTTGCCCTCCAGCACCGGCGCGTTGTAGCTGTTTACGAGCGCGCCGACCCACGCCCGCGGAAAGCGCGCGCGCAGCGCCGCGATGAGCGGCGTGGTGCATACCAGGTCGCCGATGTTGTCGCGCCGGATGACCAGCACGCGGCGCAGTTCGTTCACGCGCCGCGCCGCAGCTCTGCGAGCTTGGCGTATTTCACGAAGCTGTTCATGCAGCCGATCGCAATGTGCACCAGTCCCGGCATCCCGTCGAGGAAGCCCAGGCGCACGACGTAGAACTTGACGAAGCGCACGGTGGGCGAGGCGAGCATCCGCAGGGCGCCGGCGCTCGCGCCGCGCTCGTAGAGCTGGCGCGCCGCGAGCGTGGTGTAGCGGTTCTGCTTGGCGAGGTACTGCTCCAGATTCTCGGCCGATTCGTGCAGCAGGTCGCCCGCCAGCGTCGCGGGCGTCACTGCGAACAGGACCTTTTCGTGCACCGGATCGTCGCTCCAGCGCGCCTTGCGCCGGTCGAACAGGCGCGGGCTCCAGTCCGGATAGCCTTCGCCGTGCCTCAGCCAGCGCCCGAGAAAGCGGTTGCAGCGCGCCATGCGGTACACCGGCGACGCCGGATGCTCGAGCGCGGCGCGGATGCTCGCGGCGAGCGGCGCGGAGACGCGCTCGTCGGCGTCCACGCTCAGCACCCAGTCGTGCTTCGCCTCGTCCACCGCGAACTGCTTTTGCCTGCCGAAGCCGAGCCAGTCCTTCTCGATCACGCGCGCGCCGTGGCGCTCGGCGATGGCGCGCGTCGCATCGCTGCTGCCGGAATCAACGACCAGGATTTCGTCGGCGAACGCGAGGCTGGCGAGGCAGGGTTCGATCGCGTGCGCCGCGTTCCGGGTGATGAGCACCGCCGAGAGCGGGACGCGGCCGGGCAAGTTGCGTACCTTATAATCGCCGTGCAACGGGGCCTCATTCTATCCCAGCGTGACCCCGCGTTCCGCCGCAATGCCCTCGATCCTGTTCGTCAAGACTTCTTCGCTCGGCGATATCGTGCACAACGGCCCCGCGGTGAGCGATGCGCTGCGCGCGCTGCCCGGCGCTTCGATCGACTGGGTGGTGGAGGAATCGTTCGTGGACGTGGCGCGCCTGCACCGGTGCGTGAGGCGGGTGATTCCGGTGGCTGTGCGACGCTGGCGCGCGCGCCTGTACGATCCGGCCACGTGGCGTGAGCTGGCTGCGTTTCGCCGCGCGCTCTCGGCCGAGCACTACGGGTGCGTGATCGACACGCAGGGACTGGTGAAAAGCGCGCTGATCGCGGCCAGCGCGCACGGCGAGACGCACGGCTACGATGCCGCCAGCGCGCGCGAGCCGCTGGCCGCGCGCTTCTACGACGTGCGGCACCCGGTAGCGACCGCCATGCATGCGGTTGAGCGCAACCGCGCGCTCGCGTGCGCCGCGCTCGGTGTCGCGCCCGGGGATGCTGTCGATTACGGCTTCACCGCCGCAGCTTCCGGCGGCGAGTCTTTCGCAGTGCTGCTCACGATGACCAGTCGCGACGATAAGTTGTGGCCCGAGGCGCGATGGCGCGAGCTGGTCGGTTGGCTCGGCGCGCGCGGGCTGGCCTGCCTGCTGCCTTGGGGCAGCGCAGCCGAGCGCGCGCGCTGCACACGGATCGCGTCGGGCTTCGCGCATGCGCGCGTGCCGGAGCGCATGGAGCTCGCGCAGCTCGCGGCAACGCTTGCGCAGGCGCGTGCGGTGGCCGGAGTGGACACCGGGCTCACGCACCTCGCTGTGGGACTGGGCGCGCCGGTGGCGGGCATCTACTGCGGGTCCGATCCCGCGCTCACGGGCCTGTATGGCGCAACGCGCATTTGCAACCTGGGGGCGCCGGGAAAGCCGCCGCCCGCCGATGAGGTGTGTGCCGTGCTCGAGGCATGGTTGTGAGCGCGCTCGCGCGCGCCGCCTACACGGTCGCGGTCTGGCTCGCGCTGCCGATCGCGCTGTTGCGGCTATTGTTGCGCGCGCGGCGCGAACCGCTCTATCGGGAGCGCATCGGCGAGCGCTTCGGCGTTCATTCGCTGCCGGTGGACCGTCCGGTGATCTGGGTGCACGCGGTCTCAGTAGGCGAGGCGCGCGCCAGCGTGCCGCTCGCCCGCGGCCTACTCGCGCGGCATCCCGGGGCAATGCTGCTCGCGACCTGCTCGACGGCCGCGGGTCGCGAGGCGCTCGAGCAGATCTGGGGGAATGAAGCGCGCATCGCATGGCTGCCCTGGGATGCGCCGTTCGCGGTGCGCCGCTTCCTCGCGTTTTTCCGGCCGCGGCTCGCGGTGCTGATGGAAACCGAGGTCTGGTTCAACCTGATCGAGCGC
Organism: Burkholderiales bacterium; assembly: GCA_017880775.1. GTDB lineage: Bacteria > Pseudomonadota > Gammaproteobacteria > Burkholderiales > SG8-39 > JADGRQ01. The sequence goes on along the minus strand of JADGRQ010000020.1, from coordinate 11,031 downwards.
TGCAAGGCGAATGGCATTCCGGTGGCGCTTGCCAACGCGCGCATGTCGGAGAAATCCGCGCGCGGCTATGCGATGTTCGGCGCGCTCAGCGGACCCGCGTTCGCGGCGCTCGACGCCGTGTGCGCGCAAACCGAAGCCGATGCGGGGCGCCTGCGCGCGCTCGGCGCCCGGACCGTGGAGGTGAGCGGCAACCTGAAGTTCGACCTGCTGCCCGACGCCGCGCAGGCGCACCGGGGCGCGCAATTGAAACGCTCGCTCGGCGCTCGCCCGGTGCTGCTGTGGGCGAGCACGCGCGAGGGCGAGGAGGCGGCGCTGCTCGATGCCCTCGGCGCGAAAGCCGCGAAACCGTGCCTGCTGGTCATCGTGCCGCGCCATCCGCGGCGTTTCGACGAGGTGGCGGGCCTCATCGCGCGCCGCGGGCTCACACTCGCGCGCCGCAGCGCGGGCGCCGCCGCATGGGCCGCCGATTCGCAAGCTGACGTGCTGCTCGGCGACACGATGGGAGAGATGGCGTTCTACTACGGTCTCGCCGATGTCGTCGTGATGGGCGGCAGCGTGCTGCCCTTTGGCAGCCAGAACCTGATCGAGCCGCTCGCGCAGGGAGTGCCCGTGGTGCTGGGGCCGAGCGACTACAACTTCAGCGACGCCGCACGGGCGGCGCTCGGAGCGGGCGCGGCGGTGCGCGCAGCGCACGCCGCGGGCGTCATCGAAGCCGCGCTGTCGTTGATTGCCGATGCAGCGCGGCGAGCGCGAATGGGCGAAGCCGGGATCAAGCTGTGCGCCGCCCATCGCGGCGCCACCGGACGTCAGCTGGAGACGATTGCAGCGCTACTGCGTTAGCGCGCTGTTCATGATTTGCAGGTCTTCTTCCTTGAGCGCCGCGGCCGCCGCCCGGAGCTTGAAGTGGTTGACGATCGTGTTGTAGCGCGCCAGGGCGAGGTCGCGCTGCGTGGTGAACACCTGCTGCTGCGCGTTCAGCACGTCGATGTTGATGCGCACGCCGACTTCATAGCCGAGCTTGTTCGATTCGAGGGCGCTCTGGCTCGACACCAGCGCCTGCTCCAGTGCGCCCACCTGCGCGATGCCGCTGATCACGCCAAGATAGCTCTGCTGCGAGGTCAGAGCGATCGATCGACGCGCGTTCTCGAGGTCCTGCATCGATTTTTCGTACAGCGCAGCCGCCTCGCGCTCGCGCGAGCTGATCCCGCCGCCCTGATAGAGCGGCAGCGCGAGCTGCACGCCGATCGAGCCCAGATTGAGCTGGGCACTGGCAGCTGTGATCGTCGAGCCCGTCTGCTGGGTCTGCCCGTAAGTGGCCACCAGGTCGATCGTAGGGTAGTGCCCCGCCTTGCTGAATTTCGCCTGCAGTTTGGCGATTTCGGTCACCGCTTCCTGGATCTGCACCGGATAGCCCTGCTTCTCCGCCAGTTCCGTCCACGTCTGCATGTTGTTCGGATCGGGCGGCGAGAGCTTCACGTCGTGCCTGAGCGGCTTCAGGTCCGAGTAGAGCTTGCCGGTGATCTGCTGCAGTGCACGCAACTTGTTGTCGAGATCGTTCTGCGCCGTGATCTCCTGCGCCGAGGACAGGTCGAAGCGCGCCTGCGCCTCGTGGGTATCGGTGATCGTCGCGGTGCCCACCTCGAAGTTGCGCTTGGCCTGCGCAAGCTGCTCGCCAATGGCGATCGTCTGCGCGCGCGCCACGGTGAGCGTCTCCTGTGCGCCGAGCACATCCACATAGGCCTGCACGACCCGCACGATCAGGTCCTGATCGGCCTGCCCGAAGGTGGCCTCGGCCTGCCTGACCTGGTATTCCGACTGGTCGTACTGGATGAGGTTCTGCGGGCGATACAGCGGCTGGCTGAAGCTGAGCAGATAGTTCCGGTTGTAGAAATTGCGCGCTGATTCAGGCACCGGGGTTGGCCCATACGGGATGAGGCCCAAGCGGCTCGTCGTGTCGCCGGCAGTCAGGCCGAGCGTCGGCAGCACCAGCGCGCGCCCCTGAGGCAACTTCTCGCGACCGGCCGCGAGCGCGAAGCGCGCCGCGGCGTACTGCGCATCGAAGGCACGCGCGTCGCGGTACACCGCCACTAGGTCGGTCGCGGCAACCGCCTGCGCGGCCGTACACGACGCAACCAGCAGGGCAAAGCGAATACCGCGGTTCATGTCATTTACCCGAAATCAGTCAACCGGCAGCGCCGGGTCAAAAACGGAAGCGGTCAGGTTGCGCGCAGTTCACGAGCGGCGCGAGCTGCGTTTCGAACAGGTCCTGTTCGCTGCAGGCTCCCGGCGCGGCGCAGGTCACCACGCGCGCCACCATCACGGGCGCATCCCCGACCACGGCGAACAGGCGGCCGCCCGCGGCGAGCTGTTCGAGAAATGCAGCCGGCAGCACGGGGGTGGAGCCGGTGAGCACGATCACGTCGTAGGGCGCGTGCTTCGCCCAGCCGCGCGCGCCATCGCCGACCTCGAGCGTTACGTTGTCCGCGCCGTGGCGCATCAGGTTGGCGCGGCCGAATTCGGCCAGCGCAGGCTTGATTTCCACCGAATGCACGTGCGCCGCGCGATGCGCGAGCAGCGCCGTGAGATAGCCGCTGCCGGTGCCGACCTCGAGCACGCGCTCGGATTTCTTCACCGCCAGCGCCTGCAGCACGCGCGCCTCGATCTTCGGCGCCCACATTTTCTCGCCGGTCTTGCCGCCAATCTCGAGGGGGATCTCCATGTCGGAAAACGCGAGCGTCACGTACGCCGGCGGCACGAACTCCTCGCGCGGCACGGCGTACAGCAGATCGAGCACCGTCTGGTCGAGAACCTCCCAGGGGCGGATCTGCTGCTCGACCATGTTGAAGCGGGCTTGTTCGAAATTCATCGACGGAGCAGTGCGGGACAGCGCGATGGAGGGGAGAAATTGTAACCTATCCGCCCTTGCTCGAGCTTCATGCGGCGTGCGTCTTCCGCCCGCGCGCGAGCCGGCGCGCCCAGTCGGCGAGGTCGTCGAGGTAGGTGTAGATCACGGGCACCACCACCAGCGTCAGCAGGCCCGACGTGATCACCCCGCCGATTACGGCCTGTCCCATCGGCGAGCGCTGCTCGCCGCCCTCGCCCAGGCCGAGCGCGAGCGGCAGCATGCCGAAGATCATCGCCAGTGTCGTCATCATGATCGGGCGCAGCCGCACGCGGCCGGCCTCGAGCACCGCACCGGTGCGCGGTTTGCCGGCCTTGCGCGCGTGGTTGATGAAATCGACCAGCAGGATCGCGTTCTTGGTCACCAGCCCCATCAGCATGATGAAGCCGATGATCGAGAAGATATTGAGCGTCGAGCGCGCGAGCAGCAGGGCCATGACGACCCCGATCAGCGACAGCGGCAGCGACATCATGATCGCCATCGGCTGCAGGAACGAGCCGAATTGCGAGGCGAGGATCAGGTAGATGAAGATCACCGCGAGGGCGAGCGCCTGGCCGGCGTAGCTCATCGATTCCTGAATGTCTTTCGACGAGCCGCCCATCAGGTAGCGGTAGCCCGGCGGGAACGCAATCGCCTCCATGCGCCGCTTCACGTCGCTGGCGACGTCGCCCGCAGGACGACCGTAGGCGTTGCCGGAGACCAGCACCTCGCGCAACTGCTCCTTGCGGTTGATCTGCTGCGCGCCCGTGTCGGCGCGCATGCTGGCGACCTCGCGCAACTGCACCATGCGCGGTGCGCCGTTGGCGTCGAGCTGGCTCGATGCGAGCGGGACGCGCGCGAGGTCCTCCGGCTGGGCGCGATCGTTGCGCGAAACGCGCACCGTCACGTCGTAGTACTGGTCGTCCGGCGCGCGCCAGTTGCCGATGGCCTGGCCCGCGAGCAGGGGGCGCAGGGTGGCCGCGATCTGCCCGACGCTGATGCCGAGGTCGGAGGCGAGCTCACGCTTGACTTCGACCGACACCTGGGGCTTGGCGGCCTGGTTGCTCGACTCGATGTCGACCGCGCCGGGCACCTGCCGCACCACCTGCATGACCTTGAGCGCAAGATCGTCGAGAACCTGGCGGTCCTGGCCGAGCAGCGAGACCTGCACCGGTTTGCCGCTGGAAACGGTCCTGTATGCGCCGATCTGCGTGAGCTCGATGCCCGCGATGCGCGACAGGCGCTCGCGCATCGGCTGGCTGAGGGCGCCCTGCGAGCGTTTGCGCTCGTTGCGCGGCACCAGTTGCACGAACACGTTGGCGCTGTTCTTGCCCAGCACGACGCCCGTATTGACCGTCGCGTAGGTGTGCTTCACCTCCGGGAATTCGCGCAACGCGGCCTCGACCTGCTCGGCCTTGGCCTGCGTCAGCGCGAGCGAGGAACCGACGGGTGTCTTGAACTGCACCTGCAGCTCCGAGAGGTCGGACTCGGGCACGAATTCCGAGCCGAGGAAATTCATCAGCGGAAACGCGCCGAGGAAGCTCGCCAGCGCGACCAACAGCACCGTCTTGCGGTGCGCGAGGCTCCATGCGAGCAGGCGTTCGTATCTCGCCGAGAACCGCTCCATCAACCGGTGGAACCACGCGAGCAGGCGGCCGAGGGGGTCCTTGCCGAAATGACCTTCGGACTGCGGGTCGCGCCAGATCGACGACAGCATCGGGTCCAGCGTGAACGACACGAACATCGAGATCAGCACCGCCGCGACCACCGTGAGCCCGAACTGGTGGAAAAAGCGTCCGATGATCCCGCCCATGAAACCCACCGGCAGGAATACCGCAACGATGGAAAAGGTGGTCGCGAGCACGGCCAGGCCGATCTCGCGCGTACCGTCGAGCGCCGCCGTGCGATGGTCGCTGCCCAGCGCAACATGGCGCACGATGTTCTCGCGCACCACGATCGCGTCGTCGATCAGCAGGCCGACCGACAGCGATAGCGCCATCAGCGTGAGCATGTTGAGCGTGAAGCCGTAAGCGTAGATGAACAGGAAAGAACCGATCAGCGCGATCGGCAGCGTAAGCCCGGTAATCACCGTGCTGCGCCACGAAGCGAGGAACAGGAATACGATCGCCACCGTGAGCAACGCCCCCTCGATGAGCGTCGCCTTCACGTCGGCCACAGAGTTGCGGATGCCGGTCGAGGCGTCGCGCACGATGTCGAGCTTGACGTCGGCGGGCAGCAGCCCCGGCAGCTCGGCCACCACGCGGCGCACGCCGTCCACCACCGCGATGGTGTTTTCCCCTTGCGCCTTGATGATGTCGATCGACAGCGCGCGCTTGCCGTTCACCAGCGCGGCGGTTTCTTCCTCCTGCTCGCCGTCGACGATGTCGGCAATCGAGCCCAGGGTCACCGCCTTGCCGCCGCGGCGCGCGACGATCAGGCTGCGGAAATCGCGCGGGTCGGCGAGGCGCGCCTTCACCTGCACGATGCGCTCGTCGCCGCCGGTGACCAGACTGCCGGCGGGAAGGTCCTGGTTCTCGGTGCGCAGTGCCTGGATGACCTGATCGGCGCCGATCTTCTGCGCCTCCATGTCCTCGGGCTTGAGGACCACCTTGATCTCGCGCTTCACCCCGCCGACCAGCGTGCCCTGCCCCACGCCGCCGACATTCTCCAACCGCTTCTTGATCACCTGATCGGCAAGTGTGGTCAGGTCGCGCAGCGAACGGCTGGGCGAGGTCACGGCGACCGACACGATCGGCAGATCGTCCGGGTTGAAGCGCGAGACCCGCGATTCTTTGATTTCGTCGCGGAAGCTCGGCCGGATCAGCGCAATCTTCTCGCGCACGTCCTGTGCCGCGAGCTTCGGGTCGACGTTGAGGTCGAATTCGACGATCACCACCGACTGGCTCTCGTAGGAGCGCGACGACAACGTCTTGATACCGCTGATGGTGTTGACCGATTCCTCGATCTTGCGCGTGATTTCCTCCTCGACGTTCTCCGGGGCGGCGCCGGGAAACTCGGTGGTCACCACCACCACGGGGAAGCTCACGTCGGGAAACTGCTCGACCGGCAGCCGGCTGTAGGAAAACAGGCCCAACACCAGGAGCGCGGCCATCATCATGGTCGCGAAAACCGGATTCTGGATGCAGACGCGCGTGATCCACATCGTTCGAGGGCTCCTCAGCGTGGCGCGGGCGCGGACCCGGATGCGGACTGCGCGATTCGCACCGCCGCGCCGTCGCGCAACAGGCCGAGGTTGTGGCGGACGATGACGTCGCCTTCGCGCAAGCCTTCGAGCACCGGCAGGTTGCCCGCGCCGTCGCCTGCGCCCGCTTTCACGATTCGCTTGCGCAGCGTCCCGCCTTCGATCACATACACGAAGCTCTGGCCGGCTTCCTCGCGCAGCGCGGAAGCCGGCATCGCAAGCGCGTTCTCGATACGCTCGAGGATCACGCCGCCCTGGGCGAACAATCCGGAGCGCAGTACGCTCTGCGGATTGTCGATCACCGCGTATACGGTGATGGCACGCGATCCGGCCGTGGTGGCGGGATTGATGCGCTCGATGCGTCCGGAAAACTCGCGTTCACCGAAGCCGTCCACGCGAAACCCCACCGACTGACCGATCCTTACCTGGGCGATGTTTGCGGCGGGCACAGATGCAGCCAGTTCGAGGCGCGTGAGATCGACGACGGTGATGACCTTCGCATCGAGCGGCACGCGTTCGCCGGGCTGCGCGTGGCGCTGGGCGACGATGCCGTTCATCGGTGCCACCAGCACCGAGTCGCCCAGCGATTTCTGCGCCATCACCAGGTCCGCCTCGGCAGCGCCCAGCTTGGCGATCGCGACGTCATGGCTGCTCTGCACGTTGTCGAACGCGTTCTGCGAGATGAAGCTCTTGTCGAGCAGCGCTTTCTGCGTGTTGCGGTTCTTCTCGGCCCAGACCAGTTGTGCCCGCGCGGCTGCGACATCAGCCTTGCGCGCCGCGACGCGCGCCAGTACCTCGGTCTGGTCGATGCGCGCCAGCGTCTGTCCGCGCTTCACGCTCTCGCCTTCGCGCACGCTGAGCTCGACCAGCTCCCCGGCGACCTTGGCCTTCAGCGTTGCCTCGTTGAGCGCGGCGAGCGTGCCGGTGAGGGGGAGGGTGCGCACCAGCGCGGCCGGCTTGAGCATAAGCAGGTCGGCGGGCAGGAACTCGAGCGTGACCTTCTGCGCGTCGGCCGCCGTGGCGGTGTCGGCAGTCTTGCTGCGCACGCTGGCGACTCCGACGAACAGGACAGAACCCGCGGCGAGCGCCAGCAACGTGAGGAGGAGTGAACGTCGTACGGAGGCAGACATGGCCGGGCCTTCAGGAAGAAGCCTTGCGGGCACGCGCCGGCGTTGCCGCCAGCGCATGACGGACCATCTCGAGGTGCGCATCGAGAATGCGCTTGGCGTCGATCGCACCCGGCTGGTAATGCCCGAGCGAATTTCGCCAAAGGGCGATGAGCAGCAGCGGTGCAATCAGCAGCGTTCCGGTGTCGTGCGGATCGACTCGACGGAATTCCCCGCTCGCGATACCGCGCGCCACGATCGCCTCGAGCACCGCCTGCCCGGGTTTGACCACCTCTTCGAGGTAGAACTTCGCGATTTCGGGAAAGTTGCGCGATTCGGCGACGATCAGTTTCGGGATGCCCGAGATGCGCGTCGCCCCGATGCGCTCCCACCAGCCGTAGACCAGCAGGCGCAGCAGTTCGAACGTGCTGCCCTGGTACTGCTCGAGCACCTCGTTGCGAAATTCGGTGATCGGGGAAACCAGCCCTTCGCGCACCACCGCCTTGAACAGGTCTTCCTTGCTGGCGAAGTAAAGATAGACGGTGCCCTTGCTCACACCGGCGCGCGTGGCTACGTCGTCCAATCGCGTGCCGGCGTAGCCGCGCTCGACGAACAGATCGAGCGCAGCGGCCGAAATCTCCTCCGGGCGCGCATCCTTGCGGCGCGTCCAGCGGGGCTGCTGCTTGGGTTCGGCGGGTGCGTTCATTGTTAAATTATAAACTAACTGACCGGTCAGTAATATACCGCCTGTGAACTCTTTCTGAGCCTATAATCAGTACATCAGCGTAGGGGTCCTGTAGTGTCGCGGTTGCCGCGAGGTGCTACGGGTGAGAGAAACCCTTCGAACCTGAAGCGGGTAATGCCGCCGCAGGGAAGCGTTGAGCCGGCGCCGCCGTCCTCGCTCCCTTCGCCGTATGAGGAGCGAACCATGAACGCCAACCCGAAATTCCTGTCCGCCACCGCAATGGTGGACGAAGCGGCGATCAAGCCGCTGCCGAATTCCCGCAAGGTCCATGTACAGGGCTCGCGCCCGGGCATACGCGTGCCGATGAGGGGGGTCGCCCAGGCCGATACCCCGACCATGTTCGGTGGAGAGAAGAATCCGCCGGTCTTCGTGTACGACTGCTCCGGGCCTTATACCGACCCGGCCGTGAAGATCGACATCCGCTCCGGACTCGCACCGCTGCGCCAGGCTTGGATCGAGGAGCGCGGCGACAGCGAGCTCTTGAACGGACCGTCGTCCCTCTTTGGAAAGGAGCGGTTGACCGACGCGAAGCTCGCGGAGTTGCGGTTCAACCTGCATAGAATGCCGCGCCGCGCACGGTCCGGGAAGAACGTGTCGCAAATGCATTACGCCCGCAAAGGAATCATCACCCCGGAAATGGAGTTCATCGCGATCCGCGAGAACCTCCAGCGCGAGGCCTACATCGAGAGCCTGAAGGCGACCGGCAAGACCGGCGGGAAGATGCTCGAGCTGCTGATGAGGCAGCACCGGGGTGAGAGTTTCGGCGCCGCGATTCCCGACCTCATCACGCCGGAATTCGTGCGCTCCGAAGTCGCGCGCGGCCGCGCCATCATCCCGGCCAACATCAACCATCCGGAAAGCGAGCCGATGATCATCGGGCGCAATTTCCTGGTGAAGATCAACGCCAATATCGGCAACTCGGCGGTGTCCTCCGGCATCGGTGAGGAAGTAGAGAAGATGACATGGTCGATCCGCTGGGGCGGCGACACGGTGATGGACCTCTCCACCGGCAAGCATATCCACGAGACGCGCGAGTGGATCATCCGCAATTCGCCGGTGCCGATCGGCACCGTGCCGATCTACCAGGCGCTGGAAAAGGTCGATGGCAAGGCCGAAGACCTGACTTGGGAAATTTATCGCGACACCCTGATCGAGCAGGCGGAGCAAGGCGTGGACTACTTCACGATCCATGCGGGCGTCTTGCTGCGCTACGTGCCGATGACTGCGAAGCGCATGACCGGCATCGTCTCGCGCGGCGGTTCGATCATGGCCAAGTGGTGCCTCTCGCACCACAAGGAGAGCTTTCTCTACACCCATTTCGAGGACATCTGCGACATCATGAAGGCGTATGACGTGAGCTTCAGTCTGGGAGACGGCCTCAGGCCAGGTTCGGGTTACGACGCCAATGACGAAGCGCAGTTGTCCGAACTACGCACGCTGGGCGAGCTCACGCAGGTTGCCTGGAAGCACGATGTGCAAGTGATGATCGAGGGCCCCGGCCACGTGCCGATGCAGTTGATCAAGGAGAACATGGAGATCCAGTTGAAGGAGTGCCACGAAGCGCCCTTCTACACGCTCGGACCGCTCACCACCGACATCGCCCCGGGTTACGACCACATCACCAGCGCCATCGGCGCCGCGCAGATCGGCTGGTACGGCACCGCGATGCTCTGTTACGTGACACCGAAGGAGCACCTCGGCCTGCCGAACAAAAAGGACGTGAAGGACGGCATCATGGCCTACAAGATCGCCGCGCACGCGGCCGACCTCGCCAAGGGGCACCCGGGGGCGCAGATCCGCGACAACGCGGTATCGAAGGCGCGCTTCGAGTTCCGCTGGGAGGACCAGTTCAACCTGGGGCTCGACCCGGATACCGCCAAGGATTTCCACGACGAGACGCTGCCGAAAGACAGCATGAAGGTGGCGCACTTCTGCTCGATGTGCGGCCCGCACTTCTGTTCGATGAAGATCACCCAGGACGTGCGCGACTACGTCGAAAAAGGGATGCGGGAAAAATCCGTAGAGTTCGTGAAGAAGGGCGCCGAGATCTACCTGCCGGAGAAGCCGGGGGCGTGACTATTTCTTGGCAGGGTGAGGATGGGCGCGGCGTATAGTCGGTGACACGACCTTGTCCGAGACGTGAAAGTCCCAGACCGCGGCACCGCCGCTTGCGGCGAACTCCGCCACGAACTTCGGCAGGTCGTCCAGATTCTTGACCGTCTTTCCCGGTAGCCCGAATCCGCGCGCGATGCCGGCGAAATCGCAATAGCCGAACACCGCCCCATCCTCGGGCATCCCCTCCGAGCGGAGCTTGTGCACTTCCGACCCATACGCGCCATCGTTGATCACCACGATCAGGATGTTCAGCCGGTGGCGCTTGATGGTTTCAAGCTCCTGCACATGCATCATCAGGCTGCCGTCGCCGTCGAACAGCACCACGGTTCGATCCGGGCGCGCGGCGGCCACCCCCATGGCGAACGAGATGCCGTTGCCGATCGCGCCGAACTCGCGGATGGTGAGGAACTTTTCCTGCGGACGCGAGGGCATCTGCGCGAAGAACCATGAGCAGTGGCCTCCCGAGTTCACCATCTCCCATTCGTGCGGCAAAGCCTCTTCCAGCGCTTCGACCACGTGGCGCGGGTCGAGCAGGCCCGGCTCGATCTCGAACGTGTGGCTGTCGGGCTTCGAATCGCGGATGCGCGCAGCCATCGCATCGCTGCGCCAGCTTCGGTCGCGGGGCCGCAGTTCTTCCGTCATCGCCGCCGTCAATGCCTCGACGCCCAGGCGCGCGTCGGCTCGCAAGTGATGACGCGCCACTTCCTGGCCCTGACTGAGGGCGACGGGGTCGATATCGACCTGCAGCATCTTCGCCTTCGGCCAGAGCTGGCCGCCGCCGCCCGCGTGGAAGGCGAGCGAACAGCCTACCGCGACGACGAAATCGGCCTGCGCCAGGTATTCGAGGCCGACCTCGGGCGTGAAGCTGCCCGAGATGCCGATGCAAAAGGGATCGTCATGGAACAGCCCTCGCGTCTCGAAGCGACCCGGCGCAAGCTGCGGGTCGCGCGTTACGTCGTCGTCGCAGGCTCGGCCGCGGCAT
>JADGRQ010000019.1 GCA_017880775.1 Burkholderiales bacterium | reverse complement strand
GCCGGCAGCTCTGCGTGAGCCGAGCCCGCCCCTGGTCCGGTATCCGCGCAATATTTGACCCTTTTTCCGCGTTGCGGCGGCCGCGGCTTGCGGGTAGGCTTGTTTCCGCAGGCGGGCGGATTGAATTTTTCGCGCTGCGGCCGCATCTAACGTCTTTGCGATCCGATCGAGGCTGAAATGTCCGACCTCCAGCAGACCCCGTCCGCCATACAGTACCCGTTGCTGCCGTTGCGCGATGTGGTGGTGTTTCCCCACATGGTGATCCCGCTGTTTGTCGGGCGGCCGAAATCCATCAAAGCGATGGAAATGGCGATGGAGGCGGGCAAGTCGATCCTCCTGGTGGCTCAGAAATCGGCGGCAAAGGACGATCCGGTTCTCGAGGACATGTACGAGATCGGCTGCGTGTCGAACATCCTGCAGATGCTCAAGTTGCCCGATGGCACGGTCAAGGTGCTCGTCGAAGGCGGCAGCCGGGCGCGCATTTCCGCGGCCACCGATCTGAAAAGCCATTGGGTCGCCGAGGCCGAGCCCGTCCTGACGGAGGGCGCCGGGGTTCCCGAGGTCGAGGCGATGCGCCGGGCGCTGCTCTCGGCGTTCGACCAGTACGTCAAGTTGAACAAGAAGATCCCGCCCGAGATCCTCACGTCGCTCTCGGGCATCGACGAAGCCGGCCGGCTCGCCGACACGATCGCAGCCCACCTGCCGCTCAAGCTCGAACAAAAGCAGCAGGTGCTGGAGATGTTCGACGTCAAGCAGCGGCTCGAGCACCTGCTGTCGCAACTCGAGACCGAGATCGACATCCTGCAGGTTGAAAAGCGCATCCGCGGGCGCGTCAAGCGGCAGATGGAAAAGAGCCAGCGCGAGTACTACCTCAACGAGCAGGTGAAGGCGATCCAGAAGGAACTCGGCGAAGGCGAGGAAGGTGCAGACCTCGAGGAAATGGACAAGCGCATCAAGAAGGCGCACATGCCGAAGGACGCGCGCAAGAAGGCCGAGAGCGAACTGAAGAAGCTCAAGCTGATGTCGCCGATGTCGGCCGAGGCGACCGTGGTGCGCAACTATGTAGAGACGCTGGTCAATCTGCCGTGGAAGAAGAAGTCGAAGATCTCGCGCGACATCAAGGCCGCCCAGCTGGTCCTCGACCGGGACCACTATGGCCTGGAAAAGGTGAAGGAGCGCATCGTCGAGTACCTGGCGGTGCAGAGTCGCGTCGACCGCATGAAGGCGCCGATCCTCTGCCTGGTCGGCCCTCCCGGGGTGGGCAAGACCTCGCTCGGCCAGTCGGTGGCCAAGGCGACCAACCGGAAGTTCATCCGCATGTCGCTCGGCGGCGTGCGCGACGAGGCGGAGATCCGCGGCCACCGCAGGACCTACATCGGGTCGATGCCCGGCAAGATTCTGCAGAACATGACCAAGGTCGGCGTGAAGAATCCGCTGTTCCTGCTCGACGAGGTCGACAAGCTCGGCATGGACTGGCGCGGCGACCCGTCTTCGGCACTGCTCGAGGTGCTGGACCCGGAGCAGAACCACACCTTCGTCGACCATTACATCGAGGTCGAATACGACCTCTCGGAAGTCATGTTCGTCGCCACCGCGAATACGCTCAACATCCCGCCGGCGCTGCTCGACAGGATGGAAGTGATCCGCCTGTCGGGCTACACCGAGGACGAGAAACTCAACATTGCGGTGAAGTACCTGCTGCCCAAGCAGATGAAAAACAACGGCCTGAAGGATGGCGAGCTGAGGGTTTCCGAGGACGCGATCCGCGACATCGTGCGCTACTACACTCGCGAGGCGGGCGTGCGCAGTCTCGAGCGGGAGCTGTCCAAGATCTGCCGCAAGGCGGTGAAGCAGTTGATGACTGAGGCCGCCGAGGGCAAAGTCAAGCGCATACACGTCGCGCCGCGCAATCTCGACAAGTTCTGCGGCGTCAGGCGCTACACCTTCGGCATCGCCGAGAAAAAGAACCAGGTCGGACAGGTGACGGGACTGGCGTGGACGGAAGTCGGCGGCGAGCTGCTCACCATCGAGGCCATCACCATGTCAGGCAAGGGCAAGACCATCACCACCGGCAAGCTGGGAGAGGTGATGCAGGAGTCGATCCAGGCCGCGCTGTCGGTGGTGCGCAATCGTTCGCGCAGGCTCGGCGTGCAGGAGGACTTCTATCAGAAGAACGACATCCACATTCACCTGCCCGAAGGCGCGACGCCGAAGGATGGCCCGAGCGCCGGTATCGGCATCTGCACCGCGATGGTTTCCGTGCTCTCCGGCATCCCGGTGCGCGCTGACGTGGCCATGACCGGCGAAATTACGCTGCGCGGCGAAGTGCTGCCGATCGGCGGGCTGAAGGAGAAGCTGCTTGCGGCGGTGCGTGGCGGGATCAAGACGGTGATGATTCCGGAGGAAAACGCGAAGGACCTCGCGGAGATTCCGGACAACGTCAAGAACCGCCTCGAGATCATCCCGGTGAGGTGGATCGACCAGGTATTCGAACGCGCGCTCGAGCGGCGGCCGGAGCCTCTGCCTGAGCCGGTCGCGGTAGCGCCGATCGCGCCGGGTGACGACAAGCCCGGCTCCGCCCTGACGACACATTAGGGGGCCGGGTGAACAAGTCGGACTTGATCGAGCAGATCGCGCAGGCCGCTGAAATCTCCAAATCGGCGGCGGAGCGCGCGGTCGATGCGATGGTCGGCGCGATCAAGACGAGCCTGCGCAAAGGCGATAACGTGACCCTGGTGGGGTTCGGCACGTTCTACGTCGGCAAGCGCGCTGCGCGCGACGCGCGCAATCCGCGCACCGGCGCCGAAATCAGGATCAAGGCTGCGCACGTACCGAAGTTCCGTGCTGGAAAAGCGTTCAAGGATGGGCTAAACTGAATGGTTTCGCGGAGGGTGCGTAGCTCAGTGGTAGAGCGCTGCCCTTACAAGGCAGATGTCGGGAGTTCGACCCTCTCCGCACCCACCAAAAAACAAAGACTTAGAGCAGCCTCCCGGTCGCGAGTACGAAACAAGTACGTAACCGCAGACGCTTAGTTAGGTCGCCATCAGGCAGGCGCTCCCAGCGCCCCGCGCATCGAATCACGCATCCCGGCGTCGGTATGCAGCCGGTTGAGCACCACATCGATCACCCACTGCTGCCCGTCCCACTTCGGCGCGCCTTGTGGCGTCAACTGGACAGGGGCGCCCTGATTGTTGACGTTGATCGCGACGTTGGGCGCTCCGCCGCCTGCGCCATTCGCCCCGCTGAACGTGGCGCGCTCCAGCCCCGCCTCGCCAGCGAGAAACAGCGTCGGTCTGGATACCATGAAGTCCCCGCCGGCCGCCATCGGGATCACGCCGCCCGCGAAGGCATCGGCGGGAGTCATGCCACCGTCGCCTATTCCCAATAGTTTGCGGATCAAACCAGACGCCCCGCCGGAGTCCTTCATCGCTTTAGCTATCGGCCCGGTGATGCTTTCCTGAATCTGGATGCGGACCAAGTTCGAGATGACCGAATCGGCCAGGCTCTTGAAATCGAGCTTCCCCGTCGTGACGAAGTTGGTCAGCGCATCCTCGGCCCCCTTGAATGCGTCGGTGAAGAAGTTCTTCGCCTGCTCGGCCGCGTTGGTCGCGTGGTCGATGTAGTCCATGAATGCCGCGTTGGCGCCGGTGGCCCATTCGCGGTCGAGCTTCTGGCGGTCTGCGATCATCTCCGCGTAGACCGCTTTCGTCTTGTCCGCCGAACTGCGGATTTTTTCCAGCGCGCCTGCTCCGCCGGGCAGCATGTTGCCTTCGGTGTCCATGGGCAGCGCCGCCGCCTCTCGTCTGGCGTCGAGGTCGATTTTCCTGGCGGCGGTGAGCAGTTCCTGTTCGTTCGCGGTCTTGCCGAACAGCGTCCCCTGAAACACCAGGTCGTCGATCGCGGCCTTGTTGGCCTGCTGGTAGTCGGTAGCGACCTTCGTCGCCTCATCCTGCGCCTTGACCTGCGCCTCGATCCCAACCACAACCATCTTGCGCATGTCCACGTCGCGCTTGTAGGCGTCGAACTTCTTGGCCAATGCCTCAACCTGCTCGCGCTCTTTCGGGGTAAGTTTTTGCAGGCTGCCGTTTTCCTCCTCCCACATGATGGTTGAAAGCTTGCCCTCGTGGGTGAGGTTGGCGTATTCCTTCGTGAGCGACTGCATCGTGCGCTCGAATAGCGTCATCGCGTCCGAAACGACCTTGGGAGGTTTCAGGAACGCCGCGGCCAGCGCTGAAGCTGCCGCTTGCGCTGCAGGATCCGCGGCCGGAGCTACCGCCTTCTCCGCCGGAGTCAAGCGCGCCTTCTCTTTTTCCAGAGCGTCGATGTAGGCGTGCAGCTTCGCAAGCGCAGCATCGCTTACCTTGATGTCCGGCACGAGGAACGAAAAGAAGCTCTTGTTCGATCCTTCCGGGTTCGTCGTCCCGGACTGCAACCGCAGGCGCGCTGCGTCGAGTTGATCGTTGATGCCCTGAAGTTGCGCCTTTAGTTTCTGCGCATCGGTCTGCCCGAGCAGGTTCGCCATCACCCCGCCCAAACCCACCCACACCGTCGTCAGCAATCCGCCCTCTTTCGCTGCCTCGCGCATCGCGGTCGCGATGTCGTTCATGCCGGGCAGCATATCTCCGACGAGCTTTGTCTTCGTTGCTCCGAGAGTCGTTTCCAGTTCGGCCATCTGCACCATGAACGCGTGCGCCTGGTCCGACATTTCCTTGGTAGCTCCGGATAACGCAACGCCCTTGTCCATGATCTCGCCGATGGCTTTCCCGCCCAACGCCAAGATCGGCGCAATTTCGGCCCAACTCTTGTTAAACACCGCCTGCGAGAGCGCATTGCGCTGCTGGATGTCCGGCAGGAGATTGAAAATATCGGCGAACTGCTTGAACGCCTCTTTGTTGTCCTTCGCGGTGATGCCGAGTGCCTTGAATTTTTCAGGGTCTTTCCCCATCGCGACCGACATCTTGTCGATGCCTTTGGCGATCCCGTCCAGGTCCGTACCGCTTTCCGCGGCCAGCAGCTTCAGGCCAGCGAGTTCCTCGACGGTGAGAGCGGTGGACTTCGTCAATCGGTCAAGCTGGTCGGCCGCGTCGATCGAACCTTTGACCATCCCGACGAACATGCCAGCGCCGACCGTGACGCCAATCGCAGCGAGAGCAGTCTTGACGCCATCGAACGCGCTCGACAACTGATTCGCGGTGCGCCTGGTGCTGCGCTCCATAAGATCGAGTGAATCTTGAAATTTTGCCCAGCGCGACTCTATGTCGATTTGCAAGACTGGCATGGTCTAGGCTCCTTGCTTATCAGTGAAGGGTTTCGCCATTGCGCGGAGCGAGAAACGCGAGCTGCTCGGCGATCTCGCGCGCGCGGCGAAGTGTCTCTTGCTGCTGCAACTCCACCGAATCGAGGAGCTTGCGATACGCTTTGACGTGGCTTTCGGTGTAGGGCCCGGAAATCGTTACGCGATGCCGCCCGGCAACGATCTCGCGAACAGGTGCGGGCAGATCGGGGTCCGCAACCTGGGCGATGATGCGATCGGGTTTTTTCATCGTGCGTCCCGTCCACGCTTGACACACAATTGCCAGCTGTTGGATTCGCCTGGCTTGCTGCGGGTCAATGCCCAGCAATAGAACATCGACCCCGAATGCGTCACCACTTGGCCCGGGCTGTACTCGATGGATCCGTCCCAAATTCCGGTGTAAGTAAGCTGCGGCGGCCTCTGTTCAAGCGCGGCGATTCGCGCCTCCAGCGCCGCGAGCGGCGAGCCCGCTGGATGTGACGTCGGTTCAGCGGACACGTCGAGCGCAGAAATCTTGCGCATCAATTTATAGAAACCGCTGTTCGAGCGCGGCGATGCGCGCCTCCAACGCCGCAACGCCGCCGCCGTCGAGCGTTGCTGTGCGCTGCGCGCCGGTCACTCGCCCTTTCGAGTCGAAGATCTGGTGCACAGGCTCTTCGAGCTTGCGCGCGAGCGCATTGACCGCTTCAACGAGCGCACCGCTGCGCGCGCCTACTCGCTTGGCGCCGACGATTTTGCCGCCTTCGAAGATCGGCACTACATCCGCCGCGATCATTTCCTCAAGGTGCTCCACTGCGTCCGCGAGCGCCGTGTTAGCGCCGCCGCCGCTCGTGCGCGGAGGGGGATCGGCGATGTTTCTACGGACACCGATCAATTTTCCGGTGGCGTCGTATTGCGGGATCACAGGCGCGTCCAAGGCGCGCTCAAGCCTGCTCAGCGCCGCGGTAAAACTATCGACACCCCGCAGCCGTGCATCAAATTCGGCGAGCCGCGCGTGCGCCGGCTCCAGCATCTTCGTTATCGCGTCGATCATGACGTGCGGGACTTTTGCGACCCAGCCTTTGAAACCCTCGATCGTTATGAATATTCCCTTGTCCGACACAGACCCAACCGACGCACGCGCCCGGAGCTCTGCCATGCGCGCTCCGTATTCGACCACGTGCATTGTGGATCCGGGGGCGTTGAACTCCGCGTTCAATGCTTGGATTTCTGGCGTGTCGCGCTGCATCTCCGTTGCTCCGATCTAGTACGCGACCTGATCGACCAACTGCGCCATGCCAGAGCGGACGGCTTGCCACCCAAGGTAACGGGTCGTTTTCAAACAAGCAGAGTCCGTTTGCCAAAGCGACGTAAGTGTCGTAGCGCCGCTACCGGGCACGTCCGACATTTGCACTGAGCCGTGTTCGCTAACCTCGATCGCTCCAGCGCCTTCGTCGAGGTACTCGACCTGCGACGGATCCAGCAACGTTATGTTCCCGCCCTCGGCAGGCGATCCGACACTCGAAGGCACGGCTGCGCTCACAATCGCGGGCAGCCCGAGCAGCGTGCCGCCCTTGACACCCATGCCCGGGTAGGCAAGCGTGCCGCCAGAGCCCCGCAAGCCGCTCAGCCACAGCGCCGTGCGGGGGCGCATCACGAACGTTGCGAAGCTAAGATCGGAGCCAGCATCGCTCAGTGCCTCGATCAGCAGCGCGAGGTCGCTGTCGAGATTGGCGAGCGTACTTCCTGCGGAGTGAATCGCGGTGACGCCGTTGGTAATCGCAGCGGGCTTCACGCCGGCAATCCCTGCGTTTGCCGGATCGATGAACGTTTCGTCCGCGGCCTGCACCGCTGCGGCCGCAAGGTCCCTGCTCAAGATGCTTTCCGCCGATGGCGAGGATGAACGGAGCAACTCGGCGGTCGTTACCAACATGGCAACAATGCTCAGCGGCTCGAGCGTGCTACCTGAGAACGTCATGCGGCTCATCGGCCGAGGCGCTGCTTCGCCACTCCAAAAAGCGGTACTGCCCGACGTCGCCGCGATCACTCGCACCCGCGAAGGCACGCGCCGTAATCCGATCAACTTGCCGAGAATTGTTTGCGGCCTAATGAATGCCGCGAAATCGGACTGAGCCGGCGTCGGGAGCAAATAATCGCTTGTCCGCTCCGCTGTCACTGCGGCCTTAATCGACGCGACAATCTCGTGCGCGTTGCCCCAGTTCTGGCTGCTCGCGTAGGCCATCGCGCCGACGGCATCGCCCCGCGCTACGCCGAGAGCCTTGACGGTGCGAACGAACGTGCTGCCAGTGGGGAAGCTCATTTTTTCGACTCGCTTTTAGATGATGACGGGTCGATCGTATCGGCGCCTTCGGCGTCTGTCGTTCCTCGCGAGGAGGGCTTTTCCTGCAGGTTCCGCCAGAGCGCAGCGGGCGTATGGTGGCTACCTGCCTTTGCGGTCACCTCCAAGTAGTCGCGCTCGAGATCGCCGCCGTTTGCCAACCACCCAGCGAGGGCGCCGCCCAGCCACAACGCCGCGTCGAGTTCGGGCAACTTGCCCCGGAGCAGCGCCTTCGCTGCTTCGCCGAGCAGCCGCACCCTGCCCGCGCGGTCGAAAGTCGCCGGCAGGCGCGTGCGGTTGAATGGGTCATTCAGTCGCATCAGTCAGCCGATGCGCCGCCAGGTGTGCGAGCCGTTGCAATAGGCGATCGCTTCCTCAGCGGTCACGGGCCGAGACTCGAAACCGTCCGCAGTGCGCACCAGTATCCGAAAAGGTTTCGGCTCGGGCGTGATCGCCTTCACCAGTTTCCCGATCAATGTCTCGGGTGCATGCGCCGTCGCGGGCATGTCAGGGACGCTTACAGGCGCGGTAGGCGCAGGGTTTGATTTGCGCTTTGGACGCCCCGCGCCCGCCCGGAAACCACCCCTAGCCATAATCAAACCTCCGCAAGAATCAAACGGAAATCAAAGCGCGGAGAAGACCAGATCGGCATTTTGATGATTTCCGACAGTTTGATGATTCCCTGCGGTTTGATGATTAAATCAAACGAGGATTTAAAGTATGAATGGAACATGACGAGGTATCCGCGAAAGGGTCGAAGCCGATATCGCGAAGCCCCCCGTCATTACTTCGCACGCTCAACCGCCTCGCGCGCCGACTTGGCCGCGTGGTCAGGTCCGCACAACGACTGGTAGTTGCTCGCGTCGTCCGCTCCGCCACGCCAAAGGGGCACGACGTGGTCAACGATCACGGCCACCGCGACTCGGCCCTTGGCTTCGCACGCGCAGCACAGAGGGTGCTCGGCCAGCCAGGCCGCACGCTTACGCCTCCATGGGCGCCCACGATCACGCGGGGTAGCGTCAAACCCGTATCCCGGCCGCATCACCGGCAGCCGATCACCCTGCATCGGCACCTGGGGTTTGAGCGTCTGTAGCTTCGCCTTCATCCATCCGCCGTAATCAACGCGCGCAGACGAGCTTCCGCCCGCGCAATTTCCGCTGCCAGAAAATCGAGGTGGAGCGCGTCGCTTTCGAGGTGCAACGTCGCCGGATTGCGTAGCGATCGCGCCGAGTCCTCAAGCTTGCCGATCGTCTCGTTGAGTCGCCGGATTTCGTACTCTGCCAAGCGCCGGCAGCCGGTCGAGCAGAAGATTTTCGGCCGGCCAGGTCCGCCCGCGTCGGGGATCGGGGCGCCGCACTTCGGGCAAGCGTCAGTCATCGAGTTTCTCCACCGAATTCGATTTCGTCAATTCTGGGCATGCGATTAAATGATTGGCCGACGGTCCTTCGCTCGACACGAACATCGAATGCCGAAGTCCCCCGCCGGGGATACCCACATCGCCGCCAGGCTGGCGCAGGCTGCGCGATCGCAATGCGGTTGAGGGTAAGGACGCAGCGCATCGGGGCGTCGCTGCTGCGGCCTGTACCAACCCGAAGCCGCGGCTGTGCGTGCTCATGCGCCGGCCGCCGCCGTGTCCGCGACCGCCGTGTTCCGGTGCTTGTCGCAGTACCGCTTGAGCGCGATCGTCTCGCAGCCCGGGTGTCGGCAAATCCATGCCGCTTTCGGCGCGACGGCGCGCGATCGGGTTTTTCCTCCCTTTTTTGCTTCAGAATCTGATTCAACAGCAGCAAGACCACCTTCAATTCGAACACCTGTAGATGGCAACTCTTGAGGGTGTCCGTCCTGCGGTACAGAGAGAGGGTCGAAAATGGGTCTGATAGCACCGTGGGGCGGTACAGCAAGGGGTGTCCCTGTACCGTGGGGCGGTGCAATGGCGGGCTTCTCTGTACCGCCTGACGGTCTAAGGCATGCGCCGTTTTTCTTGCGATAGGCTCCGCGCTCAAACGCCTGCTCAACTCCAGGGTCGAAGCCGAGGATCTTGTCGAGCGAGTAAAAGGTGCAGGCGTACCAGCTCGCCTTGTTCGGTCGCATGCCCTTGGCAGTCTCGAAGATCAATTCAGCCTCGAGCAGTTCGCGCTTCGCCTTCATGATCATGTCGCTGCTATTCCAGCCCCGCGGCGCCAGGTACTTGCGTGACAGCAGCATGCGGCCGTTGTCGTCTCGGTGATACTGCCGGGCAACCTCCAACAGCAGCGCCTTGGCATGGGCGGACAGGGATAGGTAGGCGGCGGAATCGAGCACGCTCCACGGCAGCGCCACAAATCCGCCGTGGTCGCGCGATGAGTCGAGCTTTTTGCGCCCTCTCGCCATTCAGCCGAGCCCGGTCAGATCGCCGCCGCGGCGAGATACGCCGTAGACAACGTTCGAAAATCGAGATCGAGCCCGGAATGCCCCAACTCGATCAGGCACTGCTTGGCGACCCCGAGATCGCCGCGCTCGATCGCCCTCAGCCCAGCATCGCGCAACGTGCGCGAGCGAATGCCGTGATCCAGTTGCACGGGCGCCGAAGCGTCCACGTCAAGCGGCCTTGCTGGTCTCAGCAGTCGGAACTCCGCGCTGCACTCCGCGCTGCATCTTGGCCACGCGCCGCAGCCATCGGGCGGGCGCTTCAGTGATGATCGTCCGCTTGCCAATTTTCACCGAGGCCGGCTTGATCTCGGCCGATAGCACGTAATAGCCGGAGCGTGATATTCCGGCTGCAGGAGCCCACTCAGCGATTGAGAATCCGGCTTGTGCCGCAGATGCCTTTGTATCCATGTCCGTCCTTTAAGAGCACTACGGACACAGACTAGAACATGCGGCGCAGGCTACGCCAGAACAACAGGCGGAAACAATTCGAGCGAATTACTTCCGGTCTTGCGGGGGATTGATGCGCGCCAGGGCCTCACGCACAAGTCTCTCGGCGACAGGATATTTCGTGCCGCTGGCATTGAGCGTTCGATGGGCGCGCTCTATATTTTGGCGCAACTTGCGGCGCGCATCTTCGGTGCCGAAATCCTCGCGCACCATCGCCGACACAGCGGCCTCAATCTTGATTCCATGGTGCGCGTGAAGCTCATGGACGATTGCAGCGCACAGCTTCATCGTTGGGTCGGCCCGGCGTCCGCGGTGGGACCAGGTTTCCTGCAGGTGACGGAATGCGACGTGATCAATCAACCTGAGCACATCCCGCCGGGCGCGATCGTCAAGTGGATCACCTCGCCTGAGCGCAGCTTCGATCTGCTCCAGTCGGTACAAGGAAAGAACGAATCCACCGCCCGATCCCTTGACCATGACAAACATTTCATCAGACTTCTTGCGCGAAGCAACGCGAGCCGGTGATCTGGCCCGCGGTACCTTGCTCTTCCTGCTCACTGAGCGTTCGCCGCGGTTCATGCTCTGGCGGCGATACTCTTGAGCAGTCCCCTCGCTTCCGTCACCGGGAAGCATTTCCTCTCCCGCAGCGTCTCTTGAGTTCGCAGGGTGATATACCAGTACGCTCCGCGGGCGTCACTGCCGGAGAAGAAAAAGAAACTGCCGCCGCCCTTGATCTCACCGAAGCTATTGTTGTTCTCCAGCGGAACGCTCAAGATCTCCTCCGTCAACAGATCGTGCCGACGGAGAGCCTCCAACGAGCGAGCGTAGAACGTCAGGCTCTGCACGCGGTTTCCATCGTCGCAAGTATGAATTTCACCCTCGATGAGGATTAGGTCTGGGTAACGCTTGCGCAATTGGCTGACGACCGGACGCGCCGCCTCTTTCGCACGAGCGGTCTGTTCCTCCCGTTCACGACACCGCTTTTCGTCCTCTCTGGCCTGTGTTTCGGCTTCCCGGTTACTGTCGGTCTGGCGCCGTGCGGCTTCCTGTTTCGTAACTTCGATACGAACGATCCAAAATTCGTGCCCGAAGGAATCTCGGCGATGCCAAAGCTCAACAGCAGGCGAAGAATTCTCGACGCAATACGTGCGCTTGTAGCGCTGGCGCCCGTTGTTCCCAATCTTTGGCCGCCCATCCTTGCAGAACTCCGGAATTAGCGCCTCGGGAAACCAATTGCGTTTGCAGACGCCGGCGGCCACAAGTTCCTCCTGGGTCCCGTTGTAGAAGTCGGCGAATAGGTCGGACCCGCTCTTCAGGTCTTCAGCAGTAGACTGCCGCTCAGCCATGATGCGTACCTCCAATCAGGTGCTGCGTTGTGGTCAGGCCCGGCGCTCGTTATCGCGAGCGTTCGGGCCGCTTTCCGGAATCCGCCGGGTCGGTCTATGCAAGGGCCAGCTTCTCGAGCGCGCTCCTCGCGTGCTCGCGTTGCAGGTGCCCGTAATGCCGTTCGATCATCAGCACACTCGTGCCGGCGACCTTGGCGACGTGGAACAGATCCAAGCCGCCCTTGACGAGATCGGTGATCGAGCTGTGCCGCAGCGTGTAGGCGCAGGTGGCCTTCGGTAGCTTCGCGGCCTGTACGGCTTCCCTGACCGCGTCGCCCCATGAATAGCGGGTCCACTGCCCGCCATCGCTGCGCGCAATCAGCCACGCTCCGGGCAGCTTGTCGCGCGCGCATTCCGTGAAGTGCGCCAGCGCCTCGGCGCCGAGCGGGATCGGCCGCGCCCCGGTCTTGCCTCCGGGGACGTTCAGGAGGCGCTGTGCTGCGTCCAGGTTCTCGACCCTCAGGTGTTGACCAGTTCACCCGGGCGCATGGGCACCAGCGCCAGCGCCGTGAGCAGGGGACGTACTTCCGCGGGGGCTTTCTCGATCAGCTTGCGACGCGCGTCGAGGTCGAGGTACAGCGTGCGCTGCCCATCGGCTTGCTTGAAGGGTCGAAGCTCATCTGACCAAGCATGGTCGCTGGCTACTTCACGGCGCTGATAGGCAAGGTTGAGCGCAGCCCGCAGTGCAGTTGCGTTGCGGTTGAACGATCCGCGCGTGCCGCCTTTCGCGAGCACCCGGACTTTCCAATCGACTACATGACGTGGAGCCAGCTTTTGCAGCAGGATCGGGCCGAGCAGATCGGCGTCGACCAGCCGGCCGAAGCGCCCCTTCGCATCCGCGGCTGCCGCCTCTGACTTCTCGACCTTCAAATGCTCGACGTAGGCGGCGCACGCGGCCTTAACGCTCGATGCCACGCTCGAGCCGCCGCGGTCCAGGTGCTTGAACCACTCCTCAGCCGCGCGCCGGGCAGCGTCGAAGCGCCCCTTTTCGGGTAAAATCTCGAATTCGCCGAGACGGTGGTATTTGTAGACTTCGCCGTCGTAGTATCGGGCGAGCCAGGTGCCGGGGGTCGTGACAGACATCCGGCGATAGCCGATGTAGCGGCCCTGCAGGATGCGATACCAGTAGGGGTCGCGGCGTAGTTTGAGCTTGGCTCGGGTGTCTACTCGGTCGATGCGCATGGTCGAGATTCCGGTCAGGTACGAAACGAGTATGAAACTGTACGGCCTTAAACGCAAGTGGACTGGTGTAGACGGTTTGGCGGTTTTCCCTCTGTAGGTTGTGTATTTAGATGGACGTGGATGGACGCCGAAAGCCCGGAATTCCGCCCTTACAAGGCAGATGTCGGGAGTTCGACCCTCTCCGCACCCACCATGCAGGAGTGGTAGTTCAGTTGGTTAGAATACCGGCCTGTCACGCCGGGGGTCGCGGGTTCGAGTCCCGTCCACTCCGCCAACATTTCAAGGGCGAACGAAGGTTCGCCCTTTCATTTCGCCAATGTTCGATCTGGTCGAAAAACACAAACGCCTGATCCAGGTCATTCTGGGCCTGATCATCATTCCGTTCGCATTCTTCGGACTGGAGGCGTACACGAGGGGTAGAAGCAACGCCGAGGACGTGGCCGCGGTCGACGGCGCGAGCATATCGCAGCGCGAGTTCACCGAGGAGCTGCGCCAGCAGCAGGAGCGCATGCGGCGCCTGGTGGGGCCGGGCGTCGATCCGGCCGCCTTCGATACCGCCGACATGCGTCGCGGGGTGCTCGATGCGATGATCAACCAGCGGGTGATTTCCGCGGAGGCTGCTCGCGCGCGGCTCATGGTGAGCAAGGCACGGCTGGACGAAGTGATTGGCGGCATCCCGGCGTTCCAGAAGGACGGGCGCTTCGACCCGGAAACCGCGAAACTGCTGCTGCGGGCGCAAAACCTCACCGAGGAGGCGTTCGTCGAGAGCCTTCGCCGCGACATCCGGCTGGAGCAGATCGGCCGCTCGGTGGCGGCCGGCGCGATCCAGTCGCGCGAGGTCGCGGCGCGCCTGGTCGCGCTCGAAGAGCAGACGCGCGAGATCGCGGAAGCCGTGATTTCGGCGCAGCCGTTCCTGTCGCAGGTGAAGATCGACGAAGCCACGCTCAAGAGCCATTACGAAGCCAACCTCGCGGAGTTCCGCACGCCCGAGGCGGTCAAGGCCGAGTACGTGGTTCTTTCGGCCGAACAGCTGGGCGCGCAGGAGCCGGTGAGCGAGGCCGAACTCAAGGCGGCCTACGATGCGCGCGTCAGCCAGTACCGCCAAGACGAGCAGCGGCGCGCGAGTCACATCCTGATCCAGATCGCCACGGACGCGAAGGCGGAGGACCGGCAGGCGGCACGCAAGAAGGCCGACGAGATACTCGCGCAGGTGCGCAAGTCCCCGGCACGTTTTGCCGAGCTCGCGAAGCAATATTCGCAGGACACCGGGTCCGCCGAGCGCGGCGGCGATCTGGGCCTGTTTGGCCACGGGATGATGGCGAAGCCGTTCGAGGATGCGGCCGACAAGCTGCGGGAAAACGAGATCAGTGACGTCGTCGAATCCGAATTCGGCTACCACATCATCCGGCTGACCGGCATCCAGCCCGGCAAGACCCGGACGCTCGACGAAGTGCGCGCCGAGCTGTCGGCTGAACTCGCGCGCCAAAAAGGCACGCGGCGCTTTGCCGAAGCCGCTGAGGCGTTCTCGAACACCGTCTACGAGCAGTCCGACAGCCTCCAGCCCGCGGCGGAGAAATTCAAGCTGAAGGTGCAGACCTCGGATTGGATCGGAAGGTCCCCGCCGGAACCCAAGAGCGCACTCGCGAACGCGAAGCTGCTCGGGGCGCTGTTCTCGCCCGACTCGATCAAGTTCCGGCGCAACACCGACGCGATCGAAATCGCGCCCAATGTTCTAGTGGCTGCACGCGTGCTCGAGCACCGCCCCGTGGCGCAACGCAAGTTCGAGGAAGTGCGCGCCGAAATCGAAGCCGTACTGCGCCGCAGCGAGGCGGCGAAGCTGGCAAAAACCGACGGCGAGGCAAGGCTCGCCCGGCTGCAGAAGGGCGAGGATGCGGGAATCAAGTGGGGCCCGGCGCGGAGCGTTTCACGCCGCAATCCGGGCGGGCTGGATGCGCAGACCCTTCGGTCGGTACTCGCGGTCGACCCGGCAAAGCTGCCGGCCCATACCGGTGCGATGAAGGGCGAGGAAGGTTACGCGCTCTACCGGGTGATCAAGGTTGCCGAGGCGGCGCCCGAGGCGCAGGCGGCGAAGGCCGCAGCGGAGCGGCAGGCGCAGGCTGCCGGTGCCCAGCAGTACGAAGCCTACGTGGCCAGTCTGCGCGCGCGCGCAAAGATCGCGATCAACACGGCAAACCTCGAGAAGAAGTGACCCGCAGGGTCATCCCCGCGAAGCTTGTCCCACGAATGAATCTATCGGGGGGCGGGGATCCAGCACGCAATTATTTCGTGTCCTCGATCCTTCCGATTCTTTTCAGCGCGGCTGCGAGCATCTTCGCGTCGCGATCGACGAACGCGGCGAACTCGGGCGCATCCAGGTAGGCGATCGGCGTCGCGAGCCTTTCCATCGTTGTCTTGAAATCCGGATCGTTCGCCGCCTGTCGTGCCGCCTCGCGCAGCGTCTTCATTGCCGGCTCCGGGGTCCCGGCGGGCGCGAACATGCCCGCCCAGATGTAGAACTCGACGTCGATCCCGAGTTCCTTGAACGTCGGCAGTTCGGGCAAGGCGGCGAGGCGCTTGCCCCCCCAACCGGCGAGCGCGCGAAGCTTGCCGCTCTTGATGTGCGCGATGACTGCCGAGGGGCCCGATGCGAGCGCCTCGACCTGGCCGCCGAGCAGCGCGGTGACCGCAGGACCGGCGCCCTGGTAGGGTACGTGAAACAGCTTTACTCCTGCGGCGTGTGCCAGCATCTCCATTGCGACGTGCAGGGTGCCGTACACACCCGAAGAAGAATAGTTGATCTTCCCCGGATTGGCTTTCGCGGCCTCGACGAAATCCCTGACGCTCCGGTACGGGCTGTCGGCGCGCACCACCAGGATTGTCGGGTCGGCCGAGAGCAGCGCGATCGGCGCAAGCTGGTTCATTTCGTATTTCGGCTGCCGGTCGAACAGGCGGTGTGATTCAGGCGCGATCGTGACCGACGACAGCGCCATCAGGAGCGTATAGCCGTCGGGCCTGGCCTTCGCCGCTGCTTCATAGCCGACTTCGCCGCCGGCGCCGGTGCGGTTGACCGCCACGATCGGCTGCCGCAGCGCCCTTTCCATCGCCGGTGCAACCGCGCGGGCCGTGAGGTCGGCTACGCCGCCGGGCGGAAACGGTATGATCATCGTGACCGGACGCGATGGATAGACATCCTGCCCGTGCGCGATCGTGGCGAATGCGAGCGTCGCTGCCAGCAGGAAAAGTTTCACAGGTTCCCGCCCAGATCGCCGAACAGGCCTGAAATCACGGTATTGAACCCGCCGTCGACATGCATGATCTCGCCCGTGATGCCCGAAGCGAGATCGGAAAGCAGGAACGCCGCCGCATTGCCGACATCATCGATGGTCACGTTGCGGCGCAATGGCGACTGGCTTTCGACAAACTTGAAAATCTTGGTGAAGTTGCCGATGCCGGCCGCGGCGAGCGTCTTGATCGGTCCCGCGGAGATGCCATTGACTCGAATGCCCATCGGGCCGAGGTTCGCGGCGAGATAGCGCACGGCTGCTTCGAGCGACGCCTTGGCGAGTCCCATGGTGTTGTAGTGCGGTAGCACGCGCTCGGCCCCGAGATAAGTCAGCGTGACCAGCGATGCCTTGCGGTCCTTCATCATCGGCAGCGCCGCCTTCGCGAGCGCCGGGAAGCTGTAGGCGGAGATATCGTGCGCCTGGCGGAACGCGTCGCGCGTGAAGCCGTCGAGGAACTCTCCGGTGATCGCCTCGCGCGGAGCGAATGCGATCGAGTGGACCAGGCCGTCCAGGCCGTCCCATTGCTTGCCGAGTTCGCCGAACAGGCGGTCGATCTCGGCGTCTTCGGTCACCTCGCAGGGCAGGGTGATGGCGCCGCCCAGCTCATGGGCCATCTCCTCGGCGCGCGCTCTGAAACGCTCGTTCTGATAGGTAAGGGCGAGCGAAGCCCCCTCGCGCCGCGCTGCGCGCGCGATGCCCCACGCGATCGAGCGGTTCGACAGCAGCCCGGTGACGAGGATTTTCTTTCCGGCGAGGATACCCATTCGCGGGTCCTTGTGTGCGATCGCAGCGGGCGATTATATAGGAGGGCCTTCCTGCTACACTTTCCCGCATGCTCCGCGCGCGGCGTTTCGCTGCATTGGCGCTTCTCGCGCTCGTCCTGCCGCTCGCGTCCGAGGGCGCCGATCTCGACAAGACGCTGCGCGTCACGTTCCCGACGGCCGAGACCGGATTCGACCCGGTGAAGGTGTCGGACGTCTATTCGGGGCAGGTGATCGACGCCATATTCGATCCGCTGCTGACCTACGACTATCTGGCTCGACCGGCACGGCTGGTGCCGAACGTTGCGGAAACCCTGCCGCTGGTTGCCGATGACGGCAGGACCTACACGCTGAAGATCAGGCAGGGAATCTACTTCGCGGCCGACCCGGTATTCAAGGGCGTCAAGCGGGAGCTGACGGCCGGAGACTACGCGTACTCGATCAAGCGGTTTCTCGATCCGCGAAACCGCTCGCCGTATGCGTTCCTCTTCGAAGGCAAGATCGTGGGGCTCGACGAACTCGCCGCGCAGGCAAAAAAGACGCGCCGATTCGATTACGACGCCAAGGCGGCGGGGCTCGAGGTTCCCGACCGGTACACGCTTCGCATCCGGCTCCGCCGGCCCGACTTCAATTTCTCCCACATGCTCGCTTTTCCTCTGGTCGGCGCAGTCGCGCGCGAGGCGATCGAGGCGTACGGAGACGACACCAACTCCCACCCCGTCGGAACGGGCCCCTATCTGCTGAAGCGGTACGCGCGATCCTCGAAGATCGTGCTGGAGGCGAACCCGGATTACCGCGGCAAGATCTGGGATTTCGCCCCCGGCGACGATCCTCTGGACGTCGAGATCGCGGCAAGGATGAAGGGCAGGAAGCTGCCCGCGATCGGGACGGTCGAGATCAGCGTCATGGACGAGACCCAGAGCCGCTGGCTCGCCTTCCAGAGGGCGGAAACGGATATCGAGTATCAGCTGGTGGAGGTCGCGCCCACCTTCATGACTGAAGACGGCAGGTTGCGGCCCGAGTTCGAAAGGCGCGGCATCCGCCTCGACCGCAGCGTCGATCCGGAGATTACCTACACGTTCTTCAACATGCAGGAGAAAATCGGTGACCAGCCGAACCCGCTGGCGGGTTTCAGCAAGGAGAGGATCGCCCTGCGCCGCGCGATCGCGATGGCGTACAAGATCGACGATCAGATCCGCATCATCCGCAAGGGTCAGGCCATGCGGGCGCAGTTTCCG
Organism: Burkholderiales bacterium; assembly: GCA_017880775.1. Lineage (GTDB taxonomy): Bacteria > Pseudomonadota > Gammaproteobacteria > Burkholderiales > SG8-39 > JADGRQ01. Next base: position 51,115 of record JADGRQ010000019.1, on the reverse strand, counting down.
ATTCCGCCCGGCGTCGCCGGCCACGATCCGCGCTACCGGAGCAGCATTCCGTACGATCCGCAATTGGCCAACGCGTTGCTGGACAAGTTCCAGTACAAGAGGGGACCCGATGGCTACCGCATGCTGCCCGGCGGCAAGCCCCTGGTGATTCGCTACTGGTCGATGCCTACCGAGCGCGACCGCCAGTTCGACGAGCTGTTCAAGCGCTCGCTCGACTCGATCGGCGTGCGGCTGGAGATCCACAAGGACCGCTTCGCCGAGCTGAACAAACTGGGACACGAGTGCCGTCTGATGATGCGCGCGGCAGCCTGGATTGCCGATTATCCGGACGGCGACAATTTCATGCAGTTGCTCTACGGACCGAACACCGGGCAAACCAATTCCGCGTGTTACCGGTCGCCCGAATTCGACCGGTTGTACGAGAATTCGCGGTCAATGCCCGACAGCGCGGAGCGCAACAGGCTTTACCGGCAGATGGCGCGCCTGATGGAGGTCCATACGGTCTGGATACTCGCCGACAGCCGCTATCGGAACGTGCTGCTTCAACCCCACGTGGTAGGTTACAGGAAACACCCGGTGCTGTTTTCCGAATGGCTCTACATCGACCTGGATCCCGGGTCGCGGAAATAGGCAAATGCCCGCGTACGCCGTTCGCCGGCTCTGGCAGTTCTTTCCGACGCTGCTGGGCGTCGTTCTGCTCGTGTTCGCACTGTTCAATTGGGTCGGAGGCGATCCCGCCTACCTCCTCGCGGGCAAGATCTCGAATCCGGAGCAGATCGAGAACATCCGGCGACAGCTCGGCGTCGATCAGCCGTATGCCGTTCAGCTCTGGATCTTCGTGAAGCAGATCGCGGGTGCCGATTTCGGCGCCAGCTGGGCGACCAACGAAAAGGTTTCGGAGATCATCGCGACCCGGCTGGGACCGTCGCTGACGGTGCTGGTGCCGCTGCTCGTGATCAGCACGATTCTGGCGATGGCAGCGGCGATGCTCGTCACCTACCTGCGCGGGTCGCTGACCGACCGCGCGATCATGATCGGCTGCACGGTCGGCCAATCGGTCAGCATCCTGGTGTACATCATCGTGGCGCAGTACGTTCTGGCTTACCAGTTCGGCTGGTTCCCGGTGCAGGGCTGGGGCAACAACCTGGCGGAGAATCTGCTTCGCTACAGCGCGCTGCCGGTCATCGTTGGCGTGATCGTCTCGCTCGCCCCCGACATCCGCCTTTACCGCAGTTTTTTTCTCGAGGAGATCAATCAGGACTACGTTCGTACCGCCCGTTCGAAGGGGTTGAGCGAGACCCGCGTCATGTGGGTGCACGTGCTGCGAAACGCCGCGATTCCGATCGTCACCAACGTGATGATCCAGCTTCCCGGAATGCTGGTCGGCGCGTTCCTGATCGAGCGATTCTTCTCCATTCCGGGCATCGGCAGGGAAGTGATCCTCGCGGTCGAGCGCAGCGATTTTCCCGTGTTGAAGGCGGTGACGATTTACGTGGCAATCGTCACGATGATCGTGAACCTGGCGGCCGACCTCCTGTACAAGGCGATCGATCCGCGCGTGGAACTCGAGTGAGCGGGAACGCGATTCAATGAGCACCAACGCGCTCGCATTGCCCGCGGGGGGGCATGCCGGATCGCGCGGACTATGGGTGCTCGCATGGCTGCGTTTCTGCCGCGATCGGGTGGGGCTCGTCTCGCTTGCGGTGGTCGTGATTTATTTCGCCATCGTGGCGGCGTCGCGGATCGGATGGATCGCGGGTGACTGGTCAAAGGAGGTTGGTGTCAGCTACGCGCCGCCGAGCGTCATGGGGCCCGATGCCGCACCAGCCGCGGCCGCGGCGCCCGACGCTACGGCCGGCCCGGTGGCCGACGACACCGGCGTCGTCGATCCGCTCGCCGAAGAGCTCGCCGAGATCAGGAATGGGCTGGCCGGCCTGTCCGATTCCGAGCCGAGGGCGGCGACGCTTGCGTTCGGCGGCGACAAATGGGGCCGGGATGTATTGCAGAAGGCGATCAAGGGCACGGAGACTTCGCTGCTGGTGGGGCTCGCTGCCGCCCTTCTGGCCGCGTTCCTCGGCACGCTGTTCGGCGCCCAGGCTGGATACCATGGCGGATGGGTGGACGACCTGTTCAACTGGTTCTACAGCGTGTTCACCTCGATTCCTTACCTGCTGCTGATCCTGGCCATTGCCGCGGTGTTGAACCAGAAAGGCACCGCGACGGTGATCCTGATCCTCGGTCTGACGGGCTGGACGGGGATATTCCGGCTGGTCCGCGCCGAGTACATGAAGCACAAGGTGCGCGAGTACGTCCGGGCGGCCGACGTGATCGGCGCTTCCGATGCGCGGCGCATGTTCGTGCATATACTTCCCAACGTAAGCCACGTGGTGCTGGTGCAGATCTCGCTGCACGTCGTGCTGTTCATCAAGTCCGAGGTGGTACTGAGCTTTCTGGGCTTTGGCGTCGGAGTCGACACCGTTTCGTGGGGCAGCATGCTGAACGAAGCGCAGAACGAGCTGATCCTCGGCAAATGGTGGCAGCTCGCCGCTGCAACCGCGGCGATGGCCGTTCTGGTCACGGCGTTCAGCCTGTTGACGGACGCATTGCGCGATGCTCTGGACCCGAGGATCAAATGAGCGCCTCGGACAAAACCGATGCCCTGGTCGGCGTGCACGACCTGGCGGTCGATTTCCGCGTCGACGAGACCACCACGCTCGCGGCGGTCAGGGGCATCAGCTTCGACATTCCCCGATGCGCCTCGGTCGCGCTGGTCGGCGAGTCCGGCAGCGGCAAGTCGGCGACCGCGCTGGCGATGCTTGGTTTGCTGCCGGGCGAGAATGCCACGGTGCGTCCGGGCAGCCAGGTGCTTTATGCAGGACGCAATCTTCTCGAAATCACGCCGCGTGAATTGCGCTCGCTGCGAGGGGTCGACATATCGATGGTTTTTCAGGAGCCGATGAGCTCACTGAATCCGGTGTTCACCGTCGGCTTCCAGCTCGGCGAGGTCCTGACGAAACGGCTGCAGTTCTCGAGAAGGCAGGCGCGGGTGCGCGCGCTCGAACTGCTGCGCGAGGTCGGTATCCCGGAGCCGGCAACGAGGATCGGCGCCTATCCCTTCGAATTGTCCGGCGGCCAGCAGCAGCGCGTCATGATCGCCATGGCGATCGCCTGTGAGCCGAAGCTGCTGATTGCCGACGAACCGACGACCGGGCTCGACGCGACCGTCCAAAAGCAGATCCTCGAGTTGATCGCCGGCTTGCAACGGCGGCGGCAGATGTCGATGCTGTTCATCACGCACGATCTCGCGCTGGTCGGAGAAATCGCCGATCATGTCGTCGTCATGCGCGACGGCGAAATCAGGGAGCAAGGCAGCGTGCGGCAGATATTCGAAGCGCCCCGGGATGCCTATACGCGCGCGCTTCTCGCGTGCCGGCCGCCGCTCGGGCGCCGTCCGCGCCGCCTGCCCGTCATCGATGATTTCCTGAAGCAACCGCCGGTCAGCGTTATGGACATTCCTGAGCGTTCGCGCGGCCTGCTGGGAAACGAGGAGATCGTTCTCGAAGTGCGGCATCTAGCGAAGAGTTTTTATTTGCGCGACGGGCTGTTCCGCACGAGGGAATTCAAGGCCGTCAAGGATGCGTCGTTCAAGCTCGCAAAGGGCAAGACCCTGGGTTTGGTGGGCGAATCGGGCTCGGGCAAGACCACGCTCGGGCTCATGTTGGTGCGGCTCCACAAGGCGTCGGGCGGACAGGCCCTGTTCGACGGCAGGGATCTGCTGTCGATGCCGCCGGAAACCGCGATGGCATACAAACGCCGGATCCAGATCGTTTTCCAGAATCCTTATGCATCGCTCAACCCGAGGTTTACGGTCGGCCAGATCCTCATCGAGCCGATGAAGATCCACGCCATCGGGGCCGGCGAGGCCGATCGCCGCGCGCTCGCCTGCGAGCTGCTGGAAAAGGTGGGTCTGCCGCAGGCTTCGTTCTTCAGGTATCCGCACGAGTTCTCCGGCGGGCAGCGGCAGAGGATTGCGATCGCGCGCTGCCTCACGATGAAACCGGACGTGCTGATCTGCGACGAATCGGTGTCTGCGCTCGACGTGTCGGTCCAGGCGCAGCTGCTCAACCTGCTGCAGGACCTGCAGGACGAGTACCGGATGAGTTTCATATTCATCTCGCACGACCTTGCCGTGATCCGGTACATGGCCGACCAGGTACTGGTGATGAGCGCAGGCGAAATCGTCGAGACCGGCGATTCCGACGAGATATATTCCAATCCCCGGCATCCCTACACGCGCAAGCTGCTCGGCTCGATGCCCCAAGCATGGCGCCACTGAACCTGATCGGATGCGTGGTCGCGCTCGCAGGCGTTTTGTCTCCGCCCGCGTGGGCCGCACACGCGTATGGCCAGTTCGGCGACGTCAAATATCCGGCCGGGTTTTCGCACTTCGCCTGGGTCAACCCCGATGCGCCGAAAGGCGGCGAGATCGAACTGGTCCCGCCTTTGCGCATCACCACGTTCGACAAGTACAACCCGTTCACTCTCAAGGGAACTGCGCCTCCCGGTCTGAGCGCGTTGATATTCGAGGGCCTGCTGACCGGCACGATGGACGAACCGACGACCGCCTACGGCTTGCTGGCCGAAGACGTCGAGGTCGCGGCCGACGGGTTATCGGTCACCTTTCGTCTGAATCCCGCCGCCCGCTTCCATGACGGCACGCCCGTGATGGCCGACGACGTCAAGCATAGCTTCGATACGCTGATGAGCAAACAGGCGGCGCCGCAATACCGCGTGGTATTCGGGGACGTCAAGCAGGCGGCGGTCACGGGGCCGCGCAGCATCCGCTACGAATTCAAGAAGGCGAGCGCCGACTTGCCTTTGCTCGTCGGCAGCCTTCCCGTATTCAGCCGCGCCTGGGGCTCCGGCAAGCCGTTCGACCAAGTGGTCATGGACACGCCGATCGGCAGCGGCCCGTACCGGATCGGGCGCGTGAACTTCGGCCGCGACATCACCTATGAGCGCGATCAGAACTATTGGGCGCGCGATTTGAACGTGCGGCGCGGCCTCTACAACTTCGATCGGGTTACCTACAAGATCTACAAGGACACCACCGCCCAGACCGAGGCCTTCAAGGCGGGTGAATTCGACTACCTCCGGACATTCTCGGCGCGCGAGTGGGCGCGTACCTATACCGGAAAGAAATTCGATTCCGGCGAATTGATCAAGTCCGAGGTCGAGTTCAGGAACGCGGGGGATTTCCAGGGCTTTCTGATCAATGCGCGGCGCGACAAATTCAAGGACGTGCGCGTGCGGGAAGCCCTTGGGCTGGCCTTCGATTTCGAATGGATGAACCGCCGGCTGATGTACGACGCCTATACGCGTGTGCGCGGTTTCTTCAACGCCAGCGATTTCGAGGCGAAAGACCTGCCGGGACCCGATGAGCTTGCTGTCCTGCAACCGCTGCGCGACAAGTTGCCCGCGAGCATCTTCAACCAGGAGGTTCCGCAACCGCCGTCGACGGCGCCTCCCGGCAGCCTGCGGAAGAACTTGCGCAGGGCGAGGGAACTGTTGACCGAGGCGGGGTGGACTTACCGCGACGGCGCGCTGCGCAACGCGAAAGGCGAGGCGTTCGCGCTCGAATACCTCGACAGCGGCGGCGGCGAACGCACCGTCACGCCATTCTTCCAGGCGCTTGCCAAGCTGGGCATTCGCGGCGAGTACCGCCGGGCGGACTTCGCGCTGATCCAGAAACGGATGGACGTGTTCGACTTCGACCTGTTCACGATCCGGATTCCCGGGGATGAAGCCCCTGGCAGCGAGCTGCTCGACCGCTACGGCTCTGCATCGGCGGATACGGAAGGCTCGAATAACCTGATCGGCGTGAAGGATCCGGCTGTCGACGCTCTGGTCAACCTTGCAGTTTCCTCGAAGACGCGGCCGGATCTCGTCGCCCGCCTGCGCGCGCTCGACCGCGTCCTGCGCCACGGCCATTACGTCATTCCGCAGTGGTACTCGAATACCTACCGGCTGGCGTATCGCGCGGGAAAGTTCGAGCAGCCGGCGGTGCGGCCGTTGTATTACCAGGCGGAAGACTGGGTCATCTCCACCTGGTGGCGGAAAAGATAGGAGCGCGCCGGCCATGTGGTCATACATCCTGAAGCGGCTGCTGTTGATGATTCCGACCATGTTTGGAATCCTGCTGATCACCTTTGCCGTGATGCAGTTCGTGCCGGGTGGTCCGGTCGAGCAGATGGTCGCGCAGCTCCAGGGCCGCGATGCGGGAGGGGGCGGCGAAGGCCCTGCTGCGGGCGGCGGCTATCGCGGACGCCAAGGCGTCGATGCGGCGCGCATTGAAGAGATCCGGAAGCTGTACGGCTTCGACAAGCCAGCGCATGAGCGCTTCGTGCAGATGCTCGGCCGGTACGTCCGCTTCGACCTCGGCAAGAGCTTTTTCCAGAGCAAGGACGTCTGGCCGCTGATCCTGGAGAAGCTTCCGGTCTCCATCAGCCTGGGTCTATGGACATTTTTCTTCGTTTACGCAATCTCCCTGCCTCTGGGGATCGCTAAGGCGGTGCGCGCCGGCACGCGCTTCGACACGGTCACGACGCTGATCGTGCTGGCGGGCTACGCGATTCCGAGCTTCGTGCTGGGCGTGGTGTTCCTGGTGCTGTTTGCAGGTGGCTCATTCGCGCAAGTGTTTCCGCTGCGCGGCCTTACATCGCTCAATTGGCAGGATTTGAGCGTGGTTGGAAAAATCACCGATTACCTCTGGCACATCGCTCTTCCGGTCGCTGCGATGGTGATCGGCGGTTTCGCCGTGATCACGGTGCTGACGAAGAATTCGGTGCTGGAGGAGATCCGCAAACAATATGTCCTGACGGCACGCGCCAAGGGCGTGGACGAGCGCAGCGTGCTGTGGCGGCACGTGTTCCGCAACGCGATGATCCCAATCATGACCGGGTTCCCGGCGGCGTTTGTCGGCGCGTTCTTCACCGGTTCGCTGCTGATCGAAACCCTGTTCTCGCTCGACGGGCTAGGCCTGCTGTCCTACGAATCGGTGATTCGGCGCGACTATCCGGTGGTGCTGGGAAGCCTCTTCCTGTTCACCATCATCGGGCTGTTCACCACCCTGGTGCGCGATCTCAGCTACCTGTGGGTCGATCCGCGCGTCAGGTTCTTCGACTGAAACCATGAGTCCATCGGTATCGCGCGAGAGTCCGGGCCGCCGCGCGTGGCGGCGTTTCCGCAGCAACCGGCTCGGGTTCGTGAGCGTGCTGCTGTTCGCCTTCCTGTTCGGCATCAGCCTGCTGGCCGAAGTGCTGTCCAACGACAAGCCGCTCGCCGTACGCTACGAGGGACGATGGTATTTCCCGATCGTGCAGACCCTGCCGGAAACCACCTTCGGCGGGGATTTCGAGACGCCCACCGACTATCTGGATCCCTTGATCCGCGAGAACCTCGCCAAGCCGGGAAACCTGGCGGTCTTTCCGCCGAATCGCTATCACCACAGCACCATCAACTACTTCGCGAGCGCGCCCAGTCCGGCGCCGCCCGATGCCGAAAACCTGCTCGGCACCGACGACCGCGGGCGCGACCTGCTCGCGCGGCTGCTGTACGGATTCCGCATCTCGGTCGTGTTCGCGCTGATCGTGACCGCGCTGTGCGCGGCCTTCGGGGTGCTCTACGGCGCCATACAGGGGTACTTCGCGGGATGGACCGACATTGCGATGGAGCGCGCGAGCGAGATCTGGAGCGCGATGCCGACGCTGTACATGCTGATCATCTTCTCGTCGCTGTTCGCGCCCAGCTTCTGGCTGCTCGTCATCCTGCTGTCGATGTTCAGCTGGCTCGGCATCGCCGCCTACGTACGCGCGGAATTCCTCAAGAACAGAACCCTCGACTATGTGCGCGCCGCGAAAGCGCTGGGCCAGAGCGACGCGAAGATCATGCGCCGCCACATCCTGCCCAACAGCCTGACTCCGGTGGTTACATTGATTCCGTTCGAGATGGCCGGGGCCATCGGCGCGCTCACGAGTCTCGATTTTCTGGGGCTCGGCGTGCCGCCCGACACGCCCAGCCTCGGCGAACTGCTCAACCAGGGCAAGACTAACCTGGACGCCTGGTGGATATCGCTGTCGACCTTCGTCGTGCTGGTGATCACGCTGCTGCTGCTGATCCTGATCGGCGATGCGCTGCGCGATGCGCTCGATCCGCGCAAGGTGCTGCAGGGGGACGAACAGTGAGCCTGCTCGAAGTGCGGGAGCTCTGCGTTGAATTCGGCTCCCGCCGCGTGGTGGACCGCGTGTCGTTCTCGCTCGATGCCGGCGGCAAGCTGGCGCTGGTCGGCGAATCGGGATCCGGCAAGACCGTCACCGCCTTGTCGCTGCTGCGCCTGCTGGACGCTGCGCGCCTGAGCGGCGAAGCGATGTTCGGCAGCAACGACATCTTTAGGATGTCGGTAGAGGAATTGCACCATCTGCGCGGGCACGATATCGCGATGATCTTCCAGGAACCGATGACCGCGCTCAACCCGGTGCTTACCGTCGGCGACCAGATCATCGAGTCGCTGCAGATCCACAAGGGGCTGCGCGGCGACGCGGCGCATGCCGGTGCGGTGGCCGCCCTGGAACGCGTGGGCGTCGCGGATCCGGAGCTGCGCGTGCACAGCTACCCGCACCAGCTCTCCGGCGGCCAGCGACAGCGGGCGATGATCGCGATGGCGCTCGCGTGCGATCCCAAGCTGTTGATTGCGGACGAGCCGACGACGGCGCTCGACATGACGGTGCGCATGCAGATCCTCGAATTGCTCGACGGGCTGCGTTCCGAGACCGGTATGGCGTTGCTGCTGATCACCCATGATCTGAACCTGGTCCGGCGTTTCGCCGATCGAGTCGCGGTGATGGAGCGCGGCCGGCTGGTCGAGCAGGGGACCACGGCCGACGTGATGCAGCGGCCCCGGCATCCGTATACGCGAAAGCTCATCGACAGCCGGCCGCAGCGCGAGGTGCTTCCCGCGGGCGGCGGATCGATCGTGGAGGGCCACGGCGTGCGGGTGGATTATCCGAAACACCTGCCGGGCATCATCGGCTGGTTCAGGAAGGGAAAATTCACCGCCGTGCAGGGCGTCGATTTCGAGCTTGCGCCGGGCGAAACCCTCGGCGTCATCGGGGAATCCGGCTCGGGGAAGACGACGCTTGCGCTCGCGGTGTTGGGTCTGGTGGCGTCCGGCGGGGACATTCGGATCGGCGGCACGCCCTGGTCGGTCGGGTCCGATGAGAAGCGCGCGTTGCGTCGCAAGATCCAGGTTGTCTTCCAGGACCCGCTGTCGTCGCTTTCACCGCGGCTCACGCTGGAAACCATCGTCGGCGAAGGACTCGAAATACACGAACCGTCGCTGGATGCTGCGCAGCGGCGCGAGCGCGTCATCCAGGCGTTGCTCGATGTTGGTCTGACGGAGAATGACGCGGCCGAACCGTTGCTGCGCCGCTATCCGCACGAGTTCTCGGGCGGGCAGCGGCAACGCATCGCGATCGCGCGCGCTTTGATCGTGAGGCCGCAGGTGCTGGTGCTGGACGAACCGACCAGCGCTCTGGACGTGACCATCCAGAAGCAGGTGCTGGAACTGCTTGGCCAGTTGCAGCGCAAGTACGGATTGAGCTACATCCTGGTCACGCACGACGTCGACGTGGTGCGCGCGATGGCGCACCGGGTCATGGTGATGAAGGACAGCCTCGTCGTCGAGAGCGGGTCGCTCGAGGAGGTTTTGAACCGACCGAAATCCGATTACACCCGCAGGTTGGTCGAAGCGGGTGTGGCGTGATTACTGCGCGTCGAGCGCTGCAAGAAACATCTGGTTGAGATCCTGGGGCACGGGCAGCATTCCGCTGCGCACCACTTCGACGAAACGCGCGCGTTCGTCTTCGGACAGCGTCGAGACTTCATCCCTGAATTGCGCGACCAGCGCCTGCTTGTCGCGGGACGAGAGCCCGGACAGGTAGATGCGCGCCTGGCGCACCGAGACGGCGCGCGACGCGAAATGCTCGATCAGCGCGGGCCGAACCAGCGCGTTCTTGGGGTTGAGCAGCACCGCATTCAGTTGCTCGAACAGCTCCTCGCGCTGGCTCGACGAAAGGTAGTCGAAGCAGTCGTCGATCAGCTGCTTGACCAGTCCCGGCGTTACCGTCGTCCCCGTATAAGTCTCCGGCCAGGAAATCTGCGGCTCCGCCTCGGGGAGCGGGCGCACCTGGGCCTTTTCGCGCGACTCGATCATGTCCCGGCCGAGGTTGATGAGCAGCATCAGGATAGGGTCGACGGCGTACGCAGGCCGCGCGCAGAGAAACGCAAAAGCCAACGCGAGCGGCAACAGCGACCCGTTGCGGAACCATCGGTGCATCGGGACAGTATAGTCCGGGCCGACGCGCGATTCAGCTGGCCTTGCGCAGCGGACGCTTGACGGGCGCCGGCCTGGGTTTGCCTTTGGCCGGAACTTTCTTCTTTGCAGCCAATGACTTGGATGGTCCCGTGACCGCGCCCTGAATACGCAGCCTCTGCCCCGGCGCGAGGCGGCCGATTGCGTTCCAGCGGCGCAGATCATCGAGCTTGACGTGGTAGCGCGCGGCGATCGACGCAAGCGTGTCACCTGCTTTGACGGTGTGCACCAGGTGGCGCGCTTCAGGTGCCGAAATCGGCGGTGCATACATGATGGATATTCGCCCGAGATCGACTTTGGCGCCGTTTGCCGGCACCACCAGCAGCGCGGGTGCCGCCCGGGTGCGTGCGTCAATGCCGTTTGCCTGCTTCAGCGAGGCAAGCGGCATGCCGAAGCGCCTGGCGATCGCGTCGAGCGTCTCGCCCTTGCGCGGCGAATAGGTGTCCCAGGTTACGAGGGCCTGGTTGTATTTCAGCAAATTGGCGTGAAATACCTCGACCTTTTCGGCCGGAAGCACGATGCGCGGGGCCATGTCGGCGCGGATCACCGGCCGGTTGTGAGCCGGGTTGAGCGCCCTGAATTCATCGAGCGTCATGTTCGCTAGCTTGGCCGCCAGGACCACGTCGATGTCGCGGTCCTTATCCACGGTGGTGAAATACGGCCGGTTGGGAATCGGGTCGAGTGAAATGCCGAAGAGTTGCGGATTGGCGATGATGTTCTTCAGCGCCTGGAGCTTGGGCACATAGCTGCGCGTTTCTGCGGGCATGGTGAGGCTTGCGTAGTCGGTCGGCAGGCCTGCCGCGCGGTTCTTCCCGATCGCGCGCGCCACCGCGTTCTCCCCCCAGTTGTAGGAGGCGAGCGCCAGGTGCCAGTCGCCGTGCATTTCGTACACGTCCTTGAGGTACTCGAGCGCAGCTTCGGTCGAGGCCACGATGTCGCGCCGTCCGTCGTACCACCAGTTCTGCGTCAGGTCGTAGCGTTTTCCGGTCCCCGGAATGAACTGCCACAGCCCGGAGGCGTGCGCGCGCGAATAGGCCATCGGATTGAATGAGCTCTCGACCATCGGCAGCAGCGCGAGCTCGGTCGGAAGTCCGCGCTTTTCGATCTCGTCGACGATGTGATAGAGATAGGGGCGGCTGCGCTCGAACATCCGCTGCAGGTAATCGGGCCGCGCGGCATACCACGCCGTGCGCTCCCTGACGATTTCGTCGTCAAGATTGGGCATCGAATACCCGTTGCGGATGCGCTGCCACAGGTCGTCGGGCTGAACGGTGCGGTCGACGGTCGCAAGGCCGCGCAGCGGCTCGCGCACCTCGCGCCGCTCGCCATCGAACGGAGGCAGCCGGGTCGCGTCGAGCGGCTGCTCGCGCGCCGCGGGCGCGGCGGCGGCTGACGGCCGCTCGATCACCCTGAAGCCGCCTGGTGCGAGGGGACGTTCGGACTCGGTGGGCAGCGATGCGGGCGGTGGTGCGGGCGGCGAAGCGCACGCGGCCAGCAAAGCCGTCAGCGCCGCACCCACGATCGGCTGAGCCCGAAGTCTCCGCACCCGTCCCCCGAAAACGGGAATGTTAGCCTAGAACCGGTTCTTCATTTCCCGGATCGCGGCAAAAACGCGCGCCGGGTCTGCGATACGCGCGCCGAGATACTTGTTCGCCGACTCGATGACGGCAGGTTCGCGGCAGCGCAAAAACGGGTTGGTGGCTTTTTCGTCCGCCAGCGTGGAGGGCAAAGTCGGCTTGCCCTGTTCGCGCAGGCGGCGATCGCGCTGCTCGCGCGCCGCGAGCGCCGTGTTTTCCGGTTCGAGCGACTGCGCGAAACCGATATTGGCGAGCGTGTACTCGTGGCCGCAATAGACCAGCGTCCGGTCGGGAAGCGCGAGCAGTTTCGCGAGCGACGCGTACATCTGCTCCGGCGTGCCCTCGAACACCCTGCCGCATCCGCACGCGAACAAAGTGTCGCCGCAGAACAGCGAGGGCGCGCCGGAAAGTGCGCCATAATAAGCAATGTGCGCTCGCGTGTGTCCCGGGATGTCGAGCACCGACAGGTCAACGCCCAGTTCCGGGATTGCAACCCCGTCGCCTTCCGCGACCGGATGCGTGAGCGTGGCGATCGGCTCGTTGCGCGGCCCGTGCACCGGCACCGGCCCGCGGCGCAGTAACTCGGGAACTCCGCCGACGTGGTCGGGATGATGGTGGGTAAGCAGGATGGCGACAAGGGCAAGCCGCTCCGCCGCGAGGTATTCGATCACCGGATCGGCTTCACCCGGATCGACCACCGCGGCGCAGCGGCCGTCGCGCAGTGTCCAGATGTAGTTGTCCTTGAAGGCTTTCAGCGGGACGATTTCCAGCATTTTTTCTCCGGCGTCTCGTGCTGGGGGAATTGTCATGCATAGCGTGCAGAAGTCAATGCTTTCGGGCTGGTTTGCCACCGAGCAGGGCCGCTATGTGCTCGAGTGGGAGCGCGAGCAGTTCGATCGCGCGGTCGAGGACGTGTTCGGCTTCAAGGCGGCGCAGGCCGGATTGGCGCATATCGACTTCCTGCGCAGCAATCGCATATCGCACCGCTTTACGCTCGCGCCGGAGGACGGTGCTGCACTGCACGCGGATCCGCAGCACCTGCCGCTCGCCAACGCGAGCGTGGACCTGCTCGCGCTGCCGCACGTGCTCGAATTCAGCGCCGATCCGCACCGGGTGCTGCGCGAGGCCGAGCGCGTGCTGGTGCCCGAGGGGCAGGTCGTGATTTCGGGCTTCAATCCGCTCTCGCTGTGGGGCGCGCGCCATTCGCTGATGCGCGAAGCGCGCCGCCGCGACGCAGCCTGCCCGTGGAATGCGCACTTCATCGGCCTGTTGCGGCTGAAGGACTGGCTCAAGCTGCTTGGCTTCGAGCTGAACGGCGGGATGTTCGGCTGCTACGCGCCGCCGTTCGCGCAGGCGAAATGGCTCGCGCGGTTTGCGTTCATGGAGAAGGCGGGCGCCCGCTGGTGGCCGATCGCCGGCGGCGTCTACGTCGTGCGCGCGGTCAAGCGCGTGCACAGCATGCGCGTCGTGATGCCGGCATGGCGGCGGGAACGCGCCAAGAGCAGCGTGCTTGCACCGGTTGCGAATTCCAACGGGCATGCCCGCACCGGCACCGATGGCTGACGACCCGGTCGAGATCTACACCGACGGCGCGTGCAAGGGCAATCCAGGTCCCGGCGGCTGGGGGGTATTGCTGCGCATCGCGGGGAAGGAAAAGGAACTGTACGGCGGCGAGGCGCAGACGACCAACAATCGCATGGAACTCACCGCGGTCATCCGCGGGCTGGAGGCTTTGCGCGGGCGCCGCCGGGTGGCGGTCTTCACCGACTCGCAGTACGTGCAGAAAGGCATCTCGGAGTGGATCCACGGCTGGAAGCGCAAGGGTTGGCACACCGCGGACAAGAAGCCAGTGAAGAACGACGACCTGTGGCGGCAGCTCGACGCGCTCGCCTCCGGGCACGAGATCCAGTGGCACTGGGTGCGCGGCCATGCGGGACACATGGACAACGAGCGCGCCGACGCGCTCGCCAACAGAGGCATTCCGGATGGCCGCAAGACAGATCATCCTTGATACCGAGACGACAGGCCTCAACGCGCGCCTGGGCGACCGAGTGATCGAGATCGGCTGCATCGAACTCGTCAACCGGCGTCCGACCGGCAACCATTTTCACCGCTACCTCAATCCGGGGCGCGATATCGACGAGGGTGCGTCGAAGATCCACGGGCTGACGCGCGAGGACCTGGCCGACAAGCCGCGTTTTGCCGAGGTTGCAAACGAGTTCCTCGAATTCGTGCGCGGCGCCGAGCTCGTGATTCACAACGCGCCGTTCGACGTCGAGTTCCTCGATCGCGAACTGGCGCTCGTCGATCTCGGGAAGCTCTCATCGCACTGCGCCGGGGTGGTGGACACTCTGGCCATCGCGCGGGAATTGCATCCCGGGAAAAAAAATAACCTGAACGCATTGTGCGAGCGCTACGCGGTGGACAACGCGAAGCGCACGTTGCACGGCGCGCTGCTCGATGCTTCGCTGCTCTCCGAGGTTTACCTCGCGATGACGCGGGGGCAGGAGAGCCTGATCATCGAGCCGGACGAGCCTGTCGCAGTTCAAGGGGTGGCTGCTTTCGACGCCTCGAAGCTGATTGTGCTGCGCGCGACGCAGGCCGAAATTGCGGAGCACGAGCAGCTGCTCGAGGGCATCGACAAGGCGAGCAAGGATGGCAGCGTCTGGCGGCGGCTGATGACCCCGGGTTAGCGGGCCGGCGCGAAATCGGACGCCGCGAGCGCCTCCACGCCGAGTTCGACGGCCCGCAGGAGGTCTGCCGTCCGCAATCCGACCGTCCGGCGGCGGTGAGGTACGTGGAGAAATCCGACCGGCGTATGCTCCGGGAGTGCGCGCAGCGCCAGGTACAGGGCGAAATTGCATGCGTAGGTGCCGGCGTGGAACGACGCCGCAGCCGGAATTCCGCTTTCGGCCAGCCTGCGCGCCACTGTCCTCGCGTCCCAGCGTGCCCTCAGCGCCAATGGACCGTTGGCCACGATCGCCTCCGCGCGGGGCATGCGTCCGGCATTGTCCCGCGCATCGGTATCCACGATATTGAGCGCCAGTTGCTCCACGGAGACGGCGCCGGTTGATGATTCGCCGACGAGGAGCAGCGCGCGCGGCCTTCGATCTGCCAGTGCGGCTACCGCGTTTCCAAGCTCCGCGAAGTTCACAGGAAGCTGAAGAGTCTCCAATCCTGGCCGGGCGGGCAGGCGCCGCACCACCTCCCAAGACCGGTTCCGCGTCCGCTCGCCGAACGGCTCAAATCCGGCGACGATGACGCGGGATGCTTGCGCGGGATCGGGGTTGGACACGCGGTTTCCTGCGATGAGCGGCAGACACCGGCTTGCCGGCGGCTGTCGGCTCGATGGAAGGGTTATGCCCCGTTTCATTCTGAATCAAGGCGAGCAGATTCGGTTCGTTGACATCGCCTGCGGTCCTCGAACGAGGCGCCCAGGCAGCGCCCCGGTCGGCGCCCCGTCACGATAGACCACCGTGCCGCTGACGATCGTCGCGGCGTAGCCGTCCGCGCGTTGGAGCAAGCGGCGCCCGCCGGTCGGCAGATCGTACGCGACCTCTGGTGCGCGAAGCCGCAGTCGGTCGAGATCGATGACGTTCAGGTCAGCCTTGTAGCCCGGCGCGACGATGCCGCGATCCAACAGACCCACCGCTTGCGCCGTCGTCCGGCAGAGCGCGTTCACGATCCACGGCAGCGGCAGCCGTGCGCCGCGAGTGCGATCCCGCGCCCAATGGGTCAGCATGAAGGTCGGGGCGCTTCCGTCGCAGATCGTGCCGCAATGCGCGCCGCCATCGCCGAGCCCGAGCACGGTGCCCGGATGTCGCATCATGGCGAGACAGGAATCGAGCGATCCATGAGCGTAGTTCGCGATGGTGTAATAGAGCAGGTTGCGACCGTCGTTCTCGAGCATCAGGTCATAGGCCAGCGCTGCAGGGCTCGCAGCGCGACGGCGCGCCTGGGCTGCGATGCTCGCCTCCGGGGAGGGCTCGTAATCGGGCGGATCGCCCAGCAGGAACATGCGCTCGAAATCGCGCACCAGCCGCCCAAGGACATTGGCCGGATCGGGATCGACCGGCTCGGCAAGCATGCGGTCGCGCACCTCGGGCGAGCGCAACTGCGCTACGCGCTTCGCGAGCGGCAGATGCGCGAGCGCGCGGTAGGTATCCGTGCTGTAGAACGGATTGAGAGTGAGCTCGTGGCCGGAACAGCAAGCCGATCGCCCGCCCGAGCACCTGGCCCTTGATGGGAAGCCCTTCCGCGTTGGCCTGCGCGACCCAATCTAGAATTTCTTGCCAACGCGGCGACAGCGGCCCCAGCACCCCTTCGAGCAACGAGAAGGACAGGGGCCGGCCCGATCGCTCGACCAGACGGCGCATGCAGCCGAAGGCCGCATCCGCATCGTCGAAATCGATGATGAGCTGCATGGCGCCCTTGCCGCATCCCTTGAGCGCCAGGGCGAGCCCGGCCAGCTCCTCTTCGGCCGCATCGAAAGTCGGGGTCGACTTGCCGTCGCTGGATCGGTGGAAGAACGTGCGCGAGGTCGAGAAGCCCATTGCCCCGGCCGCCATTGCCTCGCGCAGGAGCTGCGCCATTTGCGCCACCTCGAGTGCGGTCGCGCGCTCGCGATCGGCACCGCGCTGCCCCATCACGTAGACGCGCAGAGCCGCGTGCGGCACGTATCCGCAGACGTCCATGTCGTATTGCCGGCCGGCGAGAAAACGCAGGTACTCGGGATAGGTCTCCCAAGTCCACGGCACGCCGTCGACGAGGACCGGATGCGGAATGTCCTCGACGCCTTCCATCAGGCGGATCAGCAGGTCGTGTTGTTCCAGTCGACACGGCGCGAAGCCGACGCCGCAGTTGCCCATGACCACGGTGGTCACGCCGTGGGATGACGAGGGAACGAGTCTGTTCTCCCAGGTGACCTGACCGTCATAGTGGGTGTGTATGTCGACAAAGCCAGGGGTGACGAAGAGACCCTTTGCATTGACCTCCTCGCTTCCGCGAGCAGACACTCGTCCGACCTCGGCGATGCGCCCGCCCGAGACAGCGACGTCGGCGTTGAACGGCTCGGCCCCGGTCCCGTCAAGGACCAAGCCGTTTCTGACTACGAGATCGACATGCTGTGCCATGGACGTACCCCTCCATGCTCGTGACTCCACCGCCGTGCTTTGAATGACGACGAACTCGCGCGCGATCGCACCCCGAATCGTTCGCGTTCAAGCCTCATTCGTCCGAACATCGCACCCTCTTTGCAGCGCACTCGCGTGCTCATTCCACCAGCGTCGGGTACAGCCTCACGGCGACCATTACCAGCACGACGAATACTACGAGCAATACTGTGAAATCTACCGCGTAGCCGTGTACGCTTTCGCCTCCGACGATCATGAGCCCGCGTAGCGCGTCGACCAGGTAGGTGAGGGGATTGATCTGCGCCACCGTGCGCAGCCAGCCGGGCATGAGGTCCAGCGGATAGATCGCATTGCTTGCGAAGAACATCGGCATCGTGAGGAGTTGGCCTATGCCCATGAAGCGCTCGCGCGTCTTTACGATGCACGCGATGATGAGCGAAAAGGTGGAAAAGAGCGCGGAGCCCAGTAGCACGCCGGCCAGAACGCCGAATATGGCGTGTGGCTCCTGCCGGATCGTGATGTGCATGACGAGCGCGAGGAGATAAATGACGGCCGCCTGTACGAGGCCGCGGAATCCGGCGGAGACCGCTTTGCCGAAAACAAGCGAGCTTCGCCGGGCGGGGCTCACCAGAAGCTTGTGCACGACGCCGAGATCGCGCTCCCAGATCACTGCGATCCCGTAGAAGATTGCGCTGAACAGCACACTCTGGGCAAGGATTCCAGGTGTGATGAACGCGAGGTAGCCAACCTCTCCGGTGTAAATGCCGTGGACGTGGGCGAGGACTTGGCCGAAGACCACCAGCCACAGCACCGGCTGTACTGCGCGCGAGAAGATTTCGGTCGGATCGCGGACGAGTTTGATCAGCTCCACTTCTGCGACCGCGGCGCTCTCACGGAGGAATCTGTCCACGGCAGTGCGTTCAACCCAGGCGCCGAGCGGTCTGGCGGGTCTGAACGGCGTTGCTGAAATCCCCGCCTTCGCGGATCCCGCCACCGGCGTAATGCGCGAACACGTCATCCATGCTGGCGCCGGCGCCGAGCCTCGTGCGCAGCTCGGGAGGTTTTCCAACCACGGCGACCCGCCCCGCGTGCAGAATCGCCACCTCGTCGCAAAGCGCTTCGGCTTCCTCCATGTCGTGTGTCGTGATCAGAACCGTCATGCCGTAGTCGCGCCTGAGGTCCCGCAAGCGATCCCACACGGAATGGCGTGCCAGGGGATCAAGCCCGATCGTCGGCTCGTCCAAGAACAGGATCGCCGGACGGTGCAGCATGGCTTGGGCGAGCTCCAGCCTGCGGATCATGCCGCCTGAATAGGTTTTCACGAGCTTGCGCGCCGAATCCGTGAGCCCCATGAAGTTCAGCGCTTCGCCGATGCGCACGCCTCTCTCCGCGCGGGGCAAGCCATAGAGCTTGGCCGACAGGAGCAGGTTCTCGTAGCCTGTCAGCGCGCCGTCGGCCGACAGTAGCTGAGGCACATAGCCGATGCGCCCCCTGACCTCCGATGGAGACTTGAGGATGTCGAAACCTCCGACCTCGGCATTTCCGGATGTTGGCGCCAGCAGGGTCGTGAGCATCTTGATCAAGGTGCTTTTGCCCGCGCCGTTGGCACCCAGCAGCCCGAAGATCTCGCCATACGGAATCGCCAGGTCGATATGATTCACCGCGGTCAAGTTGCCGAACCTGCGCGTCAGTTCGGTCGCCTGGACTGCGAACCCTTTGGACCGCGCGGTGGTGTTCATGTACGCAGGGAGTTCCCCGGAGCGATTTGAAGTCTCATGCCGTGACGTGGCTCTCAGCCGCGCGAGCTAGTGGGCGTCAGCGGCCAAGCAACATCAGTCTAAGGGCGTTATCGCGCTTCACATAGTGATGGTACAGCGCGGCGGCCGCATGTAATCCGACCAGGAAGTAGCCCACTGTCGCAAAGGTCTCGTGAATCTCCTTGAACCACTTCGCCAGTCCCCGACTCTTGCCGATTAACGCAGGCAACTCTGCGCCAAAGAAAGGCACCGGCGTTCCTTTGGCGCTGAGCGTGAGCCAACCCAACAAAGGCGAGCCGATCATCAGGGCGTACAACGCCCAATGCATGGCCTTGGCCGACAGAGCTTGCCAAGCCGGCAACGCTGGTTCGATGGCAGGATCGGAGCCCGCAAAACGTATCAACAAGCGCAACCACACGAGGAGGAACACCGACAGACCAAGCGTGTAGTGCCAGATTGCCATCGCCTCACGTGAAGGACTTCCTTTCGGGAAAATTGATTTGAGATCCATAGTGGCATAGACGGCAACGATCAATAGCAGCATCAGCCAGTGAAGGGAAATTGACAACCATCCATATCCGGCTCTTGTGCTCTTCCAGCTCATTCCCATTGCGTTCCGTTGAGAGTCAAACCTGACGTTGCGTTCAGCCGCGGGTTTCAGCGCGTCGGCAAGGCCGCGGTCAATCGGGGAGACCGAGGTTTAAGGAAATGCCGGGATGTTGACGAGCAACCCATCCGGGTCAGCAACCATGAAGTGCCTCATGCCAAAATGCCTTCGGTGTGAACTCGTGGTCGCAGCGCACGATGCCGATCTGACGCTGTGGGTTGGACGGTGATGACATTTGGATGTACCAACCGGGGTGTTCGAACCTGACGACGAATTCGAGCAGGTCCACGTAATAATACCGGGTCACGTCGGGTCCGTGGAGATGGGATGGCTGCTTTCGACGTCTCGAAGCTGGTTGTGCTGCGCGCGCCGCAGGCGGAGGTCGGCGAGCACGATAAAGTGCTCGAGGCGATCGACAGGGAGAGCCGGGGCGGGACCGTTTTGGAGAATGCCGATGAAACGGGGCTAAGATCCCATTTTTTTGGCGAGGAGATCACATGCTTCGTCTGATGTGGATCTGCATTGGACTGATCTGGGCTGCACAGGCGCTGGCGCAGGCCGCGTATCCCAGCCGTCCGATCACGATGGTGGTGGGTTTCGCCCCGGGTGGCGGCACCGACGGGGTGGCGCGCATCATTGCCAGGACACTTGCCGAGAGCCTGCGCGAGCAGGTCGTCGTCGAGAACAAGGCCGGCGCGGGCGGCAACATCGCCGCCGACTACGTCGGCAAGGCTGCGCCCGACGGTTACACGATATTGCTCGGCAACGTCGGGTCGCTCACGGTCGCGCCGCATATCGTCGCGAACCTGCCCTACGATCCGCTGCGCGATTTCGCGCCGATCACCATGGCGGTGGTGTTCTCCAACGTGCTGGTGGTGCATCCCTCCGTTCCCGCCACGACGCTGGGCGAGTTCGTGAAACTCGCCGCCGAGAAGCCCGGCACGCTCACCTATGGCTCCTCGGGCATCGGCGGCGCCGGCCACCTGGCCGGCGAGCTGCTGCGGTTGATGGCGAAGATCGACATCGTGCACGTTCCCTACAAGGGCGGCGGTCCGGCGATGCAGGGCCTGCTGGGCGGCCAGGTGGCGGCGGTGTTCGCGACGCCGGTGTCCGCCGGAGCGCAAATGAAGGCTGGCAAGGCCCGCGCGCTCGCGACGACGGGCCCGACCCGCGCGACGTTGCTGCCCGACGTGCTGACCGTCGCCGAGTCGGGGTATCCGGGATACGAGGCGGTCAACTGGTATGCCTACGTAGCGCCTGCGAAGACGCCGAGGGAGATCGTCGAGCGCCTCCATTCGGAACTGGTGAAGGCGCTCGGCACGGCCGAGGTGCGCGATTTGCTCAACAAGCAGGGGCTCCAGCCGCAGCCGAGCACGATCGATGAGCTGGCACGCTATATCGAGCGCGAGTATCAGACTTGGGGGCGGGTGGTGAAGGCGGCGGGGATTACGGCGAACTGACGCCGGTCGGCGGCCCCAACGATATACTTCGCGCATCATGCCTACGAAGCCCAACCCCTATGACAGCGGGCTCGACAAGAATCCGGCGAATTTCGCGCCGCTGACCCCGCTTTCATTCATCGAGCGCGCCGCCTACGTCTACCCGAAGCACACCTCGGTCATTCACGGCGCGAAACGATACACATGGCGGGAGACTTACGCGCGCTGCCGCCGGCTCGGATCCGCATTGGTGAAACGCGGCATAGGAATCGGCGACACGGTCGCGGCGATGCTCGCCAACACGCCGGAGATTTACGAGGCGCATTTCGGCGTGCCGATGTGCGGGGCGGTGCTCAATACGCTGAATACGCGCCTGGATGCGGAAGCGATTGCATTCATGTTGGATCACGGCGAAGCGAAAGTGCTTCTCACCGACCGCGAGTTCTCGCCGATCATCGAGCAGGCGCTTTCGAGGGCGAAGGTGAAGCCCATCGTGATCGACGTGGATGATCCGGAGTATTCGGGGCCGGGCAAGCGGCTCGGTGCGAAGACCTACGAGGATTTGCTCGCCGAGGGCGACCCGGAGTGGAACTGGCTGTGGCCGGCGGACGAATGGCAGGCGATCTCGCTCAACTACACCTCTGGCACCACCGGCAACCCGAAAGGCGTGGTCTACCATCACCGCGGCGCCTACCTCAATGGCGTAGGGAACATCCTCGTGTGGGCGATGCCGCACCACGCGGTGTACCTGTGGACGCTGCCGATGTTCCACTGCAACGGCTGGTGTTTCCCGTGGACCATGGCGGCCAACGCAGGCACCAGCGTTTGCCTGCGCAAGGTGGATGCCGCACTGATATTCAAGCTGATGGCGGAGCACCGGGTCACTCATTACTGCGGCGCGCCGATCGTGCACCAGACGCTGATCAACGCTCCGGCGGCGCTGAGGAAGGGCATCACGCACAAGGTGAACTGTCTGGTCGCCGGTGCGGCGCCACCGGCCGCGATCATCGAAGGCATGGAGAAGATGGGCTTTTCCATTACCCACGTCTACGGCCTGACCGAAACCTATGGTCCGGCGACGGTATGTGCGAAGCAGCCCGAATGGGCGAGCCTGCCGCTCGGCGAACAGGTGACGCTCAATGCGCGCCAGGGCATCCGTTACACGGTGCAGGAAGGACTCGCGGTAATGGATCCCGAAACCATGCAGCCCACGCCCGCGGACGGCGAAACCATGGGCGAGATCATGATGCGCGGGAACATCACCATGAAGGGCTACCTGAAGAACCCGAAGGCGACGCAGGAGTCGTTCAAGGACGGCTGGTTCCACACCGGCGACCTGGCGGTGATGTACCCGGACGGCTACGTCAAGATCAAGGACCGCTCCAAGGACGTCATCATCTCGGGCGGCGAGAACATTTCCTCGATCGAGGTCGAGGACGCGCTTTACCGCCACCCGGCGGTGATGGCGGCGGCGGTGGTTGCGCAGCCCGACGCGAAGTGGGGGGAGACGCCGTGCGCTTTCGTCGAGCTGAAAGAAGGCGCAACCGCCACGGAAGCCGAAATCATCGAGTTCTGCCGGGCTCACATGGCGCGCTTCAAAGTACCCAAGCGGGTGATTTTCGGAGCGGTGCCGAAGACTTCGACGGGTAAGATCCAGAAATTCGCGCTGCGCGAGAAGGCGAAGTCCGCCTCCGCAATCGAAACCTAGGGAGATCCTGATGAGCGCCGTACCGCAACCGGAACAACCCGTGCTGCTGCGCGAGGAGCGCGGCGGCGTGACCAGGCTCACCATGAACCGCCCGCAGCAGATGAACCTGCTGACGAGCGAAATGCTCGATGCGCTGCAGGCTGCATTCGAGGCGATCGCGAAGGACCCGGGCGTGCATGTGGTGGTGCTCGCGGCCGCAGGAAAGGGTTTCTGCGCTGGTCACGACCTGAAAGAGATCCGCGCGCTCGGCGAGCAGCCGAAGATCGAGGCGCTGTTCCACAAGTGTAGCCGCATGATGCAGTCCATCACCAACCTGCCGCAGCCGGTGATCGCGCGCGTGCACGGCGCGGCTGCCGCGGCCGGTTGCCAGCTGGTCGCCCAGTGCGACCTCGCGGTCGCCTCGGAAGCGGCGAAATTCACCACGCCGGGGGTGACATGGGGATTTTTCTGCTCCACGCCGGGCGTCGCGGTTGGACGCAACCTGCTGCGCAAGCACGCAATGGAGATGCTGCTTACCGGCGATGTCATCGGCCCGCAACAGGCGCTCGAATGGGGCCTGGTGAATCGCGTCGTCCCGGTGGAGCAGCTCGACGCCGAGCTGGAGAAACTCGCGCGGCAGATCGCCGAAAAGCCGCCGGCCACGGTTGCTGCCGGCAAGCGTGCGTTCTACCAGCAGATGGATCTCGGCATTGCGCGCGCCTACGAGATGGCTTCGAACGTCATCGCCTCCAGCTTTGCGCACCCGGAGGGCAGGGAAGGCATGGACGCCTTCATCGAGAAGCGGCCACCCAACTGGAAGTAGTTTCCCCCGAGATTGCGCGGCAAAGAAAGCATGGCTGCAGACATCATCCTCGAGACCCGGAGCTTGACGAAGGAGTTCAAGGGCTTCGTTGCGGTGAATGCGGTGGACCTGCGGGTGACGCGCGGGACGATCCATGCGCTGATCGGACCGAACGGGGCGGGCAAGACCACCGTCTTCAACTTACTGACCAAGTTTCTCGCGCCGACGAGCGGCCGGATCCTCTATGGGGGCGAGGACATCACCGGCGAGAGCTCGGCGGATATCGCGCGGCGCGGCGTCGTGCGCTCGTTCCAGATCTCAGCGGTGTTTCCCCACTTTACGGTGCTTGAAAACGTCCGCGTCGCGTTGCAGCACGCGATGGGGAACTCGTTTCATTTCTGGAAATCGGAGCGCTGCCTCGACGCGCTCAACGAGCGCGCGATGGAATTGCTGCAGTCGGTGGATCTGGCCGAATTCGCCGATGCCGTGACGATCGAGCTTCCCTACGGACGCAAGCGCGCGCTGGAGATCGCCACCACGCTCGCGATGGATCCGGAGCTGATGCTGCTCGACGAACCCACGCAGGGCATGGCGCACGAGGACGTCGGCCGCGTCACTGCGCTGATCAGGAAAGTGGCGCTCAACCGCACGGTGCTGATGGTCGAGCACAACATGAGCGTGGTGGCCGGGATTTCAGACCGGATCACGGTGCTGCAGCGCGGCCAGATCCTGGCCGAGGGCCCGTACGCCGAAGTCTCGGCCAACCCTGAAGTGATGGAAGCCTATCTGGGCACCGGACATGACTGAAGCGGGCGCAGCGAACGGCAAGGAAGCGCTGCAGATCGGCGGCCTGCATGCGTGGTACGGCGAGTCGCACGTCCTGCACGGAATGGACGTATCGATTGCGCGCGGAGAGGTGGTTGCATTGCTCGGGCGCAACGGTGCTGGCCGCACGACAACCCTGAAATCCGTGCTCGGCCTGGTCGGGCGGCGCACCGGTTCGATTCGCGTGAATGGGGTCGAGACCGTACAGATGCCGACCCACCGGATCGCTCACCTCGGCATCGGGTATTGCCCGGAGGAGCGGGGCATCTACGCAAGCCTGAGCGCCGAGGAAAACCTGCTCCTGCCGCCCCAGGTGCAGGAAGGTGGCATGACGGTGGACGAGATCTACCAGATGTTTCCCAATCTCAGGGACCGCAGGAAGAGCCAGGGCACGCGGCTCTCGGGCGGCGAGCAGCAGATGCTCGCGATGGCCCGCATCCTGCGCACTGGCGCGCACCTGTTGCTGCTGGACGAGATTACGGAAGGTCTCGCTCCCGTGATCGTGCAGATGCTCGGGCGCGTGGTTCGCAAGTTGAAGGAGCGGGGGTTCACGGTGGTGCTGGTGGAGCAGAACTTCCGCTTCGCCGCGATGGTCGCCGACCGCCACTACCTGATCGAGCATGGGCGCATCATGGACATGATCCCGAACGCCGAACTCGAAGCGAAAATGGGTAGGGTACGCGAATACCTCGGGGTATGATCGAGATCGTTGATCCAATGGATTTTCTTTCAAGGAGAAATGCGATGGGACTGAAGAAGACTTTGCTGGCCGCGGCTGTTGCAGCGGCCGTCGGCGGCACTGCGCACGCACAGATTTCCGACGGCGTCATCAAGATCGGGGTACTGAACGACATGTCCGGTTTGTATGCCGATATTGCCGGCCCGGGGTCGGTCGTGGCCGCACGCATGGCGGTAGAGGATTTCGGCGCTGCCAAGAAGGGCATGAAGGTGGAAATCGTTTCCGCGGACCACCAGAACAAGCCCGACGTGGGTTCCGCGGTGGTGCGGCAGTGGTACGACGTCGACAAGGTCGATGCGGTCTTCGACGTACCGACCTCCTCGGTCGCGCTCGCGGTGAGCGAGATCACGAGGCAGAAGGGCAAGGCATTCCTGGTGTCGGGCGCGGCCACGGCAGACCTGACCGGCAAGGCCTGCTCACCGAACACCATCCACTGGACGTACGACACCTGGATGCTGGCCAATGGCACCGGCAACGCTATCGTAAAAACCGGCGGCGACACGTGGTTCTTCATAACCGCGGATTACGCGTTCGGCCATGCGCTGGAGCGCGACACCGAGGCGGTGGTCCTCAAGAGCGGCGGCAAGGTGCTCGGCAAGGTGCGGCACCCGTTTCCCGGCACCGACTTCTCTTCGTTTCTGCTGCAGGCGCAGGCGTCGAAGGCCAAGATCATCGGCCTGGCCAATGCCGGCGGCGACACCATCAATTCGATCAAACAGGCGGCGGAATTCGGCATTGTCAAGGGCGGCCAGCATCTGGCCGGCCTGCTGGTGTTCATCACGGACATCCACGGCCTGGGTCTGGAGACGGCGCAGGGCCTAATCTTCACTGAAACGTTCTACTGGGACCTGAACGACCAGACGCGCGCTTTTACCAAGCGCTTCGCTGCGGCCAATGGCGGCAAATACCCGAGCATGGTCCAGGCCGGCGTGTATTCGTCGGTGCTGCACTACCTGAAGGCGATCGAGGCGGCAAAGACCGATGACGGCACCAAGGTGATCGCCAAGATGAAGGAACTGCCAACCGACGACCCGCTGTTCGGCAAGGGCCGCGTGCGCCAGGACGGCCGCAAGATACACCCGGCCTACCTGGTGGAGGTTAAAAAGCCCTCCGAATCGAAAGGGCCTTACGACTATTACAAGATCCTCGCGACGATCCCGGCCGAGCAGGCATTCCGCCCGGAGAAGGAAGGCGGTTGCCCGTTGGTCAAGTAACGCAGCAGGGATAGCGGGCGAAGGGCAGCCGCTCTTCTCCCGTATCGACCGATGGACACGATTTTCGGAGTTCCGACGCAGGCGCTGTTCGGCCAGCTCCTGATCGGGCTGATCAATGGCTCGTTTTATGCCCTGCTTTCGCTCGGGCTCGCAGTCATCTTCGGACTGCTCAACATCATCAACTTCACCCATGGCGCGCAGTACATGATGGGCGCGTTCTGCGCATGGTTCCTGCTCAACAAGCTGGGCGTTGGCTACTGGTGGGCACTGGCGATTGCGCCGGTCGCGGTCGGCGCGTTCGGCGTGCTGATCGAACGCCTGATGATCAGGCATCTTTACCAGCTCGATCACCTGTACGGGCTGTTGCTCACCTTCGGACTCGCGCTCATCATCCAAGGGCTGTTCCGCAATGAGTTCGGCTCGGCCGGTCTTCCCTACCAGGTCCCGGCCGAGCTGGCCGGCGGCCAGAACCTCGGCTTCATGTTCCTGCCGAAATATCGGGCGTGGGTGATCGTGGCTTCGCTCGTGGTGTGCATGGCGACCTGGTTCGTGATCGAGAAGACCAAGCTCGGATCGTACCTGCGTGCGGGCACCGAAAACCCGCAACTGGTGCAGGCATTCGGCGTCAACGTACCGCGCATGATCACGCTCACCTACGGCTTCGGCGTCGGCCTGGCCGCGCTTGCCGGGGTGATGGCGGCACCCATTTACCAGGTCAATCCGTTGATGGGCGGGGACCTGATCATCGTGGTATTCGCGGTGGTGGTGATCGGCGGCATGGGCTCGATACTGGGCGCCATCCTGACCGGGTTCGGACTCGGCGTGATCGAGGGGCTCACCAAGGTGTTCTACCCGGAAGCCTCCAACACCGTGATCTTCATCGTCATGGCGATCGTGCTGATGATCAAGCCGGCCGGCCTGTTCGGCACGCAGAAATAGGCGGGCGATGACCGATACTTCGCAACCATCTGCCGACGCACCGGCGCGCGCTGCAAACCTCCGGCACCAGACCGTGGCGTTCGCCGCGCTGGGGGCGTTCTTTGTCGCTGCACCGCTGCTGATGTATCCGATCTTCCTGATGAAGGTGATGTGCTTCGCGCTGTTTGCGGCCGCGTTCAACCTGCTGATCGGCTACGTCGGGCTGCTCTCGTTCGGGCATGCGATGTTTCTCGCCACCGGCGGATATCTTTCTGCGCACGCGGCAAAGGTCTGGGGTCTGCCTCCGGAAATGGCAATTCTGACCGGTACCGCGACGGCGGCCGTGCTGGGCCTGGCTGCCGGGCTGATCGCGATCCGCCGGCAGGGCATCTATTTTGCGATGATCACCCTGGCGTTGTCGCAGATGGTGTTCTTTTTCTATCTGCAGACGCCGTTCACGCACGGCGAGGACGGCATCCAGGCGGTGCCGCGCGGAATGCTGTTCGGGCTGGTCGATCTCTCCAATGTCTGGGCAATGTACTTCTTCGTATTCGCGGTGACCGGCGCCGGGTTGCTGCTGATATACCGGATCGTGCATTCGCCCTTCGGCCAGGTGTTGCAGGCCATCCGCGAGAACGAGCAGCGCGCGATCTCTCTCGGCTACCGTACCGATCGATACAAGCTGCTTGCGTTCGTGCTCTCGGCGGCACTGGCCGGCCTGGCTGGCGCCACCAAGGCGCTAGTGTTCCAGCTCGCGTCGCTCACGGACGCGCACTGGTCGATGTCCGGCGAAGTGGTGTTGATGACCCTGCTGGGCGGCCTGGGCACCGTCTTCGGCCCGGTGGTCGGCGCTTTCGTGCTGCTCGGGATGGAGAATTACCTCGCGCAGCTCGGTTCCTGGGTAACGGTGGTGCAGGGCGTGATCTTCGTCATCTGCGTGCTCACGTTCCGGCGCGGCGTCATCGGTGAGCTCGGGCAGTTGATCAAGAAGCCGCTTTAGGACCGACTCCCGGGTCGGTATCCATCCTGCCCGGGGGGCTGCGGGTGTTCGGCTGATTTCGGGACGGAGGGATCGCGACATGACGACATGGTCGATCACACCGGTCATTGATTGGCTGATGCACAAGGGGCGCCACATGGCATCGCCCGAGGAGGTGGTGGGGGAGTTGTGCGCACGCGTGCGCGCCGCGGGCTTGCCGATCGAGCGCGTCGGATTCTTTTTCTGGACCTTGCATCCGCAGGACTTGGGGATCGCGTTGCAATGGGACGGCGAGCGCGTATCGGTGCTGCGCGGAGACCGGGGCCTGCGCCAGTCCGAGGCATACATCAACAGCCCGGCTGCGCGCATCGTGGCGGGCGAGCGCGTCATCCGCCGCAGGCTCGAGCGCGACGATTGTCCGATCGATTTTCCGGTGATCGCCGAAGTGAAGGCGCTCGGCATGACCGATTACGTGATGTCCGAGGTGATCTTCAGTTCGGGCCAGCGCAACTCGGTGAGCCTCGCCACCCGGCGGCCGGGCGGGTTTACCGACCATGACATCGAGGAAGTCCAGCGCCTGCTGCATCCGTTCGCGCTGGTCATGGAGAATTTCACGAATCGCGAACTCGCACGCACCCTGCTCGAGACCTACCTCGGGCGGAGCGCGGGCTTGCGCGTGCTCGAGGGACAGATACAACGCGGCGACGGCGAGGAGATCGACGCGGTGATCTGGTTCTCCGACCTGCGCGAATCGACGCCGCTTGCCGCACGGCTCGGCGAGCGCCGCTTCCTCGAACTGCTGAACGACTACTTCGAGGCCACCGCGGGCGCGGTGCTCGAGCACGGCGGCGAGGTGCTGCGCTTCATCGGCGACGCCTCGCTCGCCGTGTTTCCGGTCCCCGGAATCGCGGAACGCCGCGCCACCTGCGAGCGCGCGGTCGGCGCCGCGCGCAGCGTGCGGGTGAAGGCGGGCGAAGCGAATGCCCGGCGCGCCGGCGCGGGGCTGCCGACCTTCGCCTACGGCGTCGGCCTGCACCTCGGGCGCGTGCTGTACGGCAATATCGGCACGCCGACCCGGCTCGAATTCTCGGTGATCGGCGCTGCGGCGAACGAGACCGCGAGGATCGAGTCGCTGTGCAAGGACACCGGGCGCGACGTGGTCGTCTCGGGCGGCGTGACCCAGGCACTGGGCGAGCAGTGGGAGAGCCTCGGAACGTTCGAGCTGCGTGGGGTGGGGCGCGCAATCGAGGTGTACGCGATGCCGGACGAGGCCCCGGCCTGATGGACACGTCCTCGCGCTACCGGCGGCTGCGCCGGCTCGCCTACGCGCTCGGCGCGGCGGCCTTCATCGTCGCGTTCTTCCACCGTGTCGCACCCGGCGCGATCGCAGCCGACCTGCGCGCGACCTTCGACTCGAGCGCTACCACGCTCGGCTTCATCGCCGCGTTCTACTTCTATCCCTACGCGGCGATGCAGCTGCCTTCGGGGGTGCTCGCCGATTCGGTGGGGCCGCGCCGCCTGTTCACCGCGGGCTCGATGGTGGCCGGGATCGGTTCGCTGCTGTTCGGGTTCGCGCCGAACGTCGGCTGGCTGCTCGCGGGGCGTGCGCTGGTCGGGCTCGGGGTGGCGGTGGCTTTCGTATCGGTGCTCAAGCTGATCGCCTCGTGGTACAGCGAGCGCGAATTCGGCACCTGGGTCGGCGTGCTGATGCTGCTCGGAAACCTGGGCGGGGTGCTCGCGGCGTATCCGCTGGCATGGGCGACCCGGTATGTCTCCTGGCGCGAGGTGTTCGTGGTGACCGGCGGGCTGTCGTTCGCGCTGGCTCTGTGCATCTGGTTGTGGGTGCGCGACGATCCGCGCGACGCTGGCCTGCCGTCAGTGCGTTCGCTCGAGGGACAGGCGGATGCGGTAGGGACCCATGCGGGGTGGTGGGACGGCGTCGCCCGCGTGGCGGAGAACCGCGATACCTGGCCCGGATTCTTCATGCATTTCGGCATGATCGGCTCGTACCTGACCTTCACGGGCCTGTGGGCGGTACCGTACCTGACCGACGGCCTCGGATTGACGCGCACGAGCGCAACGCTGCACGTGACTGCGGCGATCCTCGGTCTCGGGTTCAGTTCGTTCGCTGTAGGCACCATCTCCGATCGCATGGGGCTGCGCCTGCCGCTGGTGCGCGCGCTGTCGCTCCTGTACCTGGCGAGCTGGCTACCGTGGGTGATGGGCTGGCAGCTTCCCGTCGCGGCGTCGGTCGCCGCGTTCCTGTTGATGGGCATTGGAATCTCCGGGGCCACCCTGGGGTGGGCATTGGCGAAGGAACTGAACCCGCCCGCACTGTCGGGGACCGCGACCAGCCTGGTCAACACGGGCGGCTTCCTCGGCACCGCGCTGTTCCAGCCGCTGGTGGGAGCGGTGCTGGATCGGACTGTCGGCGGCGCGGCGCTGGACGGCTACCGGAGCGCGGCGGCGGTGCTGGCTGTGATCGCGCTGACCGGCGTCGCTGCCGGGTTCCGGTTGCGCGAGACGCGTTGCCGCAATGTTTGGGTGGCGAGTTAGCGCTGTAAAAATGCCTATGGTGTGTGGAAAAACACCCATAAATTGCCCCCAACCAAGTACATTCGCCTATTTCCTTTGCATCTCGTTACTTCGGATCCGAAGCGAGTTTTCCTCCGGTCGCCCAGTCGGACTTCTTCACGTCTTCGAAAATAACGTCGACGGATTCGGCCGTGCACTTGAGGGTGCGCACCGCGTCGGCGGTGACTGCGACAGCGAACTCGCGTTTCTGCTCGATCGTGCGGCCTTCGAACAGGCTGACATGGATGAGTGGCATGCAAATCTCCGTTTTTTGCTGGATTCAGAAAGAGCGCGGCAGCCCGAGCACATGCTCGGCCAAGTAGGACAGGATAAGGTTGGTCGAGATCGGTGCCACCAGGTACAAGCGCGTCTCGCGGAATTTCCTCTCCACGTCGTACTCCGCCGCGAAGCCGAAACCGCCGTAGGTCTGCAGGCAGACGTTGCCGGCCTCCCACGAGGCCTTGGCCGCGAGGTGCTTGGCCATGTTGGCTTCCGCGCCGCAGGGCTGCTTCTGGTCGAATAGTCCGGCTGCCTTGTAGCGCATCAGGTTCGCCGCCTCGATTTCCATGTAGCTTTCCGCGATCGGGAACTGGATGCCCTGGTTCTGGCCGATCGGCCGCCCGAACACGACACGCTCCCTGGCATAGTTCGCGGCGTGCTCGACGAACCAGTAGCCGTCGCCGATGCACTCCGCGGCGATCAGGATGCGCTCGGCGTTCAGGCCGTCGAGAATGTACTTGAAGCCCTTGCCTTCCTCGCCGATCAGGTTTTCCGCCGGGATCTCGAGGTTGTCGAGGAACACTTCGTTGGTTTCGTGGTTCACCATGTTGCGGATCGGGCGCATCTCCAGGCCCTTGCCCAGGCTCGCGCGCTTGTCGACGATGAAGATCGACATGCCGTCGGATTTCTTCTTCACCTCGGCGAGCGGCGTGGTGCGCGCGAGCAGGATCATCAGCTCCGAATGCTGCAGGCGCGAAGTCCACACCTTCTGGCCGTTCACCACGTAGCGGTCGCCTTTCTTCACCGCGGTGGTCTTGATGGCGGTGGTGTCGGTGCCCGCGGTCGGTTCGGTGACGCCCATGGACTGCAGGCGCAGTTCGCCGGTCGCGATCTTCGGCAGGTACTTCTTCTTCTGCGCGGCCGAACCATGGCGCAGCAGCGTGTTCATGTTGTACATCTGCCCGTGGCAGCAGCCCGCGTTGCCGCCCGAGCGGGTGATTTCCTCCATGATGACCGAGGCTTCGGTGAGCGACAGGCCCGAGCCGCCGTACTCGTCGGGAATCAGCGCCGCCATCCAGCCGGCCTTGGTGAGTGCATCCACGAAGGCTTCGGGATAAGCGCGGTCCTCGTCCACCTTCTGCCAGTACGCGCTGTCGAAGGTCTTGCACAGCGCGCTGACGGCTTCTCGGATTTCGGGGTAGTCGTCTGCGGTTTTCATGGCTCGTCCGGGCGGAGGTGTTCCGATGCTTCGTCTTCGACGCGGTACCAGACTTCCTGCGCGATCGGCGTGCGCGCCTCCTCGAGCAGGTGGCCGACCAGTCCCACCGCGCGCGCCATCACGCCGAGGCCGCGGCAGACACGCCAGTCGAAGCCCATCTCGCAGCACAGTGCGCCGATTGCGCCGGTGGCGTTGAGCGGCAATCGCTTGCCGGAGGCGCGCTCGGCTTCCTGTTGGACCTGCTGGACGAGTTCTGCGTAGTTGCCGTAGAAGCCGGTGTCCTTCGCGATGGCGAACAGGCGAGGCACGCGCGGATCCACCGGCTTGTGGATCGGGTGGCCGAGGCCCGGCACGATTTGCTTGCGAGAGCGGTAGTCCTGCACGATGCGCCGGGCGAGGGCGGGCAGGTCCGTTTTTTCTTTCGGGTCGGGCAAAGCTTCCGTGAGCATCTTCGCGCAGCCTTCGGTCGAGCCGACGAATACGCTGCCAAGGCCGCACAGTCCGGCGGCCACGGCGGCCTGCATGGCTTCCGGCGCACCCAGGTAGGTGAGCCGCGCCGCCAGCGCGGAGGGCGTGATGCCGTGTTCGACCAGTGTCACGACCATCGCATTGAACAGCCTGGACTCGTTCGCGTCCGGTGCGCGGCCGGTCAGTTCCAGGAAGGCCATGTCGCCGAGGTTGAAATTGCCGAGGATCTCTCCCGGCAGGTCCTTGCCGCGCACCACGATCCGGTCCGGCGTGGACCAGCCCATTTCGCTGCGGATCGGTTTGTGCGGCCTGGACATGTCACTCCGCCTTGACGCCCGCAGTGGTGATCACCTTGGCCCACTTCACGATCTCGTCATTGAGGAACTTGCCCGCCTGCTCGGGCGAATTGCCGACCGGTTCGATGCCGATCTGCTCGAATCGGCTCTTGATATCCGCCGACTGCACGGCTTTCGCCGTCTCCGCGGAAATGCGGTTGACGATGTCGCGCGGCGTGCCGGCGGGGGCGAGGAACATGACCCACGTCGAAGATTCGAGCGGCGGGCCGCCGGCTTCCGCGACGGTCGGCACTTCCGGCGCGCCGGCGATGCGCTTGCCGGAGAACATCGCGAGCGCCTTGATCTTCCCGCCGCGCACCTGCGGCATCAGCGTGCTCGGAACGTCCACCAGGATCTGGATGTCGCCACCCATCAATCCCTGCAGCGCGGGCGCCGTCCCCTTGTACGGGATGTGGACCATGTCGATGCCGGCGGTCTGCTTGAGCAGCTCGGTGGTGAGATGCGCGGCGGCGCCGATGCCGGAGGAGCCGAACGAGATCTTGCCCGGATTCGCCTTGGCATAGGCGATCAGCTCCTTCACGTTGTTCGGCGGAAAGTTGTTGTTGGCGGTCAGGATCAGCGGCGCAATGGCCGCGAGCGACACCGGCGCGAAGCTCTTCACCGAATCGAACGGGAGCTTGCCCGCGTACAGCGTCGCGTTCGCGGCGTGCGCCGCGATCACCGTCGTGAACGTATAGCCGTCGGGCGCGGCCTTCGCCCCGAGGTCGGCGCCGATGATCGAGTTGGCGCCCGGCTTATTCTCGATGATGATCGGCTGCCCGACCGCCTCTTGGATCTTCTGCGTGACGATGCGCGTCACGTTGTCGGTGATCCCGCCCGGCGTGTACGGCACGATCCACTTGATCGGCTTGGAAGGGTAGGCCTGCGCCAACGCAAATGCAGGCGCGAGCAGCGCGATGGCGAGCACCGAACGCGCAATCCTGATTTTCATAAGTCCTCCTTTGGTTCTTGTCATTCTAAACGTAGCCCGGCCCCTCGATCGCCGGGTGCTTGCGCAAGAAATCCTCGTCCACCTCCAGCCCGAGGCCGGGCTTGTCGAGCGGCCAGACCTTGCCGTCCTTGTCGACCGGGCAGGGATCCGCGACCAGCTCGTCGCGGAAGCTGTTCAGCTGCGAAACGTCGGCCTCGTAATAGCCGCCGTTGTCGATCGCGGCAAGGAAGTGGACACATGCGGCCTGGTTCAGCCCGGTCATCGAGGTGTGCGGATGGATCGGCAGCTTGTAGGCGGAGGCCATCGCCGCGATGCGCAAGCCTTCCGTGATGCCGCCGGTCTTGGACAGGTCCGGCTGCAGGATGGAGATCGAACCGTCCTCGATCACGCGGTTGAATTGGTAGCGGGTGTAATGGTTCTCGCCGGCTGCGAGCGGCGTGCGCCCGAAACCCGCGGCCAAGCGGTAGCTGCGGTAATCGTGCGCAGGGAACGGCTCCTCGAGCCAGCCGACGTTCAGATCGTCCATGCCGGGCATCGCTGCGCGCGCGTCGGCCACGCTGTAACCGGTGTTGGCGTCGGTGAGGATCACCAAGTCATCACCGTAGGCCTTGCGCACGGCCTCGATCCGCGCCAGATCGAGCTTCGGCGTGTCGCCGACGCGCAGCTTGATCGCCTTGTAACCGCGATCGAGCAGCCCCCGCGCTTCTTCGACCAGCTTTGCAGGTTCCTGGTAGCCGAGCGAGACGCCGCCGGCGTAGGCCGGCACGCCTTTGCGCGCACCGCCGAGGAGCCTGTAGATCGGCATGCCCGCGGCCTGGCCGCGGATGTCCCATAGGGCGAGGTCGATCCCGCTCATCGCAAGGCAGGTGGCGGCGCCCATGCCGTGGCTGCCGAGTTGCATCTTGTAGATTTTCGCCCACACGCCGACCACGTCGGCCGCGTCCATGCCGAGCACCAATGACTTAAGCGTGGTCTCGATCAGTTTCGCCACCGCGACGTGCGCGCGGCCGTGGTGCGCTTCGCCCCATCCCACGAGGCCTCCGGCGGTGCTCACCTTGACGACCACCGCGTCGCGCTTGACCGCCGTGCCGATGCCGAGCGAGACGCGCTTTTCGGGCGGCAGCGGGAAGGAGGTCGGGAAGGCTTTGATGTCAACGATCTTGAGGTCTGCAGTCACGGTGCGCACTCCACGATTCGTCGTCCCCGCGAAGGCGAGGACCCAGCAAGCTTTTGGAAAACATGGATTCCCGCCTCCGCGGGAACGACACAAATCATTTCGCTCGCGTTCGCTTGACCGCCGGCTCCACGCGCCACAATCCGGGTTCAATCTGCGCGAACGGCGCGGTTGCGGCAGCAAACTGCGCCGCCTCTTTACTCGACCATGCGCCGATCAGCGAATCCAGATCGTCAAACGCACGATCGTCAGCCGGGTACTGCTTTTTGATGTTGGGCACCGTATCGCTCGGAAGGCGTATCAGACTGCTTAAAACTATCACATTGTGCCAGCGGGCCGCTTCTTAATCAGATACCCGTGCTCGCCCTCGAGCACAAGCTCGCTTCTCTGATTGTGCACCGTAGCGCGCATGCGCAGCACGCCAGTCGTGCGTTGCGGCTTCAGTTCGACGATCTCGAGCATCGGATACACGGTGTCGCCGCAATACACCAGCGCGACGAACTTCGCGCTCGCTTCGAGCATCGCGACCAGCGAATCGCTCACCATATGCGGGAACACCCCGGCGCCAGCCGCCGCCTGCACCATCACCTGCAGGCCGTGGGCGAGCATCTGCGGATGGCCGCGCGCGCGGCAGTACTCCACGTCATAGTGGATCGGGTCGTTGTCGCCGGAGGCGAGCTGGAACGCGGCGAACAGCGCCTCGGTCATGGTCCGCGAAGGGATCCAGAATTTCTCGCCGAGCGCGAAATCCTCGAACCAGCCCGTCGGCGCGTAGCGGTGGTCCCGGCGTACGTCGAAGCTCTCAGCCATGCGCCCCTCAGCGTAATTCCAATTGCTGGCCGTTCATCCTGCCGCGGTACTCGCGGCCACCGGCTTTGAAGGTGATTTCGTCGCCGCGCACTTTGCCTTCGAGGGAGAACATCTTGCCTTCGGTGCGCAGGCTGCCGGAGAGCGTCTGGAACTTCTGCTTGAGTATGAGCTCGCCCAGCGGGATCTGATGGGTGCCGGCGACTCTGGCCGGGACGATCCACAGCAGCGCGGTGCACCAAGAGGTGTTGCAGCCGGCATCCGACGATAGGGTGGCGGTCTCATCCGCTATCCACTCGCCCATGTTGAAGGTATTCGAGACAATGCGGGTGCCGGGCTTGAGTGCCAGGATCTTCGGGCGCAGCTTGAGGTTGATTTCCGTCGGCAGGAACATGGCAATCACGCTGGCGTCGGAAAAGCCGGTCTCGAAAATGTCGGCCTTGATGAAGGTGGCCTTGCCGGTGACGCCTTCCTTCTCGGCGTTGCGCCTGGAGAGTTCGACCAAATCCGGGTTGTACTCGATGCCTAGGGCGCGGGCGCCGAGCTTGGCAGCCGTGATGACGAGGACACCGTCGCCCGAGCCAAGATCCATGACGATGTCGCTCGATGTCACCTTGGCCAGGTCGAGCATCTTGTCGACGACGACTTGCGCAGTCGGAATCCAGACGGTGTCCTTCCCTGCCTGGTATGAGTGGGGCTCGTAGGTCGAAGGCGGGTTCTGCGTTTGCGCGAGAACGAACGAGCTGAACGCGGCGAAAAAGACCGCGAGACCGGCGCTGCGGATCAAATATCGGAGCACCCGGTATCATCACATACTCGATCCAGGGAGATGAAGATGAGCGTTGCACGCGGCTGGCAGTTCTTCATGCATCCGGGACCCACCAATATCCCGCGCCGGGTGCTGCAGGCGATGGCGCGCCCGGCGGTGGATTTCACAGGACCGGAGTTCGTCGCCCTGCGTGACCGGTCGCTCGAGCGGCTGAAGGGCGTGCTGAAAACGCGCCAGGGGTTCGTCATCGCCTACGCCGCGTCGGGCCACGGCGCGTGGGACGCGAGCATCGCCAACCTGTTTTCGCCCGGCGACAAGGTGCTGGTGTGCCAGGCGGGCTACTTTTCCGAGAACTGGGCCGCCACTGCGCGCCAGTACGGACTCGAGGTCGAGGTCGTCGCCACGCCCGAGCGGCGCGCGGTCGATCCGAACGCGGTGGCCGAGCGGCTTGCCGCCGATGCCACGGGCGCGATCAAGGCCGTTCTGCTGGTGCAAAACGAGACCGCGACCGGCATGCGCCACCCGGTTGCCGAGGTGCGCGCGGCGATGAATCGCGCACGGCATCCGGCGCTGTTTCTCGTGGACACGATCTCGTCGCTCGCCTCGTACGACTTCCGCATGGACGAATGGGGCGTGGACCTCGCGGTCGGCGGCTCGCAGAAGGGCCTCATGCTGCCGCCGGGGTTTTCATTCACCGCGATCAACGCGCGCGCCTGGGAGGCTTCCCAAACGGCGCGCAACCCGCGCCGCTACTGGGACTGGCGCCCCTTAGTGGAAGACGGCCGCCAGGTGTGTTTTTGCGGCACGGCGCCGATCCCGTACTTCTACGGCCTGGAGGCCGCCCTGGACATGATCGAGGAGGAGGGGCTGGAGAACGTGTTCGCGCGGCACCGGCGCCTCGCGCAGGCAACGCGCGCCTGCGTGCGTGTATGGTCGCAATGCGGGTCTCCGGGCGGCGGGCCGGAGATCTACGCGCTCGACGCTGAAGCCGCGTCTGATTCGCTGACCGCGGTGCTGACTCCGCCGGGGCACGACGCCGACCGGGTGCGCGCGGTCGCCGCGGAACGCTATGGCGTCGCGCTGGGCCGGGGCCTGGGTGCGCTGCAGGGACGCGTCTTCCGCATCGGCCACATGGGCGACCTCAATGAGCCCATGCTGCTCGGCGCGCTTGGCGCGATCGAACTCGCGCTCGTCGAGGCGGGCATGCCGCACGCGCGCGGCGGGGTCGAAGCAGCGATGGATGCGATGCGCGCGGCTGCCGCGGCCCGCATTGCCGCCGTCGCCGCATGAAGACTGCATTCCAAGTCAGCGCAGCTCCAATGTCTTTCCGTTCATCCTGCCGCGGTACGTGCGGCCGCCGGCAGTGAAGCTGATCTCCTCGCCCCGCACTTTTCCCTCGAGGACGAAGGTCTTGCCTTCGGTGCGCAGGGTGCCCGAAAGCATCTGGTACTGCTGCTTGAGGGTCAGCTCGCCCTGCGGGAGCGTGTGGGTGCCAGCGACGCGGGCGGGGACGATCCACAGGAGCGCGGTACACCAGTAGGTGTTGCAGCCGACCTCCGGCGTCAGGGTCACGGACTCGTCCGCCTCCCAGTCGCCCATGGTGAAGGTGTTCGAGGCGATGCGGGTGCCGGGCTTCAGGGCGAGGAGCTTCGGACGCAGCTTCAGGTTGATTTCCGGCAGCAGGAACATGGTGATCACACTGGCCCTGGAAAAGTCGGTCTCGAAGAGGTCGGCCTTGATGAAGGCCGCCTTGCCGGAAACGCCTTCCTTCTCGGCGTTGCGCCTGGAAAGCTCGACCATGTCGGGGTTGTACTCGACGCCAAGGGCGCGGGCACCGCGCTTCGCGGCGGTGATGACGGTGCGGCCGTCGCCGGAGCCGAGGTCCATGACGAAGTCGCGCGACCCCAGCTTGGCCATGTCCAGCATCTTGTCGACCACGACCTGCGGGGTCGGCACCCAGACGACGTCTTTACCTGGCTGGCCCGACGAGGGTTCGTAAGTAGAAGCCTCCTTCTGCGCCTGCGCGAAGGCGGGCGCGGCTAAAGCGGCGCCGAAGGCGGCGAGGAGGAAGGCGAAGCGGGTGCGGCGGATCAAAGCGGCAGCGGGCATTCCAGGGGCTCCAGGAAATTGAAGGCGCACATTATGTAGGGGATGACCATGCGGATCGGCTTGGCGGGCCAGGTCCGCGCTTGGGCGGGCAGGGCGAGCGCCGCAATCGCGGCAATTGCAGCGATGAGAAGTCTCATCTGGCGAGCGCCGCGTCCCACACTTCCGGATTGACGAAATTCTTCGGCTTCTCCCCCGAGAGCATGCGCAGCGTCTCCTGTGCGGCCAGCACGCCCATGCGCACGCGTGACTCGCGCGTCACACCGGCGCTGTGCGGTGTGAGGATCACGTTCTCCAGTCCGAACAGCGGATGCCCGGGATCGATGCGATAGTACTCGTACACGTCCAGCATCGCGCCGGCGATGCGGTTCTCGAGCAGCGCGTCGATCAGCGCGTCCTCCTCGACCACCGGGCCGCGGCCTACATTGATCAGCCAAGCAGTGCGCTTCATCTGCGCGAAACGGTGCCGGTTGAACATGTGGTTCGTCTCCGGCGTCAGCGGGCAGGTCACCACCACGAAATCCGACTCCGTGAGCAGCGCGTCCAGCGTCACCGGCTCCGCATCCGGCGGCAGCTGGTCGAGCCGCCGCTGGGTGCCCAGCACGCGCATGCCGAAACCCTTCCTGCACACCTTCGCCACGCGCTTGCCGATCTCTCCCACGCCGACCAGCCCGAGCGTCATCTCCGCGATCTCGTGAGCGTGCGCGCCGAGCGCGCGCGCGTCGTCCCAGGTGCCGGTGCGCAGCGCGTTGATGATCGCGGGTTGGTTGCGGGCGAGCAGCAGCATCGCCATCACGCAGTACTCGGCGACCGATTGGGCGTTGCCGCCGGGGAGGTTGGCTACCATTACCGCGTGCTTCGTTGCCGATTCGAGCGGCACCAGGTCGGTGCCGGTGCCGTGGATGATGACTGCGCGTACGCGCGGCGCAGCGTCGAAGATGTCGTCGGGCAGGCGGCTGCGGATGATGATCGCGTCGGCGTCGCACGCGAGACGGCGGATCGTGTCCGGCGCGGCGTCGGGTGCGGTGATGAGTTCGGCGTGCGCGGAGAGCAGCGTCGTGCCGGATGGATCGATGGGGTCGGTGATGAGGACGCGGGTGCGCATGGGACGCAGGGAGGATAGCAAATTCTTGGGTACACTCCGCGTTTTTGGCTGTCTACTTCGTTAGGCCGCATTGAAGTCGAGCGAGAGGAACGACATGAGCGCGTTTGCAACTATGCGACTCCCGTCCAATCGAATCACCGTCGGTCCGGACGGCTCTGACGTGCGCGTGTTGCTGGGCTTGGCTTCCGGCGGCATGGCGCATTTCGAGCTGGGAGCCGGCAAAACGTCAATCGCCGTCACGCATCGGAAGGTCGAGGAAATCTGGTTCGTAATATCAGGCCGCGGGGAAATGTGGCGCAAACAGGCCGGACGAGAAGAAATTGTCGCACTCGAGCCAGGCGTCTGTCTTACGATTCCTATGGGCACGCAATTCCAGTTTCGCGCCTCGAGCACGGAGGCCGTGTCGGCAATCGGCGTCACCATGCCGCCGTGGCCAGGCGAAGGAGAGGCAGTCTCCGTGGTCGGCCCGTGATCGCCTGCTGGAGTTCGACCAGCACCTCAGCGGTAGGCTTCCGGATTCCATGTGTGGACTTCGTCCTGACCCTCCTTGCACCAGGCGTAGAGCGCGTCGTAAACGACCATTCCATGCTTCAGCATCTCGTGGTCGTCCGAGAAGATGCGCGACAGTCCGAGCGACACGGCGGCGAGCCCCGGCGCCTGAGCGGCGAGATCCAGATTCCCGGTGTCCGCGCCGCGGACGATCAGCGCAAGCCGCTCGAGCGCTGGATCGCCGATCAATCGGTAATGCTTGATGAACGCGTCGAAACTGCAGAGCTCGCCGTCGTGCGTAAAACGCACATCGGGAACGTCGTACGGCACGGCGTCGCGCGCCTGCGCCACCTCGAGCACCTGCTTGGGCGGCACGTACAGAAATTCCGCGTCGCGGTCGACGAAGCGCGCGATCAGCCACGGACAGGCAATGCGGTCGATCTTGGGACGCTCGCGCGTCACCCAGCGTGTGTCCCCGCCCGCGGGCTTGCGGTCAAGCGGCCCCTGTTTCGCCTTCCAGGCTTCGATACCGCCTTCCAGGTAGCGCGCACGGATTTGATGTTCATCGAGCGTCTTCGCCACCTTCTGGCTCACTTCATGTCCGTGCACGCAGTACGCGACGACGCTGCTCCCGCGCGGCAGTGTTTTCGCCCAATCGCCGACAGCGTCCGGATCGCGGCGCAGTGCGCCGGAGATCGTGTCGTTCGCTTCGCGGTAAGCGGGCTGCCGCCTGACGTCCAGCACGATGGGAGCATTACGCTCGCCAAGTGCCGACCGCAACTCTGAAAAAGTGATCGTATTCATGTGTACCTCGCTCCTTCCCGAAGGGAATGGGAGCAGCGCTTGCGACGAGATCGTCTTTGTGGGCCGGGTGTCTGCCTTATGACCCGGCTAGGCGGCTCAGCTTCCGTTCCCGGCAGCCAGCCGCCTACATTTCGAGTTCGATAGCCGTGCGGCTACGCCTGCATCCGGATCGGGCCGCCGGCCGCCTTCCAGCCCGAATGACCGACCTTCATGTAGCGGGCGTCGAAGCCAGCCTCGCGAAGCGCGATCGCGGTGCGGCAGCCGACGTGAAAGCCGTAGGCGCAATACACCACCACCGGGTCGGATTTCGAGAGCTCGCCCATCCATTCCTGCACTCTCTCCGGGTCGCGCCAGGTGACGCCTTCCGCGATGTCCTTCTGGCGCGAGACGAAATGCATCGGCCGCGTGTCGATGAGCTGCAAGGGTTTGCCTTCTGCCAGCATCGCCCTCACCTCCTCGACGCCGACGCCGGGCAGGTTGCCGAATTCCTCCTGCACCAGCGGCCGCGGCGGCGCCACCTTGATTGCATCTTCGTAGCGGCCCTCGACCGCCTGCCAGTCGATGTTCCGCAGGAACGTGTCGACGTAGGCCTTCACATTCGCGCCGAAATCGATGTGGTAGGCGTGCTCGTACACGTCGAGCGCGAGCATCGGGATGCCGCCCGCCACCGCCTGGCTGTGTTCGGCCGCGTACTGGTTGATCAGGCGGCCGTCGCGCGGCATCCAGCAAAGTAGTACCCATCCCGAGCCGCCGCCCAGCGCGTAGCCCATGGCGGAAAACTCGGTGCGCCAGCACTGAACCGAGCCGAAGTCGCGCGCGAGCGCCTCGGACATCGCATTGGTCACCCGGCCATCGCCGCCCAGGCTGGCGAAATAGAGCTCGTGCAGCAGCGTGGAATTGAGCGCGACCAGCTCCTCACGCTTCAGGCCGTTGATGACGTAGCCCGGCGTGTTCGCGAAATCGAGCGACTCGAGCTGCTCGGTGATGGCGTTCAGGCGCCGCAGCGCCCCGCCATAGTTGTTCTCGTAGTGGCTCTCGATGAGTGGCAGCGAAAGGCCGCTCAGCGTCCAGGGACGGCAGTAAATTTGTTTCAACTGATAGCGCATGTCAAAGTCTCCATGGTGGTTGTGACACTGGGTAAATTCACTAATTGAGCGTTTCAGTCCGTCAGGCAGATGGACGGACCACCGCTGAGCTGGACTGCCCGCTCGTACACCAGGGCCGCGGCAGCGACATCTCCCAACGCGACCCCGCTTGAATCGAAAACGATCGTTTCCGTCTCGCTTTGCCGTCCTGGCTTGCGCCCGGCGGTACGCAGTCCCGATCAACAATGAATCGGCGGGATGGAGTGCAGGTGGTGCAGATATCGCTGCCGGAGATGGCCTTCGGCAGGCCCGCGTCGATGCATTCTGGTAGGCGCAGCAGCCTGGCAACATCCGATCGTGTGAGGAGCCGAGTGCTGCGGTTCGCCGTTGCGGAGCGCTTTGCTGCCGCGCCTGGACCGAGCACGATATTTGATGCGATTCCGTTGCTCATACACGTACTCCTTCCCCGAAAGGGAATGGAGCAGCGCTTGAGACGGAAGCGTCTTTGTGGACCGGGTGTCTGCGTAAAACCCGGCTAGGGAACCCGACTGCTGTTTCTAGCGGTCGAGCCTCCTACGTGGAGCGGACCTTATCCCAGTCCACATCTCTTGTCAAGACTATCACTAATATGTAATATCTATAACTGAAATGTCTCGATTCGATGCCTTGGTTCTGAGCCTGCCCGTGCGTCATTCGACAGTTCGGATGCGGGTCTGGCGGGCACTAAAGGAAACGGGCTGTGGCGTGCTGCGCGATGGCGTCTACGTCCTGCCAGCAGGCTCAGCAGGCGACGCGGTTCTGGCAAAAATGGAATCCCAGATCGTCGCAGCCGGCGGCTTCGCCATGACGGTCGAACTGGAGATCAAGTCGGCCGAACATCTCGAGCAGGTGCGCAAATTATTCGACCGTAGCGCCGATTACGGCGCGCTCGTCCGGAAGGTCGGCGTCGCGATGAATTCGATGCCGCGCCTTGGACCTCGCAAAGCACAGACGACGATTCAGCGTTTGCAGCGCTCATTCGACAGGCTGACGCAGATCGACTTCTTTCCGGACGGGGCGAAGATGCAAGCTGCCGAAGCGATTTCGGCACTCAAGCGAAGCTTTCAGGAAGCGTATCCCCGCGGGGAGCCGCACCCAGCCAGCAAGCGGCTGCAGCAAGTCAATAGGAAGCGGTATCAGAGGCGTCTATGGGCCACCCGCAAAGACCTGTGGGTGGACCGTCTCGCCAGCGCCTGGCTCATCAAGCGGTTCATCGACGGGGATGCCAGGTTCGTCTGGATTGATCGTCCGCGCGACCGCCCGAAGAAGGCCATCGGCTTCGATTTCGACGGTGCAGAATTCACGCACGTTGATAACCGCGTGACATTCGAGGTTCTTCTCGCGAGCTTCGGACTTGACAACGATCCGGCGCTCGGCGCAATCGGCGCCGCGGTGCACTTTCTCGACATCGGTGGTATTCCAGTCGCCGACGCCAAGGGCCTGGAA
The DNA here is from genome assembly GCA_017880775.1 of Burkholderiales bacterium. Lineage (GTDB taxonomy): Bacteria > Pseudomonadota > Gammaproteobacteria > Burkholderiales > SG8-39 > JADGRQ01. The sequence continues at coordinate 7,419 of JADGRQ010000019.1, read as the reverse complement.
ACCCTCATGAGAGGAGCCAAGGATAAGGCCCGGACCGACGACGCGGTGCTTGCCGAGGCCAGGCGAATTCTGGATATGTTTTATTCGGCCTACGCACGACGCCAAACTCGGTAGACCGTCGCCGCTCGAAGTCGAGAGACTCGACGCGCCGGGTGCCCCGAACGTCCTTCCCCATTTCGGTCCCGGAAAAGGTTCCGTCCGTACGAAACCGATAAGCAAAGTGCACGCCATCACCAAACTCTTTGTCGGCGAAAAGGGCTCGCGCCGCCTCACGCTTCACGACCTTCCAATTCTCTGCGAGCCCCGTTCCCATTGACAGAAACAACGCACCAGTGTGGAGTACGCGGCGCGCCGCGTCACCCACCGTGGCCGCTCTTTCTCTTGCTGCCCGCGCGTTGTGATTCCATTGCACTATGCAATGCGCGCGCCAAGTCCTCCGCCTTGCCCCGGCCCCAGTAGTGAAGGAACAGGAATTTGGGTTTCTCGTCGCTCATGTGGTGATGGATAGCGACAATGTTGATGCCCCCGTTGCGCATGGCCCTGAGCACGGTTTGGAGCTCGCTCTCGTACATCGCAAAATCGCCATCAACCACCGCGTTGTCGTCGGAGCCGGCAAATGCTGCCCAGGTATTGACGCCCATCTCGTTGCCGACCGTGGTTCCGTTCATTTTGGTCGTTCGCCCGAACACTGCCTTGAACATGCCGTTGTTCAACTGGCCCGGAATGCCAAAGATTTCCTGTAGCGGCTTTGCGGAAATCGAGCTCTGCACTGGTATGCGCTCGCCAGGAAATACGGTCGCGGGCTGCGCATTCTTCGCGCGGATCTCCTTTACCGTGTCGAAGATTGCTCTTACGCCAGTGGCAAGCTTCTCGACCGCACCTTCTCCCTCTATGTGCATGAAATAGACCTTGGGCTCGTCAAAGAAGAAGTGGTTATGAAGGGCGGTCACGGACAGACCGGAATTGAGCGCTGCGCTCATCGCAGGATTCACTTCATCCTGGAAGAGCACCATGTCGCCCATCACCATCACCATCGATCCGTGATGCGGAGTGAACGCCGCCCAGGGACCCAGACCCATGAATGGCGGCATTGCCCAGCCGTCAACCGAGACTTGCACGTCGGCCCGAGGCATGCTCACTTTGAAGACGTTCTCCTTCTGATTGAAATTTCCCTTCATCCCCGTGATCTGCTCGATTTTCGCAGTGTCGAGCTTGGTGCCGGCCGCAATAGCTGTCATTGCAATCAAACAACACATCAAACAACCACCAATGATCTTGATCATGGCCATCTCCTATTTGCCGACTGCCCCGTAACTGAAATCGTCGAAAGCGGTGACGCTGTCCGCCTTCGTCCAGACGCCCACCGCGCCGGCGCCCGCAATGTGATCGTCCTCCAGCTCGATGTATGGTTTGCCATCGAGAAGCACCTTGATTCGCCTGCCGGCGAACTCCACCCGCAAGGTGTGCCAGACATTGGGCGGTACGGCAGCATCGACATACTTGATCGTGTTGCGACTGCCACTGGCGGTGTAGTAAAGCGACAGATTGTTTTCCAGCGCGTTTCCGCGGGCGACGTAGTAGTTGTCTCCGCTCTTCCAGCGCCATACCACCCCGCCGGCCTGGTCTTCTTTGCCCTTTTCAGACTTGAATTTCACTTCGACAAATCCGTCGGCAATCGCTGCGTTCTTCTTCACGCACCAGGGAAACGTCCCCGACCCATTCTGCCTGAGCACGTTGGGCGCGCTCGGGGCCGAACCGTCTGCGTCGACAGCCCAGCGGGGATTGCCCTTCCCCGTTACGCCGCACGCCCAGCCGGCCGGCACGGAACCCGGCTTGTCCTTGTCGAAATTATCCGTTTCAGCGAATGCGGCAGTCGTCGATAGCACCGTCAATGCGACCATGATGGCTCCTCTCATATCTGACTCCTATGTCTTCATCATCGGATAGACAACCAATCCAATCACCGCCGCCAGTGCCACGATCGCTGGCTCGGGAAGTTTTTTGACTTTCCAAAGGAGCAGAATCGTGATCACAAAGATTGCGACGGTCGGAATATCGCTGATCGAGCGCTTGCCAAGGACGATCACCGCGCCCGTAATCGTGCCGATCGCGGCGGCCGTTACCCCGTCCACGAACGCGACGATTCCGGGCTTCTTGCCGTGCTTCCTGAAGTACGGCGCTGGAATGATCGTGAAAAGATAGCAAGGTAGAAAGGTCGCGAGGGCAGCGACCGCCGCACCCGGAAAGCCCGCAATCAGATAGCCGATGAAACCGACCGTGATAACCACTGGGCCCGGTGTAATCATTGCGACCGCAACGGCATCGATGAACTGCCGCTCGTTCAGCCAGTGGTGCTCATTGACCACGCCGCCGTAAAGGAACGGAACAATCGCAAGACCGCTGCCGAAGACGAAGGCGCCCGCTTCGGCGAAGAAAACTCCGATCTGAAGCAGCACGGGCCAATCGACGACCGAGGCAACTCCAGAAACGGTCGGGAGCTGCGCGGCCAACGCCATGCTCGCGGCGCCGTCCTTGCTGAACCAGTTCTTCGGCGGCGCCCTGAGCAGCCAAACCAGCACGCCGGCGGTGAGAAACAGCCACACGCTCTCCGATTCCGTGACGATCGTGACAGCGGCCGCTACCAGGTAAATCGCCCACAGCACCCGATCCTTGCCGATGCTCTTGGTCGTGAGCTTGTAGGCGCTGATGGCGATGATGCCGATCACGGCGGCGCCGACCCCATAGAACACCGCCTGCATCCATGTGAGGCCGCCATAAGCGACGTAGGCCGCTCCGAGCGCCACCACCATCAGAAACGACGGCAGAACGAACGCGATGCCGACCAGCGTCGCGCCGAGAATCCGGTAGTGCACGAAGCCCAGGTAGATTGCGAGCTGCGCGGCGAGCGGGCCGGGCATGAGCTGCGCGAGCGTCAGGCCCTCCTTGTAGTCGGTCTCGGAGATCCACTTACGCTGCTCGACGAGATCCCGATGCATGTAGCCGACGAGCGCTACAGGGCCGCCGAATCCGAAGGTGCCGAGCCGCAGCACGTAATGCACCAGGTCCCACAGGGAATACGCGGGAACCGGTAAATCTTCTACAGGGTGATTCGTTTCCATCCGTCTACGCCTCTCGCGACCGATGCGACAGGCAGAACTTGGACGGGTGGCCGTCTTGGGAATGCCGGGAGTCTGCTTACCCCGACCCGATAATCCTACGCGCTGTGAATCAAGCCTGCAACCAGCGCCGCAATCCACAGGGCATTGGTGGGAATCGGGGTGCGCTGAGCAGATTTACTTACCCGGCCTTCGACTTCAACCGCGCGAGAAGTACCCGGCGCACGACCAGCACACCCGCGACAATCGCTGCGAAAGCCATCCATGTCAGGGTCGAGTTCTGATCGATCCAGCGGAGCGCGTTCTCGCCGAAGTAGGTCACCAGCGCGAGGTTGGGGATCGACCCGAGGACTGTGCCCAGCGCGAACGCGCCGTAGCTCACTCTCGACAGGCCGAACAGCCAGTGCGTCGGAGGACTGAGCAGGAATACGAGCCGAACCAGGATTACTGCGCGCAGGCCGTGCGTCTCGAGCCGGTCGTCGACGCGCCGCAGGCGATCGGGCAGCCGCGCCGCCACCCATACGCGCGCAAGGTAACGCGCGAAGAGAAACCCGACGCTGGCCGCTCCGAGCGCGCCAGCCAGCGAAAGCGGGAATGCAACCCAGAAGGGCCACAGGATCGCTGCGGGCAGAACCCAGAAGAATGCTGGAATACCGAGCGGCTGGAGGAGGGTGAAGCTGCCGAGGAAGAATACGTAGGCCCACGGCCCCCACGAATCGAGCAGGGCGCGCACCTGGTCAACGTCGCTGAACGTGCGGAACGCCCCGCTGTGCCAGGCGAAGCCCAGCAGTGCGATGATCAGGGCGAGCAGGGCGATTCGGGGCCGCATGGGTGCAGAATACAGGGGGGGCTAATACCAATGCGGGTTGGAATGATCAGGGCGATCCGGAGCGCTGCCACGGCGGTGCTGCTCGGCGTCCTCGGCAGCCCGGATCCATTGCTTGCGGACGATTCCCGCGACATCCGCATCGAGGCGAATTTCACCGCCGACAGCAACGTTACGCGCGCGAGGAACGCGCCGGACAGGCTGTCTGACCGGTCTTTCGGTCTGACTCTGGGCAAGGGCTTCGAATTTCCGATTGCGGGGTCGGAGCACGCGCGCCTGCTGGTGTCTGGGTTCCTGGGGAGCGAGAAGTTTCAAACCTACACGGGATTGTCGCGTAACTTCGCCGGGGCCGAAGCGGAAATCCAGTATCGTCCTTCCGCTGAATTCGGCGCCCCTACCTTCGCGGCGTTCCTGCGCAGTTCCCGGGACGGGTATGAATCCACATTGCGCGACGGATATCGTTACTCCGCCGGCGTCAGCGCGCGCAAATCGGTGAGCGACCGCATCGATGTTCTCGGCGCCTTTGCGTGGAACAGGCGCGTGAGCAAGAGTACCGTGTTCGACACCCGAGACCATTCCGCGCGCGTCAATCTCGACTATGCGCTGACGCGCACCGGCACCGCATATCTCAGTGCGGAATACCGGCGCGGCGACGTCGTGACCACTACGCCTGCGTCGGTCGTCACCGACGCCATCGCGCGCGCGGACGTCCAGGATGATGCGTTTACCGACACCCAACGCATTGCGTATCGCGTCGAAGCCCGCAGCGTTCTCGCCACGCTTGGCTACAACCTGGCGTTCGGCCAGGGGCAGGCGCTCGATTTTTCCTGGAGGTTCGTGCGCTCTACCCCGACCTCGAGTCCCGGGCTTTCGGGAGGCACGACGATCCGCTATGACGTGAACCAGCTTTCGGTTTCCTACCTGATCCTGTTCTGAGGGGTTCGAGCGGCGCGCGCATCAATAACTGCGCCGCGGCGACTTGTAGGTGTCCCTCGGGAATACGAACGGCGGCGTTCGTCCCACCAGCGTCTCGATCAGCATCAACTCCTGATCGGTATGGTTGATGAAAGGCGCATTGCGGATGCTTTCGCCGCGGTTCGCATCGGCTACGACATACAGCGGTTTGTCGTGTTTTCTCGACACCACCGTGTCCCTGCTGTCCGGGTCATTGTTCGCCGCGACGTCTGCGATGCCGTAGCAGGTGCAGAAGTACGTCTGCTGCGGGTCCGATTCCAGGTAAAAGCCCGTCCCGCGTATGCCTATCGTGGCGGTGGCGGTCACTATTCGCGCCGGCCGTCCATTGGGGAAGACGGAAAGCAGCGCCCCGGTCAGCAGCCTCATGCCGGAAAGCAGCAATGAGTCCTGCTGCGCGCTCTGCAGCGATACGTGGCTCTCCGCGCGCAGGATGAACGCGCTCTCGCCGACCGCAAACACGATCTCGCTGTCCTTCGCAGTCTCGACCGTGTCGTTCGGACCGATGCGGGTCTGCAGGGTCGCGCCATTTCCATTGACCATCGCGTTGCCGGAGAGCCGATAGATCGATTGCCCGCGCGGGAGCTTCCTCGGCGCGCGGCCGAAGATCTCGGCCGCCATCGCGCCCGTTCCGGGCACCGCTGCGGCAAATGCGCCGGCAGCCAACGCCTGTATCAGCCACCGGCGGCGTGGATCGTCGATCATATTGCGCGAGCCTACTGGCACGGCTTGGTTGCGGAGCCCGGATAACAATCTTGCGGCGCAGGCGCGTTGGTGACCGTTAGGCCAATACGCGGCCCGTCTGCGCAACCGGCAAGCAACAGGCAGAACATCAATAAGGAGATCGCTCGCATGAACCGATATTATGATCTTGTAAACCATGACATTAAAGATCGGAATAGACCTTGGCGGCAGCAAGATCGAAATCGCGGCGCTGGACGCCGACCGGCAGGTCCTCGCGCGGCGCCGGGTGGCTACACCTGAAGGCGACTACGACGCGATCCTGGCCGTGATCGCAGCGCTGGTGCGCGAGACCGAAAACGCCCTCGGCGCAAAGGCTAGCGTGGGGGTCGCGACACCCGGTTCGATTTCTGCGGCCAGCGGGTTGCTGCGCAATTCCAACTCCACCTGTTTGAACGGCAGGCCGTTCAAACAGGACCTCGAGCGCGCGCTCGGACGACCGGTGCGCATCGCCAACGACGCGAACTGCTTCGCCCTGTCCGAGACGGTCGACGGCGCGGCGGCCAGGGCAGGGGTCGTGTTCGGCGTGATCCTCGGCACCGGCGTCGGCGGGGGCGTGGTGGTGGATGGAAAGCTGCTGATCGGGGCGAACGCGATTGCCGGCGAGTGGGGCCACAACCCATTGCCGTCGATGCGCGATGACGAGCGGCCGGGGCCGCAGTGCTACTGCGGGCGGTGCGGCTGTATTGAGACTTTTCTTTCGGGTCCCGGTCTGTCTGCCCACCATCAACGGGTCAACGGCGTCGTGCTACCTGTCGAAGAGATTGTTGAGCGGACGTCCGGAGGCGACCCGGCCTGCGAAGCGACGCTCGCGCGTTACGAGGAACGGCTCGCGCGAGCGCTCGCCGGCGTGATCAACCTGCTCGATCCCGACGTGATCGTGCTGGGTGGCGGTCTGTCGAACCTCGAGCGGCTCTATCGGAACGTGCCGCGGCTCTGGACCAGCCACGTATTCTCGCACGTGGTGCAGACGCGTTTGCTGAAGAACCTGCACGGCGACTCGAGCGGAGTGCGTGGAGCTGCGTGGCTCTGGTAGCGGCATTCAGAACCTGTCGACGTCCGCGGGTCCGACAAAGCGTCTGCGCAAAGGCGAAAAGTCACGCGGCGCGGTGATCCGAACTCTGGATGCACGGGCAGGGCGCGAAACTGCAAGGTGTGCATGAACAGATTGAACTGATCATTCCAAGTGACTGATTTTGGTCCGCACCCGCCGGCCTGGAAACAGCGAAATCCGCCAGAGTCCCGCCGTTTTCAGCCGGAACGCGATAGCGGCTTTCCGCCGGCTGAGGTCCTTGGCGCCGTAGAATGACGTGGTTTCTCCAAGCTCCTCCGAGCGAGCCATGAATGCCTCCAACGAAACCCTGCTTCCCTCTGCGGGTTGCGATTTCTTCGGCGAGCTCGACGTCGGCGTAACCTGCGCCAGCTGCGTGATTCTGATGGCGGCGATCGCGGTGGTCGACAAGCTGACCGGTTACGACCTGCGGCTTGCGGTGCTGCACCTGATTCCGATCGCGATCGTCACCTGGGTGGCGGGTCGCGCCTGGGGAACGCTCCTGTCGGTAATTGCGCTCGCAATCTGGGCGGTGACTTTCCGCAACAGCCACCACTATGCGAACAATCTGTACCACTACTGGGATGGCGCGGTGATGCTGGCGACGTTCCTGATGATCGTGATGCTGCTCGCGCGCCTGCGCGAAAAGTTGCTGAATTCCAACGCCCGCTTTGCTGCGGTGCTGGAGGAAGTCGATGCCGCGGCGTTCGTTG
>JADGRQ010000060.1 GCA_017880775.1 Burkholderiales bacterium | reverse complement strand
AACTTCAGCGAGATTGCCGACTGGTTCGAGACGCTGGCCAAGGCCGAGCGCAGCCACGCCAACCGCTTCCAGAAGGCCCTCGACCAGCTGGTCGACTGAAGAGGCAGGAATCAGCATGCGAGAAGGCAGCCTGGATGCGCCGACCCGGCATCCGCTGTACTGGCGCAACCCGGCGTTCTACGACGCGGCGCTGCTCGAAAAGGAACTCGAGCGCGTATTCGACATCTGCCACGGCTGCCGCCGCTGCGTGAATCTGTGCACGTCGTTCCCGACGCTGTTCGACCTGGTCGACGCGAGCAAGACCGGCGAGGTCGACGGCGTCGCGAAGCAGGATTATTGGAAGGTCGTCGACCAGTGCTACCTGTGCGACACCTGCTACATGACCAAGTGCCCCTACGTCCCGCCGCATCCGTGGAACGTGGATTTTCCGCACCTGATGCTGCGCGCCAAGGCGCAGAAGTACAAGAAGGGCGAAATCACTTTCCGCGACCGGCTGCTCTCCTCCACCGACGCCGTTGGCAAGCTGGCCACCATCCCGATGGTGGTCCAGACGGTCAATGCCGTGAACAAGAACAAGGCCGCACGCGGAATGCTGGACGCCGTGCTCAAGGTGCACAAGGACCGCGAGTTGCCGGAGTACGCGGCAAGGAAATTTCGTGGCAGCGCAGCGCGCAGCCGAGAGTACGCGGTGAAAGACGGGGCAAAAACTCCCGGCAAGGTCGCCGTGTTCTCCACCTGCTACGTGAACTACAACGAGCCCGGCATCGGCCATGACCTGCTCGAAGTGCTCGCGCACAACGAACTGCCCTATGTGCTGGTGGAGAAAGAGGCCTGTTGCGGCATGCCCAAGCTCGAGCTGGGCGATCTCGAGGCCGTCGCGCGGCTGAAGGAGATCAACATTCCGCGTCTGGCGAAGCTCGCGCGCGCCGGCTATGCCATCGTCACGCCGATTCCGTCGTGCACGCTGATGTTCAAGCAGGAGCTGCCGCTGATGTTCCCCGACGATGCCGATGTAAAGGCGGTGCAAGACGCGATGTTCGACCCGTTCGAGTATTTCGTATTGCGTCACCGCGACGGGCTGCTCAAGACCGACTTCAAGCAGCCGCTCGGCAAAGTCTCGTATCACATCGCCTGCCACCTGCGCGTGCAGAACGTCGGTCAGAAGACCAAGGACATACTGTCACTGGTGCCGGGGACCACGCTCAACGTGGTCGAGCGCTGCTCGGGTCACGACGGCACCTGGGGCGTGAAAAGCGAGTATTTCGCGAATTCGATGAAAATCGGCCGTCCGGTGTTCCGCCAGATGGCGGCCAGCGAGCCCGACTATATCGCGTCCGACTGTCCAATCGCAGGGCGGCACATCGTCCAGGGCATGCGCGACGGCGGCCAGGAAGTGAAAGCACAGAAGCGGCACCCGCTGACGCTGCTGCGCATCGCCTACGCGCTATAGCGCTCGGCAAGAAAAGTCCAGCCGTCTTTCGAGGCCGGGCTTTTCGTTTGAACAAACTCGCCGAAGCAAGCGCGCCGAGCAGAATTCGCGGAACTATCCGGGTGGTCTTGGGATCACATCATGACTTTGCGCCGCAGTTGTTTCAGCGGCGGTGCCGCGCCGATAGCGGCCACGGAGAGGGCGTATAAGATGGCGATACCCAGCGCGGATGCTTTCGTTTTCTTCGGCGCCACCGGCGACTTGGCCTACAAGAAGATATTCCCCGCGCTGCAGGCCATGATCCGGTGCGGGGATCCGGATATGCCGATCATCGGCATGGCCCGCGCCGGCTGGACGCTCGATGGCGATGCCCGCCGCAGCCTTCAGCTAGGAGCAATCATGAACAAGACCAAGCAACTGCACGACCTCGGCCAAAGCCTGTGGCTGGACAATATCACTCGCGAGATTCTCGACGACGGAACCTTGCGCTGCTACATCGACGAGTATTCGGTGACTGGCCTGACTTCGAACCCGACCATCTTCGATGAGGCGATCGGCAAAACCGCCGCTTACGACGACGGCATCCGCGAAAAAGCCAAGGCCGGCAAGTCCGGCGAAGCGCTGTTCATGGAACTCGCGCTGGAAGACCTGCGCCGCGCCGCGGATCTGTTCCGGCCGGTTTTCGACGCCACCGATGGCATCGATGGCTGGGTGTCGATGGAAGTATCGCCGCTGCTCGCCAATGACACGAAAAAAAGCATTGACGCGGCGAAGCAGATCCACCGTGAGGCCAGCCGGCCGAACTTGTTCGTCAAGATTCCCGGCACGCCGGAAGGCGTTCCCGCAATCGAGGAATCGATTTTTGCCGGCGTGCCGATCAACGTCACTCTGCTGTTCTCGCGCGAGCAATATGTCGCCGCTGCCGAAGCCTATCTGCGCGGCATCGAACGCCGCATCGCCGCGGGCCTCGATCCGCAGGTCGCTTCGGTCGCCTCGCTTTTCGTCAGCCGCTGGGACAAAGCGGTGAGCGACAAGGCTCCCGCCGAATTGCGCAACCAGCTTGGTATCGCCATTGGCGCGCGCACCTACCGCGCCTATCGCCAGCTGCTGGCATCGCCGCGCTGGCGCAAGCTCGCCGCTGCCGGCGCACGACCGCAGCGGCTGCTCTGGGCCAGCACCGGCACCAAAGATCCCCAGGCGCCCGATACTCACTACATCGAAGCGCTGGCAGCGCCCGACACCATCGACACCATTCCCGAGAAGACGCTGCGCGCCTTCGCCGAGCATGGCGAGCTCAAGGGCGTGATGGCCGAGGACGGCGGTGACGCCGAAGCGGTGCTGGCGAGCTTCACGCAGGCCGGCATTGACGTCGACGCGCTCGCGAAGGAGCTGCAGCGGGACGGCGCGCAGGCATTCGTGAAGTCGTGGAAGGAGCTGCTCCAGCGCATCGCCGACAAGAGCGAGGCGCTCGCCGATGCGAGCTAGGCCGAGCATTAAACAGCCTGACCGAGTGGTGGGACCCGAAGAGTCAGCTCACCGAGAAGGACATCTCCCCGCACTTCTGGCCCAACGGTACGATGCCGACATCGGACGAGTTCGACACACGGTCAAGAACAACTTCGCCAATTACCGGCTTCGAATAGATGGGCTTATCGCAAAGCCGCCAGAGTTCTCATACGCCGAGCTGAAAGCGATGCCCAAGCAGGAACAGATCACCGCGCATTTCTGCATTCAGGGCTGGACCGGCATCGCAAAATGGGGCGGCGTTCCGATGCGCCACATACGGCCACCGCATGCCGATCCGATTGCATCGCGCCATCCCCGCTCGATGCCGAGGCCGCCGCGTGACCGTAAGATCAGATAAGTACCGCGATGCTCATTCCGCCGAAGCTTCAGGTTGCTTTCTTGGCTCATTCATCTCTGCCGCTAATCGCGAATCGCCGTTACGCATTTTAGCCGGTCCGGACGCGCCGATACCGGAAGTGCAGTTGCTGTCGAACGGCAGATTCCACGTGACAAATGGTGCATGTCTATGGCGTAGGCGTCGAAGGGCGGGAATAATGGCGCGCTTCAGCGCCCGTCCTCGATAACTCCGCCTCACGCAACGAAACTTCAGATCAGGGGATGCTTATCTCCATCTCAAGCGCCGGCTTCCGCAGTGGTGCTTGGAAGTGTGCCGACCACCATCGACGTAAGGAAAATCGAATGAACGAAACAAAGAACAAACTTAGCGGACCTGACCTCGTCAAGGGTGTCGCGCTCTCGAAAATCGCCGATGGCGCGATGCTGCTTGGGCACGCACACGGGGAACCGGTGTTGCTCACGCGGCGCGGGGGCGAGCTGTTTGCGATCGGCGCCCTCTGCACGCATTATGGCGCTCCGCTGGCCGATGGTCTTCTGGTCGGCGATACGGTTCGTTGCCCTTGGCATCATGCCTGTTTCAGCCTGCGTACCGGCGCGGCCCTCCGCGCCCCGGCGCTGGACCCGGTCTCCTGCTGGCGCGTCGAGCAGCGGGGAGGCAGCGTGTATGTTCGCGAACAGCGCGCGCGGGCAAAACAGCAACGGTTTCCGGTGGCGGCTGACACTCCGAAAGCGGTGGTAATCCTGGGTGGTGGTGCCGCAGGCAACGCCGCCGCCGAAACGCTCCGGCGCGAGGGTTATTCCGGCGGCATCACCGTGCTGAGCGCCGATGCATCGAGGCCGTGTGATCGCCCCAACCTCTCGAAGGGCTTCCTCGCAGGCACTGCGTCCGCAGATTCCAATCCGTTGCGCCCGCCGGCGTTCTACCTCGAGCACGGCATCGACCTGAAGCTGGGGTCGCCCGTCGCCTCGCTCGACACCAAGGGCCGGCACCTGCATCTCGTGGACGGCAGCCGCGTTGCCTATGATGCGCTGCTGCTCGCGACCGGCGCCGAGCCGGTGCGGCTGGACGTACCAGGGGCGAGTCTTCGGCATGTGCACTATCTGCGCACCCTCGCCGATAGCCGCGCACTTGTCGCCAAGGCACTGACTTCACAGCGAGCGGTGGTGATCGGCGCGAGCTTCATCGGCCTCGAGGTGGCGGCATCACTTCGAGCCCGGAATATCGAGGTGCAGGTGGTTGCGCCGGACACCGTTCCCATGGAGAAGATCCTGGGAGCGGATGTGGGAGAGTTCATCCGCGAGTTTCACGAGCGCCACGGTGTGACTTTCCATCTCGGCACCACAGCCACCTCCATAGACATGCAAAGCGTGCGTTTGAAGAGCGGAGCAAACCTTGAGGCGGATCTCGTCGTCGTCGGCATCGGCGTACGGCCGATGATCGCACTGGCCGAACAGGCGGGCCTCGCTATCGATCGCGGCGTCACGGTAAACGAATACCTCGAGACGAGCGTCCCAGGCATCTTCGCGGCCGGCGACATTGCGCGTTGGCCGGACCGGCTCACCGGCGAGCGCATCCGCGTCGAGCACTGGGTATTGGCCGAACGCCAGGGGCAGACTGCCGCGCGCAACATGCTCGGTCGGCGCGAGCGGTTTGACGCCGTGCCGTTCTTCTGGACCGAGCAGTACGATTTCAGCCTCGCTTATGTGGGTCACGCCGAGCGCTGGGACCAGGCCGAGATCGACGGGCAGCTCGACGCTGAGACGCGAGACTGCACGATCACGTATCGCCGCGGTGGCAAGAAGCTGGCCGTGGCTGTCGTTCATCGTGATCTCGAGGGCCTGCGCGCGGAAGTCGAGTTCGAGAGGACGATTGCCACTACAGAGTGACCAAACGTCGCAATGCATCGAGTTGTAGAAGCCGCGATAACTGAGGGCACCCGATCATGGCCGCGAAATTCAAAGTTGGCGATCACGTGACCTGGAACTCGGAGGCCGGCCATGTCAGCGGCAAGATCATCAAGGTTCATACAAAGGATGCCGATTACAAGGGATACACGCATCACGCGAGCCCGGATGATCCACAGTATGAAATCAACAGCGACGAGACCGACCACATCGCGATGCACAAAGGTTCCGCGCTGAAAAAGACGCGTACCTGATGTTGAAGCATGACTCCCAGCCCGTAGTGTTGACCGTCGGCCACTCGACGCGGCCGCTCGCCGAGTTTATTGCTCTGCTTGCGGCCCACTCGGTGAGCCGGCTCATTGACGTGCGTACGGTGCCGCGCTCTCGCCACAACCCGCAGTTCAACCGAGACACGCTTCCGGGTGCGCTGGAGGTCGCGGGCATCCGCTATGCGCATGTTGCCGGCCTGGGAGGCTTCCGCCACACGCATCCTGGGTCTCTGAATATGGGCTGGCGAAATGCTTCCTTCCGCGGCGTCGCCGACTACATGCAGACTCCTGAATTCGCGGAGAATCTGGCCGGCCTCATCGAGCAGGCGTCACGCGAGCGAATCGCGCTGATGTGCGCCGAGGCCGTGCCGTGGCGCTGCCATCGTTCGCTGATCGCCGATGCGCTGGTGGTACATGGCATCCGCGCCGAGGAGATCATCAGCGCGACTCGCCTCCAGATACACACGCTCACGTCTTTTGCCCGGGTGGACGGCACGGCAATCACGTATCCACCGCAAGTGCCCTCGCCTTGAATCGCGAGAAATCGTTCCCGGCTGCCCCTGCTCAATATGTGCACTAGCGCACGGAGAGTGATGGTCTTTCGTCGTATTCTTAACGATTCGCAAATCATCCCGCGTTTCATCCTACGATCGAATTCCCTCGGCATGGATAACTCATGTCTGTGACCGCTGATGATCGGCAGGATCCTTTACGCATATTCGACAGTCCGGACTCGCCGACACCGGAAGTACAGTTGCTGTCGAATGGCAGATACCACGTGATGGTCACGAGCGCGGGCGGCGGCTACAGCCGCTGGAAAGACCTCGCGGTCACACGTTGGTACGAAGATGGTACTTGCGACAACTGGGGCAGCTTTTGTTACGTTCGCGACGCTGCGAGCGGAGATTTCTGGTCAACCGCGTATCAGCCGACGCTACAGCGAGCGGAAATCTACAAAGCCGTTTTTTCGGCAGGGCGTGCGGTATTCCGACGCCGCGACCACGATATCGAAACGCACACCGAAATCGTTGTTTCGCCGGAACACGACATCGAACTGCGCCGGACTCGCATTGCCAACTGCTCTGGCGCACGCCGGATCATCGATCTAACGAGCTACGCGGAAATCGTGCTCGCACCGCCTGCCACGGATTCGGAACACCCTGCGTTCAGCAAACTGTTTGTCGAAACCGAGATCATGCGTGAGCGTCAGGCGATTCTGTGCACTCGTCGGCCGCGCGCCCCCGGTGAGCGAACGCCGTGGATGTTTCACCTGTTGGCCGCGCGTGTGCCGGCAACGGGCGAAGTCTCTTACGAAACGGACCGCCTGCGCTTCATCGGTCGCGGCCGCACCACGGCGGATCCACGAGCATTGCACGACAACGCGGCGTTGTCGGGGAGCGCAGGTCCCGTGCTCGATCCGGTGGCTGCGATTCGCTGTTGCATCGCGCTCGAGCCGGGTGAAACCGCAACCGTCGATCTGATCAGCGGAATCAGCGAGACACGCGAGGCGTGCGTGGGGCTGGTTGGGAGATACCAGGATAGGGAGTTCGCGGATCGCGTAATCGCGGCCGCGCCGACGTGTGACCAGGCGATCTTGAGCAGGCTCCATGTCACGGCAGCGGATGCGCAACTCTATGGACGCCTTGCCGGCTCCGTCATCTACGCCAACGCTACGCTGCGCGCTGACCCAGGCATACTCGCCAAGAATCTCCAGGGTCAGTCCGCTCTATGGGGTTACGCCATCTCCGGCGATTTGCCGATCGTCCTGTTGAAAATTGCAGACTCGGCGGATATCGGTCTGCTGCGCCAACTCGTACAGGCCCATGCGTATTGGCGCATGCACGGACTGGTAGTGGATCTGGTGGTCCTCAGCGAGGACCACGACGGGCGCCGGCCCCCGCTGCACGAACAAATTACGAAGCTGATCGCCGCAGGCAACAGTGCCGACCGGGTCGACCAGCCCGGTGGCATCTTCGTACGCTCGGCCGACAAGATCGACGATGCGGACCGCATCCTGCTGCAGACGGTCGCCCGCGTCGTCATCGGCGATGGCGATGGGTCGCTCGCACAGCACCTCGAAAGGGTCGGTGCTGCACCGACTTCGATCCCGCCGCTGCCACCCGTGCGCAGCCATGGCCCCGAATCCCCGGCTGCGATCGAGCCACCTGAGCGCGACCTGATTTTCCGCAACGGGCTCGGCGGGTTCACTCCGGATGGGTGTGAGTACGTCATCACTATCGTTCCCGGTCAGATGACGCCTGCACCGTGGGTGAATATCCTGGCGAATCCGTCGTTCGGAAGCCTGATTTCCGAGAGCGGCAGCGCCAACACCTGGAGCGAAAACGCGCATGAGTTCCGTCTTACGCCGTGGTCGAATGACCCGGTCGGCGATGCAAACACCGAGGCGTATTACCTGCGCGACGATGAAAGCGGCCGCTTCTGGTCGGCCACTCTGCTGCCTCGCGTACCGGGGAGCGGCGCGGCGCCGTATGTCACGCGTCATGGCTTCGGCTACAGCGTTTTCGAACACAGCGAGGACCGCATCGACTCCGAGCTGTGCGTGTACGTGGCGATCGACGCACCGGTCAAGTTCGCGGTGTTGACGTTGCGCAATCGTTCGGGTCGCACGCGCCGGCTTTCCGTCACCGGCTACCTGGAATGGGCGCTTGGCGACGAGCGCGCGAAAACACGGATGCACGTGATTACCGGGCTTGATTCCAACAGCGGCGCGCTGTTCGCGCGCAATGCTTACAACACGGACTTCGCGGGGCGTACGGCGTTCTTCGATGTCGACGACATTACGGACCGCAGTTTTTGTGGCGATCGTGGCGAGTTCCTCGGGCGCAACGGCACGCTGCGCAATCCGGCTGCGATGTCGCAGTCTCGGCTTTCCGGCACGGTGGGCGCCGCGCTGGATCCGTGTACCGCAATCCAGGTTCCGTGCGAGTTGGCCGATGGGCAGGCACGCGAGATCGTCTTCCGCCTCGGCGCCGAACACGACGCCGACGCGGCTCGTGATCTTGTGCGGCGTTCGCGCGGCTCCATGGCCGCGCACGGCGCACTCGCAAAGGTGAAGCAGTATTGGCAGCACACGCTGGGCGCCGTGCAAGTAAAAACGCCGAACCGGTCGCTTGACGTACTGACCAACGGCTGGCTCGTGTACCAGATCCTGGCGTGCCGGGTGTGGGCGCGCAACGCGTTCTATCAATCAAGCGGCGCGTTTGGCTTCCGCGACCAATTGCAGGACGTGATGGCGCTGGTCCATGCCGTGCCGGAGTTGGTGCGCGAGCACCTGCTGCGCTGCGCGTCGCGCCAGTTTCGCGAAGGCGATGTCCAGCACTGGTGGCATCCGCCGTCGGGGCGCGGCGTGCGTACCCATTGTTCGGATGATTACCTGTGGCTGCCGTTGGCGACGTGTCG
>JADGRQ010000042.1 GCA_017880775.1 Burkholderiales bacterium | reverse complement strand
GTTTCTGGTCGTGCTGCTGGTCGTGTCGGTGGTCGCCGTGCTGCTGGGCGGCGGCTCGATCGCGCAGCTGCCGCTGGCGCAGATTGCGGTGTTGATCGTGCTGTTCTGCCTGTTTTTTGCCGCCGGCATCTACATCGCGGCGGCGCTCGGCATCCTCGGCATCATCGCCGGTTTCGCGTTCTCGGACCGGCCGTTCTGGGACTTCATCGGGCAGATGGTCTGGCAACCGACCACCAATTTCGTGCTGGTGGCGGTGCCGCTGTTCCTGCTGATGGGCGAGATCATGCTAAGGGCGGGGCTCTCGGACAAGCTCTACCGCTCGCTCAACCTGTGGTTCCAGCGCATACCCGGCGGATTGCTGCATACGAACATCATGTCCTGCAGCGTGTTTTCGGCGATTTCCGGATCGAGCGTGGCAACCGCCGCCACGATGGGCGCGGTGGCGCTGCCGTACTTCCGCCAGACTGCGTATTCGCCCGCCATGGTGCTGGGGTCGCTCGCCGCCGGCGGCGCACTCGGCAACCTGATCCCACCGGGCATCACCTTCATCGTGTACGGCCTGATCACCGAGACCTCCGTCGGGCAGCTCTATCTCGCGGCGGTGGGTCCGAGCATCCTCGTGGTGCTGCTGTTCACGCTCGTAATCCTGGCGCACGGGCTACGGTATCCGCTGCCGCTACCGGAAAAGATCCCGCTGAAGGTAAAGCTCATCGGCCTCGTGGACCTGATTCCGACCGCTATCCTGATCCTGATCGTGCTCGGCACGATCTACACCGGCCTTGCCACGCCGACCGAGTCGGCGGCGTTGGGCGTGGTCGCCTCGATCGTGTTCGCCGTGCTGTCCGGACGTTTCTCGTGGCGCATGCTGAACGAATCGGCGGAAGCGACCGCGCATACGACGGCGTTCGTAGGGCTGATCCTGTGCGGCGCCTACGTGCTGAACTTCATCTTCGGCAGCCTCGGCGTGCCGCAGGCGCTCGCCAAGTTCGTCTCCGGTCTGCCGGTACCGCCGTGGGTGATCATGTCTCTGATCATCGGCTTCTACCTCGCGCTGGGCACGTTCATGGAGGGCTTCTCGATGATCGTGACCACCATCCCGGTGATCTTCCCGGTGGTGAAGGCGCTCGGCTACGACCCGATCTGGTTCGGCGTCATCGTCACCATGCTGGTCGAGATCGCGCTGATCAGCCCGCCGGACGGCACCGTGCTCTACGTGCTTCAGGGCATGCGCGGCACACCGGGGCCGATCACCGACGTGTTCCGCGGCGTGGTTCCATTCATGGTGGTGTACGTGCTTGCCATCGCTATCCTGATGGTGGCGCCGGAGCTCGCGCTGTGGCTGCCGCGGGTATCCGGATAGAGATGACCCGCGCAGGCCGCAAGTTCCTGGGGATGCTGACCCCTTCCTCCAACACCACGCTCGAGCCGGTGTGCGCAGCGATGCTTTCGGGCGTGCCAGGCGTGAGTGCGCATTTCGGGCGTTTTCACGTCACGGAGATATCGTTGTCGCAGGGCGCACTCGGCCAATTCGACGATGCGCCGATGCTCGCCGCCGCGGAGCTGCTGGCCGACGCGCGCTGCCATTCGATCTGCTGGAACGGCACCTCGGCCGGATGGCTGGGCTTCCAGCGCGACCGCGATCTGTGCGCCGCGATCACGGCGCGCACCGGCATCCCGGCATGCTCTTCTGTACTTGCAATCGAGCACATTTTCCGTCTGACCGGCGTGCGCCGCTTCGGCATGGTGACGCCCTACACGGACGACGTGCAGCAGAGAATCGTCGCCAACTTCGGCCGCGAGGGATTCGAGTGCGCCGCCGAAACGCACCTTGGACTGTCGGTCAATTTCTCGTTCTCGGAGGTGGAGCCGGAGACCATTGCCGATATGGTGCGCGGGGCGGCGCGCTCGAAGCCGGACGCGATCATGGTCTTCTGCACCAACATGGACGGCGCGACGCTTGCGGGCCCGCTCGAGCGTGAGCTCGGCATTCCGGTCTATGACACCATCGCCACCGCGGTATGGGCCTCATTGCGTGCGGCGGGCATTGACCCGGCGCTGGTAAAAGGCTGGGGTCGACTGTTCAGCGAGGTACGTCAGTGAAACGGCTGGCCGGCAGATCGGCGCTTGTTACCGGCGGTAACACTGGCATCGGCCGCGCGATCGCGCTCGCCTACGCGGACGAAGGCGCGGACGTGGCGGTAGCGTGGATCGAGCGTGAGCCGGAAGCGCGTTCGCTGGTCGCCGAAATCGAGGCGCGCGGCCGCAAGGGCCGCGCGTTCCGCTGCGACGTCACCAGCGAGGCGGACGTCGCCGCCTGTCTACGCGATACCGTAGCGGCGTTCGGAAAGCTGGACATCCTGGTGTCGAATGCCGGCATTCAGCACGCGCAGGCGATCACTGAGATGAGCGTCGAAGACTGGGACCGCATGATAGCGGTGCACCTGCGCGGCGCGTTCCTCATGGCGCGCGAGGCGGCGAGGCACATGATCCCGAAGCGGCGCGGCTGGATGATCTTCACCTGCTCGCAGCTCGGCTACATCGGCCGCGAGCACTACAGCGCCTATTCGGCGGCCAAGGCCGGCCTGATCGTGTTCATGCGCTCACTGGCGAAGGAGCTCGCGCCGCACGGCATCCTCGTGAATGGCGTCTCGCCGGGTCTGGTCGACACCGGCTTTGACCCGCTCTCCGACTCAATGAAGCAGGTGCACGCCGCGAGCCTGCCACTCAAGCGCCTGGGCACCCCGGAGGATATGACCTCGGCCTACGTGTTCCTCGCGTCGGACGAGGCACGCTACTACTGCGGGCAGCTGCTGCACCCGAACGGCGGGGAGATCATGCCGTGAGTGTGAAGACGTCAAGCATTCCTTGAAGATAAAGCAATGACTGCTGAATCTGGGCAAATTTTAGAAGCGGCTCGTCAGATAGGAGCTGCCTTTGACAAATTGCTGACGGGTGCCTCTGTAAATGAAGCCATCGAGTTTGCCGAGAGGACTTGGGCGACTGTCTAAACCCGCAATTTCAGCCAGATCGCGAGCGATCTACGTTTTCCCTACGTTCTCAGTTCGGATCGGCTCCCCGACCAGGGCTCGAACCTACGACCTGCGGATTAACAGTCCGGTATGTCCCCGGCAACCCGAATCATCGCCCGGCCGCCGCGGCGACCGGTATCACCGCCGCTTCGGTCTGCCGCACGCAGTCGACGTAGTAGCGCGGGACCGCGCCGCCGGGCTCGCCCAGCTCGACCAGGCCGTGGATGTCGGTCTCGAATCCCGGGAACTTCTGGTTGAACGCGCGCGCGAACTGCAGGTACTGGACGATGGTGCGGTTGAAGCGCTCGCCGGGAATCAGCAGCGGAATCCCGGGCGGATAGGGCGTGAGCAGCACCGTGGTGATGCGGCCCTCCAGATGGTCGATCTCGACCCGATCCATCTCGCGATGGGCAATGCGCGCAAACGCATCGGAGGGCTTCATCGCCGGCTGCATGTCGGAGAGGTACATCTCGGTGGTCAAGCGCGCGACGTCGGCCGCCTTGTACATGCCGTGGATCTGCTCGCACAGGTCGCGCAATCCGACGCGCTCGTAGCGCGGCTGCTTGGCGACGAACTCCGGCAGCACCCGCCACATCGGCTGGTTGCGATCGTAGTCGTCTTTGAACTGCTGCAGCGCAGTCACCAGCGTGTTCCACCGGCCCTTGGTGATGCCGATGGTGAACATGATGAAGAACGAGTACAGCCCGGTCTTCTCGACGATCACGCCGTGCTCGGCGAGGTACTTGGTGACGATCGACGCCGGTATGCCTGTCCTGGCGATCCTGCCGCTCACGTCCAGCCCCGGCGTGATCACCGTCGCCTTGATCGGGTCGAGCATGTTGAAACCGGGCGCGAGGTTGCCGAAACCGTGCCATTTCTCGTTGGCCTTCAGCATCCAGTCCTCGCGCGAGCCCATGCCCTCGGGCGCGAGCTTCTCGGGGCCCCAGACCTTGAACCACCAGTCGCGGCCGAACTCGGCGTCGACCTTGCGCATCGCGCGGCGGAAGTCGAGCGCCTCGGTGATCGACTCCTCGACCAGCGCGGTGCCGCCGGGCGGCTCCATCATCGCCGCGGCGACGTCGCAGGACGCGATGATCGCGTATTGCGGCGAGGTCGAGGTATGCATCAGATAGGCGTCGTTGAACACGTCGTGGTCGAGGCGGCGGCTCTGCGAGTCCTGCACCAGGATCTGCGAGGCCTGCGAGAGCCCGGCAAGAATCTTGTGCGTCGACTGGGTTGAGAAGATCAGCGCATCCTTGGAGCGCGGCCGGTCCTTGCCGATGGCATGCATGTTCCTGTAGAAATCGTGGAAAGCAGCGTGCGGCAGCCACGCCTCGTCGAAGTGCAGGGTGTCGATGCTGCCGTTCAACGTCTCCTTCAGCATCTCGACGTTGTAGAGCACGCCGTCGTAGGTCGACTGGGTGATGGTGAGGATGCGCGGCTTCTTGTCGCGCATCTCGCGCGCGAACGGGTTGGCCTCGATTTTCCTGCGGATGTTCTCCGGGCGGAACTCTTCGGCGGCGATCGGACCGATGATGCCGTAGTGGTTGCGCGTGGGAGTGAGGAACACCGGAATCGCGCCGGTCATCGTGATCGCATGCAGGATCGACACGTGGCAGTTGCGATCGACCACCACGACGTCGTCGCGCGCCACCGTGTGGTGCCAGACCATCTTGTTCGAGGTCGAGGTGCCGTTGGTGACGAAGTAGCAATGGTCGGCGTTGAAGATGCGCGCCGCGTTGCGCTCGGAGGCTCCCACCGGGCCGCTGTGATCGAGCAGCTGGCCGAGCTCCTCGACCGCGTTGCAGACGTCGGCCCGCAGCATATTCTCGCCGAAGAACTGGTGGAACATCTGGCCGACCGGACTCTTCAGGAACGCCACCCCGCCCGAATGCCCCGGGCAATGCCACGAGTAAGAGCCGTCCTGCGCGTAATGCGTGAGCGCGCGAAAGAACGGCGGCGCGAGCCCGTCGAGGTAGGTATTGGTCTCGCGGATGATGCGCCGCGCGGCGAACTCCGGCGTGTCCTCGAACATGTGGATGAAGCCGTGCAGCTCGCGCAGGATGTCGTTCGGAATGTGGCGCGACGTGCGCGTCTCGCCGTACAGGTAGATCGGGATGTCGGCGTTCCTGAAGCGGATCTCCTCGATGAACTTGCGCAGATTGAGCACCGCCGGATCGAGCTCCGGACCCGGCGTGAATTCCTCGTCGTCGATCGACAGGATGAACGCCGAAGCGCGGCTCTGCTGCTGGGCGAACTGCGACAGATCCTTGTAACCGGTCGCGCCGAGCACTTCGACCCCTTCACCCTCGATCGCCTTGGCGAGCGCGCGGATGCCCAGGCCGCTCGTATTCTCGGAGCGGAAGTCTTCGTCGATGATCACCACTGGAAAGCGGAATTTCATGCGTTACTCCGTGAGAATTGGGAAACGGTCACGCGGGCGGAATCTGCCGCCGCGCGCGCAGCGCGTCCAGCGCCCGGTCGAGGAATTCGAGCCTGTCCTGCCCCCAGAAGCGCTCGCCCTCGAGCACATAGGTCGGCGCGCCGAAAACCCCGAGCGTCTCCGCTTCGCCGCTGTAACGCTGGTAGAGCGACTGGACAAGCGAACCCGTCTCGGCGGAAGTGAGCACATCGCCATCCATTTCGTTCTCGAGCGCGATCTCGCGGCGCACCGCCGGGTCGGATGTGTTGCGTTCGTCGGCCCAAAGCGCGCGCAACAAGGCGTGCGACAGGCGCGGCGCATCCAGCCCCGCTTCCTGCGCCGCAATCACCATCCACCCCGCGGGCTTGTTCCAGCCGTCGGGCTTGCCGTCGGCGGGATAGTACTTTGGCGTCAGTTGCAGCGGCATGCCGAGATGTTTGCGCCAGCGATCGAGCTCGAGCGCGTGGTAGGACCGGCGCGGCTCGGGTCGCGTGCGCAGCGGCACGCCGCCGGTCCTGGGGACCACCGCCTGGAAGTCGTAGGGCTTGAGCAACAGCCTCGCGTGATGGCGGCGCACGATGTCCTGCAATCGCGGTCCGCCGAAGTATGCCCACGGCGAGGACAGACTGTAGAAACAGGAAACCTCGATCATGAGGCCGGAGTGTAGTGGATTGGCACGATAATCCGAACGATGAACTTGCTGATTTTTCTCGAACGCGACGCCAGGCGCGACCTCGAACGCCTGAATTTCCCCGCCTCGAACTGGGTGCCAGCCCTGGAAGGCCCCGACGGCAAACCGCTGCTCGACGTCCTCGTGGTTGGCGGCGGCATGTGCGGCCAGGCGGCCGCTTTCGGGTTGCTGCGCGAGGGGGTGCGCAACTTCCGCATCGTCGAGCGGAGCGAGCGCGGACGCGAAGGCCCGTGGACCACCTATGCCCGGATGGACACGCTGCGCTCACCGAAGCACCTGACCGGCCCCGATCTCGGTGTTCCGGCATTGACCTTCCGTGCCTGGTACGAGGCGCGGTTCGGCCGCGCCGGGTGGGACGCTCTGGGCAAGATTGCGCGTCTGCAATGGGCCGAGTACCTCGCCTGGGTCCGCAAGGTCCTCGATCTGCCGGTCGAAAATCGCACCGCGGTCATCGCGCTGCAGCTGGCGGGCGATCTCGTGCGGGCGGATTTGCGCGGGCCGCACGGCGCGGAAACGATCTTTGCACGCAAGGTGGTGCTGGCGCTCGGCCGCGACGGCAGCGGCGCGCCGCGCTGGCCTGAATTTGCGTCGTTCACTGCGGAATCCGCGGCTGCGCGCTCCCGGGTATTCCACTCTGCCGATGAGATCGGCTTCGAGGCCTGGAAGGACAAACGCATCGGCGTGCTCGGCGCCGGCGCATCGGCATTCGACAACGCCGGTGCTGCGCTCGAAGCCGGTGCCGCGCAGGTCGCGTTGTTCGCGCGCAGACCCCATCTGCCGCAGGTGAACAAGTCGAAGTGGACTGCATTCCCCGGGTTCCTGCGAGGTTTCGGGGCGCTCGACGACGCGCGGCGCTGGCGCTTCTACGCCTACATCTTCTCCGAGCAGGTGCCGCCACCGTTCGAGTCGGTGCTGCGCTGCGACAGGCACGCCGGATTCGCGCTGCATCTCGCGGAGCCCTGGACCGATCTCGCCCCGGACGCATCCGGCGTCACGGTGACCACGCCGCGCGGCACGCATCGCTTCGACGCGGCCATCGTTGCGACCGGCTTCGACGTCAATCTGATGGATCGGCCCGAAATAGCCGCCTTCAGCAAGAGCGCCAGCGTGTGGGCCGACCGGGTGTCTGCCGAGGAGGCCCGCGCGCATCCGGAAGCGGCGCGCTTCCCGTACCTGGGCGAGGGCTTCGAGCTGCGCGAGCGCACACACCGCGCCGCGCCCGGGTTGCGCAACGTGCACGTGTACAACTGGGGCTGCACGATGAGCCACGGCGCGCTGGCCGGAGACATCCCCGGCATCGCGATCGGAGCCAACCGCCTCGTCGATGCGATCGTGCGCGACCTGTTCGTCGCCGACGCGGACCGCCATTGGGACGCGCTGCTCGCGCATGCCGAGGACGAACTCGCGCAGACGCCGTACTACGTGCCGACGGAGCGGCGCTGACGAGGCTTGCTAGTCGATCGTCGCGCCGGAATCCCTGACCACGGCTGCCCACTTCGCGCGGTCGGCTTTCACCGTCGCGCGAAACTGTTCCGGCGTCTCGTAGCGCGGCGTGTTGCCCAGGTCGAGGAAACGTTGGCGCACGGCCGGCGTTTCCAGCGCCTTCTTCACCGCGCCATTGATCGCCGCAACGATCTGCGGATCCATCCCTTTCGGGCCGAACAGGCCGAACCAGATGTAGTTCTCGTAGCCCGGCACGCCCGCCTCCGAAATCGTCGGCACGTCAGGCACCGCGCCGACGCGCGTCTTGGTCGTCACGCCGAGCAGGCGCACCTTGCCGGCGCGCCACTGCCCGAGAACCGACTGCACCTGGTTGAAGATGCAGCACACGTCGCCCTTGACGACCGCCGTGAGCGCCTCCGGGCCGCCCTTGTAGGGCACATGCACCATGTCGAGTCCGGCCCTGGCGTTGAATTCGGCGAACGCGAGGTGGGTGCCGGTGCCGTTGCCGGTCGAGGCATAGTTGTATTTTCCCGGATTGGCCTTGACCTTGTCGATGAACTCCCTCACCGTCTTCACGTCGATGATCTCGGGGTTGACCGTCAGCACGTTGGAGACGTCGACGAGCGGCGCGATCGGCGTGAAGTCATTTTCCACATCAAACGTCAGACGCTTGTACAACGCAGCGTTGACTCCGTGCGTCGCCGCGGTCCCGAGCAGGATCGTGTAGCCGTCCGGTTTGCTCCGCGCAACCGCTTCGGAGGCGAGGTTGCCGCCTGCGCCCGTGCGGTAGTCGGCGACGATCTTCACGCCAAGCGATTGCTGCATCGATTCCTGCATCGTCCGAAGCACGATGTCCAATCCGGAGCCGGCGGGGAAGCCCATCACAACCGTGATCGGGCCGGCGGCGGGCCAGGACTGCGCCATCGCAGGCACGGCGAACAAGGTGGCAAGCAACACGAGAAGGAAGCGCTTCATGGACGAATTCTACTAGGGCGCTTTGACCACGGCGGCGGCAAACAACCCCCAGGCGACGATGAAGGCGATGCCTCCCACCGGCGTGATCGCGCCGAACCAGCGCAGGCCGGTGAGCGCGAGCACGTACAGGCTGCCCGAGAACAGCACGATGCCAATCAACATCGCCCAGCCCGCGCCTTTGAGATAACCCGATTCGGGCAGGTGGAAAGCGGCCAATCCGACGAGGATCAGGCCGAGCGCATGATAGAAGTGATATTCGACCCCGGTCTTGTACACGGGCAGGAGATCCGGCGCGATTCTCTCCTTGAGCCCGTGCGCGCCGAAAGCGCCTATCAATACTGCGGCAAGCGCAGCAATGCTGCCTAAGGCCAGGAACAGTTTCGCGCTGTGTGGCATCGCGTCAATACCGGGTCTTGCGCTTTACTGCTTTCTTGCTCGGCGCGGCGACCCGGTCCTGTGCAATGCCCGCAACCTGGATTGCGGTCCGCTTGCGAAAGGCCGCCGCCGAGATTGCCTTGCCCGCCGCAACCTCGCTCGCCGCGCGCGTGAGGTCGTGCAGATTGCGCAGGTGATCGGCGGCGCGCAGGCGCTGAACGACATCTGTTGAAGAAATCTGCATCTTGACCTCGCTATCTGGCTGGTATCGCAACGCTACGCTATTCCGATGCAGTATTCTGTACCTCAGTATTGCTCGGATCGTACTCCCCTAGCCGTAAAGCCCCTTCGCCGCCGCCTTGTGCGCAGCGAGCGCGACCACGGCTTCCAGCACCGGCGCCGGGACGTTCGCGCTGCGCGCGAACCACAGCGGCGCCATCAGGATCGCGTCGATTTCCATCGGCCGCCCCAGCTCGTAGTCCTGCAGCATCGAAGTCTTGTGCTGCGGCCCGCCGTCCTTGTGCGGCGGCGGCAGCGGCGCGCCCTCCACGCTGACGCCATGCGCCGCGGCGATCGCGAGGCCTTCGGCGCGCATGCGCTCGCGCAGCTGCCGCAGCGCGGGATCGGCAAGCGTCTCGCGTATCCCCTCCTCCGTCACCACCCCGATCGAGGAACTGCCCACGTTGAGCAGCAGCTTCGCCCAGACCGTGCGGCGAATGTCCGTTTCGATCGGCGCCTGGATTTCCGAGCGCTCGAGCGCCCCACTCAGGTTGGAGACTCGGTCCGACGCGCGTCCGTCCAGCTCGCCCAGCACCAGCATGTTGCGCCCCGGCGCGGTGTTGCGCACCACGCCGGGCTCGGCCACTTCGTTGGCCGAATACACCACCGCGCCGATCACACGGTCGGGGTCGATCGCGCGCGCAAGCGCTGCGCCCGGGTCGAGCTGCGACAGATCTGGAGGCGCCGGGCGCGACGCGGCGAGCCCTTGTGCGTACCACCACGGAATTCCGTTCTGCGCGAACACGACCGCTGTCTGCAGTCCCAGCAGCGGCGCGACCCCGTCGGCAAACGCAGCGAGCCCCGTTGCCTTGAGCGTGACCAGAACGAAGTCCTGGGGACCGAGGTCATGCGCGTCCGCGCTCGCGCGCACCTTTGACGTGATGCGTCGCTCGCCCTTCAGCAGTATCACGCCGTTGCGGCGAATCGCTTCCAGCTGCGCACCGCGTGCGACCAGGGAAACCTCATGGCCGGAAGCGGCGAGCTGCGCTGCGAAATGTCCGCCGACCGCGCCTGCCCCGAAAATGCAGATCCGCAAAGCCATTCTCCTCAGAGTTTTTCGATGGCCAGCCGCGCCGCGGCGAGGTCCTCGAGCGCGGCACCGACCGACTTGAACAGCGTGACCTCCTCCGGCGTCGTGCGCCCGGGATGAGCGCCGCGGACAAGCATCGCGAGATCGGCGACCACCGCGTCGCGCCCGATCACCCCGCGATCCATCGGTTGCAACAGATCGCCCGCCTCCTTGAGCGCGCCGGCGAAGGTATCGACGAACAGCGTGGCACGCGCCACCAAAGCGTCGTCGGCTTCGCGCATGTGCGGGGTGAAGCCCCCGACCAGATCGATGTGGGTGCCCGGCCGAACCGCGCCCGCTTTCACCAGCGGCTCGGTCGAAGTCGTCGCACAGGTCACGATATCGGCCTCGCTCACCGCCCGGTGGAGCTCGGCGGCGGGTTCCGCCGGAACGCCGGCGCTGCGCAGTTGCGCCGCGAGCGACGCCGCGCGTCCCGGACGGCGCCCCCACACCAGCACACGCTCGATCGGACGCAGCGCGCAGTGGGCTGCGGCCATGTAAGGCGCGAGGTGACCTGCGCCGACGACGAGCAGCACGCGCGAATCGGGCCGCGAAAGAAAGCTCGAGGCGAGCGCCGACGCCGCGCCGGTACGCCGCAAAGTGAGCGCCTCGCCCTCGAGCACCGCGACCGGATGCCCGGTTGCCCCGTCGAGCAGCAGGTAGCTCGCCCCCACAGTGGCCACACCGCGCTGTTGATTGCCCGGGAACACGGTGACGATCTTCACGCCGATCGCTTCACCGGCGCGCCACGCGGGCATCAGCAACAGCACATTTCCGGAATCGGCGGGCCCGACGGCATGGCTGTAACGCACCGGAGCGTCGGCGCCCTGCGAAAACGCGCGCCTCAAAGCCTCGACGAGAGAAACGTAGTCGAGCACGCGGTGGATATCGGCGGCAGCATAGAACGGCAGGCTTGCGGTCATATCGGCATCGGCGGCGAGCGCAGGCGGGATCGTGGGCGGGGATGCCGCACTAGGTTGTCAGCGGCTTGTACCTGATCCGGTGCGGCTTGTCGGCGTCCTGGCCAAGGCGCTTCCTGCGGTCCGCGAGGTAGTCGGCGTAGTTGCCCTCGAACCACACCGCACTGCTGTCGCCCTCGAACGCCAGGATGTGGGTGGCGATGCGGTCGAGGAACCAGCGGTCGTGCGAGATCACCACCGCGCAACCGGGGAAATCGAGCAGCGCCTCTTCGAGCGCGCGCAACGTATCGACGTCGAGGTCGTTGGTCGGCTCATCGAGCAGCAGCACGTTCGATCCGCTCTTCAGCAGCTTCGCCAGGTGAACCCGGTTGCGCTCGCCGCCGGAGAGTTCGCCCACCCGCTTTTGCTGGTCGGCGCCGCGGAAGTTGAAGCGCGCGACGTAGCCGCGGCTCGGCGTGGAGTACTCGCCCACCACGATGTTGTCGCTGCCGCCGGAGATCTCCTCCCATACCGACTTCTTCTCATCGAGCGAATCGCGGCTCTGGTCCACGTAGGCGAGCTTCACCGTGTCGCCGATGCGCAGCGTGCCGGCATCCGGCTTGTCCTGGTGCGTGATCAGCCGGAACAGCGTGGTCTTGCCCGCGCCGTTCGGGCCGATCACGCCGACGATCCCGCCCGGAGGCAGCAGGAATGACAGGTTTTCGAACAGCAGCTTGTCGCCGAACGACTTCTTCAGGCCCGCCGCCTCGACCACCAGATCGCCTAGGTGCGGACCCGGCGGGATGTAGATCTCGTTGGTCTCGTTCCTCTTCTGGAAGTCGGCCGATTCGAGTTCCTTGAAGCGGGAAAGGCGCGCCTTGGACTTCGCCTGGCGCGCCTTCGGATTGGCGCGCACCCATTCGAGTTCGAGCTGCATCGCCTTGATGCGTCCGGCCTCCTGCTTTTCCTCGACCTCGAGGCGCTTTTCCTTCTGCTCGAGCCAGGACGAATAGTTGCCTTCCCAGGGAATGCCCTTGCCGCGATCCAGTTCCAGAATCCAGCCCGCGACGTTGTCGAGGAAGTAGCGATCGTGCGTGACTGCGACCACGGTGCCCGGATAGCGCTCGAGGAACTGCTCGAGCCACTGCACCGAGAGCGCATCGAGATGGTTGGTGGGCTCGTCCAGCAGCAGCATGTCGGGCTCTGAAAGGAGCAGGCGGCACAGCGCCACGCGGCGCCGCTCGCCGCCGGAGAGCTTGGTCACGTCCATGTCCCACGGTGGCAGGCGCAGCGCGTCGGCGGCGATCTCGAGCCTGCGCTCGAGATCGGCACCGCCCGCGTTGACCAGCGCCTCGAGCTTCGCCTGCTCTTCCGCGAGCTTGTCGAAATCAGCGTCCGGCTCGGAGTACGCGGCGTACACTTCGTCGAGCCGCTTCTTGGCAGCCACCGCCTCGCCGAGGCCCTCCTCGACATTGCCGCGAACGGTCTTGGTCGGATCGAGCTGCGGCTCCTGTTCGAGGAAACCGATCTTGATGCCGGGCATCGGCGTGGCATCGCCGTCGAAGTTGGTGTCCACGCCGGCCATGATCTTCAGCAGCGTGGACTTGCCCGAGCCGTTCAGGCCCAGCACGCCGATCTTCGCCCCCGGATAGAACCCGAGCGTGATGTTCTTGAGGATCGAGCGCTGCGGCGGCACCAGCTTGCTCACCCGTCGCATCCGGTAGACGTATTGGGCCATCGCTGACAGAGATAATACCGCGGGGGCGCATAATCTCGAATCTATAATCCGTGCGCTGTGACTTACTCAGTCAAGGAAATCTTCTTCACGCTGCAGGGCGAAGGCGCGAACACCGGCACGCCGGCGGTGTTCTGCCGTTTTGCCGGCTGCAACCTCTGGTCGGGCCGCGAATCCGACCGCACGAGCGCCGTGTGCCGCTTCTGTGACACCGATTTCGTCGGCACCGGCGGACCCGGTGGCGGGCAGTTCGAGACCGCCGACTCGCTCGCGGGCGCGATCGAGGCCGCCTGGCCCGCCGGTTCGCATGCGCACCGCTTTGTCGTGTGCACCGGCGGCGAGCCGACGTTGCAGCTCGGCCCGGAACTCGTCGACGCAATCCATCAGCGCGGCTTTCGCGTAGCGATCGAAACCAACGGCACGCTTGCGGTCCCTGCGGGAGTCGACTGGATTTGCGTCAGTCCGAAGGCGGCCGCGACTCTTGCGGTCAGCAAGGGCGACGAGTTGAAGCTGGTGTATCCCCAGGACGGCGCCGAGCCGGAGCGCTTCGCGATGCTCGCGTTCCGCCATTTCTTCCTGCAGCCGATGGATGGTCCGTCGCGCGACGAAAATACCCGCCTCGCGATCGATTACTGCATGGCGCATCCGCGCTGGCGATTGAGCCTGCAGACCCACAAGCTGCTGGGAATACCGTGATTGCACCCGCCGTCGAACTGACGTTCGCCTTCGGCTTCGATGCGGCGCACCGCTTCGATGCGTTTCCGCAGGGACACCCGAACCGGCGGCTGCATGGGCACTCGTTCCAGGTCGAGGTCGCCGTGCGCGGCACGCCGGACCCGCACACCGGGTTTGCGATGGAGTTCTCGCAGCTCGAATCGGTCTGCAGCGCCGTGCGCGCGCTGCTCGACCACCAGGTGCTGAACGAGATCGACGGGCTCGAGCAGCCCAGTCTGGAGCGGCTGAGCATCTGGATCTGGGAGAAGGTGGCCGCGCGCATCGCGCAGCTCGCCAGCGTCAGGGTGCGCCGCGATTCGCTCGGGCAGTCCTGCATCTACCGCGGGCCCGGCGCCGGACTCTGAATCCGCTTCAGAGGGTGCGCGAGATCAGATCTCGCATCACTTCGCTGGTGCCGCCGTAAATGCGGGAGACGCGCGCATCCACGAAGGCTCGCGCGATCGGGTATTCCATCATGTAGCCGTAGCCGCCGTAGAGCTGGAGCATCTCGTCCAATGCGGCGCACATGGTTTCCGTGGAATAGAGCTTGACGATCGCCGCCTCGTCCAGCGTGAGTTTGCGCCGCATGTGCTCGCCGAGGTAGTGGTCCACCATCAGGCGCACCGCGATCGTCCTGGCCTTCACGTCTGCCAGCTTGAACTTGGTGTTCTGGAAATCGAACACCGTCTGGCCGAACACCTTGCGCTCCTTCACGTAGCGCAGCGTCGCCTCGAACATCGCCTCCATCTTGGCCGCCGCCCCGAGCGCAATCACAAAGCGCTCCTGCGCGAGTTCCTGCATCAGGTAGGCGAAGCCCTTGCCCTCCTCGCCGAGCAGGTTCGCCGCCGGCACGCGCACTTCGTCGAAGAACATCTCCGCAGTGTCCGCAGCGTCCTGGCCGATCTTGTCCAACTTGCGGCCCCTGCGAAAGCCCGCGCGGTCGGCTTCAACCAGGATCAGGCTTACGCCCTTGGCGCCGGCGGCCGGATCGGTCTTTGCGACCACCACCACCAGGTCGCAGGTGAGGCCGTGCGAGATGAAGGTCTTGCTGCCGTTGATCACGTACTCGCCGCCGTCGCGCTTGGCAGTGGTGCGCACCGCCTTGAGGTCGCTGCCCGCGCCGGGCTCGCTCATCGCGATCGCGAGGATCACCTCGCCCTTCGCTGCCTTCGGCAGCCAATGCCGCTTCTGCTCTTCGCTCCCCAGGCGGTGGATGTAGGGCGCGATGATGTCGGAGTGCAGCGGAAACCCGATGCCGCTCACGTTCGCGTAGGCAATCTCCTCGATCAGCACCGCACAATGGCCGAAATCGCCGCCGGCGCCGCCGTACTCGACGGGCAGCGACAGGCACAGCAGCCCTTCCTTGCCGGCCTTCAGCCAGGTTTCGCGGTCCACCTGCCCTGCCTTGTCCCACGCTGCCTGGCGCGGCACGCATTCGCGCTCGAGAAAGCGGCGCACGCTCGAGCGGAACATCTCGTGGTCTTCGCGGTATACGTTGCGGGCAATCATGCTGGGTCCTTTGGCGAAGATTACACCAGCCATCACTCCCGGAATCGCTGAAGCTGCGCCAGCTTCCGCCGCTGCTTCACAACCGGTCGATTCTTAAGACCGACTTCCGCTGCACCTGTTCTACGACCTGCCGGATGCCGGCGTTGGCCGTTGCGACCTGCGTTGCGGCGAGCTGACAATTGCAAGAATTCGTGATCGCGCGAACTGCGTCGCGCCGGCGACGCGCACGATGGGAACGATCCTTGCTTGTGTTGGCACAGCGAGATAGCGAGATAGGGAGGCAACAATGGGACAAGTCGTTCATCTGTCAGATTTCCGCAAGCCCCGAAAGGCTGTGCGGAGCCGCGCTCCGGCGCCCGACACGGAGGCCCCCTACTACTGCATGCGCTGCGATGGCGGTCATTTCAACCTATACCCTTCCGGGCTGGTGAAGTGTGAAAACTGCGGCGCCCGAATCCGCAACATCCTTGTCGCAGGATCGACGGGCAACCCCGAGCAGGGCGGGGAGCCGACCTGACACCGGTGTCCCGGCGAATTGTCCTGCGCACGTCTGTCAGCCCGCTGAAAGCGTGACGCGAAACCCATCCGCGACCGCGCGCACTTCGCCGCCGTGGCGGCGCGCAATTCGTCGCACCAAGGCGAGTCCCAGGCCTGCACCCACGCTGCTGCTGCCGGCGTATCGGTAAAACGGCTCGAACACCTTTTCCCGTTCGGCCTCCGGAACGCCTGGACCCGCATCGCGAACCCGCAACTCGGCCTCACCCTCTACGCGCCTGACCGACACCTCGATGGGTGGCGCGCCATGGCGCCGCGCGTTCTCCAGCAGATTGCGGACCATCCGGCGCAGCAAGCGGGGCTCGCCACGCAACGTGACCGAATCGCCGTCGAGCGTGCATTGCTCGTAGCGCGCGCACTCCTCCGCCGCCAGCGCAAGCAGGTCGACTTCCTCGCGCGCTTCGCCGGCATTCAGCGCATCGAGGCGGCTTGCGAGCAGGATCTCGTCGATCAGCTGGTCCAGTTCGGCGATGTCCTGCTCGAGTTCGGCCTTGCGCCGCGGGTCGGCCTGCTCCTTCATCATTTCCACGCCCATGCGGATGCGCGTCAGCGGCGTGCGCAGTTCGTGCGAGGCATTGGCCAGCAGCAGCTTGTGCGCGCCGACCAGTTCCTCGATGCGCGCGGCTGCCCGATTGAAGCTCTCGCCCAGCCGCGCGATCTCGTCGCGGCCCTCGACCTTGACGCGGGCGGACAGGTCGCCCGCTCCGAGCGATTCCACTCCGCGCTGCAGATTCTCCAGCCGGCGCGTAAGCCGGCGCACCACCGGATATGCGCCGACACCGACCGCCAGCGCAATCACCGCGAGCATGAAGAACAGCCTCCAGGCCGGATGGCGGCGTTCGGGCGGTTCGCGAATCGCGCGCGCCACCAGCCAGCGTCCGTCCGGCAGATGCAGCGTCCACACGGGCCGTCCGCTCCCGCGGCGCACCCAGCCGGCGCCCTCCTCGCCATCCTCCGGCGCAGGCATCTCGCCGCCGACGGACGCGAGGCGAGAGAGGTCAGCCGAAAACAACGAGGCATCGGCGCGCAGGTTGCGCGCGAGCTTCTCGAGCGCCGCCTGCTGCTCGCTCGTCGGTGCATTCGTTTCGGGCAGGATGTTCTGCGCGAACTGCGCCGCCAGCTCGCCGGCGTGGGAGGCCGGGCCGAAATCGCCGAAGCTGCGCCACATGAAGCCGGCGGCGAGCGCGAACGCGGCGAGGCTCGCGAGAACCGCAAAGTAGATGCGCAGGTAGAGCCTGCGCATCAGTCCTGCGCCCTGGCGAACACATAGCCCGCGCCGCGTACCGTAAGGATGCGGCGCGGTTTCTTCGGGTCGTCCTCGATCGCCGCGCGCAGGCGCGAGACATGCACGTCGATGGACCGATCGAAGGCCTCCAGCGGCTCGCCCTGGAGCAGGTCCATCAGCACTTCGCGCGACAGCACCCTGCCGGCGTGTTCCGCCAGTGCGACCAGCAGCGCGAACTGATACGAAGTCAGCGCCTTCACGGCGCCACCGACACTCGCTGTTCTCGCATCGCGGTCGATCTCGAGACGGCCGAAGCGCAGCAGCTTCGCTGCCCCCGCGTCTCCCGCCGCCGCGATCCCCGCACCTGCGCTCCTGTTTCGCCGCAGGATGGCGCGCAGCCGCGCCAGCAGCTCGCGCGGCTCGAACGGCTTGGGCAGGTAATCGTCGGCGCCCATCTCCAGGCCCACGATGCGGTCCATCGCATCGCCCCGCGCGGTGAGCATCAGGATCGGCACATCGAACCTGGCGCGTACGGCGCGACAGACTTCGAGGCCGTCGATGTCCGGCAGCATCAGGTCGAGCACCAGCACGTCGAAAGGCTCGCGTGCGGCCATCTCGATTCCGGTCCTGCCATTGCCCGCATGCGTAACGCGAAATCCCGCCTCGCCGAGATATTCCGAAACCATCACGGCGAGGCGGGCATCGTCCTCGATCAGAAGTACGCGCGCTGCCACGCGGGAAGTTTAACCGTGCTGCCTGCGCCCCATGCGCTTCTCGAAGCGCTCGGCAAGCTTTGCCCGCTGCTCGGGCGTGAGCACTTCAGCGGCATCCGCAAGCGCCTGCGTCATGCGCCGGGTCGTGGCATCGGCCAATTGCAGCTGCTCGACGCGCAATTTTTCCAGCGCCGTACGATCGATGGTCGGGCTCTTCAACAACTCGACTCCGCTCCTGCGCGCATTGCGCGCCTTCTCGCGCAGCGGCGCGAGGTCTCTCGCAACGCCTTTCGCGATTGCCGTCAGCTTCTCGCGCTGCTCGGGGGTCGCGTTAACCCGTTTGGCGAAGTGCTCGACCATGCGTTCGGCGTGCTTGTCCATCGCGGCCGGATCGAGCGGCCCGGACATGAAGCCGCGCTGCCCGCCCATAGCGCCGTGCGCATGGGATCCAGCCGCGTAGACGAGGGCGCCGCCGGCCATCAGAGCGAAGGCCAGCAGGCCGATTCCGCCACGACGGAAATTGAACGGATTGGAGGTTGTGATATCGCTCATCGCAGTTCCTTTTTTCAGTTGCGGGCGGTGTGCCCGGTGAGTGCAGTCTGCGGGAGCGGGGTTACCGGCGTTTCTCTGTCAGGTAAAGTTATGTGAACGTCCTGCGCGCCTTCCATTGAACACCACTCAGGAGCCGCGTCTCTTCATCGCCTCGAGCAGCGGCGAGATCAGGTCCATTGGCACGGGAAAAATGATCGTCGAGGACTTGTCGCTCGCGATGTTGCTGAGCGTCTGGAGATAGCGCAGCTGCATCGCCTCTGGCTGCCGCGACAGCGTTTGCGCTGCTTGAAGCAGCTTCTCTGCGGCCTGCAACTCGCCCTCGGCGTGGATCACCTTGGCGCGCCGCTCGCGTTCCGCCTCGGCCTGGCGGGCGATGGCACGCACCATGGTCTCGTTCAGATCCACGTCCTTGATCTCCACGGTCGAGACCTTGATTCCCCAGACGTCAGTCTGGGAGTCGAGCGTCTTCTGGATGTCGAGATTCAGCTTCTCGCGGTCAGACAGCAGCTGATCGAGTTCGTGCTTGCCGAGTACCGCGCGCAGGGTGGTCTGCGCGAGCTGGCTGGTGGCGTTGAGGAAGTCGGCCACCTGGATCACCGCTTTCTGTGGATCGATGACGCGGAAGTACACCACCGCGTTCACCTTGACCGAGACGTTGTCGCGCGTGATGACGTCCTGCGGCGGCACGTCGAGCACCACGGTGCGCAGATCCATTTTCACCATCTGCTGGATCATCGGGATCAGCACGAAGAGGCCCGGGCCTTTCACCTTCCAGAAGCGTCCGAGCTGGAACACCACGCCGCGCTCGTATTCACGCAGGATGCGCAGCGCCCACGTCACGAGAACGACGACAATGATCACTACGCCGAGGCCGAAATAGGAAATCATGGCTGCGCTCCGTTCATTTGTTTCGTGTCCGGGCGCACCTCGAGCACGAGGCCGTCGATGCCGGCGACGTGCACGCGCTGACCCGCTTTCAAAGGCGCAACGCTTTTCACGCGCCAGTTCTCGCCCTGCACCCGCACCCAGCCTTCGTTCACGAAGTCCTCGAGCACTTCGCCCGGGCTGCCGAGCAGCAGTTCCCGGCCGCTCACCACGGGGCGTCGACGCGCCCTGAGCGCCATTGCGGCCACTGCGATCAGAAATGCGGCGCTTGCCGCGGCAACGCCGACCACGAGCGCGATGGGCACACCGAAGCCGGGCAGATCAGTGTCGATCAGGATCACCGAGCCGATGATAAACGCAATCACGCCGCCGATGCCGAGCGACCCGTAGGACGGCAGGAACACTTCGGCGATCATGAACGCGATGCCAAGCAGGATGAGCGCAAGACCGGAATAATTGACCGGCAGGAGCTGCAGCGCGTACATGCCGATGACCAGCGCGATGACGCCGACCACGCCAGGCAGCGCCAGCCCGGGATTCGAGAACTCGAACAGAACCGCATAAATGCCGAGCAGCACCAGCAGGTAAGCGATGGTCGGATTGGTGATGATGCTCAGGGAACGCGTGCGCCAATCGGGCTCGAACGGGGTGACGGCAACCCCCGCCGTGGCGAGCACTTGAACCCTGCCCTGGAGCTCGAGCTTGCGGCCGTCGAGGCGTTCGAGCAGCTGGCCGACGTCATCGGCGACCAGGTCGATCACTTTGAGCTTGAGCGCCTCCGCCGCCGACAGGCTCACCGCCTCGCGTACGGCGCGTTCGGCCCATTCGGAGTTGCGGCCGCGCAATTGCGCAAGACCGCGGATATAGGCAGCGGCGTCCTGCACCGCTTTGCGCATGTGCGCATCGGGAAGGACCCTGTCCGTTTCCGCCGGCGTGCCTTTCCCGCCGGCCTTGCCATCGTCGGGGCGGCCCTTCTCGGTCGAGCCGCCGATGCCGATTTCGATGGGGGTCGCCGCGCCGATATTGGTTGCGGGCGCCATCGCGGCAATGTGGCTCGCGTACAGGATGTAGGTGCCCGCGCTCGCGGCTCGCGCTCCCCGTGGCGCGACGAACGACACCACCGGCATCGGTGCGGCAAGAATGTCCTTGATGATGGCGCGCATCGAGGTGTCGAGGCCGCCCGGCGTGTCCATCTGCAGCACGACCAGTTGCGCGCCCTGCTTCGCGGCGTTGTCGAGGCCGCGGCGCACATAGTCGGCCGTGGCGGGGCCGACCGCGCCGTCGAGCGTCAGCAGCACGACGGGTGCCGGCGCGGCGAGCGTGCAGACGGATCCGAAGACCAATAGGACAGGCAAGCAGCGCACGCCGGGTTCTTATCGCAGGGGTCTGCATCCACTATAGTCCGTTTGGCACCCGCGCGCCTCGGCTACATTGGGCTGGAGTGGGGATGCCGCATAATGGCGCCTCGCTGCGCATGAATGATCCCATCGGCACCACGCTGCAGGAAGCGATCCGCATACGCGGCGCGCGCCAGAACAACCTCAAGAACCTGACGCTCGAGATCCCGACCGGGGAGCTGGTCGTCGTGACCGGCGTCTCGGGCTCCGGAAAGTCCTCGCTCGTCTTCGACACGCTCTATGCCGAGGGGCAGCGGCGCTACGTCGAGACCTTCTCTCCCTATGCGCGACAGTTCCTCGACCGCATGGACAAACCGCAGGTGGACGCGGTCGAGGGCATTCCGCCGGCAATCGCCATCGACCAGACCAACCCGGTGCGCACCTCGCGCTCGACCGTCGGCACGATGACCGAGCTGAACGACCACCTCAAGCTGATGTACGCGCGGGTCGCGAAGCTCTACTGCCGCGGCTGCGGCCGGGAAGTCACCCGCGACACGCCTGAATCGATCCACGCGTTGCTCGCGAGGCGCGCGCAGGCGGCGGGCGACCCGCGCCTGGTGATCACCTTTCCGGTGGCGGTGCCGAAGAACTTCTCCGAGGCCGAGATCACGCAGCTGCTCGGGCGCCAGGGCTATACGCGCATCCACGCCCGGCATGGCGACCGTCTCGACGTGGTACAGGACCGGCTGCGCTTCTCCGGCGCGGAGCGCGCGCGCGTGATGGAAGCGCTGGAAGCGGCGCTGCGGGTCGGACAGGGGCGAGTCAATGTCCATGCGCTCGATGACGCCGGCGCGACGCGCGAGACCTGGCGATACTCCTCGGACCTGCACTGCGCCGAGTGCGATATCCATTACCCGGATCCGATGCCCAGCCTGTTTTCGTTCAATTCACCGATCGGCGCGTGCGAAACCTGCCGCGGCTTCGGGCGCGTGATCGGGGTGGATTACGGCCTGGTGGTTCCAGACGAGTCCAAGACGCTGCGCGATGGCGCGGTGAAGCCCTGGCAGACCAAGTCGTTCAACGAATGCCAGCGTGACCTGCTCAAGTTCGCGCCGCGGTTCGACATTCCGCTCGACACGCCCTGGCGCGAGCTCTCCGAAGACGAGCGACGCTGGGTGATCGAAGGCGAGCCGGAATGGAAAGGAAAGTGGAACAAGCAGTGGTACGGCATCAAGCATTTCTTCATCTGGCTGGAGAGCAAGGCCTACAAGATGCACATTCGCGTGCTGCTCTCCAGATACCGCGCGTACACGCCCTGCGCGGCCTGCGGCGGAGCGCGGCTGAAGCCCGAGGCGCTGCTCTGGAAGCTGGGCCAACCCGGGCTCACGGTGCACCAGCTGATGCTGCTGCCGATCGATCGCGCGCGCGGATTCATCGAGGCGCTCCGGCTGCCTGCGCCGATGGACGAAGCCACCGAACTGCTGATGCACGAGTTGCGCGCGCGGCTCGGCTACCTGTGCGAGGTGGGCCTCGGCTACCTCACGCTCGACCGGCAGTCGCGCACGCTCTCAGGCGGCGAGGTGCAGAGGATCAATCTCACCACCGCGCTCGGCACCTCTCTCGTGAATACGCTGTTCGTGCTCGACGAACCCTCGATCGGCCTGCATCCGCGCGACATGGGCCGCGTGATCGAGGTGATGCGAAATCTGCGCGATGCGGGCAACTCCCTGGTGGTGGTCGAGCATGACCCGCAGATCATGTTCGCCGCCGATCGCATCCTCGACATGGGCCCCGGGCCGGGCGAACGCGGCGGCGAGGTGGTGTTCTTCGGTACGCCTGGGGAACTGCGCGATGCGCGCACGCTGACGGCAGATTATTTGTCGGGTAGAAAACACGTCGATCGTCGCTCCCGCGAAGCCTACCCCCGAGTGCCTGAATCGGGGAGCGGGAGCCCAGGCTGGGTCCCCGCCTCCGCGGGGACGACTCAATCGTTGGAAATCCTCGGCGCATCTGA
Organism: Burkholderiales bacterium; assembly: GCA_017880775.1. GTDB lineage: Bacteria > Pseudomonadota > Gammaproteobacteria > Burkholderiales > SG8-39 > JADGRQ01. The sequence goes on along the minus strand of JADGRQ010000042.1, from coordinate 5,355 downwards.
ACACAACCTGAAGAACATCGACGTCTCGATTCCGCTCGGCGCATTGGTGTGCATCACGGGCGTATCGGGCTCGGGCAAATCCACTTTGATCCAGGACGTGCTCTACGCCGCCCTGCGCAAAGCGAAGGGCAAACCCGCCGAAACCGCCGGCGCGCACCGCGCGATGCGCGGCCACGAGGCGCTCGGCGAAGTGGTGATGGTGGACCAGACGCCGATCGGCCGCACCACGCGCTCCAATCCCGCGAGCTACGTCGGCGCGTGGGACGCGATCCGCGCGCTGTATGCGCGCTCGCCCGTGGCGAAGGAGCGCGCGTATACCGCCGGAACCTTCAGTTTCAATTCCGGCAACGGCCGCTGCCCGGCCTGCCGCGGCAACGGATTCGAGCACGTCGAAATGCAGTTCCTCTCCGACGTGTACCTGCGCTGCCCGGATTGCGACGGCCGGCGTTTCCGCATCGAGGTGCTCGACGCGAAGCTAGAAGGACGTTCGATCGCCGACGTGCTCGACATGACCGTATCGGAGGCGCTGACGTTTTTTTCGGCGCACGCTGACGTGCGCCGGGCGCTCGCGCCGCTGGCCGACGTGGGCCTCGAATACCTGCGCCTCGGCCAGCCGGTGCCCACGCTCTCGGGCGGCGAAGCGCAGCGCCTGAAGCTCGCCGGCCACCTTGTCGAGGTCAAAGGCGGATCCGCCCGCAAGCTGTTCCTGTTCGACGAGCCGACCACCGGCCTGCATTTCGACGACATCGCGAAACTCCTCGCCGCGCTCCGCCAGCTGATCGCCGCCGGGGATTCGCTCGTCGTGATCGAACACAACCTCGACGTGATCGGCGCGGCCGACTGGATCATCGACCTCGGCCCGGAGGGCGGCGATGCGGGCGGTGAACTGGTCTGCTGCGGCACGCCTGAGCAGGTGAAAAAGCATCCCGCGTCGCATACCGGACGCGCCCTCGCCGGGTACGCGGAGCAGCTCGGCCGGCCCGCCGCTCCAGCGCGCGACGGCCCGCCGCGCGCCGCCGAGCCCTCAGGCAAATACCTGGGCCATGCAATCCGCATCCACAAGGCGCGCGAGCACAATCTGAAGAACATCGACGTCGAGCTGCCGCGCGACCGTTTCACGGTAGTGACCGGCGTCTCGGGCTCGGGTAAATCGACGCTTGCCTTCGACATCGTGTTCGCCGAAGGCCAGCGCCGCTACCTCGAATCGCTCAACGCTTATGCGCGCCAGTTCGTGCAGCCCGCCGCGCGGCCCGACGTGGATGCGATTTTCGGCATTCCGCCCACGGTGGCGATCGAGCAGCGCACCAGCCGCGGCGGGCGCAAGAGCACGGTCGGCACGCTCACCGAGATCCACCATTTCCTGCGCCTGCTGTTCGTCAAGCTCGGCGTGCAGCATTGCCCGGACTGCGATGTGCCGATCGAGCCGCAGTCGGAAGATGCGATCCTCGCTCGACTGATGCGCGAGTACCGGGGTCAGAGGATCGGCCTGCTCGCGCCGCTGGTGATGAACCGCAAGGGCTATTACACCGACCTCGCCAAGTGGGCGCGCGGCAAGGGTTACACCCACCTGCGCGTCGACGGTGCCTTCCTGCCGGTGGACAAATGGCCGCGGCTCGACCGCTTCAAGGAACACACCATCGAACTGCCGGTCGCCGACCTGCGCGTCGCTCCGGAATGCGAACGCGAGCTTCGCGCCGCGCTGACCCGCGCGCTCGAGCACGGCAAGGGTGTGGTGCTGGTGCTCTCGGACCTCGATGCGCTGGTGAAGGCGGCGCAGAAGCACCAAGGCGGTCTGGTCGAGATGGTGTTGAACCAGCAGGTGCTCTCGACCAAGCGCGCCTGCCGCTCCTGCGGGCGCAGTTTCGCCGAGCTCGATCCGAGGCTGTTCTCCTACAACTCGCGCCACGGCTGGTGCCTCAGCTGCTTGGGCACCGGGCTGAAGCTCGAAGACGTCAAGTGGGATGCCGAGCGCTCGCGCACCGGCGCCGAGGATCACGTGCTCGATTCGTGGATCGACTGGCTTGAAATCAACGAGGCCTGTCCGGCGTGCAACGGCAGGCGCCTCAACCGCGAAGCCCTCGCGGTGCGCTGGCGCGATCGTTCGATCGCCGAGTACGGCGCAGAGCCGGTGGCGGGCCTCGCGAAGACGTTTTCCGTGCTCGAAGTCGAAGGGCGCGAAGCCGAAATTGCGCGCGACCTGCTGGCCGAGCTGAAGAGCCGGCTCAGCTTCCTTGCCGAGGTCGGCCTCGATTACCTCTCGCTCGACCGGTCGGCGACGACGCTCTCAGGGGGCGAGGCGCAGCGCATCCGGCTCGCCGCGCAACTCGGCTCCAATCTGCGCGGCGTCGCCTACATACTCGACGAGCCGACCATCGGCCTGCACCCGCGCGACAACCGTGTCCTGCTCGGGGTGCTAGAGAAGCTCCAGGCCAAGGGCAACACGCTGATCGTGGTCGAGCACGACGAGGAGACGATCCGCCGCGCGCATCACGTGCTCGACCTGGGGCCCGGGGCGGGCAAGCTCGGCGGGCGCGTCACCGCGGAAGGTACGGCCGAAGACCTGATGCGCTCGAAAGACTCGCTCACCGGGTACTTTCTCGCGCATCCGCTGCAGCACCCACTGCAGCCGCGGCGCCCGGTCAACCGCAACACCGCCTCGATCGAGGTACGCGGCGCGGGGCTGCATAACCTGAAAGCGGTGGACATAAGAATCCCGCTCGGGCGATTGAACGTAATAACCGGCGTTTCAGGGTCCGGGAAATCGACCCTGGCGCGCGACGTGCTGCACGACAACCTCGTCGAACTGGTCGGCGCGGTACGCAGCAAATCCGAGCCGCCGTTGCATGGCTGCAAGGCGCTGCGCGGCTGGCAGGAAATCGGCCGCGTGCTGGAAGTCGACCAGACGCCGATCGGCAAGACGCCGCGCTCCTGCCCGGCGACCTACGTGGGCTTCTGGGACACCATCCGCAGGCTGTTTTCCGATACCAACGAGGCACGCATGCGCGGCTGGACGCCCAGCCGTTTCTCGTTCAACACGGCGGGCGGGCGTTGCGACGCCTGCGAAGGACAGGGCATCAAAACCATCGCGATGAGCTTCCTGCCCGACGTCAAGGTGTTGTGCGAAGCCTGCGCCGGCGCGCGCTTCAACCCGGAGACGCTGGCGGTCAGATGGAAGGACAAGACCATCGGCGAAGTGCTGGCGATGAGCGTCGATGAAGCGGCAGGATTCTTTGGCGCACATGGAGCAATCCACCATGCGCTGCGCGTGCTCCAGGAAGTGGGCCTCGGCTACCTCACGCTCGGCCAGCAGAGCCCGACGCTCTCGGGCGGCGAAGCGCAGCGCATCAAGCTGGTGACCGAGTTGTCCAAGGTCCGGCCCGATTCGCCGAACCCGCTGCGCACGCTCTATGTGCTCGACGAACCCACTGTAGGCCTGCACATGGCCGATGTGGAGAAGCTGATCCGCGTGCTGCACCGGCTGGTCGACGCCGGGAACACGGTCGTCGTCATCGAGCACAACCTCGACATCATGGCGGAAGCGGACTGGACCATCGACCTCGGGCCGGAAGGCGGGGATGCAGGAGGACGCGTGGTGGCGCAGGGGTCGCCGGAGCGCGTGGCGGAATGCGATACGCACACTGGGGCAATACTGAAAGTGTTTCTTGCTGAGCGTGGCATGCATGCGGTTTCGTAGCGTGGTCCGAGCAGTACCCGATGGGAAACGACCCCCGTTAAAGGTGCAGTGCCGCGTCCATTCGATCGTGCAACACGCGGATCACGGCAATCCCGTATCCGGTGATGCGGAATTAGATCGCGTGTCGCCCCACCCGGCTGCGGCGATACCCTTTGCGGATGTAATCGCAGGACGTGCCGAGCTGCGGCTTGTTTGCGAGTCGATCGAAGGCGGCGGCGAGTTCATCGGTGTAACGATGAGCCTGCTCGATTCCCCATTCTTCGAGCGTGTACAACCAGATGCCTTCAAGATCGCGCTACGCTGCGGGGGCTAATCGGTATTCAGCGCGCCTTTTGGGAACGATAGGAAAACTCATCGGCCCGGGTCGCGCTCGTGGCCGGCGTGCGGTGCGATTTACGCGTGCGAGGGGTCAACTCGCGGCGGATCTGGCCGGTGACGGGCTGTCCTCTGGGCATTCGGGGCGTGCGCAATCGGCGTTATGACGAATCCTGCCCGCGGTTGCCCCGTTCAGGCAAGCGAAGCCGCGCTCAGGGGCGAGCGCGCTCGGCCGTGAGCGCGGCTTCAGGCGATGTCGGGGACGGGGTAATACGTCAGCGGCAGGTTCGCATGCGCGGGCCAGGCCTCGAGGGGCACGGGCGGTGCACGCTCCACCGCCTTTGGCTGCCAGCAGCCCAAGTGCATGAGAATCGCTCGCACCACGACGGGGTCCTCGATCAGCGCGATGACGCGCATCGGGCCTTTGCATTTGGGGCATTCAAGCGGGTCAAATTCATAGACCTTGCGGATCAGCCGCGCCCAAGCGGCCTTGGCGCGGCTCGCGTACTCGCTCAGCACTTCGGTGACGCCGTTGGCAGTGGTCGCCGCCGCAGTGGCTCCCTTCGCCTTGCGCACTCCGCGACTGCGGCTCGAGTACCAACCGCAGTACCTCACGAGCTGCTCGTAGCGATCAGGGATGTGTCTGCAGAGCAGCTCCAGCCACTGAGTGCCCGGCATGACCTGGAAGTTCCGCTTCAGTCCCAGGTGCATCTTCGAGCGGTAGATCACCGTGCCGGTCGGCGCGTCGTAGCTCATCTTGGCAACGGAGAGCGGCGCGCGCAACATGTAGCCGGCGAGCTTCTTTCGGCCCTCGGCGTCATCGGCCGCGACGCGCACCCGGTTGTGAACGGAAAACCCGCTATAGCGCCAGCCGAGCATGCGACTGCGAAGCTCCTCCGAGATCGCCTGCTCCACGACCAGAAAATCCAGCACCGCGCGGCGAAAGCCGCCCTCGAGCAGCGCCTCGGGGAAAATTTCCTGAATGACCACCAAGCCTCCGCGCGCACTCCCTTCCGGGTCGCCGTTGAACGACAGGCTGGGTCGTGTATAGACGATGCTGCATGAGAAGAAGTGAAAGTAGAATAGTGCATTCGCTCGCGTCCCGCTCCTTCCCGCCCGTGTCCACCGCCCCCCTCGAACAATCGTCGTGCAAGCGAATCGCTTGCACGACGCCGGTGGCGGTGCTCACGCTTGCACTTTTGTGCCTCAACACGAGCTGTTTGGCGTTCGGTTTCGAAGACGTGGGGCTGCGCGCCAAGCGCCTTGCGGAAACTTCCTACAAGAAAGAGGCGACCAAGTTACCGAAGGAATTGGAGCAACTAGACTACGATCAGTACCGCGATATC
>JADGRQ010000088.1 GCA_017880775.1 Burkholderiales bacterium | reverse complement strand
ACATGTTGACGGTGCCAGGGGCTGGACGCTGCCGGTTCTGCGACGCGCCGTAGAAGCGCAGCGCGAACTGGAAGAACGTCGCGCCGTCGGCGCGCGCCCTCGCCTCCTCGTCGGTTTTCGCGCACATGAAGAACGACACCAGCGCCATGTTCGGATTGATCTCGTAATCCGCGAGCTTCTTCAGCCGTTTGGTGATGGCGTTGTAATAGGCGTGCACCCAGGCGTGTGCCGCGTCGGCGCTGACGAACTGGAAGCCGAGCGCGCCGAAACCGTTCTGGCCCGCGCGCTCGATGGTCGGAAGCTGCGAACACGCCATCCACAACGGCGGGTGCGGCCTCTGCACCGGCTTCGGCACCACATTGCGCAGCGGAATGTCGAAATATTTGCCGTGATGCTCGCTGCCGCCCTCTTTGAACATCGGAAAGATGGCGCGGACGGCTTCCTCGAACACTTCCTTCTTGGTTTCCATGTCGCGGCCGAACGGCGTCAGTTCGGTGATCGAGGCGCTCTCGCCCATCCCGAATTCGCAGCGGCCGTTGCTCAAGAGATCGAGCACCGCGACCCGCTCGGCGACGCGGGCGGGATGATTGGTGGTGAGCTGGAAAATGCCGTGGCCGAGCCGGATGTTTTTGGTGCGCTGGCTGGCGGCGGCGAGAAACGATTCCGGCGACGGCGAATGCGAATATTCTTCCAGAAAATGATGTTCCACCACCCATGCATGATCGTAGCCAAGCCGGTCGGCGGTCTCCAGTTGGGTCAGCGCGTTTTGGTAGAGTTTGAGTTCATCGCCGGCCTCCCACGGGCGCGGCAATTGCAGCTCATAAAAGATGCCGAATTTCATGGCGTCTCTCCCGCGACCCGTTGTTTTACGCAGTGTATTCCCGGGAAAGGCCGAGTCCAGCCTCTGGCCAATTCCGCGCCGCGGAAGGCGGCTTGCACTGGGCCCACGAATGGTTAGTTTTGCGGCTCGTGAGTCGTCGCCAAGGGCACGACCTTTCTCCACCGAGACCCCATGCCCACTTTCACGCCGCACCAGGATTCCGCGCTGAAGGCCGTTGCCGACTGGCTGAAGGCAAAGCCCGGCAGGAACGGCACGCCGCCGGTGTTCCGGCTGTTCGGTTATGCCGGCACCGGCAAGACCACGCTGGCGCGGCACATTGCCGACGGCGTCGACGGCGAAGTGAAATTCGCGGCTTTCACCGGCAAGGCCGCCCTGGTGATGCGCAACAAGGGCTGCGACAACGCCTCGACGATACACTCGCTGATCTACCGCGCGCGCGAATCCGGCGTGGAGCAGCCGAGTTTCGAGCTGTGGGACGACGCGCCCGCCTCCAAGGCCAAGCTGATCGTGATCGACGAGTGCTCGATGGTGGACGCCGAACTCGGCCGCGACCTGATGTCGTTCGAATGCCCGCTGCTGGTGCTCGGCGATCCCGCGCAGCTGCCGCCGATCCAGGGCGGCGGCTTCTTCACCGACTGCGAGCCCGACGTGATGCTGACCGAGGTGCATCGCCAGGCGCAGGACGACCCGATCATACGGATGTCGATGGACGTGCGCGAGGGCCGCGAACTCGATATCGGCCGCTACGGCGAAAGCCAGGTCATATCGCGCGCCGAGCTGGATCCGGACCGGGTGATGAGCGCCGACCAGGTGCTGGTCGGCCGCAACAACACGCGCCGCTCCTACAACATGCGGGTGCGGCAAAAGCAGAACATCGAGGATCCGTTGCCGGTCGCCGGCGACAAGCTGGTCTGCCTGCGCAACAACCGCAAGAAGGGCCTGTTCAACGGCGGACTGTGGCGCGTGAAGTCGCGCGCGCAGTCGAAATCGAAGATCATCACCATGCGGCTGTCGCCCGACGAGGATTTCGGCTCCAAGGTGACCAAGGTTTCGGTCCGCGGCGACTGCTTCGGCGGCGCGATCGAGACCATTCCGTGGGAGCAGCGCAAGCCCTATGACGAGTTCGACTACGGCTACGTGCTCACGGTGCACAAATCGCAGGGCTCGCAATGGGACGACGTGGTGCTGTTCGACGAGAGTTTTGCATTTCAGGACAGTCGCGCCAGATGGCTCTACACCGGCATCACCCGCGCGGCGAAACGGCTGAGCGTGGTGGTGTAGCGCGCGTATCCCCAACGGAGGTCCTCATCCTGAGGAGCGGCGCCCGCGCCGCGACTCGAAGGATGCGGAAACGTCGGGGCCTCATGGTTCGAGACGGCGCAAGCGCGCCTCCTCACCATGAGGTGCTCAGGCTGCTTCCCCGCCACGAAATAAAAGTCTTCCCGCCCGGCGCGCGGATTTATTCACGAACTCGTGTGCACGGGCCGGTAACAATACCCGCTCCACCGCGTATCTTGGGACATCGGGCAGGCTGGCGCCGATTGCGAACGGCGACTGCCGCTCTAAACTGCCGTCAAATCCGCCGACCCCAAGAGGAGGCCCAAGGAAACCCAATGTCCCGCAGCCAATTCAGCCGCCTTTCGCTCTGCGCCGCCGCCATCGGCGCGCTGGCGATCACTGCTTTCGTCGTCGCACCCTCGCTGGCTGCGGAA
>JADGRQ010000018.1 GCA_017880775.1 Burkholderiales bacterium | reverse complement strand
CGCGCTGATCCCGACCAGCACTCCCGGCGTGAACATCGGTCGCCGCCACTTGCCGCTGAATGCGGTGTTCCAGAACGGCCCCACCTGTGGCAAGGACGTGTTCGTGCCGATCGACTGGATCATCGGCGGCACCGGGTATGCCGGCAAGGGATGGATGATGCTGATGAACTGCCTCGCTGCCGGCCGCTCGATCTCGCTGCCGACCTCCTCGGTCGGCGGCGCGAAGGCGCTCACGCGCTATACCGGCGCCTATGCGCGCGTCAGAAGCCAGTTCAAGACGCCGATCGGCAAGCTGGAGGGCGTCGAGGAGGCGCTCGGCCGGATCGCTGCCAACACTTACATGATGGACGCCACGCGCGTACTGACCGCGGGCGCGGTGGACCTGGGCGAGAAACCATCGGTGATCTCGGCGATCGCCAAGTACCACATGACCGAGCGCATCCGCAGGGTGTGCGACGACGCGATGGACATCCATGGCGGCAAGGGCATCTGCCTCGGGCCCAACAACTGGATCGGGCGCGGCTATCAGGTGATTCCGGTGGGCATCACGGTCGAGGGGGCGAATATCCTGACGCGCAGCCTGATCATCTTCGGCCAGGGCGCGATCCGCTGCCATCCTTACGTGCTGCGCGAGATGCACGCGGCAAAGGACGCTGATCACTCGCGCGCGTCGGTCGAATTCGACGATGCGTTCACTTCCCACATCGGACACACCATCGCCAGCGGCGTGCGCGCGTTCGTGCACGGCCTCACCGGCGCGATCTTCGCGCCCAGGCCTGCGGGCGCGGCGCCGGAGACTGCCCGCTACTACCAGCGCACGGCGCAGCTCTCGGCCGCGTTCGCGCTGCTCGCCGATGTCTCGATGCTCACGATGGGTGGGGAACTGAAACGGCGCGAGAAGCTTTCGGCGCGTCTCGGCGACGTGCTGTCGATGATGTACCTGATCTCGGCGACGCTGAAGCGCTACGAGGACCAGGGGCGCATGCGCGAGGACCTGCCGCTGCTGCACTGGTCCGTGCGCGATGCGCTGTGGCAGGCGCAGCAGGCGATCGACGCCATCTTCGCCAATTTCCCGATGCCGGCGCTGCGCACGCTGCTGCTCTGGGTTGTGTTGCCGCTCGGCTCCCCGTTTCGCCCGCCCAGGGACCGTCACAACCACCGTTGCGCGACGCTCGCGCTCGAGCCCGGCGCGGCGCGCGACCGCCTGACTGCCGGGATGTACCTGCCCAAAGGCGAGGAAGACGCTACCGGGGTGCTCGAAGCGGCGTTCATCGCCACCGTCGCCTGCGAGCCGATCGACAGGAAACTGCGCGAGGCGGCCAAGAGTGGCAGCCTGGTGCCGCACTCGGGTCAGGATGCCGCGACGCTGGCGCGCGACAAGGGCGTGATCACGGCGGAGGAACACGCGCTGTGGCAGCGCAAGGAACGCCTGCGCAAGGAAGTGATCAAGGTGGACGATTTCCCGCAGGATTTCGCCCGCGCCGAGATCATGCAGCGCCTGGCGCAGGAAAAACCGGTCGCCAAGGCGGCCTGACTGGACAACAGCATGTCGAGCCCGATTTCCAAGCCTGTCTACGTCGTCGACGGCGCGCGCACGCCGTTTCTCAAGGCGAAGAACCGCCCCGGCCCGTTTTCCGCCGGCGACCTCGCCACCCAGGCCGGGCGCACGCTGCTGATGCGCCAGCCGTTGTCGCCGAGCGAGCTCGACGAAGTGATCCTCGGCTGCGCTTCTCCGTCGCCCGATGAAGTGAATATCGGTCGCGTGGTGGCGCTGCGCATGGGCTGCGGGGAGAAGGTGCCGGGCTGGACGGTGATGCGCAATTGCGCTTCCGGCATGCAGGCGCTCGATTCGGGCGCGAACAACATCCTCGCCGGACGCTCACAGCTGGTACTCGCCGGCGGCGTGGACGCGTTGTCGCGCGCGCCGCTGCTGTTTTCCGACGCGATGGTGCTCTGGCTGTCTGGGTGGTACGCGACGAAAACGCTCGGCCAGAAGGCGGCCGCGCTCGCGAGGTTCAAGCCCGGCTACCTCGCGCCGGTGATCGGTATCATGAAGGGCCTCACCGACCCGATGGTCGGGTTGCTGATGGGCCAGACCGCGGAGAATGTCGCCCATCGTTTCGGCATCAACCGCGAAATGATGGATGCGTTTTCGGTGCGCAGCCACCAGCGCGTGCTCGCCGCGCAGGATGCGGGCCGGCTCGCGCCCGGCGGCGGCGAACTCGAGGCGCTGTACGACCGCGATGGCAACGCATACACGCTCGACGACGGCGTGCGGCGCGATTCCTCGATTGAAAACCTGGCGAAATTGAAGCCGTTCTTCGACCGCAAATTCGGCAACGTGACCCCGGGCAACAGCTCGCAGATCACCGACGGCGCCGCATGGCTGATCCTCGCCGGCGAAGAAGCCGTCAGGCGCCACGACCTGAAGCCGATCGGGCGCATCCTCGATTCCGAATGGGCGGGACTCGACCCGGCGCAGATGGGTCTCGGGCCGGTGCATGCGTCGACCCCTGTCTTGAAACGCAATGGCATGCAGTTGAACGATCCCGATGTATGGGAGATCAACGAGGCCTTTGCCGCGCAGGTGCTCGGCTGCGTCGCTGCCTGGAAGGACGAGAAGTACTGCAGGGAGCAGCTCGGGCTCGATGCGGCCATGGGCGAACTCGACCAGGCGAAGCTCAACACCGACGGCGGCGCCATAGCGCTTGGCCATCCGGTGGGCGCATCGGGTGCGAGGATTGTGCTGCACGTGCTGAAGGCGCTCAAGCGCACGGGCGGCAAGAAAGGCATGGCCAGCATCTGCATCGGTGGCGGCCTGGGCGGCGCAATGCTCCTCGAAGCGCTCTAAAGGCAAGGCGATGCAGCACTGGCGGCACGAAAAAGACGCACAAGGCCTGGTCTGGCTCACCTTCGACAAGGCGGGCGAGTCGACCAACACGTTCTCGAAGGACGCGCTCGCCGAGCTCTCGCAGTCGCTGGACGAGATCGCAAAGCTCTCTCCCAAAGGCATGATCGTGCGTTCGGCGAAGAGCGCATTCATCGCGGGCGCCGACGTCGAGGAGTTCACGCGCTTTGCTTCGTCCGACGAGGCGCTCGCGTTCACGCGCGCCGGCTGGGACGTGTTCCAGAAGCTCCGCGACCTGCCCTTCCCGACCACCGCGATGGTGAACGGCTTTTGCATGGGCGGCGGCCTCGAGCTCGCGCTTGCCTGCCGCTACATCGTCGCGCTCGACGATCCCGCGACGCGCTTCGCGTTCCCGGAAGTGATGCTCGGAATCTGGCCCGTGTGGCACGGCTTGCAGTGGCTGCCGAAGAAGGTCGGCCCCGCTGCAGCGATGGACATGCTGCTCACCGGCAAGGCGATCGACGCGCGCCGCGCCAAGCGCATGGGCCTCGCGGATGAATGCGTACCTCTGCGTGTCCTCGAAAACGCCGCGCGCATGCTGACGCTCGAGGCGCGCCCGCCCAAACCGCTGCCGTTCATGCAGCGCATGATGCTCGGACCGTTGCGTGCTCTGGTGGTCTCGCAGGCGCGCAAACAGGTGGCGCGCCGCGCCAGGCGCGAGCACTATCCCGCCCCATACGCAATTCTCGATGCATGGATCAAGTACGATGGCGACCCGTTTCTCGCGCAGGACGACCCGTCATGCTCCATCAAGACGTTGTTCGCCCACCCGACCACCCGTAACCTGATCCGCATCTTTTTCCTGCAGGAGAGGATGAAGGCGCTCGGCAAGGGCGGCTGGGAAGCGAAGCATGTGCACGTGGTCGGCGCGGGCGTGATGGGCGGTGACATCGCGGCGATCTGCGCGATGCGCGGCATGACCGTCACGCTGCAGGACACCGCGCCCGAGCGGCTCGCGCCGGCGATCGAGCGCGCGGCAAGGCTGTTCGAGCGGCGCCTGCGCGATCCGCGCCGCGTACGCGACGCGCTGGACCGCATGATCCCCGACGTGGCGGGCACGGGCGCCGCGCGCGCCGATTTGATCATCGAGGCGATTTTCGAGAACCTCGAGGCCAAGCGCGCGCTGTTCGCGAAGCTCGAGGCGGCGGCCAGGCCCGGCGCGGTGCTCGCGAGCAACACCTCCAGCCTCAAGCTCTCCGACATCGCGGCGAACTTCAAGGACCCATCGCGGCTGGTCGGCATCCATTTCTTCAACCCGGTGCCGCAGATGCAGCTGGTGGAAATCGTTTCCGCGGCGAATACCGACGCGCAGGCGGCGAAGAAAGCCGCCGCGTTCGTGCGCCAGATCGACAAGCTGCCGCTGCCGGTGAAGGATTCGCCCGGGTTCCTCGTCAACCGCGTGCTGGGCCCGTACATGCAGCAGGCTTTCCGCATGCTCGACGAAGGCGTCAAGCCCGAGACCATCGACCGCGCGATGGAGGACTTCGGCATGCCGATGGGGCCGGTGGAACTGGCCGACACCGTCGGGCTGGACATCTGCCTCGCCGCGGGGAAAGCGCTGGCGAAGAAGGGCGCCGGCGGCGAACAGGCCGAAGCACCGCGGGTGCTGCTGAACAAGGTCGCGCTGGGCCACCTCGGACGCAAGTCCGGCCAGGGCATCTATCGTTACGAGAACGGCAAGCCGGTGAAAGGCCAGCCCGATGCGTACGCGCAGGACCTGGTGGATGCGCTGGTCGAGCCTTATATTGCTGAAGCGAAAGCGGTGCTCGCCGAAGGCGTCGTTGCCGACGCCGATCTCGCGGATGCGGGCCTGATTTTCGGCACCGGCTTCGCGCCGTTCCGTGGCGGGCCGCTCAATTACGCGGCGCAAAGGAAATGAGAAAAATCGTCCCCGAAACCACGCTGCCGAAGGGCAAGGCGCCGATACTGCGCGTCGTGCCGATGCCGGCGGATTCGAACCACAACGGCGATATCTTCGGTGGCTGGATCATGTCGCAGGTGGACGTCGCCGGCGGGGTGCTCGCCGGGCGCATCGCGCGCGGACGCGTGGCGACCGTGGCGGTGAAATCCTTCGTCTTCAAGCATCCGGTGCAGATCGGCGACCTGCTGAGCCTGTACTCGGAGGTGGTGCGCATCGGCAACACCTCGGTGACGGTCTCGGTCGAGGTGTATGCGGAGCGCAGCCCGCAGGATATCAAGGTGGTGAAGGTCACCGAGGCGACGCTCACCTACGTGGCGATCGACAAAAACGGAAGGCCGCGCCCGATACCGAAATAAGCGTGCAGGAACTTACCCTCAACGCGCGCGACGGCTACGCGCTCGCCGCGACGCTGTTCGAGCCCGCGTCACCGAACGAACGCGCAGCGATGGTGTGTGCCGCGGCGGGCGTTCCGCGCGGCTACTACGCAAGGTACGCCGCCTACCTCGCCGAGCGCGGCTTCGTCGCCCTCACCTTCGACTATCGCGGTATCGGCGGCTCGCGCCCGTCCCGCCTGCGCGGCTTTCGCGCACAGATGCGAGACTGGGTGCACCTCGACATCGGCGGCGCGCTCGATTTCCTCGCAGCGCGATTCGCGCAGCATCGGTTGAGCGCGATCGGGCAGAGCTTCGGCGGGCAGGCGCTGGGCGCGGTCGAGGGCAACCAGCGCATCGCGTCGGCGCTGCTGGTGGCGTCGCAGAGCGGCTACTGGCGCCACTGGCGCGGCGTCGGCCGGGCCGGGATGTTTTTCGCCACGCACGCGCTGCTCCCGTTTGGTTCACGTGCGCTGGGTTACTTCCCCGCTTCGGCCTTCGGGATGGGTGAAGACCTGCCGGCGGAGGTGGCGATCGAATGGGCGCGCTGGTGCCGCACGCCGGATTACCTGGTCGGCGACCTGGGAGACGCAGTGCGGCAGCGCTACGCCGCGTTCGCCGCGCCGATCCTGGCCTACAACTTCACCGACGACCGTTACGCGCCCTTGCCCGCCCTGCGTGCGCTGCTGGCCCTCTACTCAGGCGCGAAAGCGGAGGTCCGCCGCGTCGCGCCCGCGGACATCGCCGCATCCCGCATCGGACACTTCGGTTTTTTCCGCGAGCATTTCCGCGAGCCGCTGTGGCGTCCCAGCGTCGACTGGCTCGCGGCACACTGAGCTTCGATCATCCGCGAAGAGAGGTGGCGATGAAGGAACTGCGCGGCAAGGTGGCGGTGGTAACCGGAGGCGCGAGCGGCCTGGGACGCGCGATGGCGCTTGCCTTCGCGCGCGAGGGGATGCACGTGGCCATTGCGGACGTGGACGCCGCGAATCTCGAACGCGTCGCAGGCGAACTGCGCTCGGCCGGCGTGGACGCATACGCGGCGCGCGTGGACGTCGCGCAAGCCGCGCAGGTCGATCGCTTCGCCGAGGACGCGCGCAACGCGCTTGGCGGCGTGCACGTGGTGTGCAACAACGCCGGCGTATCGCCCCTTGGATTGGCGTGGGAAAACACTCTCGCCGACTGGCAGTGGACGATCGGGGTGAACCTGTGGGGCGTGATCCACGGCGTGCGCGCCTTCACCCCGATGCTGATCGAGCAGGACGAGGGCCATATCGTGAACACCGCCTCGGTGGCAGGCCTCATTAACCCGCCGGGCTCGGCGATGTACAACCTCACCAAACACGCGGTGGTCGCACTTTCGGAGACGCTGCATCACGACCTCGCCGAGCGCAAGTCGAAGCTCGGCGTATCGGTGCTGTGCCCCGCCTACGTCGCGACCGGAATCGCCGATTCCGAACGCAATCGCCCTGCAGACCTCGCCAACCCGCCGCGCGACAAGTCGCCCGATCAACTCGCGCGCGAGGCGATGCTGCGCAAGGCGGTGTCCTCGGGCAAGCTCTCGGCCGACGACATCGCGCGCGCGGTGGTCGACGCCGTAAGAGAGGACCGCTTCTACATCCTCACCCACCCGCGCATCAAGAATGCGATCAGGGCGCGGATGGAAGCCATCCTCGAGGAGCGGTCGCCTTCGAATCCGCTGCGCGACGCATAGGTCCGGCGTAGCCGCCGACCCGTCCTGCCGGTCCTCAGGCGGACGCTTCCTGCTCGACCCGCTCCATGCTGGTGTGGCGCACGTCGGTGCCCTTGACGATGTAAATCACCTGCTCGGCCAGGTTCTTGGCGTGGTCGCCGATGCGCTCGATCGCCTTGGCGATCCACACCACCTCGAGGGCCGTCGAGATGGTGCGCGGATCCTCCATCATGTAGGTGATCAGTTGCCGCAGGATGGCGCGGAACTCGGCGTCGATTGCCGCGTCCTGACGCACCACCTGTGCCGCCTCGGCGGCATCGAGCCGCGCGAAGGCGTCGAGCGCCTGGCGCAGCATGCGGACCGCAATATCTGAGACGTGCCGGATCTCTGGCAATCGTTCGTTCTGAATCCTGCCGCGCTCGTGAATGCTCTTGGCCATGCGCGCGATCTTCTCGGCCTCGTCGCCGACCCGCTCGAGATCGGTCACGGTCTTGCTGATCGCCATGATCAGGCGCAGATCGCGCGCCGCAGGCTGGCGCTTGACGATGACCTGGCCGCAGGCATCGTCGATGCTCACCTCGTAGCCGTTCACCTGGTGGTCGCCCACGATCACGCGCTCGGCCAGTTCCTGGTTGCCATCGGTAAAGGACTCGATCGCGCCGCGGATCTGCGTTTCAACCAGCCCGCCCATTTCGAGCACGCGTGATCGAAGACTTTCGAGGTCGGCGTCGTACTGCTTGGAAAGGTGTTCGGTCGTGATCATGTTCCGCTCCCGCCTAGCCGAATCGGCCGGTGATGTAGTCCTCGGTTTCCTTGCGACTCGGCTTGATGAAGAGCGTGTCCGTCACGTCGAATTCGATCAGCTCGCCGAGGTACATGTAGGCAGTGTAGTCTGAAACGCGCGCCGCCTGCTGCATGTTGTGGGTCACGATGACCACTGTGTAGTCGCGCTTCAGTTCGTGGATCAGTTCCTCCACTTTGCCGGTGGAAATCGGGTCGAGCGCGGAGCAGGGCTCGTCGAGCAGCAGCACCTCGGGCTTGATGGCGATGCCGCGCGCGATGCACAGGCGCTGCTGCTGGCCACCGGACAGGCTGTTGCCGCTCTGCTGCAGCTTGTCCTTGGCCTCGTTCCACAGCGCCGCTCGGGTCAGCGCCCACTCGACACGCTCGTCCATGTCGCGCTTGCCCAGCCGCTCGAACAGCCGCACCCCGAATGCGATGTTGTCGTAGATCGACATCGGAAAAGGCGTGGGTTTCTGAAACACCATGCCGATCTTGGCGCGGATCAGCGAGACATCCTGCTTCGAAGTCAGCAGGTTTTCGCCATCCATGATGACTTCCCCCTCGGCGCGCTGCTCCGGATAAAGCGAGTACATCCGGTTGAAGGTCCGCAGCAGCGTGGACTTGCCGCAACCCGACGGACCGATGAACGCGGTCACCCGCTTTTCCGGAATGTCCAAGGAGATCGACTTCAGCGCGAGAAAACTGCCGTAGTAAAAATTCAGGTTGCGAACCTGCAGCTTGGTAGCGGAATCAGCCGGCACGACAGCGCTCCGCGCCTCCGTGACGAACGGTTTCATGATCGGGGTTCTTGCTGCGGCTTGCGCTTCCATTGCAATCCTCTTCTCAGGCATTCTTTCCGAACAGCACCCGCGCCAGGATATTGAGCGCCAGCACCGCAAGCGTAATCAGCGCCGCCCCGCCCCACGCAAGGCGATGCCAGTCGTCGTATGGGCTCATGGCGAACTGGAAAATAACGACGGGCAGATTCGCCATTGGCGCGTTCATGTTGAGAGACCAGAACTGGTTGTTCAGCGAGGTGAACAGCAGAGGCGCGGTCTCGCCGCTGATGCGCGCCACCGCGAGCAGCACGCCGGTGACGATCCCGGTGCGCGCTGCCCGGTAGGTCACGAACATGATCATCCGCCAAGTCGGGCAGCCGAGCGCGGCCGCCGCTTCGCGCAGGCTGTTGGGCACCAGCTTCAGCATGTCGTCGGTCGTTCTGACGACCACCGGTATTACAAGCAGAGCCAGTGCGATCGATCCGGCCCAGCCGGAGAAATGCCCGACCTGGGCAACGTAGATCGTGTAAACAAACAGGCCGATGACGATGGAAGGTGCCGAGAGCAGCACGTCGTTGATGAATCGCGTTGCCGACGCCAGCCAACCCTGCCTGCCATATTCGGCCAGATAGGTCCCCGCAAGGATCCCGGTCGGAGTGCCGATCAGCGTGCCGATCGCGGCCATCATCAGGCTGCCGAGGATCGCGTTCGCCAATCCGCCATCGGCGCCCGGCGGCGGCGTCATCTGCGTATACAGGGACAACCGCACCAGCGCATTGCCTCCCTCGTAGAGCAGCGTGGACAGGATCCATATCAGCCAGAACAGGCCGAACGCAAGCGCCAGCGATGACACGCTGAGCATCACGACATTGCGACGCCTGCGTGAAACGTAGACGCTGTTATCCGGGCTGATCGCGCTCATGCCTTCATCCTAGGTGCGCGTGCCCTCGCGAAGCGAAAGCCGCATCAGCAGAAATTTGGAAATCGCGAGGACAATGGTGGTGATGACGAACAGGATCAGGCCCAGCTCGATCAGCGCCGAATAGTAGAGATCGCCGACCGCTTCCGTGAATTCGTTGGCCAATGCGGAGGCGATACTGTTGCCGGGCGCCATCAGAGACGCTGAAAGCCGGTGCGCGTTGCCGATCACGAACGTCACCGCCATCGTCTCGCCCAGCGCCCGCCCAAGACCAAGCATGATTCCGCCGACGACGCCCACCTTCGTATAGGGCAACACCACTTTCCAGACGACCTCCCATGTCGTCGCGCCGAGACCGTACGCGGACTCCTTCATCATCGGCGGGACCAGCTCGAAGACGTCCCGCATCACCGCGGAAATGAACGGAATCACCATGATCGACAGGATCAGGCCGGCGGTCATCATGCCGATGCCGAACGGCGGGCCCTCGAACAGCCCACCAACCGCCGGCAAGCTACCGAGCCCGTCGATCAGCAGGGGTTGGACGTGCGACTGGAACAGCGGCGCGAAGACGAACAACCCCCACATGCCGTAGATGATTGACGGAATTGCTGCGAGCAGTTCGATTGCGGTGCCAAGCGGCCGCCGCAGCCACGCGGGCGAGAGTTCGGTAAGGAATAGCGCGATGCCGAAACTCACCGGAATGCCGATCACCATTGCGATCATCGACGTCATCAAGGTTCCGTAGATCGGTACCAATGCGCCGAAGTTCTCCTTGACCGGATCCCAGTCGGATTCCCAGATGAAGCGAAGACCGTATTTTTCCAGGCTGAGGGCGCTGCCGATCACGAGGGAGACGAGGATCGCAATCAGAATTCCGAACACCACGATCGCGAACACCCGGGTGACGGACTCGAACGCGAAGTCCATCCATTGTGCACGCCGCCTGCGCGGCTCCGGCCCATCACGCCGGGAATCGATCATGTCAACGGGCCGGACATCGGTCATGCCAGACTGCAGAATTGCACTCATCGGTCTAACCGGGCTGGGATTCTACGAGATTAATGGAGACAGCAACAAAAAAGGGGGCGGTAACCGCCCCCCTCCCTGCCTTCCGGCTTGAAGCCGCCGTCAGGCAACGGATCATCTTTCAGTACAGCGCCTTGCCCGATGGGTCCTTGATCTCTTTCCAAGCCGTCGCGATCAGCTTCACCACCGGATCCGGCATGGGCACGTAGTCAAGGTCGGTCGCCATCTGGTCGCCGTTCTTGAATGACCAGTCGAAGAACTTGAGAACCTCCTTGGCGTTGTCGACCTTGGTCTGGGTCTTGTGCATGAGAATGAACGAAGCCCCGCTGATCGGCCAGCTGTTCTTGCCCGGTTGGTCAGTGAGGATCACATACATCCCCGGAGCTTTCGCCCAATCCGCGCCCGCAGCAGCGGCCCTGAAAGTGTCTATGTTCGGCATGACGAAGTTGCCGTCGCGATTTCTCACTTGGCCGACGGCCAGCTTGTTCTGTTTGGCATACGCATACTCGACGTAGCCGATCGCGCCGTTGATTTGCTGAACGTATGCGGACACGCCCTCATTTCCCTTGCCGCCCACGCCGACTGGCCATTGCACCGAGGTGCCCTCGCCAACCTTCTGCTTCCACTCCGGGCTCATCTTGGAGAGATAGTTCACCCAGATGAATGTCGTACCCGACCCGTCCGAGCGGTGAACGACGGAAATCGACTCGTTGGGCAGCTTGAGGTCCTGGTTGAGCGCCACGATCGTCGGGTCGTTCCACTTCTTAACCTTGCCGAGGTAGATGTCCGCAAGCAGTTCCCCCGTAAACTTGATCTGGCCGGATGCGATGCTCTTGAGGTTATACACCGGCACATCTCCACCCATGATCGCCGGGAATTGTATGAGCCCTTCCTTCGTCAGGTCCTCGGGCTTCATCGGCATGTCGGAAGCGCCGAAGTCGACAGTCTTGGCGGTGATTTGCTTGATCCCCCCGCCCGAGCCGATCGACTGGTAATTCAGCCCGTTACCGGTCGCCTTCTTGTAGGCGTCCGCCCACTTCGCGTAGATCGGATAGGGGAAAGTCGCGCCCGCGCCTGTGATGTCCGCGGCGAGCACGCTTGTGCTGATGGCGGCCACGGACAGCGCCGCGGCAGCCACGCGAAGAGGCTTGATAAGCATCATAAAATGACTCCTTTGACAGGCGGTGAAATGCGAGATGCCGCAGTTTAGGAGTCCAGTGTTACAGGACCGTGACACGGCTCCGGCGCAGCGTCCCCCGGGATCCGCACGTACAATCCGTAGCTCAACCATATCGCTGCAATGCGGGCGTAACATGGCTCGTGAATACTTTCAGGATGATGACGACCGAAGCAGCAAGAACGGGTGCCGGCGCCCGAGCCAGCGTGCTGGTCGTCGAAGACGAGCCCGCGATCCGGGAACTGATCGCCGTCAACCTGCGGCACGCCGGTTACGCAGTGGCCTGTGCGCACAGCGCCGAGGAAGCCGAGACGATCCTGAACGGCGCGCTGCCCGACCTCGTGGTGCTCGACTGGATGCTGCCCGGCCAGGCGGGCGACGCATTCGCCCGCAAGCTGCGCTCGCAGCCGCGTACGCGTGACCTTTCGATCATCTTCGTCACCGCACGGGTCGAGGAGCGCGACAAGCTCGTTGGGCTCGAATCTGGCGCCGACGATTACCTCA
This sequence comes from Burkholderiales bacterium, assembly GCA_017880775.1. Taxonomy (GTDB): domain Bacteria; phylum Pseudomonadota; class Gammaproteobacteria; order Burkholderiales; family SG8-39; genus JADGRQ01. The sequence continues at coordinate 59,015 of JADGRQ010000018.1, read as the reverse complement.
CCAAGCCGTTCTCGCCAAAGGAACTCACAGCGCGGATCAAGGCGGTACTGCGCCGGCGCGCGCCACAGCTCACCGACGACGTGGTCCGCATCGGCGGGCTCGAGCTCAACCCCGCGACGCGACGCGTGACCGGCGACCGCAAACCCCTGGATCTCGGACCGACGGAGTTCCGGATGCTGCATTTCTTAATGTCGCACCCGGAGCGTGTCTATAACCGTACGCAGTTGCTCGACGAGGTCTGGGGTGATCACGTGTTCCTCGAGGAACGCACCGTCGACGTGCATATCCGCCGCCTGCGGATGGCGCTCTCGGCCACCGGCCACGACGAGCTGATCGAAACGGTGCGCGGCACCGGATACCGCTTCCGCCGCGGCTGAGCCGGTCGCCGTGTCACCCTTCGCGGCGTGAGATAATTCCCGCGCGGCGGAGCTACCGATGCCAGCGAACTCGCCTATTTCAAGAGCAGTCCTTTACGTCCTCGCGGCCGGGACGATTGCGTTGGCCGTCGGCGCAGTAACTCGAGCGGCCTACGGTTGGGCGTTTTTCAGCGCCGCGCTGCTCGCACAAGTCGTCTATCACGTCAGTCATCTCGCAAAACTCGCCCGGTGGCTGGTCGAGCCCTCTGCCGGCGCCGTGCCGGAAGGCAAAGGCTACTGGGACGACCTGTTGGCGCAGCTCTACCGGCACGAACGCGGCCGCGACTGGCAGTTGCGCGAACGCGACCGCGCGCTCGAGCGGTTTCGCCTCGCCGGGCAGGCGCTCACCGACGGCGTGGTGATCCTCGACGCGCGCAACCGGATCCAGTGGTGCAACGAGACAGCGGAACGGCAACTGGGACTGCATTTCCCCGGCGACGTAGGGCAGCCGATCAATCACCTGCTGCGCGAACCCGCCTTGCAGTCCTATCTCGACATCGCGGATTTCACACAGCCTCTGGCGCTGCGCGCCGATCGCGGAGAAGATCTCGCGCTGCAGGTGCAGATCATCCCCTATGGCCAGAACGAGCGGCTGATGCACGTCAAGGACGTGACCCAGGCCGAACGGCTCGACCGCATGCGGCGCGACTTCGTCGCCAACGTGTCGCACGAACTGCGCACGCCGCTCACGGTACTGTCGGGCTTCCTAGAAACCGTGCGCGAACTGAAGCTCGACCCGGGCCAGCGCACCGAATACCTGACGCTGATGTCCGAGCAGTCGCGCCGCATGGAGCGCATCGTCGAAGACCTCCTCACGCTGTCCACCCTCGAGACGGCGCCGCGCCCGAGCGACGAGCAGGTGAGGATGCGGCCGCTGCTCGCCAAGCTGAAGGCAGATGCCGAGGCGCTGTCGGGCGGCCAGCACCGGATCATGCTCGCGGCGCAAGGCGAATACGATCTGCTCGGTGTCGAAAGCGAGCTGACGAGCGCCTTCGGCAACCTGGTCTCCAACGCGATCCGCTATACCCCCGAGGGCGGCGAGGTGCGCCTGGTCTGGAGCGCAGACGCAGGCGGCGCCGAATTCGCCGTCGAGGATTCCGGCATCGGCATCGAGAAGGAGCACATTCCGCGGCTCACCGAGCGTTTCTACCGCGTGGACCGCGGGCGCTCGCGCGAGACCGGCGGCACGGGCCTCGGCCTGGCGATCGTCAAGCACGCGCTCGCGCGCCACGACGCAGCGCTCGAGATCGAAAGCGAACCCGGCAAGGGCAGCCGTTTCCGCGCGCGCTTTCCGGCGCGGCGCGTGGTGGCTGCCGCGCAACTGGCCCGCAGCGCCTGATTACTTCCTGCTCGCCGCGATCCTCGCCTCAGTGGCGGCCTTGCGGTCGTCGCCGACCCGCTTGAAGGCCGGCCGCTCCGCAAGCATCTTCAGGTAGGGCTTTACCTGCGGCAGGTCTTCGAGCGCATCGCGTCCATAGCAACCCTTGGTCGCCATCGAGATGAGCGGCAGGTGCACGGCCGCCGCGCAATCGGCCAGCGTGAACTCCTTGCCGGCGATGAACGGGTCGAACTTCGCGAGCGCCTTGAAGCCGCGCACGCCCTTGGCGATCGCGCGCTCGACTTCCATCTTCGTCTCGTCAGAAACCGTTCCGCCGAAGAATGCCTGGCCATAGAGGCGCCGCGCGACAAGCTCGAGGTGCAACTCGAGATAAATCATCAGCTCGCGCACCTTGGCGCGCGCGGCCGCATCCTTTGGGTAGAGCGGTTTTTGCGGATAGGCGTCTTCCAGGTACTCGCAGATCGCCTGCGACTCGGAAAGCCTCAACGCGCCATCCTCGATCCACGGCACCTTGCCCATCGGGGAAGCCTCCAGCATGGCCGCGTCCTTCAGCGGCGTGAAGCACTTGTCGTCTTCCTCGTGCGGCACGCCTTTCTCGAGCAGCGCGAGGCGCACCTTGTTGTGGTAGTTCGAAATCCTGAAACCGCACAGTTTGAGCATGTCTGGTCTCCTTCGCTTGAGTTTCCGATCAGGCTCGTTTCTTGTTCGTGAGCGCCTCGGCGAGCGTGGTCTGCTCGGCGATTTCGAGCTTGGCGACCGCATTGCGGTGCACCTCGTCCGGGCCGTCGGCAAAGCGTAGCGTGCGCGCGTGCGCGTAGGCGTACGCGAGGCCGAAATCGTCCGACACGCCGCCGCCGCCGTGCACCTGCATGGCCCAGTCGATCACCTGACAGGCCATGTTGGGCGCGAGCACCTTGATCATCGCAATTTCCTTCTTCGCAATCTTGTTGCCGACGGTGTCCATCTTCCACGCTGCATTGAGCACCATGAAACGCGCCGAGTCGATCATGATGCGCGCTTCCGCGATTCGCTCGCGCGTCACGCCCTGCTCGGACACCGGTCGGCCGAACGCAACGCGGTTGGTCGCGCGCTTGCACATCTTTTCCAGCGCGCGCTCGGCCTGGCCGATCAGACGCATGCAATGGTGGATGCGCCCCGGCCCGAGCCGCCCCTGCGCGATCTCGAAGCCGCGCCCCTCGCCGAGCAGGATGCTCGAGGCGGGCACGCGCACGTCTTTCAGCGCGATCTCCATGTGGCCGTGCGGCGCGTCGTCATAGCCGAACACGTTCAGATGCCGCAGGATCTTGATGCCCTTCGCATCCGCCGGCACCAGGATCATCGACTGCTGGTTGTGCCGCGACGCGTTGTCGGGGTCGGTCTTGCCCATCACGATGTAGACCTTGCAGCGCGGATCGCCTGCGCCGGAGGACCACCACTTGGTGCCGTTGATGACGTAGTCGTCGCCGTCGCGCTTGATGCGGCACTGGATGTTGGTCGCATCCGAGCTCGCCACCGCGGGCTCGGTCATCAGGAAGGCCGAGCGGATCTCGCCCCGCAGCAGCAGATCGAGCCATTGCTTCTTCTGCGCCTCGCTGCCGTAACGCTCGATGGTCTCCATGTTGCCCGTATCGGGCGCCGAGCAGTTGAACACCTCCGCCGACCAGCCCACGCGGCCCATGATCTCGCACAGCGGCGCGTATTCCAGGTTCGATAAGCCCTCGGGTGCGCGCTTCGAGTGCGGCAGGAACAGGTTCCACAATCCCGCCTTCTTCGCCTTCGGCTTGAGCTCCTCGATGATAGGCACCGGCGTCCAGCGCTTCGGCCCGTGACAATGCTCGTAGTAATTCTTTTCGTTCGGATAGATGTGCTCGTCCATGAACGCCATCAGCCGCTTGCGCAGGGCCTGCACCTTTGGGGAATATTCGAAATCCATCTTCAGCTCCTTTTCAGAATTTTCTCGACCTGCTGCCAGCCGAGTTCGGCCATCAGCCTCGCACGTTTGCCCGCGTCGGCGGCGTGGCTGGATGCGGCCGTCCCGTCGACCACGCGTTTCATGATTCCCTGCAGGATGCCGGCGATGCGGAACAGGTTGTACGCCATGTAGAAATCCCAGTCTGATGCCGACACCCCGGCGCGGCCGGTGCGCTTGCAATAGGCCTCGATGTAGCGCGGCTCGGTGGGAATGCCGAGCGCGTCGTAATCGAGCCCGGCGATGCCGCGGAACTGCCCCGGCGGGATGTGCCAGCTCATGCAGTGGTAGGCGAAATCGGCGAGCGGGTGCCCGAGCGTCGAGAGTTCCCAGTCGAGCACCGCGAGGATCTTCGGCTGGCTCGAATGGAAGATCGTGTTGTCGAGGCGGTAATCGCCATGCACGATCACGGTCTCGTCGCCCGCGGGAATGTTTTTCGGCAGCCAGTCGATCAGATGGTCCATCGCCTCGATCTTTTCGGTCTCCGAGGCGCGGTACTGCGTGGTCCAGCGGTCGACCTGGCGCCCGATGTAGTTGCCGGGTTTGCCGAAATCGGCCAGGCCGATCGCGCGGTAATCGATGCCGTGCAATTGCGCGATCACGCGGTTCAACTCGTCCCAGATCGCGGAGCGCTCGGCTTTCGATGCGCCCGGCAGCGACTGGTCCCACAGCACGCGCCCCTCGATGCAGTCGGTGACGTAGAACATCGTGCCGACGACCGAATCGTCCGCGCACAGGCCGTAGGGCCGCGCCACCGGAAAACCCGCGCCGTGCAGGGCTTTGATGACCCGGTACTCGCGGTCCACCGCGTGTGCCGAGGGCAGCAGCTTGCCCGGCGGCTTCCTGCGCAGCGCGTAACGCCTGCCGCCCGCCGAGAGACGGTAGGTCGGGTTGGACTGCCCGCCCTTGAACTGCTCGACCTCGAGCCGGCCGGAATACCCCTCGACGTTGCTGCGCAACCAGGATTCGAGGCGGGCAAGGTCGAAGCGGTGGCGTTCCTCAACGGGCTTGGTGCCCGTGAACTGGTCTGACATGGAGCGGCAAGCTTAAGTGTTTTACACCACAGCGGCAATGCGCAATCCTGAAACAACACGCAAAACTAGGTCTTCAGCCAGAAGGTCACCGGCCCGTCGTTTACCAGATGCACCTTCATGTCTGCGCCGAAGCGTCCGGTCGGCACATGCTGCACGCGACGTTTCGCGCATTCCACGAAGCTGTCGAACAGCCGCTCGCCCTCGGCGGGCACGGCCGCCGGCGAAAAGCTCGGCCGCAGGCCGTTCTTCGTCTCGGCAGCCAACGTGAACTGGGGCACGACGAGCAGCCCGCCGCCGGTGTCGGCGAGGCTGAGATTCATCTTGCCGGCCCGATCGGCGAAGATGCGGTAGGCGCACACCTTATCCGCCAGCCGTTCGGCCTGCGCCTCGCCGTCGGCACGTTCGACACCCACCAGCGCGACGATCCCCGCGCCGATCTCGCCGATCACGCTACCGTCCACCACGACCCGCGCCTCGGTCACGCGCTGGATCAGCGCGATCACGCGAGGATGTCGGGGACCAGGCGGGCGCGCAGGCGGATCACCAGGTCCTTCAGAAGCAGCTTGCGCTTTTTCAGGCGGCGCAACTGCAGCTCGTCGAGCGTCGGATCCTTGACCAGCCGTCCAATCACGCCGTCCAGGTCGCGGTGCTCGAGCTCGAGCTCGAAGATGCGCTGCTCGATCGCAGCGCGCTCTTCCTGGGTCAGATCGGACGTAGCCAATTGCGTTAACCCGTGTGTCAGCCCTTGTTCGCGCGCACGTGGGTCACGCCAGCACGATGTCGAAGCGCGCTTCGAGTTCGCTCGAACCGGCGTGCGGCGCGAATGACGTCGTCAGCAGCTCGCGCGATTGCGCGGCGTTGGCATTGAACAACGAGTCGCGTGCATTGCCCGGGTCGCCCGCGACGTAGAGTTGCGTCACCAGCCGCTCTGTCCCGCCGCGGCTCAGCCGGAAGTGGATATGCGGCGTGCGGCCCGGATAGGCCACCGGCCGGATGGTGCGAAACCGGTACACGCCGTCGACCCCGGTGGTGAACTGCCCATAACCCTGGAAACCGGGGTCGGGCGCTTGCTGGCCGGTGTCGGCGGGGTGGTGGTAACGGCCGTTCGCGTCGCACTGCCAGATTTCGACCAGCACTGCGGAGAGCGGCCGACCTTGCGTATCGAGCACCGCGCCGCTCAACTGCGCCACCGTGCCGAGCGCCGGAGGTTTGCCGGCCCCCTGCACCAGGTCGTTGTCACGCTTTGCAGGCAGCGACTGCGGGTAATACGGCCCCGGCGTCTGCGCAGGGGTCGGAATGCGCAGCCCTCCCGCCGCCAGCGCACCCGCCGGCAGAAGCGCCGCGCTCAGCAATCCACCGCCCGCCAGCACGACGCGGCGGCGTTTGAGGACTGTCTGACCACGCATTTTTACGATCGAATGTGAATTACGTCGTCCCAACACTGCAGCTTTTCGTGCATCCTATCCCTACTGTCCAGCCCCGGAAAGGGGCGGGCAGCAGGGGGCCCGTGGCAATGTCAAGGGCTTGATCCCCGCAATCACTCCGCGCAGAATCGGTGGCGTTCCAGCGCCGCCCGGACCGCCAAGCATGCGACGTAGCGACTTCGACGTCACCGACAGGATCCGCACCACCGACCCGATTGCGGTCGGAGACGAGGTCATGCGCCTGTATTGCGACCTGTACGCAGGCAACGATTCCAGCCCGATCAAGCGCGCCTTCAAGGACGTTTCGTTGCTGTATCACGGCAAGCACCCGGACTACCACCCCTGCGATACCGAATACCACGACATCCAGCACGTGCTCGACGTGACCCTGGCGACGGCGCGCCTGCTCGACGGCTACGAGCGCGGCCGCAGCGGTCCCGCGCTGCCGCCGGCCTACTTCGATGTCGGCGTGGTCACGGCCTTGTTCCACGACTTCGGCTACCTGCGGCGTCGCAATGATCACCTGCACCGCTTCGGCGCGGAATACACGTTGACGCACGTCACGCGCGGATCGCATTTCCTGCGCGGGTACCTGCCGAAAATCGGATTGGGGCGGTACGCAACCGCCGCCTCCCGCCTGGTGCACTTCACCGGCTACGAGCGTAAGGCCGACACCATCCGCCTCGACGACCCGCTGCTGCGCCGGGTGGGCGAGATTCTCGGCACCGCCGACGTCGTCGCGCAGATGTCCGATCGCTGCTATCTGGAGAAGTGCCGCGACCGCCTGTACCCCGAGTTCGTGCTGGGCGGACTCACCCGCCGCAGGGGGCCGAACGGGCGGATCGTCACCGTGTTCAAGTCTGCCGGCGACCTGGTGCGCAAGACCCCGGGTTTCTATTTCAACGCCATGAAACGGCTCGAGCATCAACTGCATGACGCCCACAAGTATGCCGAAAGGCACTTCGGCGGCCAGAACACGTACCTCGAAGAGATGGCGAAGAACGTGAGGTACGCGGAGACGACGGCGAACGCCTCCGCGCGCGCGCTGCTGCGCCGCAATCCGCCGCGCACGCTGCGGCCGAGCGTGATCGCGTACCCGGAGGATCTGGTCATCGTTTGAGCGGTCCGCGGGGCGCACCGGCCGTTCAGTAACTTGGCCTTGCCCTGAAGTATTCCAGCCGGTCGATCGAGCGCAGTTTGAGTTCCCTCACCTGGGTCCCTTGCAGTATTCGCAACGCAATCTCGGTGCCGGCCGCACCGCGCGACCAGACCTTGCCGTAGAACTCCGCAAGCGACGCGACGTCATCGCCGCCGACGCTCATTACGATGTCGCCATCGCGCACCCCCGCGCGGTCGGCGGGGCCTTCGGGCGAGACGCGCGTGACGAACAGCCGCCCGCGCAGTTCCTCGGTGATCATTCCCAGCCACGGCCGCACCGGCCCGGACGCGCGGCCGTGCGCGACGAGGTCGGCAAGGATCGGCTTGAGCAGGTCGATCGGCACAAACATGTTGCCCGGCGATTGCGTGCCGGGCTGCGCTGCGTCGGCAACGATCAGCGAGCCCACGCCGAGCAGCTCGCCCTTCGCATCGATCAGCGCCGCTCCCGACCAGTTCATCACCGGTGGGTAGGTGAAGATCGCCGAGTCGAGCAGGTATTCCCATCCACCAGAGAACTGGCGCCGGGAAACCACGTAGGCAAGGCTTGCGCGCTCGCGCCCACCGAACGAGGCGATCATCACCTGGTCGCGCTCTCCGAGCGCCGTCGACTCGCCGAGCACCAGCGGCATGCCACCGAGCGGCAGCACGAGCTTGAGCAGGCCGAAGCCGCTTGCGTGGTCGTAGCCGGCGAGCGTTGCGGGAACCGTTTTGCCATCCCCATTGGTCACCTCGACCGATTCGGCCTCGATTACGAGGTAACCGATCGTCAACACCAGGTCTTCGCTGATCAGCACGCCGCTACCTTCGCGCGCCGGCCCGAGCGTCTGGAGGCTGCGCGCGTTGGGCAGGATTTTCGCTTTGACCCGCACCACGGCCGAGAGCACGTCGTCGGCCTGTTTCGCCGCATCCTGCGCCGCGGCAGGAAGCCACAGCGCGAGACCGATCAGGAGGAACTGCAGGCGGCGGATGGCAACGAGGTACATGAACACTTCCGGACCGGACCTGTTACGCGAATATTGTGACAAATAGTGTGCACCCGCCCGCGCTGCTTTTCCAGCGGGTCCTGAAACGCTTTTGACACCCATTTCGCTTTTGCCGTAACGTTGCCGCTCCATCCTAGGGGAGGCGGGCTTGTCCGCCATCAGCCTGCAAGACGTCACGAAGCTATGGGGAAGTGCGCGTGCCGTGGACGGCGTGAGCTTCGAGGCTGCCGCCGGCCGCTTCCTGGTCCTGCTGGGGCCTTCGGGCTGCGGCAAGTCCACCACATTGCGCCTGATCGCCGGGCTGGAGGAGGTCTCGAGCGGCCGGGTGAAAATCGGTGACGCCGACGTCACCGGCCTGCCGCCAGCGCGGCGTCGCATCTCGATGGTGTTTCAGTCCTACGCGCTGTTTCCGCATCTTTCGGTGGCCGAGAACATCGTGTTCGGGCTGCGCGTGCGCGATGTGCCCGTCGGCGAACGCGCGGCACGCCTGGCAAAGGTCGCTGGGCTGCTCGGCCTGGAGAAGCTGCTCGAGCGCAGGCCATCGCAGCTCTCGGGCGGGCAGCAGCAGCGCGTCGCGCTGGGGCGCGCGATCATCGCCGAGACGCCGGTGTGCCTGATGGACGAGCCGCTGTCCAACCTCGACGCGCAGTTGCGGCAGGAAATGCGCCGGGAGATCCGCGCATTGCAGCAGAAGCTGGGCATTACCATGGTGTACGTCACCCATGACCAGACCGAAGCGATGACGATGGCCGACCAGGTGGTGCTGCTGCGCGACGGGCGCGTCGAGCAGAACGGCACCCCCGACGAACTTTACGGCCGGCCTGCGAATGTGTTTGCCGCGCGCTTCATCGGCACGCCGCCGATGAACGTGATCGCAGGCGTTCCCGGCATCGGGGAAGACAGGCTGCTCGGCGTGCGGCCCGAAGACGTGCGGCTCGACGCCAGGGGCCTGCCTGCGACGGTCGAAGCCGTCGAGTACCTCGGCGCGGATTCGATCGTCACCTGCCGCGCGGGCGGCGACCTCGTCAACGCGCGCGTGGCGCGCCACGCGCGCGCCGTACCGGGCGAGCGCGTCTGCCTCGCCTGGAACACCGACGCGGTGCACCTGTTCGACGCGCGCACCGGGAAACGCATCCAGTGAATCGCATGACCACTTTCTCAACGGAGGAGGGAACAATGAACAGCACCTGCCTGAAACGGCTCGCCGCACTTGCGGCCGCCGCGCTCGCTGCTCTGCCGGTTTCGCTGCCGGCTTGGGCGCAGGAAATATCGTTCTATTACCCGGTCGCCGTGGGCGGCCCGATCACCAGGATCATCGACGGTTTCGCCGCCGATTTCGAAAGGGAAAATCCGGGAATCAAGGTGAAGCCGATCTACTCCGGCACTTACCAGGAGTCGATCGTCAAGGCGCTCACCGCGCACAAGTCGGGCGAGCCGCCGGTGATCTCGGTGCTGCTCTCGACCGACATGTACACGCTGATCGACGAGGATGCGATCGCCCCGTGGGACACGGTCGCGGGGGCGGCGGACGACCAGCAGTGGATCAAGAGCTTTTACCCCGCGTTCATGGAGAACAGCCAGACTGGCGGCAAGACCTGGGGCATCCCGTTCCAGCGCTCCACCGTAGTGCTTTACTGGAACAAGGAGGCGTTCAAGGAAGCGGGGCTGGATCCGAACAAGGCGCCTGCGAGCTGGAAGGAAATGGTGGATTTCGCGCAGAAACTCACCAAGCGCGACGCCTCCGGCAAGACCACACAGTGGGGCGTGCAGGTCCCTTCCTCGGGCTTTCCGTATTGGCTGTTCCAGGGCTTCACCACCCCGAACAACGTGCTGCTGATGAACAAGGAGGGCGACACCACCTACTACGACAGCCCCGCGGTGATCGAGGCGCTGCAGTTCTGGGTGGACCTGTCGCAGAAGCACAAGGTGATGCCGCCCGGCGTCATCGAGTGGGGCACCACGCCGAAGGACTTCTTCGAGCGCAAGATTGCGATGATGTGGACCACCACTGGGAACCTCACCAACGTGAAGACCAACGCCAAGTTCGACTTCGGAGTCGCGATGCTGCCGGCAAACAAGCGCCGCGGCTCACCCACCGGCGGCGGCAACTTCTACCTGTTCAAGAAGTCCACGCCGCAGCAGCAGGCGGCCGCGCTCAAGTTCGTGAAGTGGGTGACCTCGCCCGGACGCGCGGCGGAGTGGGGCATCGCCACCGGCTACGTTGCGGTGCGGCCCGACGCGTGGGACACGCCCGAGATGAAAAAGTACGTCGAAGGATTTCCGGCCGCCGCAGTGGCGCGCGATCAATTGCAGTATTCGGTCGCGGAGCTGTCCACCCACGATAACCAGCGCGTCACCAAGGCGTTGAACGACGGCTTGCAGGCCGCGCTGACCGGCGGCAAGAGCCCCGAGGCGGCGATGAAGGAAGCGCAGCGCGAGGCTGACCGGCTGTTGCGCTCATACCGCAAGAAGTGAACCGCCGCAGCGAGACGTGAATCGCGCCAGCGCTCAGGTCCAGATCCACGGCTGGCTGCTGCTGCTGCCAGCCGCGGCGCTGCTCGCGCTGTTCACCCACTACCCGGCGCTCGCCACGCTCTGGCACAGCTTGCACTCCACGCCCAAGGGCGTGCGGCCCGCGGTCTGGGTGGGCCTGGACAACTACCGGGGCCTGGTCGAGGACCCGGTGTTTTGGCAGGTGCTCGGCAACAACCTTTGGTTCGCCGCCGGAACGATTCCGGCCTCGATCGCGCTCGCCTTGCTGATGGCGGTCTGGGTCAACGGCAAAATCTCGGGGCGCGGGTTCCTGCGCCTTGCCTATTTCACGCCCACCGTGCTGCCGATGATCGCGGTGGCCAACATCTGGCTGTTCTTCTACACACCCACCTACGGCTTGCTCGAGCAGTTCACCGTGGGCCTGCTCGGCCTGCCCTCGCACAACTGGCTCGGCACCAAGAGCACCGTGCTGTCCTGCCTGATCGTGGTGACGATCTGGAAGGAGGCGGGTTTCTTCATGATCTTCTACCTCGCCGCGCTGCAGGCCATTCCGCCTTCGCTCGGCGAAGCTGCCGCCATCGAGGGCGCGGGCCGCTGGTATTGCTTCCGGCGCGTCACCTTTCCTTTGCTGATGCCCACCACTCTGTTCGTGCTGGTGAACGCGGTGATCAATTCGTTTCGGCTGGTGGACCACATCGTGGTGATGACCCGCGGCGGGCCGGACAACGCAAGCTCCCTGCTCCTGTATTACATCTACGATGTCGGCTTCAAGTTCTGGGACTCGGCCTACGCCTCCACACTCACCATGGTGTTGCTCGCGATCCTTGGCACCGCCGCGATCCTGCAGTTCGCTTTTCTCGAGCGGCGAATTCATTACCGATGACCCGGGCCCTTGAAACCATCGGCGCCTGGCTGCTCGCGATCCTGTGGATCCTGCCGCTCGCCTATGCGTTCTGGACCGCGTTTCATCCGCCCGAATTCTCAACGCGCTTCGAACTGTTCGCCCCGCTCACGTTGCAGAACTTCGTCAACGCGTGGAACGCCGCGCCGTTTGCGCGCTATTTCGTGAATACGGTAATGCTGGTCGCGCTGATCCTCGGCGTCCAGCTGGTGCTGGTGACGCTCGCGGCCTACGCGTTCGCGCGCTACGAGTTCCGGGGCCGCGACGTGATGTTCGCGCTGGTGCTGGTGCAGCTGATGATCATGCCCGACGTGCTGATCGTGGAGAACTACCGCACCATGGCCGCGCTCGACCTGACCGACACGATCACCGCGATCGGCCTGCCGTACATGGCCTCCGCGTTCGGGATATTCCTGCTGCGCCAGACGTTCAAGACCATTCCGCGCGAGCTCGACGAAGCCGCGCGCGTGGAAGGCGCAGGGTCGCTGCGCGTGTTATGGGAGGTCTACGTCCCGCTCTCCAGGCCAGTGTACATCGCATACGCCCTTGTTTCGGTGAGCTACCACTGGAACAACTTCCTGTGGCCGCTGATCGTAACCAACTCGGTCGGCTCGCGCCCGCTGACCGTAGGGCTGCAGGTGTTTTCCTCCACCGACCAGGGCATCGATTGGTCGATCATCACCGCCGCGACGCTGTTGACCTCGGGTCCGCTGCTGGTCGCGTTCCTGCTGTTCCAGCGCCAGTTCGTGCAGAGCTTCATGCGCGCGGGAATAAGGTAAAAAGCGCGTTGGGGAGTATTCGATGAAACTGATCCAGTGGAACATCCAGTGGTGCTGCGGCCTCGACGGCAAGGTCGATCCGCGGCGCATCGTCGAGGCCGCGCGTTCGTTCGCCGACTTCGACGTGCTGTGCCTGCAGGAGGTGGCGATCAACTATCCGGCGCTGGCGGGAAGCGCGGGTGAAGACCAGGTCGCCGCCCTGTCGAGCCTTCTTCCGGAGTACGAACCCGTGTTTGCGATCGCCGTCGACGTACCTGGCGAGCACGGCGTGCGCCGGCGCTTCGGCAACATGATTCTCTCCCGTTACCCGGTGCTGCAGGTGTTCCGCCACAGCCTACCCTGGCCTGCCGAGGACAATGTTCCGAGCATGCCGCGCGCCGCGCTCGAGGCGGTGCTGGATACTCCGCTCGGGTTGGTGCGCGTGACCACGACGCACCTGGCGTATTACTCGGAAGCGCAGCGCGACGGCCAGGTCGGGCGACTGCGGGGTTTGCATGCGGAGGCCTGTGGCCATGCGCGCGCGAAAATTTCGGCGCAGTACAAAGACGGGCCGTTTCAGCCGTTTGCGCGGCCGATGCCGTCGATTCTTACCGGCGACTTCAACCTGCCGAAGGGTCCTCAGGATCCGATGTACGAGCGTATTCAGGCTCCCGTTGCGATCGACGTGCCGCGTTACGTGGACAGTTGGGCGCTCCTGAATCCGAACACACCGCATCCGCCGACATTCTGCGTGCACGAACACGCGTATGGCGGCGCGCCCTACTGCTGTGATTTCGTGTTTGTCAGCGAGGACCTTGCGCCGCGCCTGAAGTGCGTGGCGATCGATGTCGATACGAAGGCGTCGGACCATCAGCCGGTAATTGTGACATTCGCGTAGATACCAGTGATAGAAAACATGGCGGTGACGGGCAACGGCCACGACTTCAGCGCAGCGCACGCCGCGATGCGCCGCTACGTGGACGCGCAGATTCTCGCGGGAGTCTCGTCCGCAGTGCTTGTCGGGCGGGACCTGGTGGACGTGAATTGCGTTGGATGGGCGGACAAGGAACGGGATGTTCCGCTCCGCACGGACCATCTGTTCCGCGTGTTCTCCAACACCAAGCTGATCACCTCGTGCGCCGCATTGCTTTTGTTCGAAGAGGGCCGCTTCCAGCTCGATGACGCGGTCGAGCGTTACATTCCGCAGCTCGCGAACCGCCGTGTACTCAGACCAGGCGCGGTGACGCTGGACGACACGGAACCGGCGCGTGGGTCCATCACGATCCGGCACCTGATGAGCCACAGTTCGGGATTGAGCTACGGCGTGCTGGACCCCGGGACGACGATCTACAAGGCCTATAACGAGCGCAAAGTGCTCAATCCGGCCACGCCGCTCGTGGACATGATCGAAACGCTGGCCGGTCTTCCGCTGGTGTTTCACCCCGGGACGGCATGGGAGTACTCTGTGGCGACCGATGTGTTGGGCCGCCTCGTCGAGATCCTCAGCGGCCGGCGTTTCGACGCATTCATCCAGTCGCGCATACTCGACCGGCTCGGCATGGTGGATACTGCGTTCGTCGTGCCCGTGGACAAGCGCCACCGGTTTACCGCGTACTACGCCGGTGCGGATCTGCTCGATCCGATGAAGCCCGGACTGACGCGCATCGATGACGCGCCCTATCCCGGCGCCTATCTGAATTCCGTCCCGCGGCTGTCCGGCGGCGGCGGGTTGGTCTCGACGTTGCCCGACATGGTGGCGCTGCTGCGCAGTCTGTTGCCGGGCGGTCCGACGCTGTTGAAATCCGAAACCATCGCGTTGATGATGACCAATCAGCTGCCGGAGGGCGCATGTATCCGGTTTCCGCGGCTCGGCAAGTTGCCGGGCAAGGTGTTCGGATTGGCCGGTGCGTTAACGCTGGCGCCGTCATCGATCGAGCCCCAGGGTGCCGCCGGTGAATTTCAATGGGGCGGCATTGCCGGAACGCATTGGTGGATATCGCCGAAAGCCAATCTGGCGGGCCTGTTGATGACCCAGCGCCAGATGGCGTTCTGGCATCCATTTTCCTTCGAATTCAAGCAGTTGGTCTATCAAGCCGTCGGGTAACGATTCGGCAAGTTGCGAAATGGCGCGAACCGTTCGTCACAAGGCTGGTCATTACGACGTCTATGACCTCAGCCCAGATGCTGACACTCTCACAAGGGACCAACATGCGGCGTTACGTCGTGCGACCACTTTTTTCGGCGTTGTTACTCCTGGGCGCCCCAATCTCCCATGCCAGCTCTCCGCTCGAGTTCAGAGGCCTGGCGATTGGTTCAACGGAGGAGGAATTCAGGACCCGGTATCCGGAACTGCGGTGTGACGATCCGCAAAAGAAAGCGGCTGCGGAGAAGGGGCGTTTCAAGGATTTCTGGCAACGTAAGCAGACCGAAGCCGATCTTTTTTGCGGGACGGTCATCAGCGACCGGGGCCCGCCTGCGCGGCTCGCCAAGATGGCAGGACAAGTGGCGAAAAACTTCGAGTTTGACTTCGTGCGTAACCAGTTGATGCACGCCAGTGCATCGCTTCCGCCGCCTGCTTTCGACCGCCTGGTTGCCGCGCTATCGGCCAAGTACGGTCCGCCGGACAGGAAGGAAACCGAGTCGTTTCAAAGCAAGACGCAAGGCAAGGTCGCGAACACGATCCTGTACTGGACCCGCGGAGATGCCACCATTCGAGTGTCCAAGTACGCCGCCGGCTTGGACATGACCTCGTACAGTCTTGCCAGCAACGACTACCGGAAGGAGGTCGACAGACGTCACGCGGCGAGGGCGAAAGAAGTCGCAAGAGGCCTCTGACCGCGTCCACCTGCTCCTAGGCTTTGACCGACGGTCCCCGGTTACCAATTGATACAAATTCCCTCGGATCAACGCACCCGCACGGATTAAAGTTCACCCGTCCATGAATTCTGGAATTTACGTGAACAAGACATCCTCATGCACTGCACGAATCCTCGGGGCCAGCATTGCCGCTGCGTTGTTCGCCGTGGCTGCGCTGCCATGGTCGTCCGCGTTCGCCCAGCCTCGCCGTGAAACACGGGAGCACGAGCGGTTTCACAGCCCGCACTGGGTGCTCGACGAACGCTATCACCACAATCACTATTACCCGTCGCTCGGCTACTCGGTGTCGCTTCTTCCAGCCGGGAATGTCGCGGTCACGTTCCGCGGCGGCCGATACTTCTTCCATGCCGGCGTCTGGTTCCGCCCTGCGGGGCCGGGCTTTGTCGTCGTGAGGCCTCCGGTCGGGATCGTCGTGCCTGTTTTGCCGCCGGACCGCACGATCGTCTGGGTTAGCGGCGTGCCCTATTACTATGCCAACGATGCCTATTACGTTGCGCAACCCGGCGGCTATGCCGTCGCCGAGCCGCCCCTCCAGGCTGCCGTGGCGCCGACTCAAACGCCGCCGCCTCCGGCGTCCGCGTCCGGAATGTGGTATTATTGCGAATCCGCGAAGGCCTACTATCCGTACGTTTCGGAGTGCAGGGAAGGCTGGCGATCGGTCCCCGCCGCGCCGCCGCAAATGCGCTGAAAGAGGTGGTAATCAGCGCGATGCTATGAAGAATGCATCGCGGCTTCCTAGGCGTTGACCGACGGACCCTGCGCCGCTTCGAACCGCCGCCGGATCGCCTCGACGCGCGCGCGGTTGACGCCGAAATCGCGCCGCCCGAGGCGCGAGGCCGAGCGCACGTGGATCACGCCTTCCGGCTCCGACACCAGGAATTCGACGTCATCGACGAAGCCCATCCGCTTACTGCGGAACTCAGCATAGAGATACCCGCCGTCGTGTCGCACCACGTGCGTCCGTTCCATCGCATCGATCACCTTGCGCAGCGTAGCGAGCGCCTCGGCGCCGTTGCCGCGGAATTTGATCGGCGCGATGGCGTGCTCGGCGTCTTCCTTCGGCGCCCGGCTGGATACGTTGTTGGGCGAGGATTTTGGCGGCGCGAGTTTGCCGTCGTGCACACCGAGGTTCGGAGGTCGTTTGCCGGCAAACACGGTGTCTCCTTTCGTAACGGCGGTATGCAGCGCGATGCCGGCGACGAGGCCGGCAACCACCAGCACCGCCACGATCAGCGTGCGTTTGAACATCGGGGTTTCTTTTGCGCTCTGCGCGGCGATGTTACCATCGTGCGGACCAGACGGTTTCAGCGCCACGAGAGGCCCGCCATGCTGACCATTTCCGCGCAACAACTCGCCGAACTGCTCTCGGGCATCGCCCGCGCGCAGGCGGCCATCATCAATGGCATCGAAAGCGCCAATCCCGGCACGCGCAGCAGCCACATCGTCCCGGCACTGCACAACGTCGCGCACGTTCTCGATCACCCGAATCCGACGCTCACCGATTTGCCGGTGCGCGTGGTGCTCGCTTACATGGGGCGTGTCACCCCGGACATGCCGGCGCTGCAGCGCGACCTCGAACGCCTGTTCAGCGAATCCGAGCCCGTGGCCGAATCGGCGGGCACGCTGGACTTCAGCGTACCGCCGACGGTCGCGACGTAGCGCTCAAAAATTCGGCGGTTCGGGCGGAAAGTTCGGTTTGCGCTTCTCGCGATGTGAAGCGATCCCTTCGAGCACCTCGGGTCCGGTGAAGCCCATGAACTCGAGCGCGAGCGATGCATCGAACGACGGGCCCGCCATGCGCAGCCAGTTATTGAGGCTGTATTTGGTCCAGCGCAGCGCAGTCTGGGCGCCGGCGGCGAGCTTCCTCGCCACCTCCAGCGCCTTCGCCTGCAGCTCGGCTTCCTCGCAGCACATCGACACCAGCCCGATCCTCTCGGCCTCCTCGCCCGAGACCTGCTCGCACAGCAGCAGGTAGTACTTTGCCTTCGCCATGCCGCACAGCAGCGGCCAGACGATCGCCGCATGGTCGCCCGCAGCGACGCCCAGGCGCGTGTGCCCGTCGATGATGCGCGCGTTCTTCGCGGCAATCGAGATGTCCGAAAGCAACCCCGCGACCAGCCCGGCCCCCACCGCCGGGCCGTGCATCGCCGAAACCACGATTTTCGAGCAATTGATGATGTTGTAGACCAGGTCGCGCGCCTCGCGCCAGACGCGCGCGCGGGCATTGAAATCACGCGTGATCTCCTCGACCATGCCGAGGTCGCCGCCCGCCGAAAAACCCCGTCCTGCGCCGCGCAGGATCGCGACGCGCGTCTCCGGATCGCGGTCCACGTCGAGCCAGATGTCGGCCAGCTCGCGGTGCAGCCGCGCGGTGGCGGTCGAGAGCCTGGCGCTTTCGTCGCCCATCACGATTTCGAGGATGCCGGGTTCGAGCCGGCGGATTTTCAGGTCCTGGTATTTCGCGTAGTCCATGGAGCCTCCGGAAGTGTTTCGGGATTTTACTTGCCGCGCCGCCCGCGATTCGAAACAATCGCGGCATGCCCGAGATCCTGCGCACACCAGACGAGCGTTTTGCGGGTCTGCCCGGCTTTGCGTGGACGCCGCGCTACCTCGACTGGACCGGATTGCGCGTCCACTACCTGGACGAAGGCCCGGCCGACGCCAGGCACGTGTTCCTCTGCCTGCATGGCGAGCCGACCTGGGCCTACCTGTACCGGAAGATGCTGCCGGTGTTCGCTGCGGCCGGCCACCGGGTGGTGGCGCCGGACTTCATCGGCTTCGGCCGCTCCGACAAGCCCGTCGAGGACGCCACGTACACGTTCGATTTCCACCGCGGCATGCTGCTTGCGTTCATCGAACGCCTCGACCTGCGCGGCATCACGCTGGTGGTGCAGGACTGGGGCGGGCTGCTGGGGCTCACGCTGCCGATGGAAATGCCCGAGCGTTTCGCGCGGCTGCTGGTGATGAACACCGCGATCGGCACCGGCGACACGCCGCTCACGCAGGGCTTCATCGATTGGCGCGCGTACGTCGCCAATACCCCGAACATCGACTGCGGCAAGCTGCTCGGCCGCTCGTGCAAGCATCTCGCACCCGCGGAAGCCGCAGCCTACGAAGCACCGTTCCCGGATGCGCGTTACAAGGCGGGCGTGCGGCGATTTCCGCAACTGGTGCCCGATTCTCCCGATGCGCCGGGCGCGGCCATATCCCGGCGCGCGCGCGACTGGCTGTCTTCGTCCTGGCAGGGCGAATCTTTCATGGCGGTCGGCGCAAGAGACCCGGTGCTGGGGCCCCCGGTGATGAACGCGTTGCGCAAGCGCATCCGCAACTGCCCCGAGCCCTACCTGCACGCCGAGGGCGGCCACTTCCTGCAGGAATGGGGCAACGAGGTGGCGCGCGCCGCGCTCGCGCATTTTCGATGAGCGCCGCCGATTTCGGGCCGTTGCTGGTCGCCTACGATGATGTCGCGCGCGCGGCGGAGCGCCTGAAGGGCCACGCGCACCGCACGCCGGTGCTCACTTCGCGCACCGTGAACGCGCGCGCCGGCGCAAGCGTGTTCTTCAAGTGCGAGAACCTGCAAAGGACGGGCGCGTTCAAGTTCCGCGGCGCCTACAACGCGCTCGCGCAGCTTCCGCCCGAGGCACGCGCGCAAGGCGTGCTTGCCTATTCCTCCGGCAACCATGCACAGGCAGTGGCGCTTGCAGGCAGACTGCTCGGCGTGCCGGCGACCATCGTGATGCCGCAGGATGCGCCGCGCGTGAAGCTCGAGGCCACGCGCGGCTACGGCGCGGAGGTCGTCAGCTACGACGCGAAGACTACGGATCGCGAGACCTTCGCGGCCAAGCTCGCGCGTGAGCGCGGCCTCGCTCTGATCCCGCCCTACGACCATCCGCACATCGCCGCCGGTCAGGGCACCTGCGCGAAGGAGTTGTTCGAGGAAACCGGACCGCTCGACATTCTGCTGGTGCCGTGCGGGGGCGGCGGGCTGCTCTCGGGCTGCGCGGTGGCCGCGAGCGGCCTGGCGCCTGAATGCCGCGTGATCGGAGTCGAGCCCGAAGCGGGCGACGACGCGACGCGCACGTTCCGCAGCGGGACGCTGCATACGGTGCGCAACCCCGACACCATCGCAGACGGCGCGCGCACGCCCTCGCTCGGCAAAGTCACTCTGCCGCTGGTGATGCGCTATGTCTCCGACATGCTCACCGCGAGCGACGCGGAACTGCTCAAGTCGATGTTCTTCCTGTGGGAGCGAATGAAGATCGTGGTCGAACCCACAGGCGCGCTCGGCGCCGCAGCGTTGCTGGAGGAAAAGCTCGACGCGAAAGGCGCGCGCGTCGGCGTGATCCTGTCGGGCGGCAACGTGGACCTGCGCTGGGCCGCGCAGCAACTATTGTGAGACCTGCAGTGGTTATAAGACCTGCGGTGCTTGGGCGCCAGATCGATCAGATCTCCGCGTAATACGCGAAGCGCTTGTCTTTCACGGCTTTCGCCAGGTACATTGCGCGATCGGCCTGCGCGAGCAGATCCACGGGGCTCTGCGCGTCGTCCGGATACACGCTGATGCCGATCGAGCAGTTGATCTTCCACGGCCCTCCGCCCCCTACGGGGATCGGCAGTTGCACCATGTCGGCGATCTTCTCGGCGATCATCGCAGCGCCGTCGCCGCGGTCGAGGTCGCCGGCGATGACCACGAACTCGTCCCCGCCGATGCGCGCCACCGTGTCCGAACCGCGCACGCTGGAGCGCAACCGGCTCGCGATCGCAATCAGCACCTGATCGCCCGCGGCGTGCCCGCGCGTGTCGTTCGCGCTTTTGAAATCGTCCAGGTCCACCAGCATCACCGCCACCTTCTTGCGGTTGCGTTTGGACATCTCGAGCGCGAGCGCGAGGCGTTCCTGCATGCTGTAGCGGTTTGGCAGACCGGTGAGCGCGTCGTGCTGCGCCATGAAGCGCATGCGCTCCTCCTGCAGGCGCAGCTGCGCCACCAGCGCCTCGCGCTCGGCGGCCTCCTGGCGCAGCTTTTCGTTGCTGCGGATGAGTTCGGCGGTGCGCACGGCGATGCGACGCTCCAGCTCGGGCTCATGTTCGCGCTCGTTCACGTCGTTGCTCCCTCAACAGCGAGACGGTCATGAATAGTACCGCGTAAACTTTGCGCAGGTACTGCACTGCGCTATGCTGGATGCCCTTTTCCATGGCGGATCACAATGTTTAACCCAATTCCCGCGAAAATGCGCGCGGTCGAAATCACGCAGCCCGGCGGTCCCGAAGTCCTCAAGCCCTGCGAGCGTCCGCTGCCGCAACCCAAGGCCCACGAAATCCTGGTGAAGGTCGAGGCCGCGGGTGTCAACCGCCCCGACCTGCTGCAGCGCATGGGCCTCTATCCGGTCCCTCCGGGCGCTTCCGACCTGCTCGGGCTCGAAATCGCCGGCACGGTGGTCGCGCTCGGCAGCGAGGCGAAGAAGTGGAACACCGGCGACAAGGTATGCGCGCTGACGCATGGCGGCGGCTACGCGGAGTACTGCGCGGTGCCGGAAGTGCAGGCACTGCCGGCGCCAAAGGGATTGTCGATGCTCGAGGCGGCCTCGCTGCCCGAGACCTTCTTCACGGTGTATTCCAACGTATTCGGCCGCGGCGCACTCAAGCCCGGCGAAACCTTCCTCGTGCAGGGCGGTGCGTCCGGCATCGGCGTCACCGCGATCCAGATGGTCGCGGCGATGGGCAATCGCGTTTTTGCTACGGCGGGCAGCGACGAAAAATGCGCTGCCTGCGTCAAGCTCGGCGCCGAAATTGCGATCAACTACAAGACACAGGATTTTGTCGAAATCGTCAGGAAAGCCACGGGCGGCAACGGCGTGGACGTGATCCTCGACATGGTGGGCGGCGATTACGTGCCGCGCGAACTCAAGTGCATGGCCGAAGAAGGCCGCCTGGTGATGATCGCCTTCCTGCGCGGCCCGAAGACGGAACTGGACCTCAACGAGCTGATGCGCAGGCGCCTGAGCATCACCGGCTCGACGCTGCGCCCACGCCCGGTCGAGTTCAAGGGCGCAGTGGCCCGGTCGCTGCGCGAGCGCGTCTGGCCGCTGGTGGAATCCGGAAAGATCAAGCCGGTGATCTTCCGAACCTTCCCGCTCGCCCAGGCTGCCGACGCGCACCGGCTGCTCGAAGCGGGCGAGCACGTCGGCAAGATCGTGCTGACGGTTTGACCCTTCGTCGCTGCCGCGCACGCGGCAGCCAGGGCTGGCTTCCCGCGTGCGCGGGAATGACGTTTTGCATTCCTTCTATTCATCCGTGCCCTGAATTTTTGGCGCCTTAAGTCTTGCTGCGATTAAAATGCGCGTTTCCCTCCCAGGAAGTGTGCATGTTCAGGGACGGCCTGCTCCAAGGCAAACGCATCCTCATCACCGGCGGCGGCACCGGCCTCGGCAGGGAAATCGCCACCAAGTACCTCCAGCTCGGTGCTGAGGTGTGGATCGTCGGCCGGCGCGGCGGCACCGTGGATGCGACCGCGAAGGAGCTGATGGCAAGGCACGGCGGCACGGTGAAGACGCACGCGGTGGACATCCGCGACGCGCAGGCCGTCGACGCGATGATCGAGCGCATCTGGACCGAATCCGGGCCGCTCACGGGGCTGGTGAACAACGCCGCGGGCAATTTCATCAGCCCGACCAAGGACCTCACGCCCAACGGCTTCAACGCCATCGCCAACATCGTGTTTCACGGCACGTTCTACGTGACGCACGCAGTGGGCAAGCGCTGGATCGCCGGCGGCCACAAGGGTTCGGTGATTTCGATCCTCGTCACCTGGGTGTGGAACGGCTCGCCCTACGTGGTGCCTTCCGCGATGTCCAAGGCGGGACTGCACGTGATGACCAAATCGCTCGCGGTCGAGTGGGGCAAGTACGGGATCCGCCTGAATGCGATCGCGCCCGGGCAGTTCCCGACCGAGGGCGCGGGCAAGCGGCTGCGGCCCGACGGCATGGCGGACGACTCGGCCGAGAGGAATCCAATGCGCCGCGTCGGGCAGATGCCCGAGCTGCAGAACCTCGCCGCGTTCCTGATGGCCGACGGCTGCGATTGGCTCACCGGCGAGACGATCGCGGTGGACGGCGCCGGATGGCTCGCGCACGGCGGCAACTTCTCCGAGCTCGATCGGCTCGGCGAGTCTGACTGGGAGCGCACGCGCGCGCAGATCAAGGCGCAGAACGACAAGGACCGGGCGGGCCGCACGACGTGAGGCAGGTTCCCCGCCCGGCCGCGACCCTGATCCTGCTGCGCGACAGCGCGGCCGGGCCCGAGGTGTTCATGCTGCAGCGCTCGCAGGGCGCGGTATTCGTCGCCGGCGCCTACGTGTTTCCCGGCGGCGGGCTGGACGACGCCGACGGCAGCGCGCGCATGCGCGCGCGCGTGCTGGGCTTGAGCGACGAAGAAGCGAGCCGCAGGCTGAATGTTCCGTCGGGCGGCATCGCGTACTACATCGGCGCGGTGCGCGAGTGCTTCGAGGAGGCCGGCATCCTGCTCGCGGTGGACGAGCGCGGCGCAGCGCCCGACCCGGCGCACATCGCGCGGCTCGCGGGCGAGCGCGACGCGCTCAACGCGGGCACGCTGGGTTTTCTCGAACTGCTCGAGCGGGAACGCTTGTGCATTCCGGGCGACGG
This sequence comes from Burkholderiales bacterium, assembly GCA_017880775.1. Lineage (GTDB taxonomy): Bacteria > Pseudomonadota > Gammaproteobacteria > Burkholderiales > SG8-39 > JADGRQ01. Next base: position 36,005 of record JADGRQ010000018.1, on the reverse strand, counting down.
GATCGCGTACTTCTCGCACTGGATCACCGCGCCCGGGCGCACGCGGCGCTACACCACGCGCTTTTTCGTCGCGCTCGCGCCGCAAGGGCAAAGCGGCTCGCACGACGACGGCGAGACCGTCGCGAGCGCCTGGATCCGGCCGCAGGTGGCGCTCGATCGCAACGCGAACGGCGAGATCGAACTGGTGTTCCCCACCCGCAGTTCGCTGGTCGATCTGGCGCGCTTCGCCACCGCCGCCGAGGCCTACGAACATGCGGCGAGCACGCAGGCCGACATCGAAACCGATGCTGCCTGCTGGGCGACCGGCAAGGACGGCAAGAAGCTGTTTCGCCGCACCGATCCCGCATACGCTGATATCCACTGGAGCGATCCCGAGGAGACCGGCGAGACGAGCTACGACCTGGTGCCGGGCGTGCCTAAGCGGCTCGACCGCTACGTGACCCGGATCATTGCGCCCAATCCCGGCGCGATGACCGGGCCGGGGACCAATACCTATCTGGTCGGCGGCGATCAACTCGCGGTGATCGATCCGGGTCCGGACATCGCTTCGCACGTCGATGCGATCGTTGCCGCCGGCGCGGGACGCATCCGCTGGATCCTCGCGACGCATACGCACAAGGACCACTCGCCCGCAACGATTGCGTTGAAAGCCGCAACCGGCGCGCAGGTGATCGGCAGGCCCGCACCCGCAGGCGCGAGCCAGGACGCGAGTTTCGCGCCGCAACGGCAACCCGCAGACGGCGAGCGGATCGATCTCGGGGCGGTGACGCTGCGCGCGCTCGCCACGCCGGGGCATGCTTCGAACCATCTTTGCTACCTGCTGGAAGAAACGCGGATGCTGTTCACCGGCGACCACGTGATGCAGGGTTCTACGGTGGTCATCAACCCGCCAGATGGCAACATGCGCACCTACCTCGCCTCGCTCGAGCGCCTGCTGGCGGACGAGTACGCGGTCTTCGCGCCGGGCCACGGCTACCTGATCGGAAGACCGGCGAAGGAAGTGAACAAGCTGATCCGGCACCGCCTCGCGCGCGAAGCGAAGGTGGTGCGCTCGCTCGCGCAGCTCGGCCGCGCCACGCCCGAGGAACTGGTGCGCACGGTCTACGATGACGTGCAGGAGCGGCTGCATCCGGTCGCGCTGCGCTCGCTCGCCGCGCACCTCGACAAGCTCGCCACCGATGGACGCGCGCATTGCCTGGACGGGGCCTGGGGGCTTACCGATGCCACTCGGTGATCCCCGAGTGGCAAACCGGGGCACGACTGGCTAAACTGCCGGTTCCGGCAAGGAGCGTCGCATGGACCAGGAAAAAACCCTTAAGCTCGTCAAGGATCTCGACCGCGCGGCGATCGAACAGAAGCTGGGCGAAGTGCGCACCGCCGCCCACGCCAGGGGACTGAACGAGCTCGCCAACATGTTCGCCGGTGCGCAGGGCGCGCCGCGCGCCCTGCTCGAGCGAAACGTCGACAACGCGCTCAAATGGCTCGCCAACAAGCCCGAGCACAACGCACTCAGCGCGCTGCTCGAACTCGTTGAGCTCAACTTGCCGAATCTGAAATAGCCGGCGCGCCGGACTTGGCGCAGTACGACTTCGATCTTTTCACCATCGGCGGCGGCTCGGGCGGAGTGCGCGCGAGCCGGGTGTCGGCGGCGTTCGGCGCGCGCGCGGCGGTTGCCGAGGACGGCCGCTTCGGCGGCACCTGCGTCAACGTCGGCTGCATCCCGAAGAAGCTCTTCTCGTACGCGGCCCATTACCGCGAGGAATTCGAGGTCGCGCGCGCCTACGGATGGACCGCGGATGAGCCGCGCTTCGACTGGCGCACGCTGCTGGCAAACAAGGACCGCGAGATCGCGCGCCTGAACGGAGTTTACGAGCGGCTGCTCACGAATGCCGGCGTCAGCATTGTGCGCGCGCGCGCCGTCGTGCGCGGGCCGCACGAAGTCGAAGCCGGCGGCAGGACCTGCACCGCCAGACACATTCTCGTTGCCACCGGCTCGTGGCCGCAGGTGCCCGATATTGCGGGCCGCGAACACGCCATCACATCGAACGAGGCCTTCCACCTCGAGCGCCTGCCCGAGTCGGTGATCGTGGTGGGTGGCGGCTACATCGCGGTCGAGTTCGCCTCGATCTTCAACGGCCTGGGAGTGAAAACCACGCTCGCCTACCGCGGCGCAAAGCTGCTGCGCGGCTTCGACCACGAGCTCGGCGAGCGGCTGGCGGACGAAATGGCGAAGAAAGGCGTGGCGATCCGGCTCAACACCAATGTGACTGCGTTCGCGAAGCGCGCCGATGGATCGATCGACGCGAGGCTCACCGACGGTTCGAGCATTCCGGTCGGCGCGGCGATGTTCGCCACCGGCAGGAAACCCAACACGCGCAACCTCGGCCTCGAAACCGCCGGGGTGAAACTTGCCGCGGACGGCGCGATCATCGTGGATGCGTACTCTAAGTCCTCGGTCGATTCGATCCACGCCATCGGCGATGCCACCAATCGCCTCAACCTCACGCCGGTGGCGACCGCCGAGGCCATGGCGCTTGCGAACACGCTGTTTCGCGGGCGGCCGACCGCCATGGACCACGATAACGTCCCGACCGCGGTGTTCTCCGACCCGAACCTCGCCACCGTCGGCCTGGGCGAGGCCGCTGCGCGCGAACGACTCGGCGCGGTCGAGATCTACAAGACCGCGTTTCGCTCGTTGAAGCACAGCCTCACCTCCAGCGAAGAAAAAACCTTCATGAAGCTGGTGGTGGACGCGAACACGCAGCGCGTGGTCGGCGCGCACATGCTCGGGCCCGAGGCGGGCGAGATCATCCAGGGCATCGCGATTGCGGTGAAGCTCGGAGCCACCAAGGCGCAGTTCGATGCCACCATCGGCATTCATCCGACCGCGGCGGAGGAGTTCGTCACGCTGCGAGAGAAGGCCTCCTGACCGGAAAGGAAGAACATGAATGCTGTCGCATCGATTCAAAAGCGCATCAAGGGAATGTTCCCCGACCTGATCGGGATGGAGTTCGTCGAGGCCGGACCGGACCTGGTGACCGCCAGGCTCAAGGTGCGCCCCGACCTGTGCACCGGCGGGAACATCCTGCACGGCGGCGCGATCATGGCGTTCGCGGACACCATCGGGGCGGTGGCGACGATCCTCAACATCCCGGAATCCTCTGGTACGGCCACCCTTGAATCCAAGACCAATTTCTTCCGCCCCGCTCCGGCAGGCACCGAGGTCACCGGCAAGTGCACGGCGCTGCACAAGGGCAAGCGGACCATGACCTGGCAGACCACGGTCACCTCTGCCGAGGGAAAGATGATCGCAGTGGTGACGCAGACGCAGATGGTGTTGTGATGCGGGTGTTGTCCAGCGAGATCCGCATCGTCGCGCTGTTCGAGGCAGCCAAGGGCGGACTGGTCTTGCTGGCGGGATTCGGCGCGCTGGCCCTGATCCATCATGACGTCCAGCGCTTCGCCGACCGGCTGGTCGATCATATGCACCTTAACGCGGCCAGACATTATCCGCACATCTTCCTCGACGCCGCCGCGCACGTGACCGATGCCCGCTTGTGGCTGCTGGCCGCCTTCGCCGCGACCTACGGTCTGGTGCGCCTGGTCGAGGCTTATGGTTTGTGGCACGGACGCCGATGGGCCGAATGGCTTGCTGCGGTCAGCGGCTGCATTTACATCCCGTATGAGATTTACCATCTGTTCCATCGCGCGACCTGGATCTCTGTCGGCGCGCTTGCGCTCAACGTATTCATCGTCGGCATGATGATCAATGCTTTGCTTCGCGAGCGTCCGGCGGAGATGGAGAACGCTCACTGATCATGTTCGGGACTCACGACTTTGCGCTGTTCGTCGCCGCCGGCGTGCTGCTGAACATCACGCCGGGACCAGACATGCTTTACGTCATCGGGCGAAGTACCACCCAGGGCTTGCGGGCCGGAGCCGCAGCCGCTCTGGGGATCGGCGCAGGGTGCGTCGTGCATACCGTCGCGGCGGCGCTCGGGCTTTCCGCCGTGCTTGCCGCTTCGGCCACCGCATTTTCGATCGTGCAGATGATCGGTGCGGCCTACCTGGTGTACGTGGGCGTTTCCCTGATTGTCGCTTCGCGCTCCGGTCCGGACGCGAAGTCAACGGTCACGCTCGCGCCCGCCGCGCTACGCACGGTGTTCATGCAGGGGTTCCTGACCAACCTGCTGAACCCGAAGGTTGCACTGTTCTTCCTCGCGTTTCTGCCCCAGTTCATCGACCCGGAGGCTCTGAGCAAACCGCTGGCACTGCTGTTCCTCGGAGCCGTCTTCAACCTGAACGGTACGCTCTGGAACCTGTTTGTCGCCTGGTCCGCCGCGCGGATGACGGCGGGCTTGAAGCACAATAGGCTTGCGGCATGGTTCAACGGCTGTATCGGAGGTTTCTTTGTCTATCTCGGCGTCAGGCTTGCGTTCGCAAAGCAGGGTTGACGCAGCCGAGGATCGAATCGAACTGGTCGATCCCGATCCTTCATGGCCGGGACAGTACGCGGCGGAGGCGAGCGCTTTGATCCAGGTACTGCCTCGTGCAGCAGGAGTGTGCCTCGAGCATTTCGGAAGCACGGCGATTCCGAATATTCGCGCCAAGCCGATCATAGATATTCTGGTGATTCACCCGTACCCCGGCCTCTGGCCGGACCTGATCGGCCCGATTGCTTCGCTCGGCTATGTATCCTGGCCGGAGAACCCGCGCAAGGACCGGATGTTCTTTGTGAAAGGCATGCCGCCATTCGGTCCACGCCGCACTCACCACGTGCACGTGCGCGTTCCTTCCGACGCCAAGACCGAACTCCTGTTCCGGGATGCGTTGCGCGGAGATCCGATGCTTGCCCGGCGGTATGCGGAACTGAAGGATGCTCTGGCTGTTCGCTACCGGCACGATCGCGATGCCTATACCGAAGCCAAGACGGACTTCATTGCCGAAGTTTTGAGGAGAACCAATGAGCGATGAAGTCCTGCGGGGCAGCTGCCTGTGCGGCGCGATTGCCTACGAGGTCCGCGCGCCGTTCCTCGAATTTGCCCACTGCCACTGCTCGCGCTGCAGGAAAGCGACCGGTTCCTCGCATGCAACGAACCTCTACGTATCGCCTGATCGATTGAGTTGGCTCTCGGGCCAGGATGCGGTGGTGCGTTTCGATCTGCCAAGTGCAAGAAGTTTCGCGACCACGTTCTGCAGGAACTGCGGCGGGCCGCTTCCGCACCACACCAGGAGCGGAAGAGTGATCGTCGTTCCCGCCGGCTCCCTCGATAATGTGCCCGGCCTCAAGCCTCGAGCGCACATCTTCTGGCGTTCACGGGCGCCGTGGACGTCCGATGCCGCCGGTCTTCCCGGATTCGACGAATACGCGGACGACTGGGGGGCTTGAATCGCAGTCTGTCACGCGAGCGAGCGCACGATCAGCGAACCCCCGCTCGCCAGCAGCATCAACGCCACCACGCGCATCAGCGCGTCGCGCGAGATGCGGCGGAAAATGTGCCCCGCCGCCCAAAGCCCGAGCAATCCGGCCGGAACCACGGCGAGCGCATACAACCACACGCGCGCATCGAGCAGGGTTCCGGTGGCCAGGAACGCCACCGTGCGCAGCGAAATGCTGGTGAGCGTGGCAAGGCCGAGCGTGGCGCGGTATTGCTCCTTGCTGAGTCCGCGCTGCGACAGGTACATCGCGTAAGGCGGGCCGCCCGCACCGAACACCGTGCTGGTGATTCCGCCGGCGAATCCCGCGACCCAGGCCCAGCCGGTGCTGAGACGCGCGCGCGATTCGCCGTGTCTTCGCAGGCTGTAGAGCGCGAACGCGATCACGAATGCGCCGAGCGCGAAGGTCGCCATCTGGCGCGGCAGGTTGACCAGCAGCGTAACGCCCGCCACGGTGCCCGCGAGGATCATCGGAACCAAGCGCGTCCACTCCGCGCGCTGCGCATTGCGCGGGTTCTCCAGGCCGATGCGCAACGCGTTGACGAGGTCCATCAGCACGAACAGCGCCAGCGCGAATGGCAAGGGCACCACGTGCGTCGCGATCGGAATGGTGATCAGCGCGGCGCCGAAGCCGGTGATGCCGAAAATCACCGACCCGGCAAACCCGACGGGCGCGAGCACCAGCAGTTGCCAGTGCTGCGCGAGGAGATCGCTCAACGTTTTGGGCTCATCCTGTGGGTGCGCGGGAATGTTACTCCACGGCGACCAGAAGATGGTCTTCGGTGTGCGGGTTCATGCGCCGCAGCCCGGCAACGTAGCGCACAAACGGCAGGTCGTAACGCGCCTCCAGCCGCAGCGCGCAAGTGCGCAGCTCCTCCCACCCGAAACGGTCCCGCCCGCCCTTCAGCGCGAACACGATCACGTTGCCATCGCTGCGTGACTCGAGGCAGACGGTGCGGCCGCCGAACGCCGCCTCGACCCGCCGCAGATAGAAATCGAGCTTCCGGTCGTCGCCGAAGAAATTGGTCACCAGCACTCCCGGCTCGGCAAGCGCGTCCCAGGCATTCGCGTAAAAATCCTCGCTGGTGAGTCCGTCGACCTGCGCCCCGTCCTCGAAGCCGTCGGCGACCAGCAGGTCGCACCCTTCTCTCAGCGTTCGCACTGCCCGGGCGCCGTCGCCGATCTCGACCGCAAGGCGCGCATCGTCGTCGGGCAGGTGAAACAGCGAGCGCGCCGCGATCACCACTGCCGGGTTGAGCTCCACCACACGGGTGCGCACCGCGCGCAGGTTGCGGTGAATGAACTTTGCGATCGAGCCGCCGCCCAGGCCGATCATCAGGCATTCGCGCGGCTGCGGGTGGAACAGCAGGAAAGCCATCATGCAGCGCGTGTAGTCGAGCTCGAGCGCGTGGGGCTCGGCGATGCGCATGGCGCTCTGTATGTGCTCTCCGCCGAGGTGCAGCATGCGCACGCCGCGCTCCTCGCTTACGGTGATTGCCGGTCGTCGCGACGCCGCGGCGCGCTGCCTGCAACGCATCAAGGCGAATTCTTGCGTCATTCCCGCGAAGCTTGTCCCCGAATGATTCCATCGGGGGGCGGGAATCCGGTCACATCAATACCCGGCGCCGCGCGCGGTGATGGGCCACAGCGCCTCGACCGTGCCCTGATCCATCCCGCCGCGGACGCAGACGTACCAGTCGTGCAGATTCGCCGTCGGGTCGCAGTGCCCGGGCACCAGCAGCAGCTTCTGCCCGAGGTGCAGCATCGGCGCGTCCGCATCGAGCTCGAGCACGCCGTGCTCGTCGGAAGGGCGCGTGTAGCGAATTCCGGGTGAGTGCCAGACACTGGGCAGGCCGGAGTCGACGCTCGACGCCTTGAGGCCCGCGTCGAGCATCGCGCGCCCGGGCGCAGGAAGGCTCATCACGGTGGAGAGCACGAACAGCGCATGTTCGAAGCGCGGCAGCGGAGCGGCCCACTCGTTCCTCGCGTAATCTGCGTCCATGAAGACGTACGAGCCGGGCTGCACCTCGTTCCACGCGCCGGTCTCGATCTCGAACATGTAGCTGCCGCTGCCGGCACCGGTGACGATCGGGCATCGAATCCCCTCGCGCTCGAGCGCCGCGCGCGTTTGGCGCACCGCACCGGCGGCGTTTTCGATCGCCGCGCGCCGGTCGGTCATGCTGCGAATGTGTTGCGCCGATCCGTGATACGCCTGCAGACCCGCAAAGCGCAGCTCGGGCGAGCCCCGCAGCTTGCGCGCGAGCGCCACCGCCGCATCGCCCGGCGCGACGCCGCAGCGCCGCGCACCCACATCGATTTCGACATAGACGTCGAGCGTGACCCCGGCGGAGCGCGCCGCCGCGGCCACCGCATCGATGTTGCCCGCGTCGTCGACGCATACGCCGACCTTCGCGCGGCGCGCGAGCCGTGCCAGCCGCGCGAGCTTGGAACCGCCGACTACCTCGTTCGACACCAGCACGTCGCCGACGCCGCCCTCCACCATCGCCTCTGCTTCGCCGGCCTTCTGGCAGCACACGCCCACCGCGCCCGCAGCGATCTGGCGCAGCGCGATCTCCGGGCATTTGTGGGTCTTGGCATGGGCTCGCACGCGGATGTCGCGCCCGGCGATCGAACGGTTGAGCGCATCCAGGTTGCGCTCGAACGCATCCAGGTCGATCACCAGCGCCGGCGTGTCGATCTCGGCGATCGGCCGGCCGACGCGTGCGGGCAGGTGCAGGTGCGCAGCCATCGCTTGATGGTCAAGCCGCCGCGCGCCGCTCTGTGCGCATCTGAAACGCCAGCCAGATGACCGCCACGCCGACCACGGCAACCAGCGGCAGCGCGGCGTAGTTCACCTTTTCCCAGCCGGCGCTGGTGACGATCAGGCCGGAGGTAAGCGAGGAGATCGCCATCATGATGAAGATCGCGGAGTCGTTCGCGCCCTGCGCTTTCGCCCGCTCCTCCGGCCGGTAGGTCTCGGTGAGCAGCGCGGTGCCGCCGATGTACAGGAAATTCCAGCCCACGCCCAGCGTCACCAGCGACCACCAGAAATTCGCCACCGCGACGCCTTCGAGCGCGATGCAGATGGCCGCCAGATTGAGCAGCACGCCCGTCACCAGCAGCGGCAGCACGCCGACGCGCTTCACCAGCGCCCCGGTGACGAAGGACGGCGCGAACATCGCGATCACGTGCGCGGAGATGACGAAGGCGGCATCGCCATACGGATGGCCGCATACGCTCATCGCTATCGGGGTGGAGGTCATCAGGAAATTCATGACTCCGTAGCCGATCGCGCCGGCCGCCACCGCGACGATGAACTTCGGTTGCGCGGCAATCTGCGCGAGCGGCCGGCCGCTCGCGCTGCGCTCGGACTCGGTCGGATTGGGAATCTTCAGGCGCGCGAGCAGCGCGAGCGTGACCAGCGAGAACACGATCAGCGCGAGATAGGCCGACATGAATTTTGGCCCCGCCAGGTCGATGGTAAAGCGCGAAACACTCGGGCCGAGGATACCTCCGACCAACCCGCCTGCCAGCACCAGCGAAATGGCGGTCGCTTTGTAATCCGGTGGCGCCGCGTCGGCGGCGGCAAACCGGTAGTACTGCGCGAAGCCGTTGTACACGCCGAACACCAGCGTGCCAAAGCACAGCAGCCAGAAGCTCTGCAGCCAGATCGCCATTGCGCACACCAGCGCGCCCGCGACGCCGACCAAAGTCCCGGTCATGAACCCGCGTTTGCGGCCGACCCGCTTCATGTAAAGCGAACTCTGCATCGTAGAGAGAGCGCCACCGACCACCCAGCAGGTGACCGGCAGCGTGGCGAGCGCCTTCACCGGCGCGAGCGCGAGGCCGGCCAGGCCGTTGATCGCGATCAGCGTCGCGTTGTTCGTCATCAGCATCGCCTGGCAGGCGGCGAGGATCGCGACAGTCCGGCGGGTGCTGTTCATTTATACAGTATTCGGGTACGATGCCCCTGAACCGTCATTGTAGGGCCACGCAGGTGCAGATCGGTCGATCCAGCGAAACACCCCGCCCGCGCAAGGCGCGCGGCGCGGTTTCGAATCCGCAAGGACGGTTCGAGGGTGAAGCGCGCGAGGCAATCGACGACGGCTGGACGCGCGAGGACGAACCGGCGCCCGAGGTTGCCACCACGGTCACTGAAGAGAGGGCGCGCTCGATCATTTCGAGGAACGAATCGCCCGACATTCCGTTCGAGCACTCGATCAATCCATACCGCGGATGCGAGCATGGCTGCGTCTACTGCTACGCCCGCCCGAGCCATTCGTATCTGGAGCTCTCGCCCGGTCTGGATTTCGAAACGAAGCTGTTCGCCAAGACCAACGCGGCGGAACTGCTGAAAGCGGAGCTCGCCAAGCCCGGCTACAAGGTTTCGCCAATCATGCTCGGCGCCAACACCGACTGCTACCAGCCGATCGAGCGAAAATTCAGGATCACGCGCCAGGTGCTGGAAATCCTCGCCGAGTGCAATCACCCGGTGACCATCGTCACCAAGGGCGCGCTGATCGAGCGCGACCTCGACCTGCTCGGGCCGATGGCAAGGAACCACCTCGCCGAAGTCTATGTATCGATCGCCACGCTCGATCGCGTGGTCGCGCGGCGCCTGGAGCCGCGCGCGGCCAGCCCGCAGCGGCGGCTGGATACGATCCGGGCGCTGTCGTCCGCCGGCATCCCGACCGGCGTGCTGGTGGCGCCGATCATCCCGGCGCTCACCGACACCACCATCGAAGCGGTGATCGAAGCCGCGCACGCCGCGGGCGCGACCAGCGCGGATTACACGCTGCTGCGCCTGCCGAACGAATTGAAGGGCCTGTTCCGCGAATGGCTAGCGACGCACTACCCGCAGCGCGCGGACCACGTGATGAGCATCGTGCGCGACATGCACGGCGGGCGCGACAACGACCCGAATTTCGGCTCGCGCATGCGTGGGACAGGGAATTTCGCGGAGCTGCTGAGGGCGCGGTTTTCGATTGCGCGCAAGCGTCACGGGCTGGACCGGAGGAGCCGGGAGAGGATTGATCTGGATTGCACGCAGTTCAGGTCGCCGGTGGTTGGGGGACAGATGCAGTTGTTTTGATACTTCTGGAGAATGGCGATGAGCTTGAAAACTGGTGGAGAGAAACCTTCGGGTAAGGTAATCAAACCACCTGTTGTCTGTTACGCCCAGCCAGAACCTCATCGCAATTCTCCTGCCCGTAGAGCGGCAGCGGTCAAGGCACCTCGGCTCGGGGACCGAGCCCAGCATGGGAACGGCACTTCATCCCGTCCGAGCCAGGTCGACCTCATGGTTGCGGCGCTCATAGGCGACCCGCGCCAAGTACTGCGCGCGGCGATCTTGAAATGCCAATTTGGCATCTCAAGTCGAGCTCCAAGTGGCGGTTCGGGTAGCCGTATGAGCCGTTGAGGAGGGGCGTTTCGGAGAACTGGATGTTCATGGATGCCCGCTAGCCGGCCAACTGATTGTTTGTTGGCCGTGCCCCCTTCGGGGCCTTCTGCCCTAGGGGGTGCCCCAGGGGATGAGCCAGAATGCCGTCCGAGGCTGGTTCGCCCCAATTGCTGCCAGAATGCCAGCCCGAAGCATCACGTCGAAGCAGTTCTGAACGCCATCGCCATGCGCTTTCGCAAACTCTGGCTCACGATCGGCTACGCGCTGGTCGCGATAATCATCTTCCTCTCGCTCACACCGAGTCCACCGAAGCTCGATATCGAGCAGGGCGACAAACTCGGCCACTTCCTCGCCTACGGCACGCTGATGTTCTGGTTCTGCCAGATCTACGCCACGCGCTCGTCGCGCATCGCGCACGCACTCGCGTTCGCCGCGATGGGCGTCGCGCTGGAGTACGCGCAAGGCATGACCGACTACCGTACGTTCGAGTATCTCGACATGCTCGCCAACGCGACCGGGGTCGCACTCGGGTGGGCGATCGCGAGCCTGACCGGAGGCGAAACTCTGCGCCGGATCGAACGCGCCCTGCTACGCTAGGCGCACCGTGAGCGCCACCGCTACGCGCACCGAGGGCATCCTCGAAGCGCCGATCGTCCCCACCATCCTGCGCTTCGCGGCGCCCGGATTGCTGCTGGTGGTGTTCCAGTCGTCGGTATCGATCAGCGACACCCACTTCGTCGGGCGGCTGGGCACCGAGCCGCTCGCCGGACTCGCGCTGGTGTTCCCGCTCTTGATGCTGCTGCAAATGATGTCGGCCGGCGCGATGGGCGGCGGGGTGTCTTCGGCGATCGCGCGCGCGCTGGGCGGCGGGCATGGCCACATGGCCCGCGCGCTGGCGGTGCACGCCACCGTGATTGCGCTGGCAATGGGCACGGCGTTCACGCTGCTGCTGCTTACCGCCGGGCCTTCGATCTACGTGCTGCTCGGCGGGCGCGGCGCAGCGCTCGAAGCAGCGCTCGCCTATTCCAACATCATCTTCGCCGGCAGTGCGCTGGTGTGGCTCGGCAACACCTTCGCGAGCGTGCTGCGCGGCGCCGGCAACATGCTCATTCCCGCGGTCTCTCTGTCCGGCGCGGCGCTGCTGCACATCCCTCTGTCCGCGTCCCTCACGCTCGGCCTGGGGCCGTTCCCGAAGCTCGGCATCACCGGCGCGGCCATCGCCTACATCACCGCGTCGGGCTTCGCCGCGCTGCTGAATCTCGCCTACCTGCTTCTCCCTCATAGTTCGCTGCGCCCGCGGCGGGCGGATTTCAGGCTCGAGCGGCGGCTGTTCATGGAAATCCTGCGTGTCGGGCTGCTGTCCATGGCCTCATCCTTTCAGACAGTGCTGACCGCAGTGCTGCTCACGGGATTTGTCGGACGCTTCGGCACCGCCGCGCTCGCGGGCTACGGCGTCGGTGTGCGCCTGGAGCTGCTGCAGGTGCCGCTGGTGTTTGCGATCGGCCAGGCGATGGTCTCGCTGGTCGGCACGCACATCGGCGCGGGCCGCAACGAGCGCGCCAAGAGAATCGCCCTCACCGGCAGCGTGATGTCCGCGGGCATCTGCCTGATGATCGGTATGACGGTTGCCATCGCGCCCGGCGCGTGGGTGGGGCTGTTCAGCGGCGATCCGGAGGTGCTCGGGGCGAGCGCCACCTACCTGCGTATCGTCGGGCCGTTCTACGCGTTCCTGGGCGTGGGCGTCGCGCTGTACTTCGCCTCGCAGGGTGCGGGACGCGTGCTGATGCCGATGCTGGCCGGCAGCGTGCGCCTGGTGATGGTGATCGCGGGCGGGTTCGCGCTGGTCGCCGCCGGGGCTCCTCTCGCGGCGATGTTCGCGCTGGTCGCAATGGCGATGGCGGTTTACGGCACGCTCAGCGGCTGGTGGGTGCTGCGCAGCGATTGGAGCACGAAGTAGCAGAACACCCGCAGGATCTTCATGGCCGAACCCCTCCTTCGAGCAAGCCTTCGTCCTTCAACCAGCGATAAGTGTCCTCGACCATGCCCTTCAAATCCACCGCCCGGTAACCCAGTTCGCGCATGGCCTTCGAGCAGTCGCAGTACAACTGCCGGGTCACCATACGCGCGGCATCGGACGTCAGCGTCGGCTGTCTGCCGGTGAGATACGACGCCCACTCGCCGACCCGGCCGACCGCCTTGAGCACCCACGCAGGCGTCGGCCTGTCCGGAACCTTGCGCCCCGTGACCTCGCCGATGACCCGCACCAACTCGATGATCGGCGCGTCCACGCCGCCGAGCAGATAGTTCTCGCCGCGGCGCCCGCGCTCGGCAGCGGCAATGTGCGCGCGCGCGACTTCGCGCACATGGCAGTAGGACATCGCGCCCGGCGGGGCGCCGGGCAGCGTGCCCGCATGCACCATGCGGATCACGCGCGCCCAGCTGCCGGTGTCGTAGGGGCCGAGGATGGCGGCGGGATTTAGGATCACGGCGTCCAGCCCGCGCGCGATCCCCGCCCTCACCTGTTCTTCCGCGAGGAACTTGGTGCGCTGGTAGTTGACTGGCGAAACCCTCCCGAGCTGTTCTGCGCGCTCGTCGATGCGCCCGGTCTGCAGCCCGTACACGGAGATGGTGGAGGTATGCACGAAGCGCTTCGCGCGGCGCGCGAGCGCCGCCTCGACCATGTTGCCCGTGCCCTCGACGTTGATGCGCCTCTGTTCATCGTTGCCGCGCGACCAGAGATTGGTGCTGCCGGCGACGTGGAATACCGCGTCGACGCCTTCGGGCAGCGCGCGTTCGAGCGACGCCCGGTCGGTTACATCGCCGGGGACCAGCCGCAGCGCAACGCGCGACAGGTATTTCAGGTTCGCGCCGGGCCGGTGGATCGCGGTCACCTGCCAGCCCTGCCCGGTGAGTTCCTGGGCAAGCACTGTCCCGACGAAGCCGGTTGCGCCGGTGATGAAGGCGGTCTGCGACATCCGGTCAGAGTACCGCGGCAACCCTGCTACAGTGGTCGCTACTGCGCCGTCCAGCCGCCGTCGACCGACAGCGCGATGCCGGTGACTGCGCGGCTCCCCGGGCCGCACAGATACATCGCCGCCTCGGCGATATCCTCGGGCGTGGCGAAGCGCAGGTTGGGTTGCTTTTCACCCAGCAACTCGCGCTTGGCCTGCTCGACCGAGATGCCGCCTTTCGCCGCCCGCTCGTCGATCTGCTCTTGCACCAGCGGGGTGAGCACCCAGCCCGGGCAGATGGCGTTGCAGGTGAGGTCCAGTTCCGCGTTCTCCAGCGCCACGACCTTGGTGAGGCCGAGCAGGCCATGCTTGGCCGTGACATAGGCCGATTTTTCCTTCGACGCGACCAGGCCGTGCGCGGAGGAAATATTGACGATGCGGCCGAAGCCGCGCGCCTTCATCCCAGGAAGTGCCGCGCGGATCGCGTAGAACGCGCCGGACAGATTGATCGCAATCACCGCGTCCCATTTTTCCACCGGGAAACTCTCCACCGGCGAGACGAACTGGATGCCCGCGTTGTTGACCAGGACGTCCAGGCGCCCGAGCTGCTTTTCCACGGCGCCCACCATTGCGGCGGCTTCCGCGGCCTTGCCGATGTCGGCGGGCGCGAAAACGACGCGCACGCCGAATTCCTCCGCCAGGCCGCTTCTCAGCTTTTCGATCTCCGCAGCGTCGCCAAATCCGTTCAGCGCGATGTCGGCGCCCGCCGCGGCAAGCCGACGCGCGATGCCCAGACCGATGCCGCTCGTTGAGCCCGTAACCAGCGCAATCTTGCCTTTCAACATCAGAGCTTCCTTTCCGGTTGGAGGAATTCGATCAGCGCGTCGAGCACCGCATCGGGCGACTCGGCCATCAGCGAGTGGCCGGAGGGCTCGATCGTCACCGTGCGCGCGCGGGCGACCGCCTGCACGAGCGCGCAGGCCGCCTTGGGCGGCGTCATCATGTCGCGCCGGCCGAGGATGAACAGCGCGGGGCATTTCACTTTTGCGGCCGCGTCCATCCCGCCTGAGTAATCGTTGCAGGCCTTGAGATCGTTGTGCAATACGCCGGGCTTCAGGCGGGCGAGGCGCGCCAGCGTGTCGCCGTACATCCACATGCCCGGATTCGGGTTTCCGGCAAGCGGAACCTGCGGCGCATGGCCCCAGATCGTTTCCATGTCGTAGGCGCTCTGGTCGTTGCTCTTCGCCGCACCGAGGAAGGAATCCGATACCTTCATCGGGTAGGCAGTGCCCACCAGCGCGATGTGGGTCACCCGCGCGGGATGGCGCGCGACGCATTCGAGTACAGCCAGCGAACCCATGCTGTGGCCGACCATCGCCGCCCGGTCCAGCTTCGCCGCGTCGAGCAGGCGCACGATCCAGTCGGCGATCGCCTCCACGCTCGCGAGCGGCGGTCCTTGCGAGCGCGCGTGTCCGGGCAGATCGAGCGCCAGCACGTTCCTCTTGTGATATCCGAAGTAGCGGCTCTGCAGCGCCCACCAGCTGTGATCGAGCCCCGCACCGTGCACGAACACGATGCTGGGCAGCGATGCATCCGGCGCGTGGTTCGCGGTGTACGCATAGACCCGCTTGCCGTCGACCGTGAAATCCATCGCGCGTCAGCCCGCCTTGCCCGCCGCCGCGAGGGCGCGCCCGAGGTCCTCGATCAGGTCATCGGCCTCCTCCAGTCCGACCGACAGGCGCACCGTGCCGGCGGTGATGCCGGCCTTCTTCAGGTCTTCGTCCGAGACGCGGTAATGCGTGGTGGTGGCAGGGTGGATGACGAGTGATTTCGCATCGCCGACGTTCGCCAGGTGCGAGAACACGCGCAGCGATTCGATGAACCGCCGCCCCGCTTCGCGACCGCCTTTCATGTTGAACGAGAACACCGCGCCGCAACCCCTGGGCAGCAACTCTGCGGCGAGTGCGTGGTCCGGGTGCGAATCCAGTTCCGGATACATCACCGTCTCGACCATCGGGTGACGCGCGAGGAAGGCAACCGCCTTGCGCGTGTTCTCGACGTGGCGCGGCATCCTCAGGTGCAGCGTCTCGATGCCCTGCAGGATCTGGAACGCGGTCATCGGCGACATGCACGCGCCGAAATCGCGCAGGCCCTCGCGCCGCGCGCGCAGCAGGAACGCGCGCGTGCCCGATTCCTCCTCGAAGTCCATGTTGTGGAAACCCTGATAAGGCGAGGTGAGCGTTTCGAACTTGCCCGAGGCTTCCCAGTCGAAGCGTCCGGAATCCACCAGCACACCGGCGATGGCGACACCGTGGCCGCCGAGGAACTTGGTCGCCGAGTGGTACAGCAGGTCGGCGCCCAGTTCGAACGGCTTCATCAGCCAGGGCGTGGTGAAGGTCGCGTCCACCAGCAGCGGCACGCCGTGCTGATGGGCGAGTTCCGACACCCGCGGGATGTCGAGCACGTCGAGCCCCGGATTGCCGAGGGTCTCGCCGAAAAACAGCCGCGTATTGGGCTTCACCGCGCGGCGCCAGTCATCGAGCTCGCGCGGATTGATGAACGTGGTTTCGATGCCGAACCGCGACAGCGTATAGCCGAGCAGGTTGTGCGATCCGCCGTAGAGCGAGTTCGACGCGACGATGTGCCCCCCTGCGCCCATCAGGGTCGCCACCGCGAGGTGCAGTGCGGCCTGGCCCGAGGCCGTGGCGATGGAACCCACGCCGCCTTCGAGCGCGGCCATGCGCTCCTCGAGCACCGCCACCGTCGGATTGGAAATGCGCGAGTAGATGTGCCCCGCGCGCTCCATGTTGAACAGCGACGCCGCGTGCTCGCAATCGCGGAACACGTAGGACGTCGTCTGGTAGATCGGCACGGCGCGTGCACCTGTCGTCGGGTCGGGCGACTGGCCGGCATGCAATGCGAGCGTGTCGAAGCCGGGATATTTCGGGCCGGACATATGCGCAACTCCGTTACTACGTCATCCCCGCGAATGCGGGGATCCAGACCAACGACAGCCTAGTGTAGGTTCTTCCGATTCGGCGCGACGGTGTAGCTCTCGAACGCCCGCTCCTGCTTTTTCCGCGACTTCTTCTCAACCCAGTCGCGGTCGAACAGGTCGTTCACCAGCGCCAGCGCCTCGTCCACGCGCTGCTTGTCGAACTGGCGCCCGAGGATCGCATCGACGTCCTCGAGCATGCAGCGGCGCTGCGCCTCGTGGATCGCCAGTTCGGTCGGGCCGACGAACAGCAACCGATTCTCGTCCTCGCCGTTGTCGTGATAGAGCGTGAAATCGACTTCGACCGCCTCCTCGCAGTACGGCCCAAGCAGCGCGAGCGAACGCTCGAGCACCTGTTCGAAGCTGCGGCCGATCTCGCCGGTCCAGCATAACTCGAGCATCCGGTTCGATTCATCGAACTGGATGCCGGGCTCGTTAGGCTCGAGGCTCTTCACCTTGTCGATCGAATCGAGGTCGAGGTAATCGAGCCACGCTTCGAGCGCCGACTCAATCTGGGGTTTCGACACGCCCTCGAGGATCGGGATGCTGGCGTGGACGTGGGCTTCCATCCGCATGGCGGGTGGCCTCGTATAAAGGAATGGCGCATGAAGTTTATCACGCCGCCCAGCGGGGCCGGTCATGGCGTGCCCGCGCCGTCTGCGGGTCAACCGCCATTGCGGCGAGGCGTTGATTGAGCAGGAGTTTGCGATGTTTTACGCAATTTCCGACCGGCGGGGCTTGGGAAACGCCCAGCGGTACCGATAATACGAAGAGTGACGGACTGAAATGCGGCAGGATGGCGCAACAAAGGAGTGAGCAGTCGAGGCAGTCATGATGAACGTTCTGTACAACAGTTCCACCTACGTCGTGGTCGAATATTCCGGCCAGGACGGGATCGAGCTGGTCGACAAATCGGCCGGCCGCGGCGCGTTTTTCGAGGGCCTGCTCGCGCGCAGGTTCCGCTCGCACATCCAGCACGTGTTCGACGACAGCCCGACGGTCGAATCGGTGGACGAATTTCTCGGCCACTACGACGCGTTGCTGACGACGCCGATTACCTACCACTGACCTGATTCGGCGCTGATTCACCGCGGGTTCACGGCTCATTCACCTATTGAGCCCCGGGCACGTAAACTACGTGCCCGATGATCCTGCCAAGCTACGACGGGGACGGCTTCGCCAACCTGATCGCCTCCTGCATTGCCGCGGCCGGCGGCGTACCGCGGCATCCAACCGCCCGTCTCGCCCCGCCCGGGCGCCTCGCCCAGGCGCGCAACATCGTCCTGGTGCTGATCGATGGCCTGGGACATGAATACCTGTGCGAGCGCGGCCAGGGCGGCGCGCTGGCCGGGAATCTTGCCGGACGGCTGACCTCGGTGTTTCCGTCCACCACGGCGACCGCGATCACCACCTCGTACACGGGCTGGACGCCGTTCGAGCACGGGCTGACCGGCTGGTACACGTATTTTTCCGAAATCGGCGGTGTCGCCGCGCCGTTGCCGGGCAAGCGACGCGGCACCGAGTCTGCCCTTTCGGGCGAAGCGGCGCGGGCGATCTATCGCGCGCCATCGTTGTTCGATACGCTCGAGCGGCGCGCGATCGTCGTCACCTACCGGCCGCTCGTCGAATCGTCCTACAACCGCCACCACTGCGGGCGCGCCGAGCGCCGCGCCTACGACAAGCTCGCGGGCTTCGTCGCCGAAACCGAGGCCGCGGTGAAGTCCGGCGACGATGCCAAGTTCGTCTACGCGTACTGGCCGGAGTTCGACACCACCTCGCATCGCTACGGCGTCGAGAGCGTACAGACCGCCGTGCAATTTGCGGCGATCGATGCCGCATTCGCGGACCTGCTCGCGCGGCTCTCCGGCACCGAGACCCTGATCGTCGCGAGCGCGGACCACGGCTTCATCGACAGCGCGCCGGATGAGACCCTCGAGCTCGAGGCCTGCCCTGCGGTGGCGGCGCTGCTGCGCGAGCCGCTGTGCGGCGAGCGCCGGGTGGCGTTCTGCCACGTGCTGCCGGGGAAAACCACGGAGTTCGTGGCGCGCGCGCGCGCCTGGCTGGGCGGCCGGGCCGAGGTGCGCGAAAGCAGCGCGCTGCTCGCCGAAGGCTGGTTCGGCGGTGGCGTGGCGCACCCGCGCATCGCCGAGCGCGTCGGCGAGGTCTCGATCGTGATGCGCGGCCGTCATACGATCAAGGACTGGCTGCCCGGCGAGAAACGTTTTCTTCATATCGGCAATCACGGCGGCACCAGCGCCGAGGAAATGTACGTACCCCTGATACTTGCGGAGGCATGACGTGAAAGCGAAGACCAATGGCATCCAGACGAACTACGAAGTGCACGGCGGCGCCGGCCCCTGGCTGGTGCTGTCGCATTCGCTCGCGTGTTCCGCGCGCATGTGGGATCCGCAGATCGCGGAGTTCTCGAATCGCTTTCGCGTGCTCGCCTACGATACGCGCGGGCACGGCGGCAGCGACGCGCCCGCGGGGGCATACACCCTCGAGCAACTCGCCGACGACCTGCACGCGCTGCTCGCGCACCTGGAAATCCGCGAAGCGCACTACGCAGGGCTGTCGATGGGCGGGATGATCGGCCAGACTTTTGCGTTGAAATACCCGGGCGTGTTCAAGACGCTGACGCTCGCCGACACCACCAGCCGCTATGCGGCGGAAGCCCTGCCGATGTGGAACGATCGCATCAAGCTGGCGCGCGAAAAGGGTATGGCTCCGCTGGTCGAGCCGACGCTCGCGCGCTGGTTCACCGAACCGTTCAGGAACAGCCGGCCCGAGGTCGTCCAGGCGATCGGTGCGCTGATCCGCAATACCCCGCTGGCCGGCTACACCGGCTGCAGCGAGGCGATCCCGAACATCAACCTCACCGCGCGCCTGAAGGAAATCCGCGCACCGATCCTGGTGATCGTCGGCGACCAGGACCCGGGCACGCCGCCCGCAATGGCGAAGGAAATCCATGCCAACGCGCCCGGCTCGAAATACGTCGAAATCGCGCCTGCGGCCCACCTCTCGAACCTCGAGCAGCCGGAGCAGTTCAACCGCGCGCTCGGGGAGTTTCTGAAGGCGAACGCCTAAGCGCAGGCAATTCGCGCGACGGCACAGGCGGGGTTCGCGTGGCAGTTAGAATCCGGCGGTGAACGATCCGCGAATCGACGACCGGCTCGCGCCCAGGCTGCTGCTCGCCGTGTTCCTGCCGTTCGCGACCGGTTACTTCCTGTCGTTCTTCTTCCGCAACGTCAACGCAGTCATCGCCAAGGACCTGGCGCGCGATTTCGCGCTCACGCCTTCGGACCTCGGCCTGCTGACCAGCGCCTACCTGCTCGCATTCGCGCTCGCGCAATTGCCGATCGGCGTGCTGCTCGACCGTTTCGGCCCGCGCCGCGTAATGGCGAGCCTGCTGTGCGTGGCAGGCTGCGGCGCGCTCACCTTCGGCCTGGCGCAGGACTTCATCGTGCTGACACTCGGGCGCGCGCTGATCGGGCTGGGCGTTTCGGCAGGACTGATGGGGGCGATCAAGGGTTTCAGCCTGTGGTTCCCGCCTTCGCGCCTGGCAACGCTGAACGGCTGGTATATCGCGGTGGGCGGGGTCGGCGGCATGTCCGCCACCGCCCCCGTGGAGGCAATGCTCGGTACCATCGGCTGGCGCGCGCTGTTCTATGGGCTGGCGGTGCTGTCGCTCTGCGCCGCGGCCTTCATCTATGCCGCGGTCCCGGAGAAGGCGCTTCCCGGAAAGCGCGAATCGTGGAGCGCGCAATTCGGCCGGCTCAAGGAAGTGTTCGCCCGCGGCGATTTCTGGCGCATCGTGCTGCCGATGGTGGTGTCGCACGCGACCTACCTGGCATTGCAGGGTCTGTGGCTCGGCCCCTGGCTCGCCGATGTCGCAGGCTTCGAGCGCCCGGCGGTGGCAAACATGCTGTTCGCCACCATTTTCGCCTACACGCTCGGCGCGGTGTTTTTCGGCACCGCGGGCGACCGGCTGGCGCGCATGGGGCTGTCGCGCATGACGGTGTACAAGCTCGGCCTGAGCATCGCGCTCGCTTCTTTCGCGGGCGTCTGGCTCGACGTGCAGACGGGGCGCTACGCGATCATCCTGGTATACGGCTTCTCGGTGATTTCGGTGGCGCTCGCCTACGCGCTGCTCACGCCGCGCTTTCCGCCAGAGATGACCGGCCGCGTGGTGACGGCTGCGAACCTGCTGTTGTTCGCCCTCTCGTTCGCTTTCCAGTGGGGCATCGGAGCGGTGCTGAACCAGTATCCGGTCACCGACGGCCGCTACGCGCCCGAAGGCTACGCTCTCGCCTTCGGCGTCCTCGCACTGGCGCAGCTCGTGGCGATCGCCTGGTTATGGCCGATGAGGGCCGCGCCCGCTTCCCCCGCTGAATCGCGCGTCCCTGACGCGGCCGGTTGACTCCATTCTGCGCCGGCGCGTATGATGCATCTACACATGTGCATATACACTACCCGCATGCCATGACGCAGACCCCGGCCCCGCGCAGCCGCTGCACCTGCTTCGTGCTGCGCAAGCTGACGCGGCGCGTCACGCAGACCTACGACCGCGCGCTGGCGGGCGCCGGGCTGACCATCACCCAGTATTCGCTGCTGGCGCACCTGAGCCGCCAGCCGGGGCGGTCGATTTCGGCGCTCGCCGAATCGATGGGCATGGACCGGACGACCCTTGTGCGCACGCTGCAGCCGGTGGTTGCCGCCGGCTGGGCGCGTCACGGATCCACGAGTGCGGGGCACGCCGCCGAGATGGCGCTGACTGCGGCGGGCGCGGCGAAGCTGCGTGCTGCGAAGCCGCTCTGGCAGCGCGCGCAGCGCGAGCTCGACGCGCTGCTCGGGAGCGGGCGCATTGCGGCTCTGCACGCGCTCGCAGACGAATCGCTCGACGCGCTCAAGCCGAAGGAGCCCGCGTGACCGTGGCGAACCGCAGCTATCTTCCTGTTGTGCTCGCGGCCGGCGCAGTCTTCGCCCTCGGCCTAGGCATCCGCCAGGCGCAGCCGCTGTTCATCAGCGCGCTCAACTCGCATACCGGCGCGGGCTACGCCAGCATCAGCCTTGCGTTCGCCGTCGGGCAGTTGATGTGGGGCGTGGCCCAGCCCGCCGCAGGCGCGGTCGCCGACCGCTGGGGACCCCGCCCGGTGATGATCGCGGGTGCGTTGCTGGTCGCGGCGGGCACCGCCGCCACGCCGTATGCGCAGAGTTCGATCGCGCTGATCCTGTTGATCGGGGTAGTTTGCGCACTGGGTGCGGGCGCGATCGGCCCGGCGCTGCTGATGTCGGCGGCGAGCCGCTGGATCCCGGCGGCAAGGCAGGGTATGGCGAACGGCATCGTGAACGCCGGCGGCTCGTTCGGGCAGTTCACGCTGATTCCGCTGGCGCAGCTTCTTATCGGCATTGCCGGCTGGCAACCGGCGCTGGTGATTCTCGGTGCCACCGGCCTCGCCGCCGTGCCGTTGATTCTGTACCTTACCCGCGGCTCGGCGGCGGCGCAGGCAGCATCCAAAGCCGTGGGGATGGCCGGCTCGCTCAGGCAGGCGGTCCGGGGAGCAGGGCGCGATCGCAGCTACCTGCTGCTCAACCTTGGGTTCTTCACCTGCGGCTTCCACGTCGCGTTCATCGCCACGCACCTGCCAGGCGTGGTGGCGAGCTGCATGCTGCCGCCCAGCGTGGGCGCATGGTCGCTGGCCATCATCGGCCTGTTCAACGTCATGGGCAGCCTGTGGGTCGGAAAAATGATCGGGGACTGGCGCATGAAGCTCACGCTGGCGGGCATCTATGCCGCGCGCGCCGCGATCATCCTGGTGTTTTTCTACTCGCCCAAGACCGAACTCACGTTCTTTCTGTTCGCGGCGGGCGTCGGCTTCACCTACCTCTCGACCGTGCCGCCGACGGTGGGGCTGGTCGCAAAGCTGCACGGGCAGCGCTACCTCGCCACGCTGATGGGCCTGGTGATGCTTTCGCACCAGGTGGGCGGCTTCCTCGGCGCATGGCTTGGCGGCAAGGCCTTCGAGGCGAGCGGCAGCTACGACTGGATGTGGTGGGCCGACGCGGGCCTGTGCATGATGGCGGCAGCGGTACACTTGCCCATCAGGGAGGCGCGACGCGCCGTACCCGCGGCGGCGTGAAAGGAGTATCCATGTTCGAAACCACCATCGCAGGCAGTCTGCCCAAGCCCGCCTGGCTTGCGGAAACGAAGAAACTCTGGCCGGCGTGGCGGGCCAGCGGCGCGGAACTCGCCGCCGCGAAGAAGGATGCAACGCTGCTCTGGATCAAGGAGCAGGAGGACGCGGGCATCGACGTCGTGTCCGACGGAGAGCAGTCGCGACAGCACTTCGTGCACGGCTTTCTCGAGTACGTCGAAGGCATCGATTTCGAGCACAAGGTGAAGATGGGCATCCGCGACAACCGCTACGACGCGATGGTGCCGGTGGTGGTGGGGCCGCTGAGACTCAAGGGGCGCGTGCACCAGCTCGAGGCACGGCTCGCCCGGGCGCACACGAAGAAGAAGCTGAAGATCACCATGCCCGGACCGATGACCATCGTCGACACCATCGCCGACCGCCACTACGGCGACAAGGTGAAGCTGGCGATGGCGTTCGCCGAACTGCTCAACCAGGAGGCGCGCGCGCTGGAGAAGGATGGCGTGGACACGATCCAGTTCGACGAGCCTGCGTTCAACGTCTACATGGACGACGTCAAGCGCTGGGGCATCGACACGCTCAACCGCGCGATCAAGGGGCTCAGGTGCACGACTGCGGTGCACATCTGCTACGGCTACGGCATCGAGGCCAACCTCCACTGGAAGAAAACACTCGGCAATCAATGGCGCCAGTACGAACAGATCTTCCCGGCGCTCGCGAAGAGCAAGATCAAGCAGGTGTCGCTGGAGTGCGCGAATTCGAACGTGCCGCTGGAGTTACTGAAGCTGCTGAAGGGCAAGGACGTTCTGGTTGGGGTGATCGACGTTGCTTCCGACACGGTGGAGACCCCCGCGCAGGTCGCCGCCACCATCGGCAAGGCGCTCAAGTACGTGCCGAGAAACCGCCTGTTTCCGTGCACCAACTGCGGAATGGCGCCGATGGACCGCGAGATCGCGCTTGCGAAGTTGACGGCGCTTGCTGCCGGTGCCGCGCTGGCGCGCAAGCGCTACAGGTAGCTGCCGGCCCGAACGACGGCCGAAGAAGCCTGCCGCGAAAAATAGTCTAGCACTATCACTTCTATACCCAATTATCATTGGACTCTATCGCCCCCGGGTCTTCAGAATGCGCACATCGTCTCTCAACCGTACAAGGAAATCGCGATGTCGCTGCAGAACCAGGAAGGTCAAAAAGTCCCGCAGGTCAGCTTCCGCACCCGCCACAACGGCGAGTGGGAAAACGTCGCCACCGACGAATTGTTCAAGGGCAAGACTGTCGTGGTGTTCTCGTTGCCGGGAGCCTTCACCCCGACCTGCTCCACCACCCATCTGCCGCGCTTCAACGAGCTCGCGCCGGCGTTTTTCGCCAACGGCGTGGACTCGATCCTGTGCGTTTCGGTAAATGATGCGTTCGTCATGAACGAATGGGCGGCAAACCAGGAAGCGCAGAACCTGGTGATGATTCCCGACGGCAACGGCGAATTCACCGAAGGCATGGGCATGCTGGTCGACAAGTCCGACCTCGGCTTCGGCAAGCGCTCGTGGCGCTATTCGATGCTGGTGAAAGACGGCGTCGTCGACAAGATGTTCGTCGAGCCGCAGAAACCGGGCGACCCGTTCGAGGTGTCGGACGCGGACACCATGCTCGCGTACATCAATCCGCGGGCGAAAAAGCCCGATCAGATCGCGATCTTCACGCGCGAAGGTTGCCAGTTCTGCGCCAAGGCGAAGGCCCTGCTGAAGGAACTCGGCTACGACTACGCCGAGGTCGCACTGCCGAACACCAATCGCAGCCGCGTGGTCGGCGCAATCACCGGCAAGGGCACGGTGCCGCAGATCTTCGTGAACGGCAAGCACATCGGCGGCTTGGAAGAACTCGAGCGCTGGGCGAAGAAAGCGGCCTGAGGGAGCGACCGAAGCGCTTTTCTCATCGGTCAGCGCGAACTGGAATCAGGCGTCCCGGCGCGTGCCACACGCCGGTCTCGATCGCGCGAGCGCCGTCGAACGCAAGATAGCTGCGGGCGCCATAGTGCGGCAGTGGCCGCGAAATCTGGCGCAGCGATTCGGCGTCGCGCGCCGAGACCACCGCGAGCGGAGCGCGACCTTCTGGCACGCGTACCGTCCATACCTGCGCCGAGCCGCGGCCGGCCAGCCGCCCCGGCCGCGGCGGCAACCCGAACCGCTCGAGCACCGCATCGACGTCCCGATGCAGGCCTACGAGCAACGCGGGATCGGATCCGTCCGCGAGACCGGCAGGCCCTATGACTCGCGGCAATTGCTCGAAAAAACGCTGCGCCAGCGACTCGGCCGCCGCGCGAACATCGACCGCCTGCGACGCCAGCGCCAGGCGCGGAGCGCGCGCCAGAATCCAGCGCCGCAGGATCGGCGGCAACTGTTCGGCATCGAGCACGCGCCACAGGCGCAGCTCGGGATCGAGCCGAATGCCCTCGGGCAGCCACGGCAGCTCGAGCGTCACGGTAGTGCGCTCGCCCTCGATGTCGATCCAGCGCGTGTCCGAACGGCCTGCCGCGACGAGCTCTACCGGGACGCGCAGCGCATAGGCCGGCGCGGATTGCTCGATGGTCAACTCGAGCCGTTTGCCGTCGGGATGCTCGCGCGCTTGCGCTGCCGCGACCCGGACTGAAGGCCCGCCCGCGCGCTCGATCCACTGGGAAAAAAACGGCTGCAACGAACGGCCCGATGCCTGCTCGAAAGCGGCGCGCAGATGCTCCCAGGAGGCGAACCTGAAACGCCGCGATTCCCAGAACAGGCGTACGCCTTGCTCGAACGCCTGTTCGCCGATCAATTCACGCAGCATGAAGAACACCATTGCCGCCTTGCCGTAGCCGAGCGTCGCCTCCGCGCCATGGGTGCGCGAGCGAAAGGAGGCGAGCGGCGCGTGCGCGTCGCGGGGCAGCGCCGCGAAATCGCGCAGCCAGCCCAGGCGCATTTCGCGCGCCGCTTCAGCGGAGTCGCGCTCCTTGTAGTAGTAATCGGCCATGAACGTCGTGAGGCCCTCGGACCAGTTGCCGCGCGACAGGTCGGCAAAGACCCCGTTGCCCCACCAGTTATGAAGCACCTCGTGCCCGAGCGAGCTGGCGCGGATGAACGGCAGCCGGAGCACCGACTCCCCAATGTAGGTCATGGTGGGCATGCCGAAGCCGGTGGGCAACGGGCTCGAGACAACCGAGAACTCGGTAAACGGATACGCGCCGATGCGCTTCGAGTACAACTCGATGTAGCGCCGGCTGTCGTCGAGGTATGCATCGGCAAGGTCATCTACGGCGGGGGCGAAGTAGGTCCTGAGCCGCAGCGGCGGCGCGCCTTCACGGCTGACCAATCGCTCGCGAACAGCATACGGTCCGGCCATGAGGTCGATTCCGTCCGCGGGATGGTCGAACTCGAACACCGCCGCGTATCGCCCGGCGTTGTCCTGCGGGCCGGACTCCGACACCAGGCGTCCTGCGACCAACCCGCGTTGGTGCGCGGGAAGCGAGAGACTCACGCGGTAGGTAAACAGCGGCGCGGGGGCCGGATACCAGTCGCCCGAGGCCGGCAGATAGCTTCCCTGGTCCGACGCCATCGGCGGTTTCGCGCCGAGCACGCCGCGCGCGTCGAGCGCGCGGTCCAGTTCGGGAAGCGTGCCGCCGTACTCGATCCGTACCCGGGCGCCAATCGGCGCTCCAATGCGCCAGAGGTTCGACTCGCCACGCCGACCGGCCCGTCGCAGCCCGACCGCCGCGCCTGCAACCGTGGCGCTTCGCACATCGAGCGAACGGTGAAGCGCGAAGCCAAGGTCATCGCGGATTTCGAACTGCGCGACCGCGTGCAGCGCCCGCGAACCCGGCTCGAGCCGCACCTCCAGATCGAGCCGCGGAATCTGCGCGTGCAAGCCAAAGGCCGGAAGCGCAGCCGCGACGAGCAGCGCAAGGCGCCACAGCAGCTTCACGATGGCGGTGGAAATTTCACGATCAGATCAAGCGTCTTTCCCTCCCGGCGCACCGTCATCGGCAACCAGGTTCCTGCAGGCTGGGAGCGGACTGCCGCGATCACGCTGTCGGTTTGCGTCACGGCAGAACCTGCGACCGACACGATCAAATCCCCTTTGCGCATCCCGGTCGATTCGGCCAGGCTCCCGCCGACGACCTCGAACACCTCGATTCCCTTGCCCGTGCGCTGCAGGCTGACGCCAAGCCGTGGTTTGCGTGGCGCCTCCTGCGCCATCGCGGGCAACGCAAATACCGCATCCGCAAATCCGGTTGCGAGCTTCTTGCAGCCGCCCGCGGCGTCTACGGGTACGAGCGTCGCGATGCTGGAGATCCCGAGATCGCGCAACTGGTGCGGCACCCCGTAGCCGTTGCTGAGGTGGCCGGCGCCCACGATGCCGACAACCATCGGCCGCGCGGTTCCGGACGCGCCGGCCACGCGATGCGCGAGCGCCTCGGCCATCGCCCGGTCCCAGGTCGTCTGTGAGTCGATGAAATGCAGAAAATCCGGGTCGGTCTTGCTGACCTCGCGACTGTTTTCCTTGACCCGGGGATGTTCCTTGTAGATTTCGAACAGCACGTCCCGGTACGCCTGCGAGGCTGGCGCCGGCCGGGAGACGCCCTCCTTGCGCTCCGCCGGAACGCCGTCCCATCCCTTCTGCGTGATCTGCTGCGTCAGCTCGCGATCGACGTTGAGCGCGACCATCGGGATGCGGTTGATGCGCGCGAACTGAAACAACGGCATATACAGCCCGGACGGCAGATTCCAGACCTTTTCCCAGTCGCTGCGCTCGAGAAACTCGCTCTCGGTAAGCTCGCCTGCAACCCACTTGTCGAGCGTGCCCTGCACGCGGCGCGGAAACGATTCGAAGCCGATCACCATCTGAGGCCGCAACGCGTGCAGCGCGGCGAGCGTCTGCAGCTGCCACGCGTGGTGGTCGCGCTCGTCGTGCCTTTCGCCGAGCAGCACGATGTCGCGGCGCGAGGCAAACGCGAGCAGTTCCGGGCCGGGAGTCGGCCGCGGTCCACCCCGCTCGAGGGTGTGCCACGCGCCGGGCGCGAGGCACGATGACGTGTCGCGTGACGCCTGGTGAGCGTCATTCTGCGCAAACGCCGCGAACGACAACGCCACAGCGCAATGCGCGAGCACAACGCTCAGGGCGCCGGTCATACCGCGCATGGAGTGATTTCCCGTTAACAGTGAAATGGGGGGATTCGAGATAGTTTATCGGTTCATCCCGGTTATGCGTGGGTCGAGGCCATGCGGGCGCTTGCAGGGCGCGGCATAATCGGGGGAAATGAACAAGCTGACTGATCACGGCGCGACGGCGCAGTCGGGTCGCCTCGCCGTGCGCCTTGCGATCGTATTGATTGTAGTCGCCGGCGCGGCCGTTGCGGCGTGGCTTGCGACACGCCCCAAGCCGGTGCTGGTGGCCGTGGCCGAGGCAGACATCGGGCGCGTAGAAACGACGGTGGCGAACACCCGTGCGGGTTCGGTGTCCGCCTGTCGTCGCGCCAAACTCGCCCCGCCGGCCGGCGGCCGCATCGAGAAACTCAGCGTGCGCAAAGGCGATCGCGTGGCGAACGGACAGGTTCTGCTCACGCTCTGGAACCAGGACCTCTCGGCTCGCGAACACGTGGCGCGGGAACAACTGGGGACCGCCAAGGCCAAGGTGCGCGAGGCCTGCGAGCTCGCAAGCGCCGCCGCCGGCGAGGCCCGGCGCGCACGAGAGCTGATGGCGCAGAACTTCATCTCGAAGGAACGCGTCGAGCGCGCCGACGCGGAGGCCGCATCCAGGCAGGCGGGCTGCGACTCGGCCCGCACGCAGGTGCTGGAAGCCGACGCGCGCATCGAAGCCTCGCGGGCGGACACCGACCGCACCGTGCTGCGCGCGCCGTTCGCCGGCATCGTCGCCGAGGTGAACGGCGAGCTCGGCGAATACCTGACGCCGTCGCCGCCCGGCATCCCGACACTGCCGGCGGTGGACCTGATCGACGACTCCTGCATCTACGTTTCGGCGCCGATCGACGAAGTCGACGCCGCGCAGCTCAAGGTGCCGATGGCAGGCCGGATCACGCTGGACGCCTACCGGGGCAAGCACTTCAGCGGGAAGCTGCGGCGTATCGCGCCGTATGTGCTCGCGCTGGAGAAGCAGGCGCGCACGGTGGAAGTGGAAGTCGAATTCGACAATCCGGGCGAGGCAAAGCATCTGCTGGTCGGCTACAGCGCCGACATCGAGATCGTGGTCACCGGGCGCGACAACGTGGTCCGCATCCCGACGCCCGCGCTGATGCCCGGGAACCGGGTGCTCCTGCTCGGCAGCAGCGGCAAACTGGAGAGCAAACCGCTCGAGACGGGCCTGTCCAACTGGGAGTTCACCGAGGTGAAAACAGGCCTGAATCGCGGCGACCGGGTCGTCACCTCGCTCGAGCGCGAGGGCGTCAAGCCCGGCGCGCTCGCCGCGGTGGAACAGAAGGAGGCGAAGGCGCGCCCGCAATGATTCGCCTCACCGGCATCGAGCGGACCTTCACGGTCGGCGGCGAGCAGGTACACGCGCTGCGCGCAGTGACCCTGGAAATCGCCCAAGGCGAGTCTCTGTCCATCATGGGGCCGTCGGGTTCGGGCAAGTCCACGCTGCTCAATATCATTGGCCTGCTCGATCGCCCCAACGCGGGCACCTACGAACTCGATCGACGCGATGTCACCGGCCTCACCGACGACGAGCTTGCGCGCGTGCGGCGAGAGAAGATCGGTTTCGTGTTCCAGTTTTTCCATCTGGTGCCGCGGCTCACGGCGGCGCAAAACATCGAGCTGCCGATGGTGCTCTCAGGCATCGACCCGGCAGAGCGCGCCCGCCGGGTCGAACAGTTGCTCGCGGAGTACGGGCTGACCGAGCGCTCCGGCCACCGTCCGGACCAGCTCTCCGGCGGCCAGTGCCAGCGTGTCGCCATCGCACGCGCCATGTCGATGCGCCCTGGCGTGATTCTCGCCGACGAGCCCACCGGCAACCTGGACCGGCACACGGGCCAGGAGGTGATGGGCGTGCTCGAGCGCTTGCACCAGAACGGCGGCACGGTGGTGGTGGTGACCCACGATCCCGAGATCGGCGCCCGTTCGCACCGCCGCTTGCGCATGATCGACGGCGCGGTTGCCTCCGACGAGAAAGGCTGATTGTGCGCTTTGCCGACCTTCTCGGATTCGCCTGGCAAGTGGTGCTCGGCTACCGGTCGCGCACGCTGCTGATCCTGCTTGCGATGGGCATCGGCGTCGCCGCGGTGGTCACGGTGACTTCCCTCGGGGAAGGCGCGCGCCTGTACGTAGTCAGGCAGTTCGGTTCGCTCGGCGCCAACCTCGTCATCGTACTGCCGGGCCGCAGCGAAACTTCGGGCTCCATGCCCGGAGTGCTGATCGGCAAGACGCCGCGCGACCTGACGATCGACGATGCACTGGCGCTCAAGCGCAGCCATGCGATCCGGCGTTTCGCGCCGCTCATCGTGGGTGCCGGCGACGTGCGCTCCGGCGCGCGCCGGCGCGAGACGCCCGTGCTCGGTTCCACCGCGGAACTGATGGACATCCGCAGCATGGAACTGGCGAGCGGACGCTTCCTGCCCGCTGGCGATCCGCGTCACAGCCAGCCGGTGTGCGTCATCGGCACCAAGGTGGCAAACGAACTGTTCGGCACGCGCCAGGCCCTGGGGGACTGGATCCGCATCGGCGACCGTCGTTTCAGGATCATCGGGATCCTCGCGGCGCAGGGCGAATCCCTCGGCTTCAATACCGACGAAATCGTCGTCGTGCCGCTCGCCGCGGCGCAGGCCCTGTTCAACACGGAGTCGCTGTTTCGCATCCTGGTGGAGGCGAAGAGCCGCGACCAGATCCTCGATGCCAAGGCCGACGTCGAGGAGATCATCCGCCTGCGCCACGAAGGCGAGAAGGACATCACGGTGATCACTCAGGATGCGGTGCTTGCGACGTTCGACCGGATCCTGCGCGCGCTCACCCTGACCGTGGGCGGCATCGCCGCCATCAGCCTCGCCGTCGCCGGCATCCTGATCATGAACGTGATGCTGATTGCCGTGACGCAGCGCAAGCGCGAGATCGGCCTGCTCAAGGCGCTCGGCGCCACCGGGCGGCAGATCCAGATGGCGTTTTTCACGGAAGCCGCGCTGCTTGCGCTGGGCGGGGCCGCGGTAGGCGTCGCAGCCGGGGAATTCGGCAACAGCATCATCTCCCAGGTCTATCCGGCGATCCCGTTCGAGGCGCCGTGGTGGGCGCTCGTGGCGGCCCCTGTGACCGCGATCCTTACCGGGATATCGTTCACGGTCGCTCCCGCGCGGCGCGCCGCGATGCTCGATCCGGTGCAGGCGCTCTCGCGCAGGTAATCGTGCGCCCGGCCGATCTCGTCCGCTTCACCTATGCGTCGGTCACTGCGCACCGCCTGCGCACGGGACTCACCGCGCTCGGCATCGCCGTGGGCATCGCTGCCGTAATCCTGCTGACCTCGATCGGCGAGGGGCTGCACCGCTTCGTGATTGCCGAGTTCACCCAGTTCGGCACCAACCTGATCAGCGTGACGCCAGGGCGCACCCAGACCCACGGTGCCTCGCTCGGCGCGGTGAATACCGTGCGGCCGCTTTCCATCGACGACGCGCTGGCGCTGCGCCGCGCGCCCTACGTGCAGGTGTCCGATCCGATCGTGCAGGGCAATGCAGAGGTGGTGCAGGGCGGCAAGAGCCGCCGCGTCACGCTCTACGGCGTCGGGCCGGACTTCGCCCGCTCGTTGCAGATGCGCGTCGCGACCGGCGAGTTCCTCCCACAGGACGACCCGCGCGCGGCGCGCGCTTTTGTCGTGCTCGGCTCGAAGGTCGCGCGCGAGTTGTTCGGCGGCGGCAATCCGCTGGGCAGCCGCATCCGCGTGGGCGGCGACCGCTACCGCGTGGTGGGCGTCATGCAATCCAAGGGCCAGGTGCTCGGATTCGATCTCGACGACACCGTCTACATTCCCGTCGGGCGGGCGCTCGAATTGTTCAATCGCGAGAGCCTGCAGGAGATCCACGTCAACTACGAGCCGACCGCGCCGCTCGCCGAAGTGGAGGAAGGCATCAAACGCATCCTGATCGCGCGCCACGGCACGGAGGACTTCACCGTGACGCCCCAGCAGAAGATGCTGGAGGTATTCGGCACCGTGCTCGACGCGATCACCTTCGCGGTCGCGGCGATCGGCGGAATCTCACTCGTCGTCGGCGGCATCGGGATCCTCACCATCCTGACCATCGCCGTCGCCGAGCGCACCTCCGAGATCGGGCTGCTGCGCGCCCTGGGGGCGACCCATCGGGCCATCCTGCTGCTGTTTCTCGGCGAAGCCGCGCTGCTTGCCGCGATCGGCGGCGCGGCGGGCTTGCTGGCTGGCTGGAGCATCGCACTGGTCCTGCAGGTTGCCCTGCCCGCGCTCCCGGTGCACGTGCCGTGGAGCTACGCGGCGCTGGCCGAACTGATGGCCGTCGGGGTGGGGCTCGCAGCGGGCGTGCTGCCGGCGCGGCGCGCAGCGCGGCTCGATCCGCTGGAGGCGCTGCGCAGCGAGTGAGGGCGCGCTGAGATCGAGAGGCTATACATATCAGATTCGACTGCGGGATCAACCAAGCACCGCCGGTCAATTCTTCCTCGATACGATCCGGAGGTGCGACTTGAGTCCTTTTACGCCACTGACACGAAGCGCTTCTTCACATCCGCGGTTTTCACAGCGCCGGCAACAACGACGTGGTGCTGGAAAACGAGCACCGATTGATCACTGGATCACCTTGCCTGCGCGCAGGAGCCGGAAAGTCTACGCCCCAACGGCCGATCAGGGTCGATTTGCGCCCCTCGACCGCCCGGCGCTGGCCAAAATCCGCGCAGAGGAGTAGATGTTCCCGGGCGAGCCGGCGGCGCGGGGCTCCCGACTCGCGCCCACAGGAGCTCCTGCATGCCCTTTCGACTGATCTACTCCTCCGAGGCGGCGCCGGATCTGGCCACGGCGGATCTCGAAGTAATGCTCGAGGAGTCCCGAATCCGCAACCTGGCGCGCGGCATCACCGGCGTGCTCGTCTTCGTCGACGGAGTGTTCCTACAGATCCTCGAGGGAGAGAAGGACAATGTCCATGACCTGATGGAGACGATCGAGCGCGACCCGAGGCATCACGGCATCAAGGTGTTCCACGAGCGGGAAACCGGCGAGCGCGCCTTCGCGTCGTGGAGCATGGCGTACCTCAGTCCCAGCGCCGAGGAGGTCTCCAGGTGGGCGGAGCTCGACGGTGCCACCACGATCGGGAGCGTCCTGTCCTCCATCGAGAGCGAGCCGGGTCGCCTCCCGGCGATGGTCGTCAACATTCTCAAGGTGATCGCGGAGCCGAGTCCGGGAACTGGATAGTCGTTTCCTTACGTGTACAGACCTTCTGCGCGCAGGGCGGGCGCAACGTCCGAAAATGCTCTTACACGGACTGCGCTGATTCCAACAGCGATCGTACGGCAGCAGCGCCGTCAGGCCTTTTTCTCCGGTGTTCTCGATCACAACCCCGCCAAGATCGAACAAGATCACTCGGTTACTTCGCATCCAATACCGCCTCTCGGACAGAGTTGCCAGAAAGTCTAACCTTGAATGTCCGCCTGGGTCGCCGGCCCCCCGACCGGTCACAATCTGTGACCGGTCAGTTGTATCTCCATGACTCGTTGATGCAAGATGATTTCGAATAGGCTTCGCGGTCGACCGCCGCTCGCGCACTACGAGTACGTAATCGCGTCGCGCCGCTCCGGCCGGTCGAGGTGCGGCACGTTGTTGAAGCTGACGCAATGGATGTTCCTTGCACCTGCACGGAACTCCGTCACGCCGGTATTGCGCGCCTGGAGATTGAGCTCCATCATCGTGCGCGGCGCCAGCCCCAGCACCGTGCCGATCAGGGTCGAGATCGGCCCGCCCGATGTCACCACGAGTACGCGTTCCGCGCCCGGCGCGCGCGCGGCTGCGAGCCCCTCGCGCACGCCGGCAGTGAACGCCTCGAATGGAGCGTGCGCGTCGGTCTGCAGCGCGCCATCGACCCACGCATAGAGAGTCTCGCGCAGAATCCGGAAGTGCGCGCGCCGGTCGCCATCGCGCTCGATGCGCGCAAGATTGTCCCGTCCGAAGTGCGCCGCAAGAAGCACGTCGGCCTGGTACTCATTCAGTCCCTCGAGGGCGAGCGTCGCGGGCAGTCCGGCGAGCGCTTCGGAAATGCCGGCGAGCGTCTCGCGGTGCCGCCGCAGCGTCCCGGAGACCACGCGATCAAAGTGCAGGCCGCGCTCGGCAAAGTACTCTCCCAGCCAGCGCGACTGGCGGTGGCCAAGCTCGGTGAGCCGGTCGTAGTCGTCGGTGCCGAACGCGGCTTGCGCGTGACGTATCAGGTATATCTCAGCCATCGTCTAAGAATACCGGACCCGGGAGCTACCAGACCTATGTAAATGACGGAAAGCACTCCGACTTCGAACGGCGTGCACCTGGGTATGCCTTGGTGCGGTGCGAAGAAATCCGGCATGCGTTCGGAGGTCTGCGCCGTAACCGGTAAAATCGCTCCACTTTTCCAACGCCTGGTTTCAGCTGCGGACGCTCTCGTGGAATTATTCCTGCCGATCGCGCACATGGACGTCAACATCGTCCTGATCCTCCTGTACGGCACCCTGGTCGGTTTCCTTTCCGGCCTCGTTGGTGTGGGCGGCGGCTTTCTGATCACGCCGCTGCTCATCTTCACCGGCGTTCCTCCCATTGTCGCGGTGTCGAGCGGCGCGGCGCAGATGGCGGGCACGGCTTCCGGCGCAAGTTACCTGCATTGGCGCCACGGCAATATCGACTTCAAAATGGGGCTGATTCTGTTGATCGGCAGTTGGCTGGGCGGAGGATTCGGCGTCTATCTCGCCAAGGTGCTGTTGCGTGCGGATCAGTTCGGAAACGTGGTCGTTTTTCTCTACGTCATTCTGCTGGGCTTCGTCGGCGTGAGCATGCTGATCGAATCGCTGCAGGCGGTTTTTCGCGCCGGTGCAGCCGCCGCAGGCGACGCGCACGCCACGGCCGCTCCGAAATCGCTGCTGCGAACCTGGGTCGAACGCCTGCCCTGGCAAACGGCGTTTCCGGCTTCAGGGGTGCGCATGTCGGCCGTGGGGCCGCTGCTATTGGGAGCGGCTGTCGGGATCTTGACCTCGCTGATGGGGGTCGGCGGCGGCTTCATCATGGTGCCGGTGATGATCTATGTCCTCAAAATGCCAACCAAGATCGTCGTCGGCACATCGTTGTTCCAATTGCTGTTCACCACTGCGGCGGTCAGCGTCATGCAGGCCGGCGTCAACCATTCGGTCGATCCCTTCCTCGCGCTCATTCTGATTCTAGGGTCAGTGCTCGGAACCAAATTCGGCGCGCGGCTGGGAGCGCGCCTGCCGGCGGAGAAGCTCCGTCTCATTCTCGCACTGGTGGTGGTCGCCGTAGCGGTGAAGATGATCCTGACCCTGATGGTTGCGCCCAGCCACGTCTACGACATAACGATCGAGGTGCGTTGATGACGCGCTGGCTGCGCTGCCTGTTCCTGGTTTCGACGTGGATGCTGCAGATCCCGTCATGGGCCGACGAACCGCTGGTGGTTGCGCCCCAGACGAGTCAAGTGAACATTACCACGGATTTTGCCGGGACTGACCTGAAGGCTGTAGGCGCGATGGATGGCCCGGGCGACCTGATCATCAAGGTGATGGGGCCGCAGCAGGAAGCGACGCTGTCGCGCGAGATCAAGCTCGGGCCGTTTTGGGTCGGAGGCGATACCGTCAAAATGGGGGGCGCGCCGAGTTTGCTGTTCCTCTACGCCACCGCGCCGATTGCTTCGATCCTGCCGCCGGCCGAGCAGCAGAAATACGGATTGCTCCTCGAAGGCGTGCCGGTGCGCATCGAGCCGCAATTGCAGGCGCATGCGGCGGACGACTGGCGCAAGGCATTTGTCCGGGTGAAGGAGAGGCAGGGCTATTACCACGAGGATGACCGCGCGATCAGGGTGTTCGGAAACCGGCTGTTTATCGCGGACATGCGGCTGCCAGGCG
>JADGRQ010000087.1 GCA_017880775.1 Burkholderiales bacterium | reverse complement strand
GTGCTGAGGCGCTGAGCATCGCAGCGCTACCCACTCAGCTCGTTCGGGCGTTCTCAACGTTGCTCCAGCGCGCGCAGCTCAATGTCGGCGATTCTGAGCCGCCTTGAGAGCGTGAGCCCGAGCCGTTCGAAAATCTTGCCGCAAAGCGCGGGGTTTGTACGCATTAGCTCTTCGAAGCGCCTGCGCGAGAGCAGGTAGAGCTCGGTCGGCGTCTCCGCTTCGGCGTCGGCCGAACGCGCCTGATGATCGAGAAATGCCAGCTCGCCGAAGAAATCGCCCGCCTCGAAGGTGGCGAGATGGTGGCGTTTGCCGCCTGGGAGCGGCAACAGCGCGTGGACTCGGCCACGGCGCACCATGAACATCTCGTCGGTCTTCTCGCCGGTGGTGCAGATCCGACCGCCGGACTTCACTGAAATCTCGGTAACCGTGCCCGCAAGCTCGTTGATCTCCTCGGTACCGAGCCCGGCGAACAGCTCGATCTGTTCAAGGGCGAGCGGCGCAGTTTGGTCGTGCGGCTTCCAGCCGGCCGCTTCGAGAATTCGGTCTTCCATCCACTGGATGGCGCTGTCGCGCGTATCGAATATGCGGATGCCGCCGAGCGCACGCACCAAGCCAAGCTCTGCAAGGTATTTCTCGATGTCGTAGCGGGTCGGCAGGCTCGAAGGCATGCCACTGAAGAGTAACTCTCCGCCGCGCTCCTCGAGCCGCTCCTTCATCTGTTCCAGCAAATGCGCGCCGGTGAAATCCATCGACTGCACCCGGCGCAGGTCAAGCAGCAGATATCGCAAGGTCCCGAGATCCTTCTCGAGCTCCGAGAACAACTCGTCCGTCGTGCCGAAGAAAAGATCTCCGTGCAATTGCACCACCATGGCCTGGTTGCCGTCGCGCTGCAGTAGCGCGTTTTCGGCGGCGAGGCGCCGGCGCATCGACCGCGTGGCACGCAGATCGAGCTTGCTGAAAATGACCGAGCCTCTGATCTGATCGCGAATGAAAAGCAGGATCGCGATGCAGATTCCGGTCGCCGAGGCGGCGATCAGGTCGAATTGCGCCACGATCAGGACCGCCGCGATGACGCCGAAGTCCAGCCGGGTGGACGGCTGCAGCGCCAGCCGGAAGATGCGTTTGTCGAACATGTGCCACGACACGGCGAGCAGCAATCCGGCGAGCGCCCCGATCGGAACCCAGGCGATCAAACCTCCTGCCAGCACGAAAGCGGTCACCACGAACGCCCCTTCCATCACGCCCGACCATGAGGAGCGTCCACCGCTGTTGATGTTAACGAGCGTCGCTCCCATGGTTCCGGCCCCCGGCATCCCGCCGACCAACGCCGACGTGGCGTTCGCCACGCCCTGTCCGAGAAGTTCGCGGTTGGAATCGTGACGGCTGCGCAGCAGCGCATCGACCACCACTCCGGTCTTCAACGTGTCGATGGATAGCAGTACCGAGAGGGTAATCGACGAGACGAGGACAAGCCCGATATCGGCGGGGCGTAGCGCGATGAGCGCCACGAACCGCAAATTGACGCTCTCGATCAACGATCCGGTCGCCGCGATCGGCCCGATAACGAGTGGATTGCCGGTGAGTTTCAGGAGGTCCGGGTTGAACATAGCGAACGCGAAATACGCGGCGATGCCGGCAAGAAGCCCGACAATCGCTGCCGGAACCTTCCGGACGATATATGGTGCGAGCGTCATCGCGAGGATGGTCACCGCGCCGACCGAGATCGCGGTCCAACTCCACAACTCCGGAGATATGAGCCCGCGCGCGAGCGGTACCCCCTTGGGCACTCCGAGCAGCTTCGGCAATTGCCCAATCGCAATAACTACCGCAACTCCGGACAGATAGCCGCTGACCACCTGGTACGGGATGAACTTGATCAGGCGTCCAGCCCGCACCATCCCGTAGAGCAACTGTAACAATGCAGCGAGCAGCGCTGTGAGCGACAGCAGCACCGAGATTCGGCCCGGCGAATGGCCGCCTTCCGCGAACTGGAGAGCGAGTGCCGACAATACTGCCGCCGCCGGCGCGCAAGGCGCGCTGATGAACCCGCCGTTCCGGCTTACGAGTGGAGCGATGATGCCGAGCGTCGCGGCACCGAGGATACCGGCCAGCGCACCTTCGCCCGCGTGCCCCGGCCCAATCCCGGAATAGACAAGCACCCCGAACGCGATCGAGGACGGCAGGGCGACCAGCATCGCGGCGAGCCCGCCCCATGCGTCGTTGGTGAAACCACCCGCGGTTGCTTGCGCTGTGTTCGTCATGACTATTTTGAAGGTTGGCCCGCAAGCGAGCAAACCGAATTGATCGAGGTCAATGAGGCTGGCCGATCACGTTACCGAGCGCCTGATCGAATGCAGCTGCGGGCGATGGCAAGATGGGTTTTGCCGGTATCACATTTCAGAACTGAGCAACGTGTCGCATTTCATCCAAGACGTGCGGCTGCCGATGTCCGAGTTGGGTGTGCGCCGTGACAAGGCGGCGCTTTCCAGTGGGTGCGAACCCCACCCGGCAACCGCTCCAGCCGGAAGCAATCGGAGCAGTCATGGAGGTAACGAAGTGGCTGAAGCCTTCGATTA
>JADGRQ010000017.1 GCA_017880775.1 Burkholderiales bacterium | reverse complement strand
CTGATCGTGCCGGTGGCGATGGAAGAGGGCCTGCGCTTTGCCATCCGCGAGGGCGGCAAGACCGTCGGCGCCGGCGTCGTCGCCAAGATCATCGAGTGACGAAAATGCAAAGCCAACGGATCCGCATTCGCCTCAAGGCTTACGACTACCGGCTGATCGACCAGTCGGCGCTCGAGATCGTCGACACGGCGAAGCGCACGGGCGCGGTGGTGCGCGGACCGATTCCGCTGCCCACGCGCAAACAGCGTTTCGACCTGCTGCGCAGCCCGCACGCCAACAAGACCTCGCGCGAGCAGCTCGAGATCCGGACGCATCTGCGTCTGATGGACATCATCGACCCGACCGACAAGACGGTCGATGCGCTGATGAAGCTCGATCTGCCTGCCGGGGTGGATGTCGAGATCAAGGTTCAGTAACGGCATAGGTGAAGTGCCGGCCAATTGCAGCCGGTGCCCGGGGCGACCCGGGTTTCGAACAAAGGAGCAGCGATGAGTATCGGTCTCGTCGGTCGCAAGATCGGCATGACGCGCATCTTCACCGAGAGCGGCGACACGCTCCCGGTGACGGTGGTTGACGTCTCCGACAACCGCATTACCCAGATCAAGTCGCCGGACAAGGACGGTTACTCGGCCGTGCAGGTCGCGTTCGGCAAGCGCCGCGCGAGCCGCGTTTCCAAGCCGCTCGCCGGTCATCTCGCCAAGGCGGCGGTCGAGGCCGGGCATACCCTTCGGGAATTTCGCGCCAGGCCCGAGGATCTCGCCGCGCTGAAGGTTGGTGGCAAGATTGGCGTGGAGATCTTCAAGGTCGGGCAGAAGGTCGATGTCGCCGGCGTTACGGTGGGCAAAGGATTCTCCGGTGTCATCAAGCGCCACCACTTTTCCTCGGGCCGAGCCAGTCACGGCAACTCGATCTCGCACAACAAACCCGGCTCGACGGGCCAGGCGCAGGACCCGGGGCGGGTGTTCCCGGGCAAGCGCATGGCCGGCCATCTGGGGGACGCCCGCCGCACCACGCAGAACCTGGTCGTGGTTCGCATCGACGCGGAGCGCCAGCTGTTGCTGATCAAGGGCGCCGTGCCCGGTTCCAAGGGGCGCGACGTGGTCGTTCGCCCCGCGGTGAAGGTTTGACGGGGACGCCATGGAACTGAAACTGATCGACGAAAAAGGCGCCGGCACCGCGACCATCAGTGCGCCGGATGCGGTATTCGGGCGCGATTTCAACCAGGCCCTGGTGCACCAGATCGTGATCGCCTACCAGGCGAATGCGCGCGTCGGCAGCCGTGCCCAGAAGGACCGCAGCGAGGTCCGCCACTCGACCAAGAAGCCGTGGCGGCAGAAGGGCACCGGCCGCGCGCGCGCCGGCATGACTTCCAGTCCGTTGTGGCGCGGCGGCGGCAAGATTTTCCCCAACTCGCCGGATGAAAATTTCTCGCAGAAGGTGAACCGCAAGATGTACCGCGCGGGCATCACCTCGATCCTGTCGCAGCTGGTGCGCGAGGACCGCGTGCGCGTGATCGACGAGTTCAGGCTCGACGCCCCCAAGACCAAGCTGCTTGCGCAGAAGATCCGGTCGATGGGCTTCGGCGAACTGCTGGTGATCACCGACGAGGTCGACGAGAACCTGATGCTGTCGGCGCGCAACCTGCCCAACGTGCAGGTGATCGCGGCGCGCCACACCAACCCGGTGACGCTGATCCGCTATCCGAA
The DNA here is from genome assembly GCA_017880775.1 of Burkholderiales bacterium. Lineage (GTDB taxonomy): Bacteria > Pseudomonadota > Gammaproteobacteria > Burkholderiales > SG8-39 > JADGRQ01. Next base: position 73,296 of record JADGRQ010000017.1, on the reverse strand, counting down.
CGTGCTGCTCACCAAGAAGGCGGTGGCGCGGCTCGAGGAGATGTTCAAATGACCGCGCCGAAGAAATTCGCCGCAGAGCAGCTGATGAACGTGCTGCTCGCGCCGGTGGTGTCCGAGAAGAGCACCATGGTCGCCGACAAGAACCGGCAGTATGTGTTCCGCGTCGCCGACTCCGCCACCAAGCCGCAGATCAAGGCGGCGGTCGAACTGATGTTCAAGGCGAAGGTCGACTCGGTGAAGGTGGCCAACGTCAAAGGCAAGCAGAAACGCTTCGGCCGGTTCATCGGCCGCCGGCGCAACTGGAAGAAAGCCTATGTCTGCCTGGCCGTCGGCCAGGAAATCAATTTTGCCTCGCTCGGATAGCGCGCTGGAGTAAGCCATGGCACTCGTCAAAGTCAAACCGACCTCGCCCGGCCGGCGCTCGCTCGTCAAGGTCGTCAATCCTGAGTTGCACAAGGGCAAGCCGCATGCACCGCTGCTGGCGAGCCAATCGCAGAACAGCGGCCGCAACAACGCCGGCCGCATCACCACGCGGCACAAGGGCGGCGGCCACAAGCACCACTACCGCATGGTCGATTTCAGGCGCAACAAGGATGGGGTGCCGGCGAAGGTGGAGCGGCTCGAGTACGACCCGAACCGCAGCGCCAACCTTGCGCTGCTGCTCTACGCCGACGGCGAGCGGCGCTACATCATCGCGCCGAAGGGCGTCGCCGCAGGGGTGCAGTTGCTCTCCGGCTCGGAGGCGCCGATAAAGTCGGGGAACGCATTGCCGCTGCGCAACATACCGGTGGGTACGACGGTGCATTGCATCGAAATGCTGCCGGGCAAGGGCGCGCAGCTCGCGCGCTCGGCGGGCGCCAGCGTGCAGTTGCTGGCGCGCGAAGGCAGCTACGCGCAGCTGCGCCTGCGCTCGGGCGAGATCCGCAAGGTTCACATCGATTGCCGCGCCACCATCGGCGAAGTCGGCAATGAGGAACACAACCTGCGCTCGATCGGCAAAGCCGGGGCGAAGCGCTGGCGCGGCATCCGCCCGACCGTGCGCGGCGTGGCGATGAACCCGATCGACCACCCGCATGGCGGCGGCGAGGGCAAGACGGCGGCGGGGCGGCCCCCGGTGAGCCCGTGGGGCACTCAGACCAAAGGCTTCAAGACGCGGCGCAATAAGCGGACGCAGGTGATGATCGTCCGCGACCGGCGCCGCGCGTAACGCGGAAACCGGAGCGAAACATGCCACGTTCAATCAAGAAGGGTCCGTTCGTGGACCTTCATCTGATGAAGAAGGTCCTCAAGGCGCGCGAGACCTCGGACAAGCGTCCGATCAAGACCTGGTCGCGGCGCTCGACGGTAGTGCCCGATTTCGTCGGTCTGACCGTCGCCGTGCACAACGGCAAGCAGCACGTTCCGGTGTTCGTCACCGAAAACATGGTCGGCCACAAACTCGGCGAGTTCGCTCACACCCGCGTGTTCAAGGGCCACTCGGCCGAACGCAAGACCGCGATGGTCGGTGGTACGCCGAAAGGCGCGCCGCGGGCCGCCCCCGGGGCGGCGTCGGCTCCCGCGCCAGCGGCGGCGGCCGCCGCTCCGGCGAAGAAGTGAGGAGCGAATGATGGAAACCAAGGCAAAATTGCGCGGGGCTCGGATGTCGGCGCAGAAAGGCCGGCTGGTGGCCGACCTGATTCGCGGCCAGCGGGTCGATCGCGCGCTCAACATCCTCGCCTTCACGCCGAAGAAGGCGGCGGGGATCATCAAGAAATTGCTCGAGTCGGCGATCGCCAACGCCGAGCACAACGATGGCGCGGACGTTGACGCACTCAAGGTCAAGTACATTACCGTAGAGCGCGGCGCGTTTCTCAAGCGCTTCCAGGCGCGTGCCAAGGGTCGCGGCAACCGCGTCCTCAAGCACTCGTGCCACATTACCGTCACGGTCGGGGACTGAAGAGGGTTTATGGGACAGAAGATCAATCCGATCGGATTCCGGCTCGCGGTCAACAAGAACTGGAGTTCGCGCTGGTACGCCAGCAACCGCAACTTCGCAGCGATGCTCGCCGAGGACATCAAGGTGCGCACCTTCCTGAAAAAGAAGCTCGCGCATGCTTCGGTGGGCCGCGTGCTGATCGAGCGACCGGCCAAGGACGCGCGCATCACTATTTTTTCGGCGCGGCCCGGCGTGGTGATCGGCAAGAAGGGCGAGGAGATCGAGGCGCTCAAGGCCGAGTTGCGCAGGCTGATGGGCGTGCAGCATGTGCACGTCAACATCGAAGAGATCCGCAAGCCCGAGATCGACGCGCAGCTGATCGCCGATTCGATCGCACAGCAGCTCGAGAAGCGCATCATGTTCCGCCGCGCGATGAAGCGCGCAATCCAGAACGCGATGCGCCTCGGGGCGCAGGGCATCAAGATCATGAGTTCCGGGCGCCTGAACGGCGTCGAGATCTCGCGCAGGGAATGGTACCGCGAGGGGCGGGTGCCGCTGCACACGCTGCGCGCCGACATCGACTACGGCTTCGGCGAGGCCAAGACCACCTACGGCGTGATCGGAATCAAGGTGTGGGTCTACAAGGGCGAGGTGCTGCCGAAAAACGATGCGCAGGGGCAGTTGGGCACGCCGGCGATGCCGGTAGCTCCCGAAGAGCCCGCGCCGGCGCGCAAATCCAAGAAACCCGTGCCGAAGCCCGGCGCGCGCAGGCCCGCAGCGAAGGAGCGGACCGAAGGCGAGGCGAAACGGCCGGTGCGCACCGCGCCGAAGAAGGCCGAGGGCGGCACTGCCGAAAAGCCCAAGCCGAAGACCATCGTCAAGCGCGCGAAGAAAACCGTCAAGGAAGACGGCGGCGAGGAAAACAAGGAGTAACGCATGCTGCAACCAGCTCGAACCAAGTATCGCAAGCAGCAGAAGGGGCGCAACAAGGGCGTCGCCACGCGGGGCACCAAGGTCTCCTTTGGCGAATACGGCCTCAAGGCGCTCACCCGTGGCCGGCTCACCGCGCGCCAGATCGAGGCGGCGCGTCGAGCGATGACGCGCCACATCAAGCGCGGCGGACGCATCTGGATCCGCATTTTCCCGGACAAACCGGTGTCGCAGAAGCCGGCCGAGGTGCGCATGGGCAACGGCAAGGGGAACCCCGAATACTTCGTCGCGGAGATCCGTCCCGGCAAGGTGCTGTACGAGATGGACGGTGTGGATGAGCCGATGGCGCGCGCTGCGTTCGCGCTTGCGTCGGCGAAGCTGCCGATCCGCACCGCGTTCGTGCAACGACTGCTGGGTTGAAGCCATGAAAGCGAGCGAACTCCGCGCAAAGTCCGGTGACGAGCTGTCCAAGGAACTGAACGACCTGCTCAAGGCGCGGTTCGGTCTGCGCATGCAGCAGGCGACACAGCAGCTCACCAACTCCAGCCAGCTCAGGAAGGTGCGGCGCGAAATCGCGCGCGTGCGCACGGTCATCAAACAGAAGGTGGCAAGCAAATGAACCAGCAGACCGTGGCGAGCGTCGCCAAGAACAAGCGCACCTTGGTCGGTCGCGTGGTAAGCGACCGCATGCAGAAAACCGTGACGGTGCTGGTGGAGCGCCGGGTCAAGCATCCGATGATCGGCAAGATCGTCACGCGCTCGAAGAAATACGCCGCCCATGTCGAGGAGGGTGGGTTCCAGGCCGGCGATCTGGTTGAGATCGTCGAGTGCCGCCCGATCTCCAAGACCAAGTCCTGGAAGGTCACGCGCCTCATCGAGAAGGGGAAAACGCTTTAGGCGGAGCGTTGCCGGCTTGCTTGAGGTAACAGATTTAGCTATAATTCAAAGCTTTTCTGCCTCTGCAGTTCCGGGGTGGATCGACCCGAACGGGGTCCAAAACTGCGCGCGGACGGAACGGATGCGGGAGCCTCGGCTCCCGAACCCAGGATTCGCGGGGCAAGTTGGATGGAGTGGAAACCATGATTCAGATGCAGTCGATTCTCGAGGTTGCGGACAACACCGGCGCGCGTTCGGTCATGTGCATCAAGGTGCTGGGTGGCTCGAAACGCCGCTATGCCTCGATCGGCGACGTGATCAAGGTGAGTGTCAAGGACGCCGCGCCGCGCGGGCGCGTGAAGAAGGGCGAGATCTACCACGCCGTGGTGGTGCGCACCGCGAAGGGCGTGCGCCGCGCCGACGGTTCGCTGGTCAGGTTCGACGCCAATGCGGCAGTGCTGCTGACCCCAAAGCTCGAGCCGATCGGCACGCGCATCTTCGGTCCGGTGACGCGCGAACTGCGCAACGAGCGCTTCATGAAGATCGTTTCGCTCGCCCCGGAAGTTCTCTGAGGAAGCCGCGTCATGGACAGGATTCGCAAGGGCGATGAGGTGGTCGTGATTTCGGGCCGCGACAAGGGCAAGCGAGGCACGGTGCTGCGCCGGATGGACGAGGCGCGGGTGGTGGTCGAAGGCGTGAACCGCGTCAAGAAGCACCAGCGCCCCAACCCGATGAAGGGCGTTGCGGGTGGCATCGTCGACAAGGACATGCCGATCCACATCTCGAACATCGCGCTGGTCAACCCCGCGACGCAAAAAGCCGACCGCGTCGGCTTCAAGCAGCTCGATGGCGGTCGCAAGGTGCGCGTGTTCAAGTCGAACGGCGAACAGGTGGACGCGTAAGGAGCGCACATGGCGAAGCCCCAGGCCCCGGACAAGAACCCGAAGAGCGAGCAGGCAAAAAAGCCCCCGGACGCGGCAAAGATCGCGGCGGGCAAGGCTGCCAAGCAGGCTGCGGCCGCGGCCCCGGCGATCGCGAAAAAGGCGGTCGCTTCCGCCGGCCCGGCCCGGCTGCAGGTGCATTACCGCGACCAGGTGGTGCCCGAGTTGATGAAGAAATTCGGCTACAAGACCGTGATGCAGGTGCCGCGCATCCGCAAGATCACGCTCAACATGGGCGTGGGCGAGGCCGCCAGCGACAAGAAGATCCTCGACAACGCGGTCGGGGACATGATCAGGCTGGCCGGGCAGAAGCCGGTGCTCACGAAGTCGCGCAAGTCGATCGCAGGATTCAAGATCCGCGCCGGGGTTCCGATCGGTTGCATGGTGACGCTGCGCGGCGCGCGCATGTACGAGTTCCTTGACCGGCTGGTGAGCATCGCGATTCCGCGCATTCGGGACTTTCGCGGCATTTCGTTCCGCGCGTTCGACGGCCGCGGCAACTACAACCTCGGGGTGAAGGAGCAGATCATCTTTCCCGAGATCGAGTACGACAAGATCGATGCGCTGCGCGGCATGAACATCAGCATTGCCACTACGGCGAAAACCGACGACGAGGCGAAGGCGCTGCTTGGCGCATTCCGCTTCCCGTTCAAGCACTGAGGGATTCCGCATGTCCAAACTCGCACTGAAACTCCGCGATCAGAAACGCCGCAAGACGGTGGAGAAGTTCAAGGTCCGGCGCGCTGCGCTGCTCGAGGTCACGCGCTCGATGGCCGCGTCCGAAGAGGACAAGGAGGTCGCGCGCGAGAAGCTGCAGAGGCTGCCGCGCGACGCGTCGCCTTCCCGCCTGCGCAACCGCTGCGCGCTCACCGGGCGGCCGCGCGGGGTGTACCGCAAGTTCGGGCTCGGGCGCAGCAAGCTGCGCGACCTGGCGATGAAGGGGGAGGTCCCCGGCGTCATCAAGGCGAGCTGGTGAGGAGAAGCGCATGAGCATGACCGATCCGATCGCCGACATGCTGACACGCATCCGCAATGCGCAGATGGTCAGCCACACCGAGGTCCTGATCCCCTGCTCGGGGGTCAAGCTTTCGATCGCCCGGGTGTTGAAGGACGAGGGCTATATCGAGGATTTCGCGGTGCGCGAAAACGAGGGCCGCAAGCAGCTCGCGATCGCGCTCAAGTACTACGCCGGACGCCCGGTGATCGAGCGCATTGAGCGCGTTTCGCGCCCCGGCCTGCGCATCTACAAAGGTGCCCAGGAGATCCCGAAGGTGATGAACGGCCTCGGGGTGGCCATCCTGTCGACCTCGCGCGGGGTGATGACCGACCGCAAGGCGCGCGCCACCGGCATCGGCGGCGAAGTGCTTTGCATCGTCGCCTAAGGACAAGGAGAGAGCGATGTCGCGCATCGGCAAGAACCCGATCCCGCTGCCCAAGGGCGTCGACGTGAACCTCGCGGCCGGCGAAATCTCGGTCAAAGGTCCCCTCGGCACGATTTCACGGCCGATGGATCCCAATGTCGGCATCGACAGGGATGGCGATCATCTGCAGTGCAAGGCGCTCGGAAATTCGCGCCAGGCGCGGGCGATGTTCGGCACGATGCGCGCGCTGGTGGCCAACATGGTGGTCGGCGTGACCAAGGGGTTCGAACGAAAACTCTCGCTGGTCGGCGTCGGTTACCGCGCCCAGGCGCAGGGCGACAAGCTCAACCTCTCGCTCGGTTTCTCGCACCCGGTGGTGCACCAGATGCCCAAGGGGGTAAAGGTGGCGACACCGACGCAGACCGAGATCGTGATCACCGGCGTGGACAAGCAGCTGGTAGGCCAGGTGGCGGCAGAAGTGCGCGCCTACAAGTCGCCCGAGCCGTACAAGGGCAAGGGCGTGCGCTACCTCGGCGAAACCATCGTACTGAAAGAAACGAAGAAGAAGTAACCGACAGATAACTGAGCGCGACCATGATCGACAAAAATTCCGCCCGCCTGCGCCGCTCGCGCCAGACACGCAGCAAGATCCGCGAACTGGGCGCAGTGCGCCTGTCGGTGCATCGCACCAATACGCATATCTACGCGAACATCGTTTCCGCCGCGGGCGACAAGGTGCTTGCCAGCGCCTCATCGGTGGAAAAGGAAGTGCGCGCGAAGCTCAAACATGGCGGCAACAGCCAGGCCGCGGAGATGATCGGGCAGCGCATCGCGGAGAAGGCGAAGGCGCTCGGCATCGAAACCGTCGCGTTCGACCGCTCCGGTTACCGCTACCACGGCCGGGTGAAGAAGCTCGCCGAAGCCGCCCGGGCCGGCGGCCTGAAGTTCTGAGGGGTCACTAGAATGGCGAAAATCCAACCGAGAATGCAGGGCGCCAACGATCGCGGCGACGGCCTGCGCGAAAAAATGGTGGCGGTCAACAGAGTCACCAAGGTGGTGAAAGGCGGGCGCATCCTCGGCTTTGCCGCGCTCACCGTGGTGGGCGACGGCGACGGCCGCGTCGGCATGGGCAAGGGCAAGGCGCGCGAAGTGCCGGTCGCGGTGCAGAAGGCGATGGACGAGGCGCGCCGCCGGATGTTCAAGGTGAGCCTGAAGAACGGCACCTTGCAGCACAAGGTCATCGGGCGGCACGGCGCCGCGGTGGTTCTGATGCAACCTGCTTCCGAGGGCACCGGTATCATCGCCGGCGGCCCGATGCGCGCAGTGTTCGAGGTGGTCGGAGTTACCAACGTGCTTGCCAAGTGCTTCGGCTCGACCAACCCGTACAACGTGGTGCGGGCGACGCTCAACGGTCTGCAGGCCATGAACACCCCGGCCGAAATTGCCGCCAAGCGCGGCAAGAAGGTCGAAGAGATTGTTGCCTGAGGATAGCCATGGCCGAAAAGACGATGATCAAGATAAAGCTGGTGAAGGGCATGGCTGGCTGCAGGCAGACCCATCGCGATACCGTGCGCGGACTGGGGCTCAAGCGCCTGCACCAGACGGTTGAGCTGGAGGACACCGCGGCCGTGCGCGGCATGATCAACAAGGTGTTCTACCTGGTTCGCGTCGAGGCTTGAATGAAACTCAACACACTCAAACCTGCCCCGGGCTCCAAGCGCGACAACAAGCGCGTCGGTCGCGGCAGGGGCAGCGGCACCGGCAAGACTGCTGGCCGCGGGCACAAGGGCCAGAGGGCCCGCTCCGGTGGCTACCACAAGGTCGGTTTCGAGGGTGGCCAGATGCCGCTGCACCGCCGCCTGCCGAAGCGCGGGTTCAATTCACCTACGCGCGGGCTGTACGCTGAAGTGCGCCTGTCGGAAATCGACGCCATGCAGGCCGTGGACATCGATCTTGCCGCGCTGAAGGCGGCGCGAATAGTGCCGCATCGCGTGCTCGTCGCAAAGGTGATCCTGTCGGGCAAGTTGTCGCGCAAGGTGACCCTCAAGGGCGTGAAAGCCACCAAGGGCGCGCGCGCCGCGATCGAAGCCGTCGGCGGCACAGTGGAGCAGGCGCAGGCCCCCGCGGCCTGAGCCGGTCCCCGGGAAACCACTTTGGCGAACGTTCTCCCCCAGGCGAAAGCGGGCCGCTACGGCGACCTGAAAAAGAGGCTGCTGTTCCTCCTCGGGGCGCTCGTCGTCTACCGTATCGGCGCGCACATTCCGGTGCCCGGCATCGATCCGAACGTGCTCGGCGACCTGTTCAAGAGCCAGCAGGGCGGCATCCTCGGCATGTTCAACATGTTCTCGGGCGGCGCGCTGTCGCGTTTCACCATCTTCGCGCTCGGGATCATGCCGTACATTTCGGCCTCGATCATCATGCAGCTGATGACGGCGGTCAGCCCGCACCTCGAGTCGTTGAAAAAGGAAGGCGAGTCGGGACGGCGCAAGATCACCCAGTACACGCGCTACGGCACGCTGTTCCTGGCGCTGTTCCAGGCGACGGGAATTTCGATCGCACTCGAGTCGCAGCCCGGGCTGGTGCTCGATGCGGGCCTGATGTTCCGTATCACCACCGTCACGACCCTGGTCACCGGAACGATGTTCATCATGTGGCTGGGCGAGCAGATCACCGAGCGCGGCCTCGGGAACGGCATCTCGATCATCATCTTCGCGGGCATCGCCGCCGGGTTGCCGAACGCGATTGCGGGCACGCTGGAACTGGTTCGTACCGGCGCGATGCATCCCATCACCGCGCTGTTCGTCGCTGCCGCAGTGGCGGTGGTGACCGCGCTGGTTTGCTTCATCGAACGCGGCCAGCGCAAGATCCTGGTGAATTACGCCAAGCGCCAGGTCGGCAACCGGGTTTATGGCGGCCAGAGTTCCCACCTGCCGTTCAAGCTCAACATGTCGGGCGTGATCCCCCCGATTTTCGCCAGCTCGCTGATCCTGTTCCCTGCGACGCTGCTCGGCTGGTTCACGAGCGGCGCAACGGGCGGCAGCGCCTCGGAGTTGCTGAAGGAGGGCCATGTCGGGTCGGCGGTCAGTCTCATGGTGCGGGATCTCGCCTCGACGCTTACGCCGGGCCAGCCGATCTACGTGCTGCTCTACGCCGGCCTGATCATCTTTTTCTGCTTTTTCTATACCGCGCTGCAGTACAACCCGAAGGAAACGGCCGACAACCTGAAGAAATCCGGCGCTTTCGTGCCGGGCATCCGCCCCGGGGACCAAACGGGAAGGTACCTGGAGAAGATCCTGACGCGGCTCACGCTCGCCGGCGCGGCGTACGTGACGCTGGTGTGCCTGCTGCCCGAGTTCCTGATCCTCAGGTGGAACGTGCCCTTCTACTTCGGCGGCACCAGCCTGCTGATCATCGTGGTGGTGACCATGGATTTCATCGCGCAGGTGCAGGCCTATGTGATGACGCACCAGTACGAAAGCCTGCTGCGCAAGGCGAATTTCAAGGGCGGACTGTCAGTCCGCTAGAGGAGGCAGCATGAAAGTGATGGCATCGGTGAAAAAAATGTGCCGCAAGTGCAAGATCGTCCGGCGCAAGCGTGTGGTGCGGGTGATCTGTTCGGACCCGCGACACAAGCAGCGGCAGGGATAATGTGTTGAGATTGCGGACGTTTTCCGATATAATTTCAGGTTTTCCATTTTCGGGCCCGTCGTTTTTGCGTCCGACCACGGCCCACTGAACGGAACCGGCAAATGGCTCGTATTGCAGGCATCAACATTCCGAACCACCAGCACGCGGAGATTGCTCTCACCGCGATCTATGGCATCGGCCGCGCGCGCGCGCAGGCGATCTGCACCGCGGCGGGCATTGCGCTGACGCGCAAGATCAAGGACCTGACCGACAGCGAACTCGACCGCCTGCGCGAGCACGTCACGCGCCTCAGCGTCGAGGGCGATCTGCGACGCGAAGTGTCGATGTCGATCAAGCGGCTGATGGACCTCGGTTGCTATCGCGGTGTTCGGCACCGCAAAGGGCTGCCGGTGCGCGGGCAGCGCACCCGCACCAACGCGCGCACGCGCAAGGGGCCGCGCAAGGCGGCGATCGCGAGCAAAGCGGCACCGGCCAAGGGCTGATCGTTTCGCTCGCAACTGCTCAGCACCAATCTCGACTCAAGGACCGACATGGCAACCAAGAACGCCCCGACCGCGCAGCAGTTGCAACAGCAGCAGACGGGTACGCGCACGCGCAAGAAGGTAAAGAAGAACGTGGCCGAGGGCATCGCTCATGTCCACGCCTCGTTCAACAACACCATCATCACCATCACCGACCGGCAGGGCAACACGCTGTCCTGGGCGACATCCGGCAACGCCGGCTTCAAGGGCTCGCGCAAGTCGACGCCGTTCGCCGCACAGGTTGCCGCCGAACGTGCCGGGCGCGCGGCGCAGGAATGCGGGGTGAAGAATCTCGAAGTGCGCATCAAGGGGCCGGGCCCGGGCCGCGAGTCCGCAGTGCGCGCGTTGAACGGGGTCGGCCTCAAAGTCACGAGCATTGCCGACGTCACTCCGGTTCCGCACAACGGTTGCCGCGCGCCCAAGCGGCGCCGCGTGTAAGCCGCGAGCGAGGATAAAACCATGGCCAGAAACCTCGATGCCAAGTGCCGCCAGTGCCGTCGGGAGGGCGAAAAGCTGTTCCTGAAGGGCGAGAAATGCTTCACCGACCGATGTGCCATCGAGCGGCGCAACTACGCTCCCGGCCAGCACGGCCAGAAGAGCGGCATGCGCCTGTCCGATTTCGGCAAGCAGTTGCGCGAAAAACAGAAGTTGCGCCGCATCTACGGCGTGCTCGAGCGACAGTTCCGCAAGACCTACGCTCAGGCCGATCGGCGCAAGGGGATCACGGGCGAGAACCTGCTTGCGATTCTCGAATCGCGGCTCGACAGTCTTGCCTATCGAATGGGCTTCGGCATTTCCAGGTCGGAGGCTCGCCAGGTGGTGCGCCACAATGCGATCCTGGTGAACGGCAGGCGCGTCAACATTCCATCCTTCCAGTGCCGCCCCGGCGATGTAATCGAGGTCGCGTCGCGGGCCAAGGACCAGCTGCGCATCAAGGCCGCGGCCGAAGCCGCTGCGGCGCGCAGCATCCCGGAATGGCTCGAAGTCGACGCGACGGCCCTCAAGGGCACTTTCAAGTCGCTGCCGGCGCGCACTGATCTGCCGTCCACGATCAACGAGAGCCTGGTGGTCGAACTGTATTCCAAGTAAACGAGCGAACTACTTCCGCAACACGCATCAACGCAGGACAAACTATGCCCCAGACCGGATTCTTGAAGCCGCGTATCGTCGACGTCCAGGACCTCTCGCCTTCCCACGCGAAGGTGACGATGGAGCCGTTCGAGCGTGGCTACGGCCACACCCTCGGCAACGCGCTGCGGCGCGTGCTGCTTTCATCGATGCCGGGCTACGCCGCCACCGAGGTGCAGATCGCCGGCGTGGTGCACGAATACTCGACGCTCGACGGCGTGCGCGAGGACATCGTCGATATCCTTCTCAACCTCAAGGGCGTGGTGCTGCGCCTGCATAACCGGCAGGAGGCGATCCTCACGCTCAAGAAAAAGGGCGAGGGCGCGGTGACCGCGGCGGACATCGAGACATCTCACGATGTCGAGATCGTCAACCCCGAGCACGTGATCGCGCAGCTCACGGCGGGCGGGAAGATCGAGATGCAGATCAAGGTCGAGATGGGCCGCGGCTACGTTCCGGGCAACATGCGGTATCTGCCCGAAGAGACCAAGGGCATCGGCCGGGTCATCCTCGACGCCTCTTTCTCGCCGGTGCGGCGCGTGTCCTACCAGGTCGAGAGCGCGCGCGTCGAACAGCGCACCGACCTCGACAAGCTGATCATCGATATCGAGACCAACGGCGCGATCGAGCCGGAGGAGGCGATCCGCTATGCGGCGCGCATCCTGGTCGACCAGCTTTCGGTGTTTGCGCAGCTCGAGGGCACGGCGCTTCCGACCGAAACCCCGAAAACGGTTACCGTGGACCCGATTCTGCTGCGCCCGGTCGACGACCTTGAGCTCACCGTGCGCTCGGCGAATTGCCTCAAGGCGGAAAACATCTACTACATCGGCGACCTGATCCAGCGCACCGAGACCGAACTGCTCAAGACGCCGAACCTCGGGCGCAAGTCGCTCAACGAGATCAAGGAAGTGCTTGCCTCTCGCGGTCTCACGCTCGGCATGAAGCTGGAGAACTGGCCTCCGGTCGGGCTCGAGCACGCTCGCACCTAGGCGCAAAAAAGGGGCATTCCATGCGTCACGGCCACGGACTCAGAAAGCTCAACCGCACCTCGAGCCACCGCAGCGCGATGCTGCGCAACATGGCGGTGTCGCTGCTCACCCACGAGCGCATCATGACCACGCTGCCCAAGGCGAAGGAGCTGCGCCGCGTCGTCGAGCCGATGATCACGCTGGGCAAGAAGCCCTCGCTCTCCAACCGTCGCCTCGCATTCGACCGCCTGCGCGACCGGGCGACAGTCACCAAGCTCTTCAACGAACTCGGCCCGCGCTACGCCAAGCGACCGGGCGGCTACCTGCAGATCCTCAAGGCCGGGATGCGCAAAGGCGACAACGCCCCACTGGCCCTGGTGACGCTGATGGATCGCGTGGAGCCGGTCGAGGCAGAAGCGAAGAAGAAGGAAGACAAGAAGGCCATGTAGCGTTACGCGTAGGTAAGAATCCGAAAGGGCCGGTTCGACCGGCTCTTTTGATTTGCAGCGGTCGAGATCCGGCCGCCCGCTTGCCTCGCACCGCGGCGATCGGTCCACCAATTGTGAGGGTGATCGAGCCCAGCCTCGACCCGTTAAGGATGCGGTCGGCATAATCGGCAGCACGGCGAAACATCGGCGGAAAGCTCGGCCCGAAGGCGATCAGCGCACCGACATCGGCGTAATTCGGAGAACCGATCACCGGCAAGCGCTGCCGGTGGTCCACCGCGTATTGCGGCGTCGAAATCGTAAGGAACGCCCTTCGGTTCGTGGCGCGCCGCAACTGTGTAGTGCAGATCTTTGGGGGTCCCGCTATGATCAATCCATAACTTAGCCACCTCGCGGCCCGCGAATTCGCTAAGTTCGGCTAGAACTCCTGCTTCCGTGGTCCTCTCCAGGAGAAAACCGCGATCCGAGCGGGTCTTGAGCGTGAGTATCAGTCAACGGGCGCGGGGCAACGCAGGCGGTCCTGCGACGCATGCAAGTTGCAGGCGAGAGACGCTGGGCCGCCATTGCCGCAAAATGGCATCAAGTGAACCGCGATGACATGACAAGAACGAGCTACGACGCCACGGGGCGGGCACGACCTGAGGGCGGTGCGTTGGCGAGGTGCTCGACGGGCGCTCTCGCCGCCCTGACCGCGCTATTGTGTGGTTGCCTGATCGCGCAGGCCAGCTTCGGCGCCTCCCCGGACATAGCAGCCGCAGACAAACTGCAGTTGCGCATGCCCCGGTCGCTCGGGGCGGGCGGGTCGGAACCAGCGGCGCCTCCAGCGCAATACGCGGAGAGCGCGGCGGACGCCACGGCTTCACAACTGAGCACGTCTGACCGACCAAACGCGGTTTCGGCGAGCCCGAATCCGGACGAGCCGCCCGCGCTGCTCGCGCACGTCACACAGGAACCGCCCGGGCCCGCCGCGAGTTCCATCTGGGTGCGCGCCATGGCCTGGCTCCTGTACGCGATTGTGCTGCTGATCGTGATTTACACGGTCCGTCACTATGCCTTCGCGCTGAACCGACTGTTCGGCCGGCAGAGGCAGCCTTTTATCGACATAGACGTGGCCGACTGGCCGACGGTGACCGTCTTCATCGCGGCACACAACGAGGAACGGGTGATCGCCGACTGCATCGGCGCACTGCTGGAGGTGGACTATCCGACCGAGCGCCTGCTCATCGTGCCGGTGAATGACCGCTCCACCGACCGCACGCACGCGATCATCGAGGAAATCGCCGCGCGTCACCCGCGCCGCGTCGCGCCGTTTCACCGCGAAAGCGGCAAACCCGGCAAGGCCGCGGCGCTGAAGGATGCTTCGGCGGGCGTGACCTCCGAGGTGGTGCTCGTCTTCGACGCCGATTACATTCCCGGCCGCGGTCTGGTCAAACAATTGACGGCGCCGTTCTTCGATCCGGAAGTCGGAGCCGTGATGGGCCGCGTGGTGCCGTTCAACACGGGCACCAATCTGCTGACCCGCCTGCTCGACCTGGAGCGCTCCGGCGGCTACCAGGTCGATCAGCAGGCGCGCATGAACCTCGACCTCGTGCCGCAGTACGGCGGCACCGTCGGCGGCGTGCGGCGCTCGGCCCTGCTTGCCGTGGGCGGATGGCGCGACGATTCGCTCACGGAGGACACGGACATCACCTACCGCCTGTTGATCGGCGGCTGGAAGACCGTCTACCAGAACCGCTCGGAGTGCTACGAAGAGGTCCCCGAAGACTGGCAGGTGCGGCTGCGCCAAATCATGCGCTGGGCGAAGGGACACGACCAGGCGTGCATCGTGCACGCACGCGCGCTGCTGGCTTGTCCGCTGCTCTCAGCCCGCCAGAAGATCGACGGGGCGCTGCTGCTCGGCGTGTTTCTGATGTCACCCATATTGATCTTGGCGTGGCTGCTTGCCATCACGCTGTACTTCCTGGGCGGCAGTGAACTGCTCGGTGCGTCGATTGCCCTGATCGTGATGGCGTCCTACGGCTGCCTCGGGAACTTCGCGGCGTTTTTCGAGATCGCCGCGGCTTGCCGCCTCGACGGGACGTACGGGCGCATACGACTGCTGCCGCTCAACATCTTCGGTTTCCTGGTCAGCATGATCGGCATCACCCGGGCAACTGGCAGCCTGTTCATGGACTGGGCGCTGCGGCGCGAGCTGATCTGGCACAAGACGCAGCGGTATCGCACCGGTAACGGGAACTGAGCCGGAATGGAATCCGAGACGCTCTGGGCAGCTCTTCTTTTCGCGGCGTTCGCACTGCTGAACGGCATCGCGCTGCTCCCCGCCATCGGGGAGTGGCGCGCGCGGCGCGACGCGCAGCCTCTCAAGGTCGTGCGAGAGTACGACGGCAACGTGCGATTCTTCGCTCGGAGCTTCGCCACCTTCGTGGATCGCCAATTCGGCGACGTTCTCGTGCAATGCAGACAGGATGGACTCGCGCGCGACGGCATTCTGTCCGATGGCCAGGCCTTCCACGTCGCGCCCGCCAGCGGCAGGCCGGTCATACGGCAGGATGAGCACCGTGCACGGCGTGTGCAGCGCATGGTACTCGGTTGCGGCCCTTTGCTACTGCCTGACGAGTTGATGTTCGAGCGGGAAATCTACTCGGACGGATCGATACGCGGAGGACGGCGCGGCATCTACCGCGCGCTGTTGTCGAAAAGCCATATCGCTCTCGGTGAAGCCTCCGCGGTATTGCGCTGGTCGCATGCCGAGGGAACGTTCGTCAGCGCCCCGGCGAGCGTGCTGTTCGGGCGCGTCTCGGCGGAGCGATCCATCACGCTTCGAGCGCGGACCTGCTTCACGCGATTGCACGCGCCCGTCATTTGGTTCGGCGGCGGAGCGGAACGGCCAACCAGGGCCTTCGGCCTGTCGCGGCTAGCGCCGCACAGCCTTTCCGGCGCGTTCGATACCCGCGGCGGGCGAGCCTTGGTGAAAGGCGACATCGAGATCCCGCCGCGCACCCGGATCGAGGGGGCTCTCGTGGCGACCGGCCGGGTGCGCATCGGACGCGAAGCCTGGGTCTCGGGCAACGTCAAGGGCGGCAAGGGCGTGTACGTCGAAGCCGGCGCCTGGGTCGACGGCGCCCTGATCAGCGGCGGAGCCGCGCACATCGAAGGCTCCTCGTGGATCAACGGCCCAATCGTCGCCGAGCGCCATGTATCGGTCGGCCGGAACTGCCGCCTCGGCTCCCCCGACAAGCCGACCACGGTGTCGGCCGAGGCGATCCTGATCGCGCTGGACGTGACGGCTTACGGCACCGTGTGGGCACGCGTCACGGGGCGCGTGGGAGACGGCTGAGCATACTTCTGTATCATCATCTCGCCGCAGCGCTTGCCGTGGCCCGACCCGGCGCGAGCCTGCTCGACCCGGCTCGTAGAAAATTGAAAAGAGGCTGAACTCTTGAAGCGAAGGACCGTCCTTGTATGCACTGGAACGCGCCCCGAAGTGATCAAGCTGGCGCCCGTGTATCACGCGCTCGCCGCATGCGGCATCGATGCACAGGTGCTCCACACCGGGCAGCACGGCCCGGTGGTCAATCCCCTGTTTCATTATTTCGGGATCTCGCCCCACTGGAAGTTCCGGCTCGCGCATGCCGAGTTCGACGCCAGCTGGCTGGAAACAGAATTCGATGTCAAGCCCAGACAGCGTTTCCCGGAGCACATCAGCGAATCGAGCCTGTCGAGACTCGCCGCGCAGATACTGCGGAGAGTGGATCCCGTAATCCACGTCAGCCGGCCCGACGCCGTGCTGGTGCAGGGCGACACCATCTCGGCCCTGATGTGCGCGCTGGCCGCCTTTTACGCTCGTGTGCCGGTCGGGCACGTGGAAGCCGGACTGCGCACCGGCGGGCCCGATCCGTTCCCCGAGGAAATGAACCGGCGACTGATAGCCCGCATTGCGCGCTGGCATTTCACACCGACGCGCCAAGCCACTCGCAACCTGCTCCGCGAGGGCGTGCAAAGCGGCATCCACCTCGTGGGCAACACGGTGGTCGACGCCGTGCACCAGACCGTTCGCATGTTGGACGCCCGGAGCACGCGGGCCGCGCTATTGCCGCGAGACCTGACCCGATTTGTGGATCGTCAGCGCCAGCGCCGGCTTCTCGTGGTCACCGCGCACCGGCGCGAGAACTGGGGCGAACCGATCAGGAACATTGCGGGCGCCGTCCTGGACATTGCAACGGCGGTCCCCGACTGCGCGGTCGTGTGGCCGCTGCATCCCAACCCACAGATCCGCGAAATGGTTCTCACGGTGCTCGATCGAGCGTCCAGCCGAATCCGCGAGCGCATCCATGCTTCCGAGCCGCTCGAATACGCGCCGATGCTGTGGGTGCTCCGCCGCAGCGCCATGGTGCTCACGGATTCGGGCGGAGTCCAGGAGGAGGCTGCGACGCTGGGACGGCCCGTGATCGTCCTTCGCGACAGCACCGAGCGCCCCGAGGTCATAACGTCAAAGGGCGGCGTGCTGGCCGGCGCATCGCGAAAACGCGTGCGGAAGATTGTCTTGGACATCCTCGCTTCGCCGGAGCGTTACACCGCCATGTGCCTGCGTCGCAACCCGTTCGGGGACGGCCAGGCGTCGGAGCGCATCGCGCAGATCCTGGCCGAAGACCTGTCGGTGGCATCGGTGGCGCCGGCGGAAATTCCCGCGAAGCGTCGCAGCGCCACCCGTCCGGCCCAGACCCGGCGAGAAGACGGGACCGGAAGAACCTCCCGGTCGAAACGACCAAGCGTCATCCGGGCAGCGCGCCGTGGCCCTACTTTCGAGTCGCCATAATGTTGAAGTGGCGCCGGTTCTCGGAAGTGGAAAAATCGAACTTCAGGATCTCAAAACCGGCTTCCGCCAGCGTCTCACGCAACTCCCGCTCGTCATATTGCCAGATGTGGTCGTCCACGAACTTCCGGGAGCGGTCTGGCGGAGGCAGGTCTGAAAGCCGCTGGTAGTACTTCGTGGTCTTACCCCACTTCTCCTGGTTCGGCGTGGAAAGCAGGAACAGGCCCCCGGGCGCGAGTGCATCGCGGATCTTCCGGAGAGTCGGCACGGGCTGGAAATTGAGGTGTTCCAGCACTTCGGTCATGATGATCAGGTCGAATGGCTCTCTCCAGGGAATCGGGTCGAGTTCCACGTTTCCCTTGGCGAAGCGCAGGTTCCTGGGGTTGCGAAACTGCGGCACGAGATACTCCGTCACATCCATGCAATGACCGGCCGCACCGTAAAGCGCCGACGCGTAGGCGAGCAGCGTTCCATACCCGCAGCCGATGTCCAGCACGCGCCTCACCTTCCGTTTCGACCGGTCCTCTTTCATCCAGATGGGCAGTTTTTCCCAGTAACCGCTCTCAGCCTTGCTGTACTCCCGCGTGTAGTAGCCCTGCGGGCCGTCGACGACGGCCCGCGCCCGCTGGATGTCGCTCATGCTGACTTCGCTCCTCGGGCCGGGCGTGGCACCGTCACCGGACTGCCCGGACGCGGGGCTCGCCGCGAGGGACGGGGCGAGAATCGCGCAAGCGAGAAGAATGACGTATCTCATGGAGGGCTTTAATCGCATGAGTGAGCGCGTCGCACCTGCGCGGCCGCCGGGATGCCGTTCGCGCTCCCCTGGCCTAAGTAAGATTTCCCGGGAACGATGATCCAGAGCGATCGCGACGGTGAAAACCGAGCGAGCCTGCGCCGCTTGAGCCGCCTTGGACATCACGGCACGCAGATTCGCGTTCATCGCTCGCTCGACACGCTGCACTTTCGAGGGACGGTGTTGTTCACAGCCCTGCTGCTTCCCGTCTTCGTGACGGCTGCGATGGCCGTCGGATACGATGGCCTGCTGACCGCCTGGGAATGGGTCCTGCGTATTGGCTTGGACCGGCTGGGAGTTGTCGGTTCCGTCGAACGGGTTCCGGTCCCCATGCTGGGATGGTCGCTGCCGGTTCTCATCGTCCAGATCCACTCCTGGTATCCGGATGCGCTCGTCCTGTGGACGACGTTCGCGATGGTGATCGCGGTGGTGCTTGCCAGCTGTTACCTGCCCGAGTGGGCTTTGCCGATCGCCTATATCCTGAGGGCGGGGTGCTTGGTGCAGGCCGTAGCGCTGCTCGTTTTCTTTCTCTGGCCAGCATCGTTTCCCTATGACTCGCCGCAGCACCTGCGCGACATCTTCGCGCTCAGCGCGGCTTTCATGGGGCTGGTGCCCTGGATTCATGCCTTCACGTACTACATCTTCGATTTCGGGATACTGCGCAAGATCGCACTGACCGCGTACACCCTCCTGTTTCTCGCCTGCTACGCGCCGGTGAAAATTCTGGTGCATGCCTACGTTCTGGACCGGTTTTCGCTTCTGTTCATGCCGATCCTGTTCCTGGTGTTCGGGGTGGCGCTCGACGTTTTCATCCTGATCGCACTGTACGCCTGGGGCATGAGCTGGCGGCCGGCGCACAACTAGGCGCCGACCCCGGAGTCCTGCCGGGTGCCGCGGCCAAAGATCGCGGGGGTCCGGATCGGGATTCTCAGTATTCGAAAAACAGCGATACGTCCACGCCCGAGCGCGAATAGGTGGGATTCATGTAGTGTTCGCCGCGCAGGTTCAGGCCCCAGGTCGGATTCAGCCACTTGCGCCAGACCACCGAACCGCTGCGGCTCGGGAAATCCGAGATTACCGTACTGGGCCCGATCAACTGATAGGCCTCCCGTCCGAACGCATAGCGGGCGGTGAGCAGCTGGTCCTTGTTCCGGCCATGGGTCACTGCAAAGTGCTGATAGGAGGACCCGACATTACCGGGATCGCTGTTATTTCGGCGCACGCCGCCATCGAGTATCCAGTCCGACGCCGCATAATAGGTGGCGCCCAGGAACAGGCTTTGATCGCGGTGAACGTCCTTGGCTTCGTACATGCCCGCGCCGACGGTCAGGACTAGGCTGCGATCATCGAGCAGCTTGCGGCTCAGGAAAGCGTCCACCCGAGCGCGGGGAAGGTAAAACCCGCCGCTCGATGTGCCCAGGGTGATATGGCTGTACCAGTCCGGGTTCCATACATGGGTGTTGCCCAACGCGGCGTATGTCCCTTCGTCCCCGAACTGTGACCAGTGCCAAAGGTCGCCATGCCAAGTGTTGCTGCCGGAGACCGCGACGCCCCGGACGAACTGTCCGTTCCAGTCGCCAAGCCCACTGGACAGGGAATGGTGGGTTACCCCGGCTTCAACGAAGCCATTCGTTCTAGGCGGCGCCTGAGGATCCTGCTGAGCCAACACCACGTGCGTGAGGCCAACCAGCATCACGCCGAACACCCCCGCGCCGCGCTTGAAATGCATCATCGATCCGATCCTGTCTGCAGTCTCCCGAACGATAGGAAATTCAATCCAGCCGCGATCCCGGTGTGCCGAGCCGAGGCGCCTGGACCGGGTATACATGACATTCCGGATTGCGCATAACGGGCCTTATGTTCACGCTGGCTTCCTCCTCTAAAGGAGAAAATCGTTATCTGACAGGGTCTTGGGCGCGATTATCAGTAAATTACCTTAGCAATCTAGCGCAACCGCCGGAGCGCGGCAAGCTCTTTCCCGCACCCTGGCTGTTTCAAGGGGGACCGTAGCCACCTTCGACGCGGAATCTAAAGGACCCCAAGGACGAATACAGGGAAGGGCTGCACAAGATAATCGACGCCAAGATCGCCGTCGAGAAGATCGTCGCGCCGGAAGTGCAGGAGCCGGCGAAGGTGGTCGATCTCATTGAGGCGCTGCGCCGCGGCCTGAACGCGTTCAGCGCGGACAAGAAAAAGCCGGGGAAAGCCGATCTGAAGAAGCCGGCAGCGAAGGCCAAGGCCGTCGCGCCTTTGGCGAGGAAATGCAAAGCGGGATGAGAGGTGCGGCGGAAGCCGGACCCACGTGAAGCCGGATCTTACTTGCGGGCCGTCCCGCAGTCGCCAGCCAGCGCCTGGTAGACGGCTTCCTCCAGAACATTCCATCGCTTCGTCCCGCGCGCCGATGCGGCTTTCCGGACCCAGTTCTTTGCTGTGCGCTCGTCGCCAACACGTGCCGCCGTCATCGCCACCAGCCCCCACGGATAATCCAGCTCGGGGGATTCCCACGCGGCACGATACATCCGTAGCCAGTTCCTGAACGCGTCGCTGTCGCTCGAACGGTCGAGCGGGAAGCCGATGAGCCACGGATATGTCTGGGCGACGGCGTCCGGGTAGAACGACCTGTCTGGGCGCGTGTGTGTCGAGGCCGCATACTCGCCGCGATCCGGACGATAGAACACTCGGTCGATCGCCCGCGCCAGAGTCTCCGCCGCCTGCGTGTAGCGCGCGGCGTGCGCGATGTCGCCATACCTCCGTCGAGCCTCGGCGGACTCGCGCAGGGCGGCATATACCTCGATGTTGTCCATGAACAACCCGGTCGGCTTCGATCGGGATATGTAGTAGACGCCAGTGGTTGGATCCCGAACGGTGTCCAGGTACGACTCGGCCGCGATCACCGTCGAGATCCATTCGCCGGGAAAGCGATCCGGGGGAGCCATCGCGTACAGGAGCTGCATCCACAGCGCGAGCATCGCGTCGTCCGCATCCTCCTCACCACATGCTTCCCAGCGGTCCGCCGTACCGCAGTAGCGCTCGAATCGCCCATCGGCAAGCTGACGCGGGCTAAGCCAGGCGATCCAGGCAAGCGCCGACGAACGTACGTCCATGCCGGCCCCATGCGCGACGAGCAACGCCTTTGTCGGGAAGTAGGGATCCACGACATTGCCGTAGGCCCGCACGGTGATCGCGCCGTCAGCCTGGAGGTATCCCGCCAGATCGAGGGGACGTTGGCAGGGCTGAAGGCCGATCGCGGTCGCGATCGTGACAATAAACAGGGCGTTTGCCACTAAGCCTCCATTCTGATGACCAGACCTAACCGGCGTCTAGACAGAACCGTGCGAAATCACACTGGCGCAACGTAGATGCCGGAGCCGGGTACGGTGGTCGGCGCGTCCGCAGTGCCGCTCGCGGCGCCAGTGTCGATGAAGATGTCACGCTCCGCCAAGTCCGGACCCTTGACCGTGCATCGAGCGGCGTACTTCGCTCGGCGGCGAAGTGGCATTCGGGGCGGGCTCAATTACTCCGCAGTTACCGCCGCATGAGTGAAATTAATTGAGCCCGGCCCCACTCTAGCCGCGCGCGGCCCCTAGGTTCGACGGCGGATGGGGCGCGATTTCCAGAGGATCGAAACGAGTCCGGTCGCGAGCAGCAGCAGTACGGGTGGCTCGGGCATGTGTTCCCCCGACAGGAACGTGATCTGGTCGAAGCTTCCGTCACTCCACATCACATAGCCCGCCGTGTTGAGGCCGTTCTCTGCGATGGTGTGCTGGCACGTGCCTATCACGCAGTGAAACCCTTCCGGCGTGGCGGAGTTGAATTGCATGTACAGCAGGTCCGGGTAGGCGACCTCGCTGTAGAGATAGTCCCCGAAGATACCGCTGAGTCCAAGCTCTGGTTCCGTCACCCAGAGAAAATCGTTGAACGGAATGCGAGTCAGGGATCCGTAGTGCGCGACCTCGGTATCGATAGTCGCTCCGGGCGAAGGTGGGCTCAGATATCCCCAGACGGATTCATCGGTGAACGTGCCCGGCCCGCAAAGATCACCGGGCAGCGCGGTCGATGAGGTGCACATTCCACCACTGTAACCGGGGATCCAGCGTGCAGAAGCCGGAGGGACAATGGCCTGGTACCGGCTGTCGTCGAAGAAGATGACTTCGGCCCTGGCTGTGTGGGCCACAGGCATGATCAACATCAGGAAAACGTATACGCTGGCCAAACGTTTCATGGCAGAACTTCCGGGAGAATCTGTTTCCATTGCGATATTTTCGGATACGAACCTTCGAAAATGGTACGGTCGATCGGATTCTCACCGATCCCCAATTTCAAGCAAGCTTCGGGCCAAATAGCTATTTGCATATCAATACAGTTGGTTTCCGTTTCCGGGAAACAGGGCTGGTTCCGAGTATAAGAAGTATCGACACTACTTGGGAATCCGCTGTTCCCGAGATTTTGGTTATTTTTTGTCATTTTAGCCAGTTACGAGATCCTGACGCGCACTCAGAGGATCAAAATTGCGCGGTAGTCATTGACGTTGGTGCGCGTCGGCCCGGTGATCACCAGGTCGCCGAGCGCAGTGAAAAACCCGTAGCTGTCATTCACCGCGAGCAGCTTCTTCGCGTCGCTTCCCGTTTCCCGCGCGCGCGAAAGCGAATCCGGCGCGAGCAGCGCACCGGCATTGTCCTCGGAGCCGTCGATGCCGTCGGTATCGGCGGCGATGGCGTGCACCTTCTCCAATCCATCCAGCTCGATGCCGAGCGAGAGCAGAAACTCGCTGCAGCGTCCGCCTCGGCCGTTCTTCGCGCGCACGGTCACCGTGCACTCACCGCCCGAGATCAACGCAACCGGCGGCTTGAATGGCTGGCCATGCGCGCGCACCTCGCGCGCGAGCGCGGCCATCACCTTCGCGACCTCGGATGCTTCGCCGGTGATCGAGTCGCCGAGGATCGCAGGCGTCACGCCGGCAGTGCGGAAAACTTCCGCAGCCGCTTCGAGCGAGCGGTGGGCGGTGGCGATGACGCGATTCTCCACGCGCTCAAACGCGGCGTCGCCGGGCTTTGGCGTTTCCGAGAACGGGCCTGGCGCGGCGATGCCGTATTTCTGCAGCACCGCGGCGGCCTCGGCACTGGTGGTGGGATCCGGCGTGCAGGGTCCGGACGCGATGTGCGTGGGGTCGTCTCCGGTCACATCCGAAACGATGAGGGCGAGCACCTGTGCGCGGCTCGCGGCGGCGAGCCGTCCGCCCTGGATCGCCGAGAGGTGCTTTCGCACCGTGTTGATCTCCTGGATCGGCGCGCCGCAGCGCAGCAGTTCCTGCGTCACCTGCCTGAGACCCGCCATCGTCACGCCGTTTGCCGGCAGCGCGAGCAGGCTGGAGCCGCCGCCCGAAATCAGCGCAATCAGCAGGTCATCGGGGCCAAGCTCGCGCGTGCGCACGAGGATTTCCCGGGCGGCGGCCTCGCCTGAAGCATCCGGCACCGGGTGCCCGGCCTCGACAACGCGGAGACGCCGTGTCGGCAGGCCGTGCGCATAGCGCGTGATGACGATTCCGTCGAGCGGTGCGTCCGCCGGCCAGTGGCGCTCGAGCGCGAGCGCCATCGAAGCGGCGGCCTTGCCCGCGCCGACCACCAGTGTGCGCCCGCGTGGCGGCGCGGGCAGGTGGGGCGGAACGATGTGCTGCGGATCGGCCGCGGCAACTGCGGCGCGGTAGGACGCAAGGAGCAGTTCGCGCGAATTCACGCTGCGAACGTTTCTTTCGCGGCGTCGGGCCCCAGGTTGTAGAACTTCGGGTAGACCTCGCCGAAAACCCGCTTGATCTCTTCGGTCGGCACGTCGGCATACGTGCCGCGGTCGCGCACGTATTCCATGTGGCGGCGCTGGTCCTGGTCGAACGGATGGAAGATCGAGTCGTTGCGCCCGTCAAACTCCAGCGGCTTGACGCGGAATTTCCAGCACAGTTCGAGATTGAAAGCCGGTGTCGCTTTCAGCCACTTCCCGCCGAGCAGGAGCTCGGTGTAGCCGTGGAAGACGAACAGGTCCGTGCCCATGCGCTCGGTGAGGCGCGGCGAGGTAAGGTGGTTTTTCACGTCGGCAAACCCGACGCGCGCGGGAATGCCGGCAGCGCGCGCGCACGCAGCGAGCAGTGCGGCCTTCGGGACGCACCAGCCTTCGCCGCGTTCGAGGCACACCGAGCCGCGGTAGCTCGCATCGAGCAGGAAATTCTGGAACGGGTTGTAGCGCACGGCGTCGCGCACCGCGTAATACAGCGACACCGCGCGCTCGCGCTCATCCGCCCCATGCGCATGCTCGGCCGCGAACTTCGCGACCAGAGGATGACCGCTGTCGATGAAGGTTCCCGGCTGGAGATACTCGCGGCTCACCGGTCGAGCTTCATCATGCGCTTCGCGCCCTCGAACAGCGCGCTCGCCGGGTTCGCCAGCTCGTCGACCACACTGAAGTGGTTGTGGCCGGGCATCGCCACATCGCCAGCGACGGCGGAGCGCCAGCGCTCGGCGAGCAGCGCATTCTGCCGCTTGAACTCCGAGCTCTCCGAACCTCCCACGCAGGTAAACACCGGCGCGCGGGTCGCCGGCGGCATGAAGGCGGGGGAGACTTTGAGCGCGGATGTCTCGTCGAGCCGCAGGTCGAGATTGAGAAAGTCGGCCAGCGCCAATGGCCGCAGGTCGTACAGCCCGCTGATCGCGAGGCCGCCCTTGAACAGGTCGCGCGGCAGCCGTGCATCGAGCACTGGCCAGAGCGCGCACATCATCATCGCGGTGAGATGACCGCCCGCGGAATGCCCCGCGACGTGCAGCCGGTCGCAATCGGCCCCGTATTCCTCTGCGTGCAGGTACAGCCACGCGGAGGCGCGCAGCATCTGCCGCACGATCTCTTCGACCGTGACCTTCGGGCACAGGCCGTAGTTGACCACCGCGAGGGAAACGCCGGCATCGACGAACACCGGCGCGAGGTAGGAAAAGGACTCCTTGTCGAGCGAGCGCCAATAGCCGCCGTGAATGAACATCAGCACCGTGCCATCGCCCTTGCGCGCCGGAAAGAAATCGAGCTTTTCGCCCGGCGCGGGGCCGTATTCGCGGTCGAGGTAGCAGCTCATCGTGGCGCGCGCGCGCGCCGAGCGCTCCAACCAGCTCTGGAAAAACCGCGCGTGGTCGGGCACCATCGCGCGGGCGTTATATTCACGGTTGTAGAACTCCGGATCGTGCATTTCAGCCACGCTGCTCCCTCCACAGGCCGAGCGCCACCTGTGCCGGGCGGTCGGAGAACGAAAACAGAACGGCTTCCTCGCCGGCGGTCTCGAAGCGCACCGGGTTCCAGGGCGGCGCGACGAAGGTGTCGCGCGGCTCGAATGCATGGGTTTCGGCACCGATCTTCACCGTGCCGCGGCCCTCGACCACGGACCAGATCGTGCCGTCGGTCGAGCGGTATGCGCTCGAGCGGAAGTCCTTCGGCAGCAGTTGGATGAAGCTGGCGATGGTCGGCATCGCGTAGCCGCCGGTGAGCGGATTGATGAACTGCATCTTCCAGCCGTGGCAGGGATCGGGGTCCTCGCTACGCGAAAGAGTCGCCAGCGTCTCGCGGCTCTTCGCATAGGGGTAGCTGAAGATCGGCGAGGTCTTGCCGCTCGGCGTGTAGTCGAGCGGCGCGAGGTTGTGGCCGTAGCGGTTGTACGAGTCGCCCTCCGGCTTCGACACGGGCTGCACTTCCTCGGCGTAATTTTCCGAGAATTGCGCGCCGAACAACTGCAGGATCTGGATGTCGAGGCCATCCATCCAAACCACCGGCTCATTGCCGGGATTGCCGTGGTCGTGCCAAGTCCAGGAGGGCGTGATGATAAAGTCGCCCGGGTGCATGGTGGTGCGCTCGCCGTCGACCGCGGTGTACGAGCCCGAACCCTCGACGATGAAACGCAGCGCCGACTGCGTGTGGCGGTGGCTGGGCGCGATTTCACCGGGCAGGATCAGCTGCAGGCCGCAATACAGGCTATTGGTGATGCAGGATTTGCCGCGCATGCCCGGGTTCTCGAGGATCAGCACGCGACGGACCGCTTCCCTTGCGGTGATCAGTGCGCCCGATTCCATGACGTAAGGCCGCACGTCCCGGTATTTCCAAAGGGCCGGAACGCAGGGCGTCTGCGGCTTGGTCGGCACCAGCGCGTGCAGCACTTCCCACAGCGGCGCGAGGTGGTGCTTGTCCATGCGCCGGTAGAGATCGACGCGCCCGCTTTTTTGCGAGGCCTGAGGCACGGCCGACATTGCGGAAATCCTCCTTAACACAACCATTCTAGCAAACTGGCCGTTCCGCCATCAGGTGGATTTCGACAGCCAAATCACCGGCTTGGAGGCGTCCGCGGGGCGGCCGAGATCGGCGGAAAGGGCCTTGCCCTCCGGGTCGGCGAGCGCGGCTTCGCGGGCTTTCCTGATCGACTTCGCCTGTTCGTCGGGGTCGGCGGTGGCCGGGTTCTCCATCAGCGCATCCATGATGGCGAGAAAATTCGCTTTGCCGCGGCGGTGCGTATCGCCGTAGCCCTTCATGATGCGTGCGCATTCGGCAATTTCGAGCGCGAGCGGCACGCTCCTCTTGGCCGCGTCGCGCACGTGGCCGAGCCAGCGCTCGATCAGCTGCTGCTCCTCGGCGTAGCGGTAGCTGTGCGGACGCCAGGGTTTGAGCCAGGCAAGCGATCGCGTCATCAGGAAACCGAACATGCCGGAAGTCTTCACGTGCATGCCGATGTTGTAGGCATCCAGCTTGCCGTTCTTCTCCGCCCACGAAACGAGCGATCGCCCCATCGAGGGCGGCAACAGCGACGCCAATTCCTCGACGCCGGGCTTGAGGTAATCGATCACCACCACCGGTTCGCCTGGCTTCGCGCCGGCTTCCTGCCGCACCCGCTCGAAGCGCGAGGCGCGGGTCTTCAGGTCGGCAACGCGGATGATGTCCTCGTAGCTCATCCACACCGCCAGGTGGCGCGCCGTCTCGCCGACCAGCTTCGCATCGTTCGTGCCGAGCGAACGTACCCGCTGCATGAACAGGTTTGCGTAGGCCTCGCCCTGATAGTCCTTCAGGCGCGCGACGCCGAGATCGAGGATCTCCTGCATCACAGGCGGGAGCCTCTTCGCTGCCGGCTCCGGCGTGGCATGGGTGCCTGCCGCAATTTCGAATCCCGCCGCGAAGCCGCGCAGGCTCGCTTCCGCGCCGCGGCCGCCCTTGCGGATCGCCGCTTCGCAGGCCTCGCGGGCGAGCGGCAACGCGCCAGAACCGGCCATTGCACCGAACAGGACTGCATTGATCACCGTGCCGTTGGCCTGCGCAAGTTCGCGCATGTCGAAGAGCGCCGCATGCTTCGCGAGCTGCTTCGCCGCATTGGTCGCGCGGTCGCTGTCGAAACGGCCGTCGCCCATCTGCATCTTTTCCATCGTGGCATAGATTCGGTGGGTGGAGGCGATGAGCGTGGTGCGGTCCGGGCTTACGTAGCCATTCTGCATCGCGCGCGCCGCCTCGACCAGTTCGGAGGCGACCATCACGTCGACGTTGCCGGGGCTGGGCGTGAGCGACATCACCGGTTCACGGCCGCCCAGCTGGTCGCGCTTTGCCGCGTAGATCTCGAGGTAATAGGTCGTGGCGCCGGTGCGCTGCGCGACGCCCGGGATCGAGGTGCTCTGCGCGGGAAACCCGGATTGCGCGGCCGCCTCGATCAGCCAGTCGGCCATCACGCCGCCGCCTTCGCCGCCGAGCGCCGCGACGAGAATCGTGATCGTCCGGTCCGGAAGGCTCATGCGAAGAGCCCCTTGAAACTGTCGCGCACGCCTGAAGCCAGCCGGTCCCAGGCGTTCGGGTTCTGGATCACCTCGGCGCGGTAGAACGACGGGCAGAGCGTGGCGGCGTGCGCGTTCTCGCCGCACAGCCCGCAGCCCACGCAGCCGTCGATCACCGTCGCGACCGGGTCCGTCCTGAGCGGGTCGGGGTTGTCTTTGACCGTCAGCGTGGGGCAGCCCGAGAGCCGGATACATGAATGGTCCCCGGTGCAGGTGTCTTCGTCCACGCCGTACTTCACCTTCACCAGCCGTTCGCCCGCGGAGAGTTTCCTCGCGTTCTCAGGCTTGACGCGACGCTGGCGCTCGAGCTGGCATTCGCCGTCGGCCACGATGACCTTCAGCCCCTTGTAATCCGTGGTCAGCGCCTCGGTGAGCGTGCGCTGCATCTCGGCAACGTGGTAGGTGTGCACCGTCTTCACCCATCCGACGCCGAGTCCGGATAACGCGTTTTCGATCGTGCGGTCGGCATGCGAAGCGCTTGCACCCGTGCTGTCGCGCGCCTCCTTCGGCGGAGAGGAAATCAGCTCCTGCGTGCCGGTCGCCGAGGCATAGCCGTTTTTCATCACCACCAGCACGGCATCGCCCTTGTTCAGCATGTTCGACGCGACGCCCGAGAGCAGCCCGTTGTGCCAGAAACCGCCGTCGCCCATGATCGCCAGCGGACGGCCCGCCATCATCGGTCCGACGCCGGCACTCGAGGCCAGGCTCATGCCGTAACCGAGGATCGAGTTCCCCATCGAGAACGGCTCGAAGGTCGCGAAGGCGTGGCAACCGATGTCGCCGGAAATGTGCGGACGGCCGGTGTCGCGCTCGGCGAGTTTCAGCGCGGCGAACACGGGTCGCTCGGGGCACCCGATGCAGAAGCCGGGTGGCCGAGGCGGCAGTCCGCCGAGCAGTTCCGTGGCGCGCTTGCGCGTGTCCGCCACCTTCGCAAGCCACTTCGCCCCGCCGGACGTATCGAACTGCGGGGCGTGTTGCGCAAGAAACTTCGCCAGCCCGCCGACGAGAACCTCGGCGGAGTATTCGCCCGCCATCAGCATCAGGTCCTTGCCGTGCAGCCTCGTCTGAACATCCTGTCTTCGCAGGATTGTCGCGATTTCCTGCTCGATGAACTCCGGCTGGCCTTCCTCGAGCACGATGACCGCGCGCTTTGCGGCGCAGAACCCGACGATCTCCTCCGGCACCAGCGGGTAGACCACGTTGAGGGCGAGGATCGGCACTCGGCTGGCGCCGAACAGCTCTGCGGCCCCGAGCATGCTCAACGATCGCAGCAGGTTGTTGTACAGGCCGCCCTGTACGATGATGCCGATGTCGTCGAGGTCGCCGGGGAAGACCTCGTTCAGCTTGTGTTCGGCGACGAACCGTCGCGCGGCGGGCAGCCGCACCTCGGCCTTGAGCTTTTCCTGCCGGAAAGTGGCGGGCGGGTGCGAGAGCCGGTCATAGTTGAACGGCGCGGGGCCCTGGGCCGGATGCCGCTTGGACATTGCTGCCGGACGATTCGATGTTGCGCGGAAATGTCCGTGCACGTGGCAGGCGCGGATGCGCAGATCCACGATCACCGGAGAGTTCGAGGCTTCGGACAATTCGAAGCCCTTTTCCACCGCACGCACGATCGACGGAAGGTTGGGGCGGGGATCGAACATCCAGAGCGAGGATTTCATCGCGACCGCGTGGGTGCGCTCCAGCGCCACGCTCGCGCCTTCGCCGTAGTCCTCGCCGGCGATGATCATCGCGCCGCCCATCACCCCCGCGGTGGAAAGATACGACAGCGCATCCGAAGCGACGTTGGTACCGACGATCGACTTCCATGTCACCGCGCCGCGCACCGGGTAGTTGATCGAGGCGCCGAGCATCGCCGCGGCGGAAGCCTCGTTGGTGCAGGCCTCGACGTGCACGCCCAGCTCGTCCATGTATTCGCGTGCCTGCACCATGACGTCGAGCAGATGCGACACCGGAGCGCCCTGGTAGCCTCCGACATAGGAAACACCCGACTGCAGCAGGGCCTTGGTCACGGCAAGGATGCCTTCGCCGTGAAAGGTCTCGCCCTCGCCGAGACGCAGCGACCGGATTTCTTCGGTGAACTGTCTTTCCATCAGTGCGTAATCAACGTGCGCAGGCCTGCGACCAGTCTGTCCCAGGCGTTCGGATTCTGGACCACTTCGGCGCGATAGAACGACGGGCAGAGCGTGGCAGCGTGCGCGTTCTCGCCGCACAACCCGCAGCCCACGCAGCCGTCGATCACGGTCGCGACCGGGTCTGTCCTCAGCGGATCGGGGTTGTCCTTGATCGTGAGCGTCGGGCAGCCCGACAGCCGAATACAGGAATGGTCGCCCGTGCAGGTGTCCTCGTCCACGCCATACTTGGTGCGCACCACGCGCTCGCCCGCCGCCAGCTGCCTGGCCGTCTCGGGCCGAAGCTTGCGCTGGCGCTCGAGCTGGCATTCGCCATCCGCAATGATGACTTTCAGGCCCTGGTAGTCGGAGGTCATGGCCTCCTTGAGCATCTTCGCGACCGATCCGACGTTGTAATTGTCCACCGTCTTCATCCAGCCTACGCCGAGGCCCTGCATCGCTCGCTCCATGCCCATGTCCTGCGCCTTGTGCGGGCTGTGCTGCGGCGAAGAGGGCAGTTCCTGCGTGCCGGTCGCGGAGCTGTAACCGTTTTTCATGATGACCAGGATGCCATCGTCCTGGTTGAACACCGCATTCGCGACGCCCGAGGTGAGGCCGTTGTGCCAGAACCCGCCGTCTCCCATGATGGTGACCGTGCGTTTGCTGAACATTGTGTTCACTGCCGAGTTTGAAGCCAGGCCCAGGCCGTAGCCGAGCACCGTGTGGCCGATATTGAATGGCGGCAGTGTCGCGAAGGTATGGCAGCCGATGTCGGCAGAGACGTGATACGCCCCGAGTTCGCGCTCGACCAGCTTCATCGCCGAGAACACCGGACGTTCCGGGCACCCGACGCAGAAGCCGGGCGGGCGCGCAGGCACCCCGCCGCCGAGCAGTTCGGCGGCACGCCTCTTCGGCGCGGTGAGCTTCTCGAATGCAGCACGAAAGTGGCCGACATCCATTTCCCGCGGCGCTGCGTGCTCGAGGAATTTGGCGACTCCGCCGAGCACGGTCTCGCCGGTGTATTCCCCTGCCAGCGGCAGCATTCCCTTCCCGTGAACCTTCACGCCGTTCACGTCGTTGCGGCGCAGCGCCGCCTGCACGGCGTCTTCGATGTAGGCGGGCTGACCTTCCTCGACGACCAGCACCGCGCGCCTGCCGGCGCAGAACCCGACGATTTCCTCAGGCACCATCGGGTAGGTGACGTTCATGCAATAGATTGGAACGCGCGACGCGCCGAACGCATCGGCGAGCCCCAGCTGTTGCAGCGCGCGCATGGTGACGTTGTACATGCCGCCCTGGCAGAGAATGCCGATGTCTTCCAGGTCTCCCGGGAACGTCTCGTTCAGTTTCCGTTCGCGGATGTATTTCACCGCCGCCGGCCAGCGCACGTCGATCTTGTGCTTCTCCTGCGCATAGGTGGACGGCGGCAGCGAGATGCGGCCGAAGTCGAATTCCGGGTTCTCCAGCGCGTGCCTGCGCGAGAACTGCGGCGCGCGATTGGTCTTTGCAGCGAATGTCCCGTGCACGTGACAGGCGCGGATCCTCAACTCCAGCATGACCGGCGTGTTGGACGCTTCGGACAGCTCGAAGCCCTTTTCCACCATGTCGACGATCTTGGGCAGGTTGGGGCGCGGATCGAGCAGCCACATCTGCGATTTCATCGCGAACGCGTGGCTGCGTTCCTGGATGATGGAAGCGCCCTCGCCGTAATCTTCACCGAGCACGATCAGCGCGCCGCCCTTCACGCCCGCAGAGGCGAGGTTGGAAAGCGCATCGGATGCCACATTGGTGCCGACGGTGGACTTGAAGGTGACTGCGCCGCGCAAGGGGTAGTTGATCGAGGCGCCGAGCATCGCGGCGGCGCCCGCTTCCGATGCGTTGGTCTCGATGTGGATGCCCAGCTCATCCATGATGTCGCGCGCATCGTTCAGCACGTCCATCATGTGCGACACGGGCGCGCCCTGGTAGCCGCCGACGTAGGATACGCCCGACTGCAGCAGCGCCTTGGTCACGGCGAGGATGCCTTCGCCGCGGAAGGTCTCGCCGTCGCCGAGTTTCAGCTTCCCGACTTCTTCGGCGAACGATCGTTCCATGGCCGCTATCCTAGCCTAGCCGGCAACCAGGTGGCGATGCCCGGCACGAGAAAAATCAGCGCGAGCACCACGATGCTGATCGCCACGTAGGGAATCACCGCGCGGTAGATGTGCGCCATGGTCACTACGGGCGGCGATACGCCCTTCATGGTCATCAGCAGCAGGCCGTGCGGCGGAAGCAGCAGCCCGAGTTGCATGCAGATCAGGAACATCACGCCGAACCAGATTTGGTCGATCGCCAGCCTTTGCACCACGGGCATGAATATCGGCAGCGTGATGAGCATCATGCTCACCTGATCGACGAATACTCCGAGCAGGATCAGCACCAGCATCATCGCCGCCACGACCGCCATCGGCGAAAGCCCCCGGTCCGTAATCGCCGAAACGAGCCCGTTCGATGCACCGGAGAAACTGAGGATCTGCGAAAACGTGGTCGCGCCGACAATGATGAACAGGATCATGCCCGAGATTCCCATCGTGCCGCGCAGCGACAGCAAGAGGTTTTGCCTCGACAGCGCCCGGTAGGCGGCGGCAAGGGCGAGAGTCGCGAGCGCGCCGATTGCTGCGGATTCGGTCGGGGTCGCCCAGCCCGCGGACATCGAGGCAACGACCAGGCCGAAAATCGACACCAGCGGCGTGACGTACTGGACAAACAGCCGCCACTTCTCCCACCCCCGGTAGTCAGCGGGCGGCGCCGCGGGTGCGAGGTGTGGAGAAAGCTTTACGCGTACCGCGATGTAGACGACGAAGATTGCCGAGAGGATCAGGCCCGGCGTCACCCCGCCGATCAGAAGCTTCGAGATCGAGATTCCGGACAGGCTGCCCAGAAGCACGGTGAGTGCCGAGGGCGGGATCAGCATGTCGACCGCGCCGATCGCCATGATCGGCCCGGTGGCCATGGTCGGATGGTAGCCGCGTGCGAGCATCACCGGCACCATCAGGCTGCCGAGCATCGCAGTAGTGGCGATGGTCGATCCTGAAATCGCGGAGAACACGGTCCCCGCAACCACCGCGACGATGGCAAGGCGTCCAGGCACTTCGCGAATCAGCCGCTCGATGCCGTCGATGACCTTGACCGCCAGCCCGGTGTGGAACAGCACCTCGCCCATCAGCACGAACAGGGGGATCGGAGTCAGCGAAAAACTGGCGACCGACGACACGGAGTTTCTCGCCAGTTGCACGAGCCCGGGCTCGCCGCCCATCCAGAGCGCGGCGCCCATGATGTTCACGACCATGAACGTGAATGCCACCGGCAGGCCGAGGAACAGCAGCACCATCGAACCGCCCAGCATCAGCCACGCGGCGATCTGCCAGGACATCTAGCCGGCCGAAACCGCGTCGTCGCGCGGTGCATGCGGGCCGAGGTGAAGTCGGCGCATGCGAAACCCCATCTCGATCGCGAGCAGCAGGAAGGCGATCGGCAGCGGCGTGAGCAGCCACCACTCGGGCGTGACCAGCGTCTTGATCGAAATCGACCCGGCACGGAAACTCGCGAGCGCCGCGCGGGCGCCGTAATGCGCGATTAACAGGCAGCAGGCGAGCCCGAGGGTGTCGGCGATCCATTCGAAGTACCAGCCGAGCCGCGCCGGTACCGCGCGCAGCACGACGTCGACGCGGATGTGCTGACCTTGCCTTAGCAGCCACGGGGCCGCGAGCATGGTGATCAGGTACAGCATGGCCTCGGAGACCTCATTGCTCCAGGCTAGGCCAAACACGCCGGGGATGATGCGCACGTTGCGCAGCAGCACATCCGCGCAGATCATCAGCGTCATCAGGAACAGCACCGCGCATGCGGCGAGCGCGAGCCCGCTGAGCAGCCTCCCGTAAGCCGCCGCGATACGCTCCATCAACGGCTGAGCAGTTTTTTCAGCTCGGGCCCGTATTGCGGGGCGGACTTGATGAGGCCTGCCCAGCCGACTTCCTTCGCCTTCTCGACATAGGCGCGGCTGGTCGCCGCGTCGAAGGTGATGGTCTCGATTCCGGCCTGCGCCTGGCGCTTGGTCTCATCCTGGTTGTACTGCTTCCAGAACTCGTTCTGGCCCTCGTAGGCGAGTGCCCGGCGCATGAGGTAATCGCGCGCGGCCGGAGGAAGCGACTTCCACTTGTCGAAATTGACTGTCAGCGATACCTCCGCGTTGTAAAACCCCGGGTCTACGCGGTATTTGGTTTTTTCCTGCCAGTTGAGATCGAACAGCGCGTGGATCGGCCAGCCGTAGCCGTCGATGACGCCGCGCTCGAGCGCGGTATAGACCTCGCCGGGCGCAGTCGTCATGACCGACGCGTTCAGGGCCTGGAAGAAGTCGCGATACACCGGCGTGATGCGGATTTTCAAGCCGGTCAGGTCCGGCTTGTCGATTTTCTTGTTCAGGTACAGGTGAAAAGGCGTGAACTCGACCACCCGCGCGAGGTAGTACATGTTCGCCTTCTCCTGCCAGATTTTGTTGATCAGGTCGGTCGCGCCGTTCTTGCGCTGCTCGGCCGCACTCAGCTCGGCGAGCTTGAGCGCATCGGCTTCGGGCATCAGATTGGTGTAGAACGCGCCGGTGCTGAGCGCGACGTCCACCACCCCGGTCTTGACGGAGTTCCCGACTTCGAAAGTGGGAATGGCTTTCGGCCCGCCGATGAAATTGAGCTGCAGGACGCCCTTGCCGTCCTTGTTTACATCAGCGATCCAGTCGACGGTCCGCTTGACGTAGAACTGGTTCTCCGGAAACGCGCTGACTACGCGCAGGGTCACTTCCTGCGCGGCAGCGAATGCGGGCAGCAGGGCGGTTACGGCCACCGCCAGCATCGTGGTCTTTTTCATGTCGCCTCCTTGGTCGGATTTCGCGGGTCAGCCTAGGGTCCGCCATATGGTTTGTCAACGCCCCATTCGAGGCGCCAGCGGGTCGGAAACCTGAAGCGGTTTTCGGGGTACAGGTTCACCGACACTGAGAGCAGGCGGTCATCGGGCCTTTGCACTTGGGACATTCGAGAGGATCGGATTCGTACACTTTGCGGATCAGCCGCGCCCAGGCGGCCTTGGCGCGGCTCGCGCGAACCCGCTCAAGACTTCGGCGATGCCGCTGGAGATCGTCCCCGAAGCTGCGACCTTCACCGCCCGCGCCCCGCGGCTGCGGCTCGAGTACCAGTCGCAGTATCCAGCGCGAGCTGTCGCTGAAGAACGCCTTGGATTCGTTGGTAGTGTTTCGAACCGTCATACGAATCGGAATACAAGGATGAACGCCATCTCGATACGCCTTCCCGACGACGTGCTGCGCGAGTTGGACCGGCGCGCGGCGCAGCTCAAGCTGACCCGTACCGAGTACATCCGGGCGGCCGTGCGGGCGATGAACCGGGCGGTGGACGAAGACCGCCGCAAGGCACGCATACGAAGCGCGTCGCTGCGTGTGCGCGGGGAAAGCCTCAGGGTCAACGCCGAGTTCTCGCGCATCGAGCATGCCTCGGATTGACCCGGGCTAGCGGGATCAACCAGCTCCTCATCGAGCAATAGGGGCCGCCCTATGGTTTGTCAATTCCCGGCTTGTCGATTCCCCATTCGAGGCGCCAGCGCGTCGAAAACCTGAAGCGGTTTTCCGGGTACAGGTTCACCGATACCGAAAGCAGGCGCTCGCGCGCGCCAAAGTAGTAGCGCAGCACGTGCAGAGCGGGTGCGTGCGGCTTCGAGTGCAGCAGCTTGGCGATCCGCGCCGGCGTCGACACCGCGCCCACCTCCTGCTGCAGTTCGACGATTCGCTCGCCGGAGCACTTCTCGATCAGGCCGTACACCCAGACGCCTGCGCCTTGCAGCCGGTCGCGAATGCCCGCGTGCTCCGGCAGGACATAGATCTGCGTATGCGAGATCGGCGTCGCGGAGCCGATCGAATAGCGGCAGGTTTCGAACCGCACCCAGGGCTGGCCGGGTTTGCAGCGCAACAGCGCGGCGAGCGCGGCATCGGCGGTGAGCGAACGCTCGGCGAGAAGCTTCAGGCGCGTGCGCTGCGTGTATTGGAACAGGTCCGAGATGCTCGTCAGCGAGGCGATGAACCGCGAGCGCGCGTTCCTCGTCCTCACGCGCGTGCCGATTCCCGACCGGCGCGAAATCAGGCCCATGTCGACGAGCCGGCGGATCGCCTCGCGTGCGGTGTGGCGCGAAACGCCGTACTGTTCGCAGATCTGCAGCTCCGGGGGCAGCAGCGTGCCGACCCGATACCGTCCGGACTCGATGTCGCGGATCAGGCTGTCGGCGAGCTGGCGGTAGCGCGGCGCGCTCATCAGTACATGTAATGCCCGCCGTTCACATGCACCACCTGGCCCGACACGAATCCTCCACCCTCCGAACAGAGGAACGCGCAGGCCGCGGCGACTTCCGAGACCTTGCCGAACCGGCCAAGCGGGATCTCCTTCTCGATCTGCTCCCTGGGCTGGTGTCTGTATTGCGACCAGTCACGCTCCGTGTCGATCGCCCCGGGTGCGACCGTGTTCGCAGTGATGCCGTCGGGCCCGAACTCGCGCGCCAGCGCCTTCGCCAGGCCGTGCAAACCCGCCTTGCACGTAATGTTGTGCGCGCGTTGCGTCACCTGCCCCCAGAAGCCGTCGAAACCGGAGATCAGCACGATGCGTCCCCACTTGCGCTCCTGCATGTGAGGAATGACGTTGCGCGCGAGGTAGAACGCCGGCGTCAGGTTAGTCGCGAGCACGGCGTCCCAGTCTTCGAGGCTGATGTCGAGAAACGGCTGCATGCGGCGTATGCCCACGTTTGAAATCGCGATGTCGATGCAGCCGAAGCGTTCCACGCCCTTGCCGACCATTTCCGCGACCTGCTCGTGGGAAGATACGTCGGCCATCAGTGCGCAGGCGCGCCCGCCTTTCTGCTCGATCTCGCGCACCACGGCGTCCACCGCATCTCGATCGCAGTGGCCGTTGACGACCACGTTTGCGCCACCCTCGGCAAGCGCGAGCGCGATCGCGCGCCCGATGTTGCGCCCGGCGCCGGTGACGATCGCGGTCCGGCCGGCGAATGCATCAGCGGAGTTCGGCATCGGGAAGATCCTGGCGGGTTCTCCGGGGCGTTGACAGTGGCGTTACCGCTGCGCTTAAATGTACGGACATTTGGGAACTTAGGCAAACATGCTCAGATTCCGACTCGCGCTCTTCGCGTTCCTCGTCTTGCTTGCGGCGCCGTTCGCGGTCCTTGCGCAGACGTATCCAAGCAAGCTGATCAAACTGGTTGTGCCGTATCCACCCGGCGGTTCGACCGATTTGCTCGGGCGCACAGTGGCGGTGAAGATGTCCGAAAACATGGGCCAGAACGTGATCGTCGAAAATCGCGGCGGCGCGGGAGGCATGCTCGGCTCGGACGTGGTGGCGCGCGCGGCGCCGGACGGCTATACCTTCCTGCTCGGCACCGGAGCGTCGCACGGCATTACGCTGTTCCTGTCCAAGACCGTGCCCTACGATCCGGTGAAGGACTTCACGCCGATCTGTGCCGCCGTCGAGGTGCCGATCGCGCTTGCGATCAATGCGGCCATCCCCGCGAACTCCGCGAAGGAACTCGTCGAATACGCGAAGAAGAATCCCGGCAAACTCTCGTTCGGCAGCTCGGGCACCGGCTCGCCGCACCACCTCGCCGGCGAACTGCTCAAGCAGCTGACCGGAATCGACATGGTGCACGTGCCCTACAAGGGCGCGGGCCCGGCCATGCAGGACCTGGTCGGCGGCCAGATCCCGATCGTGTTTACGACGCTCTCCACTGCGATTCCGCAGATGCGCGGCGGCAAGATCCGGGTCATCGGCGTCGTCGAGCGCAAGCGCCAGGATAGTGTGCCGGAGGTGCCGACGATCGGAGAGTCGATTCCCGGCTACGTGATGCCGAGTTCCTGGCTCGGCTTCTTCGGCCCCGCGGGGCTGCCGGAGCCTATCGTCAGACGGCTCAATGACGAGATCCTGAAGGCGATCCACGCGCCTGACGTGCGCGCGAAGCTGGAGGCGGCCGGTATGCCGGTGACCGGCACCAGCCCCGAGGAGTTTGCTCGCATGGTCAAAGACGACATCGAGACCTTCCGCAGGATCGTGCAGGCATCCGGCATCAAGCCCGAATGAACGACGCGGCGCCGCTCGCAGGCATCGTCGTGGTGGAACTGGGCCACAGCGTCGCCGCGCCGTGCGCCGGCCAGATCCTCGGCGACCTCGGCGCGGAGGTGATCAAGGTCGAAAAGCCCGCGGGCGACGACGCGCGCAA
Organism: Burkholderiales bacterium; assembly: GCA_017880775.1. Taxonomy (GTDB): domain Bacteria; phylum Pseudomonadota; class Gammaproteobacteria; order Burkholderiales; family SG8-39; genus JADGRQ01. Next base: position 34,705 of record JADGRQ010000017.1, on the reverse strand, counting down.
ATGGGGGCCTCCGTTCCTTGATGGTGCTGCCGCTACTTTCCAGTCGCTCAACCGCAACAAGCGTTCGGTGGTGTGCGAACTGCGCGACGACGGTCGTCGGGAACGCCTCGTCGAATACATCATCGCGCACGCGGACGTCGTGCTGCAGAACTTGCGCCCCGGGCAGGTGGACACGCTCGGCCTCGGCGCGGCCGCGCTGCTCGCGCGGAAACCTTCGCTCGTCTACTGCAACCTGGGCGCCTTCGGCGCCCGGGGGCCACTTGCCGGCCGGCCGGGGTACGACCCGCTGATGCAGGCCTTCGGCGGCATCATGAGCGTGGTCGGCGAAGAAGGGCGGCCGCCGGTGCGCGTCGGCCCCTCGATGATCGACATGGGGACGGCGATGTGGGCGGTGATCGGGATCGTATCGGCACTTTATCGGCGGCGCGAAACGGGGCGGGGCGGCGCGGTGGACGTGTCGCTGTTCGAGACCGCCGCCGCGTGGATGACGATGTTCGCGGCGCAACATCTCGCCTCGGGCGAACTGCCGAGGAAGAACGGCTCCGGCCAAGCCGGCATCGTGCCGTACCGCGCTTACCGCACGCAGGATGGCGACCTGGTCGTGGCCGCGGGGAACGATTCCCTGTTTGCGAAACTCTGCGGCGCGCTGGGCCATCCGGAGTGGGCGCAGGACGCGTGCTTTGCGACCAATCCAGACCGGGTGCGCAACGCCGATGCGCTCTACGGCCTGATCGAGGCCGAGATCGCGAAACGCACGAGCAACGCGTGGGTCTCCGTCCTCGACGCGGCGGGCGTGCCCTGTGCTCCGGTGCAGAACGTCGCGCAGATGCTCGGGCACGAGCAGCTGCGCGCATTGGGCCTGCTGCAGACTGTGCCGGGGTCCAGCGTGCCGCTGATCGGCCTGCCGATCTCATTCGACGGCAAGCGGCCCGTGCCGCGCTCCGCATCGCCTGCGCTTGGGGCACACACGGCCGAGGTCCTGGGAGCATGAATCTTCCGACCTACGAAACGCTTTCCCTTGCGCCGCGCGGTGATCACGTGCTGCTGGTGACGCTCAACCGGCCGGAAGTGCTGAATGCGATCAACACGCAGATGGGTCGCGACCAGCTCGACCTGTGGACGCGGATTTCGTCGGAACCGGGCGAGCTGCGCTGCGTCGTGCTGACCGGCGCCGGCGAGCGCGCGTTCTGTGCGGGCGGCGACCTGAAGGAGCGCGACGGCATGACCGACGCGGCCTGGCGCGCGCAGCACGACGTCTTCGAGCGCGCTTTCATGGCGCTCGTCGAGTGCACGGTGCCGGTGATTGCGGCGGTGAATGGCCCCGCGGTCGGCGGCGGGCTGGAGATGGCGCTGTGCTGCGATTTCATCTACGCAACGCCTGGCGCACGCTTCGCGCTGTCCGAAGTGCGGCTCGGCATCATGCCCGGGGGCATGGGAACGCAGAACCTGCCGCGCGCGGTCGGCGAGCGGCGCGCAAAGGAGCTGATCCTCTCCGCGCGGGCGTTCACTGCGGAGGACGGCTTGGCATGGGGCCTCGTCAATCGCGTCTGCGAGCCGTCAAAGCTGGTCGAAGAAGCGCTCGCCACTTCGCATGCTATCGCGGAGAACGCGCCGCTTTCGTTGCGGCAGGCGAAGAAGGCTATCCATTACGGATTGCAGGCGGACCTGCTCACCGGCTACCGCTTCGAGATCGAGGCCTACAACAGGCTCGTCGACACCGAGGACCGGCGCGAGGGCGTGCGGGCGTTCAACGAGAAGCGCAAGCCGCGTTTTCGCGGACATTGAGGTACGCATGACCGGGAACACATGAGTGCGAACATCGACGTGAGGGTGCGGGAAGTCGGGCTGAGAGACGGCCTGCAGCTCATTGCCGGGTTTTTTCCGACTGCGGAGAAGCTCGCCTGGATCCGCGCCGAGGCCGCAGCCGGCGTGCCGGAGATCGAGGTCACTTCGTATGTGCCACCGAAGCTGATCCCGCAGTTTGTCGACGCCGCGGAAGTGACCCGCGGCGCGCTCGGCATTCAGGGGTTGACGGTGGTCGCGCTGATCCCGAACCTGAAGGGCGCAGAGCGCGGCTTTTCGCTTGGCGTGCACAAGCTCAATTTCGTCATGTCGGTGAGCCGCACGCACAACCTGAAAAACGTGCGGCGCGAACGTGAGGAGTCGGTGGCGGACCTGCGGCGCATCGTCGAGCTGCGCAACGCGCTCCCCGAAGGCGCGCGGCCGCTCGTCGCCGCAGGACTGTCCACCGCGCTCGGCTGCTCCTTCGAGGGCCGGCAGAGCGTCGATGAGGTGCGGCGCTGGGCGGCCGAGCTCGCCGCGAGCGGTGTCGGCGAAATCGTCGTCGCCGACACCGTCGGCTACGGCGATCCGGCGCAGGTGCGCGCGGTGTTCAAGGCGGTGATGGCGGAAATCGGTCCGATCCCCGTGGCCGCACACTTCCACGACACGCGCGGCACCGGCCTCGCCAACGTGGCGGCGGCGCTCGATTGCGGCGTGCGCCGGTTCGACGCTTCGCTCGCGGGGCTGGGCGGCTGCCCGTTCGCGCCGGGCGCGACCGGCAACATCGTGATGGACGACCTGTGCTTCATGCTCGACTCGATGGGCTTGAGTACCGGTGTGGACCTCGGGAAGCTGGTCGCCGTGCGCGCGGTCCTCGAGCGCAACCTCGCGGGCGCCGAGCTGCACGGCGCGTTTGCCCGCGCCGGCCTGCCCAGGAACTACCGCAGCGCGGCGGAGCGCATGCATTCATGAAGACCACCGATGTCGCCGTGCCGCTCGGCGAGGACTATCCGGAGATTCGCGAGGGCGTGCGGCGCATCTGCGCCGACTTCCCCGATGCATACTGGAAGGACCTCGACGAGCGCGAGGCTTATCCGACCGAATGGGTCAAGGCGATGACCGCGGCGGGCTTTCTCGCGGCCTTGATTCCCGAGGAGTACGGCGGGGCAGGGCTGCCGTTGCGCGCGGCGGGCGTGATCCTGGAGGAATGCCACAACGCGGGCTGCTACGCCGCGGCGGCGCACGCGCAGATGTACACCATGGGCTCGGTGCTGCGTCATGGCAGCGCCGGGCAGAAGGCGAAGTACCTGCCGCGGATCGCAAGCGGTGAGTTGCGCTTGCAGGCGTTCGGCGTGACCGAACCCACCACCGGGACGGACACCACCAAACTGAAGACCAAGGCCGTGCGTGACGGCGACCACTACGTGGTGACCGGCCAGAAAGTCTGGACCTCGCGTGCGCTGCACTCGGACCTGATGCTGCTGCTGGCGCGCACTACACCGCTCGATCAGGTGGTGAAGAAAACCGATGGCCTGTCGGTCTTCCTGGTCGACATCCGAACGAGCCTCGGCAAGGGGCTCGAGATCCGCCCGCTCAAGGCGATGATCAACCACCACACCACAGAAGTGTTCTTCGACGGCCTGCGGGTGCCGGCGGAAAACCTGGTCGGCGGCGAGGGCAAGGGCTTCCGCTGTATCCTTGACGGCATGAACGCGGAGCGGATCCTGGTCTCGCACGAGTCGATCGGCGATGCGCGCTGGTTCATCCGGACCGCGTCCAGGTACGCGAACGAACGGATCGTGTTCGACCGCCCGATCGGGCAGAATCAGGGCATCCAGTTTCCGATCGCGCGCGCGTATGCCGCGATGCAAGGCGCCGACATGATGCTGCGCAAGGCTGCCGCGCTGTTCCATGCGGGGCTGCCTTGCGGCGAGGACGCCAACGTCGCCAAGCTGTTGGCGTCGGAAGCCGCGTGGCAGGCGGCCGAGGCGTGCATGCAGACGCACGGGGGATACGGCTACGCGCGGGAGTACCACGTCGAGCGCCGGTGGCGCGAGGCGCGCATCGCGCAGATCGCGCCGATCTCGACCAACCTGGTCCTCGCCTACATCGGCGAGCACGTGCTCGGCATGCCGCGCTCGTACTGAGAACGCCCGTGGCCGGCCTCACACAACAACTCGGGGAGTTCGTCGCTTCGCTCGAGTTCACCCGATTGCCGGCGCAGGCCGTCGAGACCGTCAAGCGCGGCGCGATCGACTGCGTCGGCGTGCTGTTCGCCGGGCGCGGCGAGCCGGTCGTCAGGATCCTGCAGAAGGAAATCGGCGCGGGGCGAGGCGATGAAGCGCGCGTGCTGTTTACTTCCCAAAAGGCAAGCTCGCCGGATGCCGCGCTCGTCAATGCCGCCGCCGCCCATGCGCTCGACTACGACGACACCGGCATCGACGGCCATCCGAGCGTCGTGTTCGTTCCCACGGTGCTGGCCGAAGGCGAGCGTCTTGGCGTGAGCGGCGCCGAGATGATCACGGCCTACGTCGCGGGCTACGAAACCTGGGCGGAACTGGTTGGGCGCGACGCGGACAAGCATCACGCCAAGGGCTGGCATCCGACTGCGGTGTTCGGCACGGTTGCCGCTGCTGCCGCCGCGGCCCGGCTCGCCCGGCTCGATCCCGCGCGTACGGCGTCCGCGCTGGGAATCGCGGCATCCATGGCCTCGGGCCTGGTCGCTAATTTTGGCTCGATGACCAAGCCGTACCAGGTGGCACGCGCCGTCCAGAATGGAATCGTCGCCGCGCGGCTGGCTGCGGCCGGAATGACTGCGTCGCCCGATGCGCTCGAGCACCGCAGCGGTTTCCTGCACGCAGTCTCGCCGCAAGGCCGGGTGCGTGTGGACGGAGAAATCGCCGCGGGGCGGGATTGGCACATCCTGCGCCATGGCACCAACATCAAGCGCTATCCAGTCTGCTACGCGTTGCATCGCGCGATCGACGCGGCGCTCGGGTTGGTGGTAAGCCATGATGTGAGGCCCGACGCGGTGGCTGCGGTCGAGGTGCGCATCGGCCGGCTGCAGGCCGGCATGCTGCGCCACAGCCGACCGCAGAACGGATTGGATGCGAAATTCAGCGCCGAATTCGCCATGGCCTCGGTGATCATGGCGCGGCGCGTCGGCATGGCGGAGTTGAACGACATGCTGGTTCGCTCCGCGCCGATCCAGTCGCTGATGCTCAAGGTGCAGGTGACGGCGACTGACGAGAAGAATCCGGATGAGCCGCTGTTCGCTCCTCATGATACCGTGAGTATCACGCTTACCGACGGCAGCGTACTCGAAAGCGAACCGGTTCGATATGCGAAAGGGCACGCGCGCAATCCGATCGGGCTCGATGAACTGCGCGTGAAGTTTGACGACTGCGTTGCAAGTGCGCTTGCGCCCACCGCGCGTTTTGCGCTTTTCCAAAGGCTTCTTCGGCTCGAATCCTTGTCTGGAACAGCGGCGCTGTACGGCAATTGATCCTACGCCACGGCCCACTCGGCGCTCAGCACTTCCGCCTGCTCCAACACTGTCTGCGTCGCCTTCTCCTGCTTGTCGGGCGGATAGGATACGCGGACAGTTCAACCAACCGGATCGAAGAAGGAGCACCTATGGGCCAGTACTGCGGCGTCGAACGCGAGGGCCGCCTGATGACAGTGACCATCAAACGGCCGGAGGTATACAACGCACTGCACCCGATGGCCAACCAGGAGCTGTCGGACGCCTTCGATGCGTTCGCTGCCGACCCGGAGCTGTGGGTTGCGATTGTCACGGGGGCAGGCGACAAGGCCTTCTGCACCGGAAACGACCTCAAGTACCACGCCGAGTTGCGCGCGAAGACGGGCGAGCGCCCGCAGCATCCGCCGAAGGGTTTCGGCGGTCTTACCAACCGCTTCGACCTGGTGAAGCCGGTCATCGCGGCGGTGAACGGCATCGCGATGGGCGGCGGCTTCGAGATCGCGCTTGCCTGCGACATCATCGTCGCGTCGGATCGCGCCGTCTTCGCGCTGCCCGAGCCGCGCGTGGGGCTGGCCGCGGGGGCCGGCGGCTTGCAGCGACTGCCGCGCATGATCCCGCTCAAGCACGCGATGGGCATGATGCTGACCGGGCGCCGCGTGAGCGCCGAGGAGGGTTGCCGCCTCGGGTTTGTCACTGCCGTGGTGCCGCACGACCAGCTTATGGCCGAAGCGCGCCGCTGGGCGAACGAGATCCTCGAATGCTCGCCGATGAGCATCCGGGCGACGAAGCAGGTCGTGATGCGCTCGCTGGACGTGCCGGCGCTCGAAACAGCGATGCACAACCTCGGGTATCCGGCCTATGTCGACATGACGCGCAGCGATGACACGATCGAGGGTCCGCTCGCGTTCGCGGAGAAACGCAAGCCCGCCTGGAAGGGGCGCTGACGCAATCCCTACCGCGCCCGCACCAATCCGGGTCGCCCGGACCACTCCCAGGCGAGGCTGGTGCGCGAGATGCCCAGCAGCATCCCATGCAGGTCCTTCGGATGCACCCAGCAGCCGTCGCGCTCCTCGGCGATGTTGCCACCGCGCGGGATCAGCGTTGCATCGCCCTCAAGCAGGCGCTTCTTCAATCCGTCGAAATCGTGCGTTTCGATGTAGCACATGTAGAGCGAATCGCCGCCTCGCCGCTCGACGAAGCGACGCATGGCGCCCGGCCTGTCCGCGAAGGTCTGCGAGAGCTCGATCCGGTCGAGCCGCGCCGGCGGATCGAACAGCGTGAGCGTGCCCTCGTACCCGAAACGCGCGCTGTGGATCGGCGAAAATCGGGTCGGGTCGAGCTGAAACAGGCGCGTGTAGCGCCCGGCGACGGAACGCCAGTCCGATTCGAGGGTGTTCGTCGCTTCATAGAAAAAGCTCACCGGCCCGATACGCGGTCGCTCCGCAAGCTCGGAGATCACCATCGGAAATCCGGCGGTCGTGGTCCCGGGCAGATACAGCTGCCCGCCATCGCGAACGAACTCCGCGCCGATCGCCTCGAGATGGGCCGCGAGGGCGTCGAGCCGCGTCGTCGCATAGCCCGCGCAAAGCAGTCCCTCGCCCCAGCGCGTGATGAAATCGCGCACCGGCCCGGGGCCGCGCGCTTCGCACAGCTCCAGCTGGCTCTCACCGATCGACAGGATCGTGCGTGTGGCATTGAGGTACGCGCTCTCATCCTGCCGCGCGCGCGAGGCCCCGAACAGCCAGGCAAACGTCTGTTCGGCCGCCGCGCGGTCCCGCACCGCGAGCTGCATGCGATCGACGCGTTCGATCAGCGGCATCGTCAGCGGCCCCTGAAGACGGGTTTGCGCTTTTCGAGGAAGGCCTTCGCCGCCTCGGTGTTGTCCTCGGTCGTGCCGCAGTACGCGTGGCGTTCCGCCTCACGGTCGAGCGCCTCGGAGAACGAAAGCCGCAGCGCGTCGTTGAGGTTGCGCTTGATCTCGCGCAACGGAATCGGCGCTGAATCTGCGAGCCTGCGCGCGACGCCGCGCACGTGGTCCATGAGTCCCGCGTCGGGCAGCACCAGCGAGATGAGCCCGATGCGATGCGCTTCCGCGGCATCGAAGCGCTCCGCGAGGAGATAGAGCTCGCGGGCCTTCGCGGTGCCGACGATGTGCGTCAGGCTGTAGGTGCCGCCGAAGTCTCCCGAGAGGCCGGCGTTGAGGAACGCCGTGCTGAACTTCGCTGACGCCGCCGCGAAACGCAGGTCGCAGGCGAGCGCCCAGGAAAGTCCCGCGCCCGCGCACGCACCGTTGATCGCCGCGATCGTCACCATGCCGGATTCGCGCAGGATCTGCGACGTGCGCATGCTGCGGCGTAATTCGGCAACGCGCTGCTCAAGCGGCTGCGGCTGCTTGAATTCCCCGTCCGCGAAGCCCGCCAGGTCGCCGCCCGCGCAGAACCCCTTGCCCGCGCCGGTGAGTATCAGCACGCGAATCGCGGGGTCGCTCGCCGCGCGCTCGAGCATATCGGTCACTACGCGGATCAGTTCCCGGTTGATGGCGTTCAGCCGCTCCGGACGGTTGAGCGTCACGGTCGCGACCGGCCCGTCGGCCTGGTACAGAACGGTCGTGCTCATGCCAGTTCCTTCATGCGCAGTACGACCGGCGCACCGTCCATGTGCGCACCCATTGCATTTCCGCAGGTGCGGAAGTGCTCCGTCGCGCGATGCGCCTTTACCGCATCCTCGTCCCGGTAGCGCTCCATGAAGACGTAGGTCTGCGGATCGTCGCCGCGATTGATTGTATAGAGCAGGCAGCCGGACTCGTTCGCGTTCACCGCGGCCACGAGCTTGCGCGCAACTGCTTCGAACTGGGCTTCCTGCCCCGCCTTGACCTTGATCGTCGCAACGATGCTGTGAATCATCGGGTTCTCCCTTTGAGGGCTGAATTGTCGGGTCGCGCGGCGATTGTCTCAAAGTCTTCGCGACCCGGCCGGGCTTGCATCACGCCATCGTTGTTCGGGTACCCAGATACGCCTCCACCACCCGATGATCCTTTAGCACCTCCTCCGGCCTCCCTTGCGCAATCGGCTCGCCGTGATCCAGCACGTACAGCCGGTCGGCGAGGTCCGCGACCATCTGCATGTCGTGCTCGACCCAGATCATCGGAATGCCCAGCTCATGTTTGATGCGCAGGATGTGGCGCGCGAGGTCTTCGCGCTCGTCCCGGTTCAGGCCCGCGGAGGGTTCATCTAGCAGCATTACTTTGGGCTGCATCGCGAGCGCGCGCGCGAAGCCGACGATTTTCTGGATGCCGAAGGGGAGCGCGCCGACATGTTCGTGGCGGTAACGCTCAAGGTCCGTGAAGTCGAGCACTTCCTCGACCGCCTTCCTGTGCACCGCTTCCTCCTCGCGCACGCTGCGAGTGAAGAATCCCTCCGCAACGATGTTGGTGCCGATCCTGGCGTGACGCGCAACCAGCAGGTTCTCGACCACCGTGAGGTGCGCGAACAGTTCGCCATGCTGGAAGGTGCGCGCAAGGCCAAGGCGCGAGATGCGGTGCGGCGCCATTCGCGTCAGGTCGTTCGCGCCGAACGTGATGCGGCCACTGCCCGGCCGGTAGAGGCCGCAGATGCAGTTGAGGATCGAAGTCTTGCCTGCGCCGTTCGGCCCGATGAGGCAAAGCAGTTCGCCTTTGCGCGTCTCGAATGACACGTCCTGCAGCACCTGCAGGCCGCCGAAGGCGAGCGACACGCCCTCGAGTTTCAGGTTGTCAGCCATACCAGCGCCGGCTCCGGCGGTACTGCTTTACGTCGCGGTAGCTGCGGCGCGCTCCGCTGCCCGCCCCCGTGCCCAGATAGAACTCACGGATGTCCTGGTGGCTGCGCAGCTTCTCGGGCGTGCCGTCGAGCACGATGCGGCCGTTCTCCATCACGTAGGCGTAGTCGGCGACGTCGAGCGCCACGGCTGCGTTCTGCTCGACCAGCAGCAGGGTCATGCCGAGATCCTTGCGGATCGCCTGCAAGCGGTGCAGCAGCTCTTCGACGATGAGCGGCGCGAGGCCCTGCGAAAGCTCGTCGACCAGTAGCAGTTCCGGAGCGCAGGCGAGCGCCGAACCTATCGCCAGCATCTGGCGCTCGCCGCCCGAGAGGTATCCAGCTTCGCGATCGCGCAGACGCGCGAGCACGGGAAAGTACTCCCAGACCGCTTCAGCGAGCTTGCGCGCGTCCGCTCCCGGCCGAGGAACCACGGCCTCGATGTTCTCGACGACCGTCAGGTTCTCGAACACCTTGCTCCGTTCCGGTACCAGCGTGATACCGCGTGAGGTGATCCGATGCGGCGGCAGATTTTCGATGCGATGGCCGCGGTACTCGATCGATCCTTCAGTCACGCGCGCGTCGTCCACGCCGAGGAATCCCGAAATCGCGCGCAGCGTGGTGGTCTTGCCCGCGCCGTTGGTGCCGAGCAGCGCGACGATCGAGCCTTCGGGCACCTCGAGCGAGATACCCTGCACCGCGGTGATGACGTGGTGATAGACCACTTCAAGTTTCTCCACCCTGAGCAGCGGCGGCGTCATTTGCCAACGGGCTTCTGCTTGAATGGCCACAACAGGAACCACGCCTGCACGCGCTGCCAGATGCCGACGAGACCCTTGGGTTCGAACACCAGAAAAAGGATCATGACCAGGCCGAACGCGGCGTAGTTCACAGCGAATATGAGCGAGGAGAGGCGATCGGCGAGCGCCGTCGCCTTCATCGCCGCTTCGATGCCGTAGGGAAAGAGCACCACGAACACTGCCCCGAGCAGCGCGCCGAGAATCGAACCCAACCCGCCGATGATCACCATCGCCACGTATTGGATGGTGAGGAACAGCGAAAACGCCTCCGCCGAGACGAAGCCGCGGTAATACGCGAACAGGCATCCTGCTACTGCCGTAAGGGTCGACGACACCACAAAGGCGGAGAGCTTCGCGCGCTGCACGCTGATGCCGAGGGCGCCCGCGACCGTCTCGCGGCCGTGAATCGCTCGCCAGGCGCGGCCGGTGCGGGAGCGCATCAGGTTCAGGCTGAAGAGCACGGTTGCGGTGGCCGCAGCGAGCAGGACGAAGTACCAGGCCCGTGCGTCGGTAAGGGTCCAACTGCCCAGGCGCGGCGGATCGATGACCACGCCGGTGGAGAAGCCGCGTTTTGATTCGTATTCGCTGCCCAAGTAGATGACGATGAAATGCAGCGCGAGCGTCGAAACGGCGAGGTAGAGGCCTCGCAGCCTCAGACTCGGCAGGCCGAAGATCACGCCGAGCGCGGCGCCGACTGCCGCCGCCGCGGGCAGCGTGACCCAGAAGGGCGCCGCGAACTCCTTGAACAGGATTCCCGTGGTGAACGCGCCGGCGGCGAGCAGTCCGGCGTGGCCCAGAGAGATCTGGCCGGCATAGCCCGTCAGCAGCATCAGGGCCACTGCGCCGATGGAGGCGAGCAGCACTTGGTTGGCGATATCGAGGTGGAATGCCCCGGCGAAAAAGGGCAGCGCCAGAGCGCACGCGGCGAACAGCGCGAAGCCGACCCGCTGAGTGCGCGTCTCGAGAAGCATCCAGTCCTGGGCGTAGCGGGTGCGAAGGTACCCGCTCGAGCGCGGCTGGCTCATACCGGCACGGGATCGTTCATACCCGGTCAAGCTCCTCGCGCGTACCGAGCAGTCCCCAGGGGCGCACCACGAGCATTGCGAGCAACACGATGAATGGCACCACCTCTGAGAGCAGCGGATCCACGTAATAGATGATGAGCACCTCGGAGGCCGAGACGATCAGGGAGCCCAACAGCGCGCCGAGCAGGCTGTCGAGACCCCCGACCAAAGCAGCCGGGAAAGCCTTCAGCCCGATGGTTGCCATTGTCTGATCGAGCGCCGAGTCACAGGCAACCAGCATGCCGGCGAGTCCGGCGGTGAACGTGGCTAGTCCCCAAGCCAGCGCGTAGATCCGGTGCAGACCGATGCCGCGCTGCGCGGCGAGCAGTGGGTTCTGCCCGGCGGCACGCATGCGGATGCCCCAGGCCGTGTACCGCAAGAAGGCGTAGAGGCCGGCGTAGACGCAGGCGGTCACGACGATCAGCGTCAAGCCGACCGCCGAGATCTTTGCGTCGCCGATAGCGATGGACTGGTTGGTCAAGCCAAGCGCCCGGATCGGATGCTGCGCCTGCGCGGTCCAGAAGAGGATGATCGTGCCTCGCAGCAGAATGCCGAGCGCGATCGTCGTCAGCACCGCCGCAAGCACTGCCTCCCCCGCCATGTGGCGCATCAACAACACGTACACGAGCACGCCCACGATGAGCGCGAGGAGTGCCGAGGTTGCGATCGCCAGGAGCGGATACCCGGCGAACAGCGACGCGGTCGTGAACAGCCCGTACGCCCCGAGCATCATCAACTCGCCGTGCGCGAGGTTCAGCACGCGGCTCGTCCGGTAGATCAGGACGTAGCCGCAGCTGACCAGTGCGTAGATCGCCGCCAGTACCGCAATATTGACCGCAAGTTGCAAGGCGCTACTTCGCCCCGATCTCGGTCCAGTCCTTGACGCGCACAATGGCCTGTTTGGCCGGATCCCAGCGATAGACCCGGTAGGACTGCTTTGCCCTGAAGTGGTTGTCCTTGGTCCACTCGATCCCGCCGTCGCGCAGGCCCTTCAGGTCTACCTTGAGATCATTCATGGATTTGACGAGCTTCTCCGGTGCCGGCGGCCAACCCGAGTTTTTCAGCGCCTGCTCGATGGCCATGCCCGCAATCCAGCCTTCGGCCATCTGCTCGACCGAATAGCTGAGCTTTGCGTTCTTCGCCGCCTCGCGGATGTCGCGGTGTCCCGGCTGGTTGTCCTGGAACAGCGCGTTGGCGCCGAACACGATGAAGTTCGGGTCCTTCAGCCGCACCAACTCTTCCTCGGCCGGGATATGCGCGATGGTGACATAGGGGCCTTGCCAGCCGATGCGCCGCAGCGCTTCGAACGTCCTCACCTCCGAGATCCACGGCGACCAGGAATAAATCCAGTTGGGATTCGCATCCTTCAGCTTGGTGGCGAAGGGCGTGTAATCCGGGGCAGGCGGCGGAGAGATCTGTGTCTCGACCGGTGTCATGTTCATCTGCTTCGCTACGCTTGCGGCATAGTCCATCTCCGCTCGCGAGATCGGAATCGCCATCGCTGCAAAGCCGATCCGGACCGGTTCCTTGGCCATCTCCTTGATCACCGTGAAGGCCATGCGAGTGTCGTAGCCCGGCGTAAAGGCAGTGGTGCAGAATTGCAGTTCGTCAGCCGGCGGATAGACCTCCTTTGGGCAAACGGCGCCAGCGAAGAGCAGCGGCACGCCCGCGCGCTTGGATTCGGACACCATCGGCGCGTATGTCGACGAGAGGCTGGTATTGACGACCATGATGACGTTGTCCTGCGACAGGAAGCGCTTGGCGTCCGCTGCTGCTTTGGAAGGCTCGCCGCTGTTGTCCTGGATGAGCAGGCGGATCTGGCGGCCATTGACGCCGCCTTTCCCATTCAGGTGGTCGACGTAGAGCTTGATCCCCTCGACCACCGGCGCATAGACGCCGGCGTTCGGCCCGGTGAGCGCGCCCGAGAGGCCGATGACATACGCATCCTGAGCGTTCGCGCAAGACACCCAGGTTGTCAACAATCCCAGCAATAACGTGCGTTTCATTTTTCCTCCTCCAGTCAGGTGGACAGCATGCCGTTGATTTCGGCGGCGACCAGTTTCTCCTCCCGGTCATCGTACATCGACTCCACGAGTGCCTCGAAGCGTTGATACATGAGCGTGCGCTTCACTTTTCGCGTCGGCGTCACCGGCTCGCCCTCTTCCTCGGGGTCGAGCGCTTTCGGCAGTACGCGGAAGCGCTTTATCTGCTCCACGCGCGCGAGTTGCGCGTTCAGGCGCTCGATCTCTCCGCTAACCAGGCGTTCGACCTCGGCATGCTGCGCGAGGCTGGTGAAGCCGGTGTAAGAGACGTCGTGACTGCGCGCCCAATCAGCCACCGCGTCGAAGTCGATCTCAACGAGCGCCGTGAGGTACTTGCGCGCATGGCCGATGACCACCACTTCCGCGAGATAAGGACTGGCCCGCAGGATGTTCTCGATATGCGCGGGTGAGATCGTCTTGCCTCCCGCCGTCACGATGAAGTCGCGCGCGCGGTCGATGATTCTGAGATTGCCGTCGTGCCATTGCCCGACGTCGCCGGTATGCAGCCATCCCTCCGCGTCGATCGCTTCGTGCGTCGCTTCGGGTTTGCCCCAGTAGCCTTCGAAGAAGTCTGGGCCTCGCACCAGGATCTCGCCTTCGCCCGAGAGCCGCACTTTCCAGCCGCTGACGACCGTGCCGACGTTGCCGGGACGGGGGAAGGGCCCCCTTTGGCCGCTGATAAATGCGCCCCCGGTCTCGGTCTGCCCATAGGCTTCCACCACGTTCACTCCCCAGACCTGCCACAGTGCCGCAGTCTCTGGCGGCAGTGGCGCGCCGCCGGAAAGAAACAGTTCGACATGGTCGAGCCCCAGCTTGTTCAGGATCGGCCGGAACGCGAGCGACGCGGCGGCGTGCTGCAGGAACGCGCTCGCCGGCCCCGCGGTGCCGTTCCAGCGCGCAGCGGCGCACTTGCGCCCAACGCGCATCGCCGCGTCATAGGCGGCACGTTTGGTGGGCGAGGTGCTTCCCAGGCCCACCAGCACCATCGAGGCGAATTTCTGGAGGTAGCGCGGCACAGTAAAGAGCACCGTGGGGGCCACTTCGAAGAGGGTCTGAGGCAGGTCCTCGATGCTTTCTCCGAAATGCGGCACCAGGCGCGACAGGAGCGGCACGGTGATTGCAAGATCTCTCCCGAAAATATGGCAGAGCGGCAGATAAACGACCGAGCGATGCTCTTTCGCGGCAAGCATCGGATAGTGATTCACTACGGTGTAAGCGCCGGCCATGTGCCTGCCGTGCGAGATGAGCGCGCCCTTCGGGTGACCCGTCGTCCCCGACGTGTAGACAATAAAAGCAGGGTCGCCGGGATTCAGTTCGTGCGCCATCGTCTCCAGTGCCCCAAGTCCGTCCGCATCATCGCCAAGCACATCGGCGAAGCTTCTGAGCTTTGGATGCTCGTACGCGAACATCGCCGAGTCATCGATCACCACGATCGCCTTCAGCTGTGGCAGGCGATCGGCGATCGGCAACAGCTTGTCGACGTATTCCTGATCCTCGGCGATGAAGATCGTCGCGCCGCCGTCGTGCATCTGGTACTCCAGCTCCGACACCGAAGCCGTCGGGTAGATGCCGTAAGTAATCGCGCCCGCGGCCTGCGCCGCGAGGTCGCAAATCATCCACTCTTCGCATGCATCGCCCATGATCGCGACGCGCTCGCCGCGTTCGAGCCCGAGGTTCCGGAGGCCAAGGGCGCAGCGCCCGACGAGGCTCGCATACGCGGCCCAACTGCGTTCGCGGTACAGCCCGAGGTGCTTAGCGCGGTACGCGACGCGGTGGGGCGTCGCCCGCGCATGCTCGGCGAGGAGCTGCGGCGCCGTCTTCGCGCGGAGCTCGTCGAATCGCGAGGTCAGACGCTGCCCCATATGTCACGCGCCACTTCCATGACAAGCTCCAGCTTGCGGCGGGTGTCCTCCTGATTCACGGTCTGACCGGCGCCGCCGCCGCTCGAGAACCCGCATTGAGGCGACAGCCCGAGTCGCTCGAGCGAAACGTATTTGGCGGCCTCGTCGATCCTTTTCTTTAACGCATCCTTGCTTTCGAGAACCGGCGTCTTCGTGGACACGAGGCCAAGGATGACCGTCTTGCTCTTGGGCACGAAGCGCAGCGGGGAAAAATCCCCCGCGCGCGCGGTGTCGTACTCCATGCAGTAGACGTCTGCATTGAGTTTGTTGAACAGCGTATCGGCGATCGGGTCATAGCCGCCCTCGGCCATCCACGCGCCTTTCAGGTTGCCGCGGCAAAGATGAATGGCGATCGTCATGTTGGCTGGCTTTCCCGCAACGCAGTCGTTGAAAAGCTGCGCGTACCGGGAGGTGAGCTCATCCGGATCCTCGCCGCGACTCGCGACGTCCTTGCGCGCGTGCGCATCGCAGTTGCAGGGAAGGGCAGTGTCGTCAAGTTGTAGGAAAGTGCAGCCTTCCTTGCCGAGCTCGGCAATTTCCTGCCGGTAGATCGAGACGAGATCGGAGAAGTAGCCTTCGCGGTCCGGATAGACGTTCTTGTCGAACGAGCTTGGGCCGAGGAAGTAGTGCATCACGTCGGGCGCGGCAATCGTCACCTTTGGAAGGCCGCGCCGCACCACCGCTTTGAGGAACCTGAAGTCGTCGGCGACGATGCGGCGCCTGCGCTGCAGGCGGGTTTTTGCGTAAGGCGAGGCGGCGATGCCCTGCACGCCGCTCTCGTTTCGAAATCCCAGCGTGCCGTCGCGCAGGCCGAAACCGTCCACGGCATCGATGAATCCCGCCGACCAGCTGCGGCGCCGGAACTCGCCGTCGGTGATGCTCGGCAGCCCGATGGATTCCTGGAAGGCCACGACCTCGCGGATACAGTCGTCCTGCACCGCGCGGTAGCCCGCGTCGTCCAGGTTTCCGGCCTTGTGCGACCGCGCGGCCTCGACGAGGCGCGCGGGGCGCACGAAGCTGCCGATGTGCTCGGTATGGAAGGGGGGGGTCATGGTTGCAGTGTCTCCTTTTTCAATGGGTTGTCCGGAACGAGCGGACCAGGAAGTCGGCGTAGCCGGCCGTAATGCGCTCGAAATCCATGCCGGGCTCGCGCCCGAACCAGGCGGCAGCGGAGTTGCCCAGACCCAGCAGAGCGAGCATCGCGAGCCTGGTATCGAGATCGGCGCGGAACTCGCGCGACGCTACGCCTTCCGCCATGACGCGCTGGATGATCCGCTCGTAGCGCAGCTCCATGGCGCGGATGCGCTTGCGCGCCGGATCCTGCAGGAAGCGCCGCTCACCGAGGAAGACGCGAGAGTACTCGACCCGCTCTACCATTGGAGCGAGGTGCGTGCGGATGAGTGCCGCAACCTTTTCGGAAGCGCTCGTCTCCTTCCGGGCGATCCGCAGGGCCCGTGAGGCGTAGTCCTCCACTGCGACGCGAATGACCGCCTCAAGAGCGGCTTCCTTCGACTCGAAATAATAGTAGAGGCTGGCCTGCCGCATGCCCAGCACGTCGGCGATATCTTGTGTGGAAGCGCCGTGGTACCCGCGGCGTGCGAACACCTTCGCTGCTGCGTCGACGGCTTCAGCCAAGCGGCGGCGACCGTTGACGACGGACCGCCGCGCGGCGGCGTGCATTCTCATTGCCTCCTCCGTACCGTGCTTGCCAATTCTTCTATAACCTAATAGTCTATTCTATAATGCAATAGGGAAAATTAGCACAGATGGCTAAAGCGGTACGGAACCGGCTGCCGGTCGTCGTTGCTGGAGGCGGCATAGGAGGGCTTGCAGCGGCGCTCGCGCTCGCCCGGAAGCGCTTCAGGATAGTTGTGCTCGAGCAGGCGCAGGAGTTCGGTGAGATCGGAGCCGGTATTCAGCTGGCCCCAAATGCGTGGCACGCGATCGATGCTCTCGGCGTCGGCGAGCTGGTCAAAAGGCAGGCGGTGTTCATCGAGCGTCTGCTGATGATGGACGGGGTGAGCGGGGAGACGGTCATCGACATTCCTCTCGACGAACGTTTCGCGAGGCGCTTCGGGAACCCGTATGCCGTGACGCATCGCGCCGACATCCACGGCGCGCTCCTCGACGGCTGCCGCGCGCAGCCGGACATAGAGCTTCGGCCGAGTTGCCGGGTCGTGGAATTCGAGCTCGATGGCCGGGGAGTGTGCGCAACCACGGCCGCTGGGGAGCGTATTGCGGCGGCGGCGCTGGTTGGCGCCGATGGCTGGCGCTCGGCGGTGCGAGAACGCATCGTCGGCGACGGCGAACCGCCGGTCTCCGGGCACATGTGCTACCGGGCAGTGCTCAACGTCGACGAGATGCCGAGGGACTTGCGCTGGGCGGCAGCGACGCTGTGGGCGGCGCACAACACGCACATCGTGCATTACCCGCTGCGTGGCTGGAAGCTTTTCAACTTGGTCGCGACCGTGGTGGGAAGGCCTGGCGGCGGCCACAACGAGGAAGCGCCCCCCGAGGAGGTGCTGCCGCTTTTCGCGCGCAACTGCGACAAGCCGATGAGCATTCTTCGCGTACCGAAGGTGTTCCGCCGCTGGATGCTGCGCTTTCGCGAACCGGTGGACAACTGGAGCATGGGACCGGTGACGCTCCTTGGCGACGCCGCGCACCTCATGCTGCAGTACCTCGCGCAGGGGGCGGCGATGGCGCTCGAGGACGCGATCTGCCTCGCCACTTGCGCCGACGACGCCGACGGCGACTTCGCCGCCGCCTTCCGCCGCTACCAAGACATGCGGCTCGTGCGCGCGTCCCGCGTGCAGATCTCAGCGGGATTGCTCGGCATGATCTTCCACGCGCCCGACGGCGTCAGCCGCCTGGTGCGCAACGACATGTATCAGGGCCGCCCGCCCGAGCGCCATTACGACGCACTCGATTGGATCTTCACCGCGCCGGAGTACGTACGCCGTTTCAATCGGCCACAATAGCGTCCTCCAAGGTCGACCTCGACCGTTTGCTGAAAACGCTCTGGACGAATTGATCCGACGAGCTGGAGTGCCGGACGCTTCAGGTTAATCGGGAAAGATGACATCGCCGGACGCGTTCGATTAGCACTTCTCCGCCAGCGCAACGAGTCGTTTCTGTGCGAGGGGCGGTGCGGTGAATACTCGGCTGCAAGCTTCCTCCTCCTTGGACGTTGCGCAGAAGCAGCCTTTCGTGAAGTATTCGATACTTCCATAGAAATTCATCCCAAGCGGAGACCTGCATGTCCCAGCCCAACGGCCGCCCCCCTTTCCGCGCCGATCACATCGGCAGCCTGCTGCGGCCGAAGCGGTTGCGCGATGCGTTCAGGCAGCACTCCGCGAGGGCGATCTCCGATGCCGAGTTCCGGCGCGTGCAGGACGAATCCGTGCGCGGCGTGGTGCGGTTGCAGGAGGACGCCGGCCTCGAGGTGTTGACCGACGGGGAATTCCGGCGCACCTCCTACTGGGCGCGCTTCGTGCTGTTGACGCAAGGCTTGGGCGTCAGGCAGGCGATGTTCAAGTTTGTCGACGACCATGGCCACGAGACCGATTTCACTGCGCCCTATGTCGAGGGCAAGGTCAGTCGCACGGCGCCGATCACGCTCGACGAATATCAGTTTGTCGCCGGGGTGGCCAAGGGCACGCCCAAGATCACCATGCCTGCGCCGTCCACCATGCATTTCTACCGCTGCAACGACTACGGCGATCCGGCGGTGTACGCCGATCCACGCGCTTTTTTCCAGGACCTGGGCAAGGTGTACCAGCAGGAGATCGCGGAACTGGCGCAGGCCGGCTGCCGCTACGTACAGCTCGACGAGGTTGCGCTCGCGGTGCTGTGCGACCCGGCGGCGCGCGACAGGGTGCGCGCCACCGGCCAGGATCCGGAGGCGCTGGTTGATCTGTACGTGGACGCGATCAACGAGGCGGTGAAGGGCCGCCCGGCGGACATGGTGATCGGCATCCACATGTGCCGCGGCAATTACAAGGGCAAGTATCTGTCAGAGGGCGGCTACGACTCGATCGCCGAGAAGCTGTTCGGGCGCGCCGAGGTGAACCATTTCCTGCTCGAATTCGACACGCCGCGCGCAGGCGATTTCGCGCCGTTGCGGCTGATGCCGAAGACCAAGGGCGTGGTGCTCGGCATGGTGAGCTCAAAGCGGCCGCAGCTCGAATCGGTGGATGCGCTGAGGCGGCGCGCGGACGACGCGGCGAAGTACGTGGATGCGTCGCGGCTCGCGCTGAGCCCGCAATGCGGCTTCGCCAGCACCATGGGCGGCAACCCGGTGACCGAGGCCGACGAGCGCGCGAAGCTGAAGCTCTGCGTCGACGCCGCGCGTGCGATCTGGGGCTAGGCGGCGCGCTGCTTCGCGATCTGGCGGTTCATCCACTCGGCGGTCTTCGCCGCGCCGCCAAAACTGAACAGGTGCACGCCCACGACGTTGCAATCGTCGTGGGCGGCGCAGTAGTGCGCGACCGCCGTCAGCTGCTCGCCCGGGTCGGTGTGGGTGACCAGGCGCACCAGCCCCATGCCCTGCGCCCGCAGCGCGCGCAGCGACGCGCTCACGCCGCAGCGCTGCGCGAACCTGAGCAATGTTGCCGGGTCGGCCGGCCCCGCGAGGCCGACGTAGACCGGCACGCCGGGTGCGTTGCGCGCAAGCGCAGTGCAGTATTCGATGATCCGTGCCGGTGCGAACGAGAACTGGGTGACGACATAAGCGCCGAGGCCCTGTGCGGTTGCGATGGCAAGCTTCTCGCTCATCGCGTGCTCGAGCGCGGCATGCGGGATACGCGAGTGGCCTTCCGGGTATCCCGCGATACCGACCTCGCGCACGCCGCAGGCGGCGAGCGCGCCGGTTTTCAGCAATGCGGTGCTGTCCTCGAACGCGCCGAGCGGCCGCGGATCGTCGCCGCCGATCAGCAGTACCTTGCGCACGCCGGCATGGCGCACCGCGCGAAGCAGGAAGTCCTCCAATTCGTTACGCGACGCGACGCGCCGCGCTGCGACGTGAGGCACCGGCTCGAGCCCCGCGCCGTGCACCGCCTGCAGCGCGGCGAAGGTGTCGGCGAGCGTGTGGCGCGGCAGATGGTTGACGTACACCTTGGTGCCCGCCGGAAGCAGGCTGCCAAGCGTCCGGGCATCCGCGGCGAGGTGCGCGCTCATTTCGATCGAGCCGCAGGAGATCAGGTCGGCCGCGCATCCGGCGACGGCGTCGATTGAGGAGAGGGCTGCGGTGGTCATCGTATCAACCTCGCTTGCGCGAAACCACATACGACTCGTCGAGGAACCACAGGCCGCCGTGCGCCTGCAGCACTTCGCGCGTGGCATCCAGGTAGCGGCGCTCGCCTAGCACCTGCGCCAGACGTTCGTCGTCGATCTGCGCGACGTACACCGCTGCGTTCCACGCCGCGAACAGCGTCGAGGTGCCGATCGAATCCGCGATCTCCGTCGGCAGCGTATGCATCTCGTAGCGGAACACCGCGCGCGAATCGGCGTAGGCATTGAAATTGAAGTGGCGCGCGTCCCTGCCCAGTTCCGATCTCACCGCCCGCAGCAGGTCGTGCCGGCCGGTGACGAACGGGTTCTCCTCGGGCCAGACCTTGCGCACGATCTCCAGGCCGGGATCGCGGCCGCAGGAGTGGATGCCGAGCAGGCGTCCGCCCGGACCGAGCGCGCGCGCCAGCGGCCCGATCACCTTGGCCGCCTTGAACTCGGCGGGCACGCGCGCGCGGTAGGGCTGCGAGGCGATCACCAGGTCGTAATCGGCGCGCGCCTTGCCCTGGTGCGGAATCACGTCGTCCAGCAGGAAGCGGAAATCCTCGCGGTACAGCACCAGCGCCACCGGGCGCTCGTAGATCGGGTTGCCGGTGTTGGGGCTGTGGCGCGCCTGCCAGTTCTTCGCCAGAAAGGGCTCCAGCGCCGCAATCTGCTCGCTGAATTCGTGCGCGGTCGTCCCGCTCAACGCGACCTCGTGCCACTGCAGCGACGTGGCCGCGGTGAGCGCCTTCGGTGCAAGCCACGGGGCTTCGCTGTAGTACATGTTGGTGACCACCAGCATCGTCGCCGGATGCTCGAACAGGCGGTCGGCCATCTTGTCGAGCGACAGCCGCACGTCCTCGAGGCTGATCTCCTTGCCGACGATGTAGAACGGCCGGGTCGGAAAGCGCCGGTGCATCTCGCGCATCACGCGCGTGAGCACGGAGCCGTCGCCCATGCCTGCGTCGAAGATGCGGATCGCAGGCGGGCGCGGGTGGATGTGCGCCAGTTCCATGCCCACGCGCCGCGCAATCACCTCCTTCTCGCTGCAGGTGTTGACGAACAGCAGGTATTTCTGGCGGTTGTCGAAGAAGCGAAAATTGCGCGACGGCGCGCCTTCGCCGGGGGCCGGTGGCTTCGGCGTTGCGCGGCCCGCCACCCGTATCAACGGCCGCAGTTCGGGCGGGGCGGTGTGCGGTTTCGCGCCGTGCTGCGTCAGGAAAGTATTGACGCGCTCGAGCGTCTCGGGGGTGATGCGCGCGCCGTCGCGCAGCCGCGCGACGAATTTACCGTCGTTGACAGCGTGCCGGCCGAAGGTCGACTCCGCCATGCGGCTGTCGCGGCAGAACTCGGAGATGCTGTCGAGCAGCGTACCGTCAGATTGGGCGATGGTTACCATGCCGTCTCCTTGCGCCGCAAACGGTACGGTCGAAAGCGTGGGAAGGCAACCACAAGATTCAGAATGCTAAAGATGGGCAATTGCCCACCTTTAATAATCAGCTAGTTACACGGCAGAAACGACGCGCTCGGCATCGTCAGCCGGGCACGGCCCGATCCGCCGGCGTACCCACCACATGGTGGTGCGAACCGTGGCGGTTTTTCACTGCCTGCGGGCCGAGCGAGCCGACGCACATGCCCGCGAGTGCCATCAGCACCCCGGCCAGTTGCGGCGGAAATGATTTGCCGGCCGGCGTGGCCTGGAACAGCAACCACGACAGGATGCCGAGCACGATCGCGAAAATCGCCCCCTGCGTGGTCGCGCGCTTCCAGTACAGGCCCGCAGCAAGCGGCACGAACGCGCCGACCACTGTCACCTGATAGGACCCCGACACCATCTCGTAGATCGGCGTGCCTTGCGAGGCAATGGCGTAGGCGCACACACACGCGCTGAACACCAGCACGGTGATGCGCATGGTCAGCAGTTCCTTCCGGTCGCCCTGGTGCGGGCGGAACTGGCGCCAGATGTTCTCTACGAAGGTCACCGATGGGGCCAGCAGCGTTGCCGACGCGGTGGACTTGATGGCCGAGAGCAGCGCGCCGAAGAACAGCACCTGCATGATGAACGGCATCCTTTCGAGCACCAGCGTGGGCAGCACCTTCTGCGGGTCGTCCCTGAGCAGCGCGGCGGTCTGCTCGGGCATGATGATCAGCGCGCTCGTCACCAGAAACATCGGCACGAACGCGAACAGGATGTAGCAGATGCCGCCGATCACCGGGCCCCGGGTGGCGGCGTTGATGTCCCTGGCCGACATGACGCGCTGGAACACATCCTGCTGCGGAATCGAGCCCAGCATCATCGTGATGGCCGCCGCGAAGAAGAACACGATGTCGTGAAACTTCGGCTCGGGCAGAAACGTGAACATTTCCCTGCTGGTGGCGAGGGCGATGACCTTGTCGGCACCGCCGGCCTGGTGGCCCGCGAACACCGCCAGGATGAACAGGCCGCTCACCAGGACGATCATCTGGATGAAGTCGGTGACGGCCACCGACCACATGCCGCCGAACAGCGTGTACGCGAGGATCGAGACCGTGCCGATGATCATGCCCATCGGCACGCTGATCGCGCCGGTCGACAGCACGTTGAACACCAGGCCCAGTGCAGTGATCTGTGCGGACACCCAGCCGAGGTAGCTCAAGATGATGATCAGCGAACACACCACTTCCACGCTGCGGCCGTAGCGTTCCCGGTAGTAATCGCTGATCGTCAGCAGCGTCATCTTGTAGAGTTTGCCGGCGAAGAACAGGCCCACAATGATCAGGCAGGTGCCGGCGCCGAACGGGTCTTCCACGACGCTGTTCAGGCCGCCGCTGACGAACTTCGCCGGAATGCCCAACACGGTCTCGGACCCGAACCAGGTAGCGAAGGTCGTCGTGACGATCATGACGAGCGGCAGGTGCCGCCCGGCAATCGCGAAGTCGGCGGTGTTCTTGACGCGCTTGGCGGCCCACAGGCCGATGGCGATGGTGACCAGCAGATAGAAGATGACCAGTGCCAGCAGCATCGCCTTCGCAGCCTACTCGAGGTTGAACCTGTAGCCTACGCCGGTTTCCGTCAACAGCCGCCGCGGCTGCGCCGGGTCGGCTTCGAGCTTTCGACGGAGGTTGGCCATGTAGATGCGCAGGTAGTGGGGTCGCTCGACGTAGCCGGGGCCCCACACCTCCTTCAGCAGGTAGCGCTGCGTCAGCACCTTGCCTGCGTGCTTGGCCAGCTCCGCGAGCAGGCGATACTCGGTCGGCGTCAGGTGAACTTCCTTTCCCGAGACGCTGATGCGGCGCGCTCCGAGATCGATCTTCAGCTCGCCGGCCTCGATCGACGCGGGCGCGCCGGTCCCGTCCGCAGTCGCGGCATGGCGCAGCGCAACGCGCAGACGGGCGAGCAGTTCGCCGACCGCGAAGGGCTTGACCACGTAGTCGTCGGCCCCCGCATCGAGCGCGCGGATCTTGTCGTCCTCCTGGGCACGCGCCGACAGAACGATGATCGGCACGCGGCTCCATTCGCGCAGGCGCCGGATGACTTCGACGCCATCCAGGTCCGGCAGGCCGAGGTCGAGAACGATCGCTTCCGGCCGGCGGTTTGCCGCCATGACCAGTCCCTGTTCGCCGGATTCGGCCTGCTCGACAGAGAAGCCCTGCGCGTCGAGCGACGCGCGAAGGAATTTGCGGATCTGCGGCTCGTCCTCGATCACCAGCACCACCGGACGTTCACTGGTCATACCCGCTCCTCGGCGTCCAGCGCGGGCGGCGGTTCGTCACCCTGCGGAACGGTGAAACGGAACACCACGCCGCCGGCGGGGATGTTTTCGGCCCAGATCCGCCCGCCGTGCGCCTCGACGATCGCCTTGCAGATCGCCAGTCCCAGCCCCGCGCCCCCGGGCGAGGATTCCGGCACGCCGCGGTGGAACTTGTCGAACACCTTTTTTTCCTGCCCGGGCTTCAGGCCGGGGCCGTCGTCGACCACGGTGAACTCGATCTCGTCGCGCCGTGCTTCGACCGCAATGTCGATGCCGCTGCCCGGCGGCGTGTACTTCGCCGCGTTCTCGAGCAGGTTGACGAGCACCTGCTCGATCAGCACCGCGTCGAAGCGCACCAGCACCGCTTCCTTTGGCAGGCGCGTGGTCACCTTGTGTTTCGAGAGCCGGCCGGCAAGCCGCTGCAGCGCGCTGCCGACCACTTCCTCCACGGGATGCCAGTCGGCATTGACGCGGGTGGCCCCGGCCTGCAGGCGCGCGAGGTCGAGAACCTTCGCGACCACCTCGCCCATGCGCCGCGCTTCCTCCGCGATGCTCTGCGCGAGCTCGCGTCGGGCGGCTGCCCCCATCGCCTCGGACTGCTCCGCGAGGCTCGAGGAGGCGCCGACAATGGTGGCGAGCGGAGTGCGCAGTTCATGCGAGATGGCGGCGAGCAGTGCGTTGCGCAGGCTCTCGGTTTCCGCGGCGAGTTGCGCGGCGCGCGCCTCGTCGGCGAGCTGCGCGCGCGCGATCGCGAGCGCGATGAGCGCGGCGAAGGTGTCAAGCAGCCGGCGTTGCTCGGGAACGAAAATGCGGCGCGAATTCGCGGGCAGCAGCGCAAGCACGCCGATCGGCCCGGTCGGCGTCGCGAGCGGCACGAAATGCGTGTCCGACCCGGCCAGCGTGTCGGTGCCCAGTCCTGCGGGCTGCGTGTGGTCGTACACCCATTGCGCAATCCCGAGGTCGGCGCCGTGCAGCGAGCCCGCGACGCTTTCACCGCGCGGGTGCCGCACGCGGCCGTTCCCATCCGGCAGCAGCACCGCGGCCTGGCTCGCAAACACCTCTGACACGTGCCGCACGGCGATGCGGACGATTTCCACCAGCTTCTCCGTCGCCGCCATTTCCCTGCTCATGTCGTAGAGCGCGGAGGCGCGTTGCTCGCGGTAGCCGGCAATTCTCGCCTGCAGCCGCACTTGCCCGGCGAGCGTGCTGATGACCAGTCCGACGACGAGCATCACCGCAAACGTGATCAGGTACTCGGTGTCGGACACCGCGAAGGTGAGGTAAGGGGGAACGAAAAAGAAATCGAACGCGGCCACCGAAAGCATCACAGCGAGGATCGACGGTCCCCGGCCGAGCCGGATCGCCACGATGACGACTCCGAGCAGGTACAGCATGACGATATTGGACAGTTCGAACCGCCCGTGCATCGCCGCGCCGACGATGGTGATGGCAGCCGGCATCGCTGCGCCGGCGAGATAGCGCGGCCAGCGGCGCTTTCCCGGGCTCTCGATGCCGAGCGCGTCGCGCGAGCGCACGATCATTCCCGCGGCAAGGATGGCGTGTTTTCCCCCGGTGCTGACCAGAGCGACATCGATGTCGTCGGCGCCGGAGGTGATGCGGTCGGCGGTCGAACCGACCATCCATCCGCGCCAGCCGCGCCGTTTCGGACGACCGATCACGATGCGCGAGACGTTCTGCGCGTGCGCGAAGCCGAGCACCTCGCCGGCCACGTCGCCGCCGCCCACCACCACGCTCTTGCCGCCCAGCTCTTCGGCCAGCCGCAGCGTGCGCAGGATCCGGTCGCGCTCGGCTTCGGGCAGGCGCAGCAGGGCGGGGGTCTCGACGTAGAGCGCGGTCCAAACCGTGCCCATGCTGGCCGCCATGCGCCGCGTGGCGCGCACCAGATGCTCGCCCTCTTCGCCGGGGCCGACGGCGACGAGCAGCCGTTCGGCGACGGGCCATGCCGCGCTGATGCCTTTTTCTTCGCGGTAGTCGCGCATCTGCGCGTCGACGCGATCCGCGGTGCGCCGCAGCGCAAGCTCGCGCAGCGCGATCAGGTTGCCCTTGCGGAAAAAATTGTCGGCGGCGCGTATCGCCTGCTCGGCAAGGTAGACCTTGCCCTCGCCGAGCCGCTCGAGCAGGTCTTCGGGCGGAAGGTCCACCAGCTCGACATCGTCGGCCTGGTCGAACACCTTGTCGGGCAGCGTCTCCCAGACGCGCACGCCGGTGACCTGCCCGACCACGTCGTTCAGGCTTTCGAGGTGCTGGACGTTGAGGGTGGTATAGACATTGATGCCGCCGGCAAGCAGTTCTTGCACGTCCTGCCAGCGCTTCGGGTGGCGCGAGTCCGGCGCGTTGGTGTGCGCCAGTTCGTCGACCAGGATCAGCCCCGGCTTGCGCGCGAGCGCGGCGTCGAGGTCGAATTCGGTGAGCATCGCGCCCTGGCGCTCGATTTGCCGTAGCGGCAGGCGCTCCAGGCCTTCGGCAAGCGCCGCGGTGTCGTCGCGCCCGTGGGTCTCGACCACGCCGACTAGTACCTCGGTGCCGCGCGCCGCTTCTGCGCGCGCGGCAGTGAGCATCGCGTAGGTTTTTCCGACGCCGGCACAGGCGCCGAAGAAGATCCTGAGCCTGCCGCGCCCCTCCAGGGATTCCTCGCGCTTGACGCGCGCGAGCAATGCGTCGGGGTCAGGGCGCGGAGCGCTCATGCGCGAACTCTACCGCATCCCGTGCGCGGGAGGTCAGCTCAGGGAGACGTGATGGACTCCAGAGCGCGCCACACGAGAGGCAATACAACGATGGTGAGCAGCAGCACTCCGCCCAGGAATTAGAAGGACGCCAGAGTTTCGCGCTTGTCCGGGTCATCCCGCGCAGTCCGCAGAACCGCTGGCGGAACAATTCGCTTGAGGATGTTCGAATGAAGGATGTTCACGAATGGCTCCGATCGAAGTGGGTTCCAAAGCCTTCGGTCGCAGGGTGCCTGCCGCGAAACTGTTAGCGGTGCTAGCGGTACCCGAAGGCGGGTGCGCGCGGAGCTTGTCCGGTACTTGTGCCGTTTGAAGTATGGTTATTCGATCTCTTAGAAAAGGCGCTCGGCAAGTTCTGCGAGGCGCCGGGCACGCTCCTCGGCATTCGGTGGAATTGATTCGACCCGGCGCGATGCGATCGCATGCGAGGCGACGATCGTCACCTCCGATCCCGGCAGAGGGATCAGTGCCGATGCGAGCGCCAGGGCGGCGCTGCCCACGCTGCGGATGCATACATGAGAGTGGACCGTTTCCCCGGCAATGCGATTCCGGAGGGCAAGCGCGCCCGCGCTTCCGGCGGGGTACCGCGCCGCCGGCGCGCGATGGCCGCCCGGCCGCTCCGCGACCGCGAGGGTGCCGTCCTCGGCGATGTCCACGCCGTAGTAGCGCTCGGGACGCGGCTCAGACACAGTTCTCATGGCCGTCAGCTCTACGGTCTGTGGACGTAGAGGGCCTCCTGCACCTCCGGCGGGAGATCGACCGCCCGGGTGAAATAACCGCACGTCACCACAATCACGAAAATCAACGCCGGCCCCCAAAGGCGCTGGAACACAGCGGCGAACTTCTCGGCGATACGCATGTGCAACTCCTTCCCACTTACCATCCAACTCCAATATAGGGGCCGCGCCATAAGAACGGCGTAAAGAGTCAATTCGCCGCGGTAAGAACGGCGTAAAGAGTTATTTGGCCGCATCCAGCGAGACGTTGAGTTTCGGCACGCTGACGTGGGCTCGCTGCAGAATATGGCATCGAAATCAAGAGGATTACGCCACTAACGCGGACAGGCGCTCGGACCAATACCCCGGTCAATGACCGGCTGGGATGACCGTCATGGGCCGAAAACGGACGCTTGCGAGCCGGGATTCGGTACCGCGAATACCTCAAACCAGTGCCCTGTCCATCAGTACCATGCGGACATGCTGAGTCGACTCGCGGGCGTTCTCAACGAAGCCGTGATGGGCTTCCTCGCGCTTGCCGCGCTGAGCCTCGGGCTGGCCCCCTTCCTGTTCGAGTTGCCACCCGGTATCGAGCAGGGTTTCGATGCCGCCGAGTGGGCGATCGTCGGACTGTTCGCGCTTGAATACGCGGCCAACTTCGCGCTGGCGAAGGACCGGCGCAAGTTCGCGCTCCATCCCTGGCGCCTGCTCGACGCGGTCATCATCGTCGCGCCGTTGCTGTCGCTGCTTCCAGCAGTGTCGGAAGCGGTGCGTTCGACACCGGCGCTGCGCATCCTCCGGCTATTCCGCATCCTGCTGTTCGGCCCGCGCATCGGCCACGGCCTGCAGCCGCCCGCCGCGCCCGCACAACGCCCCGCCCCGCGCGGCCAGCCGCAAGTCTCGCTGTTGCGGCCCGGCGATCCGGCGCCGCGCAAGGGCGGCTGGGACGATCTGCTGCAATGGGCCGCCGCACCGAGCAGCGATTGGCTGCATGCCTCGAATCTTGCACCGGACCGCCTCGTGGAAATCGCATCGGCGTTCGGCGTCCCGCACGTGATGATCGAGGCGGCGCTGCACGAGTCGAGCTATCCGCGCATCGAGACCGGTGCGCGCTGGACCGCGCTCACGGTTTCGCTCCCCTCGGCGGGCGATGCCATGCATCGCGACCCGGTGCTGCTGCTGGTCTCCGCGAACGACGTGTTGTCCCTCGCCCCGCATCCGCTTGATCTGCAGCAGCCGCCTGCAGAATCAGGCGACCTGCCCTGGGGTCCGCGCTGCTCGCTTCACATCATCCGCGTGGTGCTCGCCCGCGACGAGGAACTCGCCGACCGGCTGGAGCGCACGGTTCGCCAGCTCGAAGAGCTTCCGGCGAGCGAGAGCCCGGCGAGCTTCTTCGAGCAGGCGTTCCGCCTGAAGCGCGTCCTGTCGAGGGCCAAGGGCGACCTCTGGCGGCTGCGCGGGCTGCTCCAGATGCTTGCCGACGGCCGCCGCGAGCTGCCCGGGCTCGGTCCGGATCAGCGTCCATCCGCAACCCAGCTCGCCGAGGAAGCGGACTATCTCTATGAGGCAGTCTATGGCATCCGCGAGTCGGTGCTTTCGCTGATCGAGCTGCACATCGACATCGCCGCGCACGATACGACCCGCTTCATGCGGCTGCTGGCGATCGTCAGCACGCTCGCCGTGATCCCGGCGATCGTCGGCGGCCTGCTCGGCATGAATCTCGGCGACAGCCCGTGGGCCGTCACGCTCGGCCAGGTCGCCTTCGGCACGCTGGTATTGATGCTCGGCGTACTCTACGTCTTCATGGCGAAGGGGTGGCTGCGCTAGCGGCGCCGCCAGCGACGAGATGCTGAGAATGCTGCAAAACCGCGCTTTCGGTTACCTAGCCGCCATACTGGGCATTGCCGCAGTCACGGCAATCTGCGCGCTGCTTCGCAGCCACATCAATGAAATGACCGTGGCTCTGGCGATGCTGCTAATGGTGCTCTTCATTGCAGCGGCCTGGGGACGCTGGCCGGGCCTGGTTGCCTCGGTGTCGGGCATGCTGTGCCTCAACTACTTCTTCCTGCCGCCGATCTACACCTTCACGATCGCGGATCCCAGAAATTGGACAGCGCTCGCGGCTTTCTTCGTCACTGCCTTGACCGCCGGGCAGCTTTCGGACTGGGTAAGACAACGCGCGGCCGAGGCGGAGGCCAGCAGGAGTCAGGCGAGGCTGGCGAGTACCTACAATCGAAGCCTGCTCGAGGCCAGTCTCGATCCGCTCGTGACCATCGGCCATGACGGCAAGATCAATGACGTGAATGCCGCGGCCGAGACTGTCACCGGTCGTTCCCGCGCAGAACTCATCGGCACGGACTTCTCGGAGTATTTCGGGGAGCCCGAGAAGGCGCGAGCGGCTTATGAGCAGGTGTTTCACGGTGGCCTCGTGCGGGGCTGCGCTCTGGAGCTTCGCCACCGTGACGGGCACAGCACGTCCGTTCTCTACGATGGGTCGCTTTATCGGGATGCCAGCGGAAACGTGATCGGGGTGGTCGCCTCCGCCCGCCCCATCAGCACTTATGCTGGACAGCCCGTGGGCGCGCGGCCGGACCCCGGAATCGTCAGGCACCTGAATCTCTTCGTCCGTTTTGCCAGTCTGTTTTCCGTTGCCGTCGGAGTGCTCGGGCTCCTTGGGTGGACGTTCAACATCGCGATCCTGAAGAGCGTCATACCGGGACAGGTAGTGATCAAACCGAATGCGGCTGCATGTCTTGTGTTGATCGGTCTGTCTCTATGGTTGCTGCGAAAGAAAGACATCGAGCCCTACTCCAGAGGCAAAAGGCTCTGCGCTCAGATCATGGCAATCATCACCGCACTGGTGGGCCTGCTGAGCTTGGCGGAACACCTGACCGGCTGGGACTTGGGTATCGATCAGTTGCTGTTTCTTGATGAAAACCCCTGGGAAGCGTTCGGCAGTGTTCGTCGCGGCCTGATCGCTCCGATCACGGCGTTGGATTTTCTCTTGTTGGGGCTGGCGGTGCTCCTGCTTGACCGGGCGATATCGTGGAGATCGCAGCGCTATTGGCCAGCCCAGTACTTCGCCGCTTTGACGGCAATCCTTTCCATCGCCGGGCTGCTTGATTTCGTTCTCGAGTCTCGCACTTCTTACACTCACATCGCTCTGCAGACTGCCGTTACCCTGCTTGTGCTTTCCCTCGGCCTGCTTTGTGCCCGCACCGAGCGAGGGCTGGCAGCATTGCTCGCGAGTTCGACGGCCGGGGGCGTACTCACATGGCGGCTGTTGCCTGCTGCCGTCATCATTCCGCTCGTGATCGGCGCGCTGGGGTGGCGAGCATTTTCCGATGGCCTCTACTCCGGGTGGAGTGTGGTCAGCCTGATGATCATCGCGACGATGACTCTGCTGGCCGGTTTCGCAATCTGGAACGGATACATCGTCAATCGCGGTGACGTGGAACATCTACGAGCCGAAGGCGCTCTGCACCGACGGGAAGTGGAGTTGAGAGAGGCAGAGCGCCTGGCTCGCATGGGCAGTTGGTGGTGGAATCCGAAGACCGACAACATCACCTGGTCTGCCGGACTTTCCCAAATTACGTGGCGTGATCCCATGCTGCCCCCGCCCGCATACAAAGAGCACCTCGGGTTCTACACGTTGCAGAGCTCTGCGCGACTCGATGCAGCCATACAAGGCGCCATCCAGACGGGAGCACCTTACGAACTCGACCTGGAGATGGTTCGTGCCGACGGGGCCATCAGGCCCGTCACCAGCCGAGGCGAAGTGGAGCGCGATGCCGATGGCCAGGTCACGCTCGTGCGCGGCACCGTCCAGGACGTCACTGAGCTCAAGCAGGCCGAAGCCGAGGTCCGAAGCAGCGAAGCACGCCACGCGGCTACTGTGCAGGCTTCGCTCGATGCCGTCATCGCCATTGACGCGCAAGGTGGCGTCACGGAGTTCAACCCGGCCGCGGAGCAGATGTTCGGCCATCGTCGGGAGGATGTCCTTGGGCATGAGATCGCGGATGTCATCATTCCGCCTTCGCTGCGCGACCGCCACCGGCAGGGACTGGCGCGATACCTCGCCACGGGCGTGGCCGCGGTCCTCGGTCGCCGCGTCGAACTGACGGCGATTCGAGCGAGCGGCGAGGAATTTCCCGTCGAGATCGCGATCGCGCGCATCGCCTCGCCCGGTACTGCGCAGTTCACCGGGTACATCCGCGACATTACCGAGCGCAAACGCGCTGAAGAAGCGTTACGCCAGAGCGAGGCGAACCTGAACCGGGCGCAGAGGATCGCGCACATCGGGAGCTGGCATCTGGATGCGGTTCACGACCGCCTGACTTGGTCGGATGAAGTGTTCCGCATCTTTGGAGTGTCCAAAGGTACAAGTCTGACGTATGAATCCTTCCTCGAGGCGATCCATCCCGACGACAGAGAAGCGGTCAGCAAAGCCTGGACTGCCGCCTTACATGGGGCAGGTTATGACATCGAGCACCGGATCATTGTCGGCGGCGAAGTGAAATGGGTTCGAGAAAGGGCAAAGGTCGAATTCGGCAAAGACGGCAATGCGATCGAGGGACTCGGCACGGTTCAAGACATCACCGGGCGCAAGCGGGCCGAGGAAGGCTTGCAGAGATCCGCGGACGAGATACGCGATCTCTATGATCACGCTCCCTGCGGCTATCATTCCGTGGACAAGGACGGCGTCTACGTGCGCATTAACGACACCGAACTTTCGTGGCTGGGATATGGGCGCGAAGAGATGATCGGAAAATTGAAATTTTCCGATGTTATTACGCCCGAGGGTGTGAAGACCGTCCAAGATTTTTTTCCCAAACTCAAAGCCGAGGGAGCGATTCGGGACCTCGAGTTCGACATGGTTCGCAAAGATGGCACGATCCTGCCGGTGCTTCTCAGCGCCACAGCCGTCACCGACACCGCCGGCAATTACCTGATGAGCCGGTCGACGATCTATGACATCACCGCCCGCAAACACGCGGAGAATGAGGTACGGATGCTTGCCCACCTCCAGTCGGTCGTGGCCGACCTCGGGGAACGCGCGCTGCGGGGCGCGCCATTGTCCCAGATGCTGGACGATGCGGCGAACCAGGTGGCTCAGGCGCTCGGCGTCGATTACTGCAAGATCCTGGAGTTGCTGCCGAATCGCGACGCGCTGCTGATGAGATCCGGCGCGGGCTGGAAGCCCGGATACGTCGGCCATGCCACGGTCGGCCTCGGTACGGAGTCCCAGGCCGGCTACACGCTGATCTCCGACCAGCCCGTGGTCGTCGAGGATTTGCAAACCGAGAAACGCTTCGCGGGAACAGCGCTGCTCCACGAGCATGGAGCGGTGAGTGGCGCGAGCGTCGTCGTATCGACCAGCGAGGGTCCTTTCGGCGTGCTCGCAGTTTATGCTCGCCACCGCCGAAGCTTTGCCGCGGACGAGGTCAACTTTCTCCAGGCGGCCGCCAATGTTCTCGGCTCGGTCATCGACCGTCATCGGGCCGAGGCGCAGCTGTGGCGCGTCAATCAAGCCCAGCGGGTCCTCAGCAAGTGCAACGCGGCCCTGGTCCGGGCGACCGAGGAAGCGGTTTTGCTGCAGCAGATATGCGACCTCATCGTGGAAGAAGCCGGCTATCGGCTGTGTTGGGTGGGCCGCGCCGAAGACGACCCGGCAAAGTCGGTCACCGCGATCGCTCAGGCAGGCTTCGAAGCGGGGTATCTGGCGACCCTGAATGTCAACTGGGCGGACACCGAGCGGGGCCGGGGACCTACGGGTACCTGCATCCGCACGCGCGAGACAGTGGTGACGAAACACATCGCCACGGACCCGAGGATGATCCCCTGGCGCGCAGAGGCTCTTAAGCGCGGCTACGGTTCCAGCGCCGCGATTCCTCTGATCGTCGACTCACGGGTCTTCGGCGCGATCATGATCTATGCCGCGGAACCGGGCGCCTTCGGCAGCGAGGAGGTCAAGCTGCTGACCGAGCTCGCAAACGACCTGGCATTTGGAATCGGGACCTTGCGCACCAGGGCCGAGCGCGACCGTAATGCTTACGAGCATGAGCATCACGCGGAGATATTGCAGAAAAGCCTGGAGCAAACCATCGGCGCAGTGGCGGATACCGTCGACGCGCGCGACCCTTACACGGCAGGCCATCAGCGACGCGTCGGCCAGTTGGCCGTGGCCATCGCGCGGGAGTTGGGCCTGTCGGAGGAGAAGATCCACGGCATCCATCTTGCTGCCGCCGTACACGATCTGGGCAAGATCCACGTTCCCGCCGAAATCCTCACCAAGCCCGGCAAGCTCAGCGACATCGAGTTCATGCTCATCAAGACGCATCCGCAGGCCGGGTACGAAATCCTGAAAGACGTGGATTTTCCCTGGCCCATCGCCGACATCGTCCGCCAGCATCATGAGAGGCTCGATGGCTCGGGCTACCCGCAGGGGCTTAAGGGCGGGCAGATCCTGCTCGAATCGCGCATCATGGCGGTGGCGGACGTGGTGGAAACGATGGCTTCGCACCGGCCGTATCGTGCATCCCTCGGCATCAAGCTCGCTCTCGAGGAGATCACGCGCGGTCGCGACAGCGCCTATGATCCGGCGGTCGTGGATGCCTGCCTCAAACTGTTCGGCGAGGCAAGGTTCGCGTTTCAGGCCTGAACCGCTGCGCGCAAATCTGTGCTGCGCAAATCAGTGACGCCCGCTGATTTCGCCCGCCGCTTCGGGTAGCACCCCGAATGACCGCCATGCAACTGGAGATCAGCTGTTGAAGCCGACAGCAATACGCAAGCTCGTGAAAGGAGCGCCGCTCGACCCCCTCGATCAGAGGACTCGCCGCGCGATAACCGTCATCCCTTTGCTCGCATGGGTCGGTTTGGGTGCAGACAGCCTGTCGTCTTCCTGCTATGGCCCGGAACAGGCGTTCCTCGCCCTCGGGCCCAATACTCACCTCGGTCTGTACCTCGCCCTCGCCACGGCGCTCACCGTGTTCATCGTTTCCATCGGCTACAACCAGGTCATCGAATTATTTCCATCGGGCGGGGGTGGCTACAAGGTTGCGACATCGCTCATCGGTCCGCGCGCCGGGCTGGTCTCAGGGGCCGCGCTGCTGATCGACTACGTGCTCACCATCGCGACATCGCTCGCGAGCGGGGCGGATGCTTTTTTCAGCCTGCTGCCCGTCGGCGCGCAAGCCTACAAGCTGATTACCGAAGTCGCGCTGATCCTGGCGATGATGTTTCTGAACTTCCGCGGCATGAAGGAATCGACCCTGATCTTGCTGCCCGTTTTCGCGGGATTCCTCGTTCTTCATGCGTTGCTTATCGTCTACGGCTTGTCTGCCCACGCCGCGCGCTTGCCGGCGCTTGTTCCTGAC
>JADGRQ010000086.1 GCA_017880775.1 Burkholderiales bacterium | reverse complement strand
CCCCGTGGTGGGCGGGTTGCTGTTTTCGCAAGTACTGACGCTGTTTACCCCGCCGGTGATCTATCTCGCATTCGACCGCCGGGCCCGGCGCGCGCGCGCCGCGACCCACCGGCAGTCCGGCAACCCGCCCGGAGGCGCCCAGGCATGAGCATCAGCGCGCCCTTCATCGAACGGCCTGTAGCGACGACGCTGCTCACGCTGGGGATCGCGCTGGCGGGCGCGATCGCGTTCCGGCTGCTGCCCGTGTCGCCGCTGCCGCAGGTGGATTTTCCGACCATTTCGGTCCAGGCAGGATTGCCCGGGGCGAGTCCGGAGACCATGGCGGCGACTGTGGCCACGCCGCTCGAGCGCGCGCTCGGCCGCATTGCCGATGTCACGGAAATCACCTCGTCGAGTTCGCTCGGCTCGACGCGCATCACGCTGCAGTTCGATCTCAACCGCGACATCGACGGCGCCGCGCGCGACGTGCAGGCCGCGATCAACGCCGCGCGCAGCCTGCTGCCTACCGGCCTGCCCAGCAACCCGACCTACCGCAAGGTGAATCCGGCCGATGCGCCGATCATGATCCTCTCGCTCACATCCAAGACCATGAACCGGGGCCAGATGTACGACGCGGCCTCGACCATCCTCGCGCAAAAGCTGTCGCAGGTGCAGGGCATCGGGCAGGTGAGCGTAGGCGGCAGTTCGCTGCCGGCGGTGCGGGTGGAATTGAACCCGGCCGCTCTCAACAAGTACGGCATCGGCATGGAGGATGTGCGTGCCGCCATTGTGACAACCAACGTCAATCGACCCAAGGGGTCGGTGGAGGACGATGAGCACCATTGGCAGATTCTTGCCAACGACCAGGCGAAGAAGGCGGCCGACTACCTGCCGCTGATCGTCGCCTATCGCAATGGTGCCGCCGTGCGGCTCGCGGACGTGGGTGACGTGGTCGACTCGGTGCAGGATCTGCGCAACGACGGCTCGGCCAACGGCAAACCGGCGGTGCTGCTGGTCCTCAACCGCCAGCCCAACGCAAACATCATCGATACCGTCGACCGCGTCAAGGCGGTGCTGCCGGAGCTCGCCGCCTCGATCCCGAGCGCGATCGACCTCGAGGTGGTGCTGGACCGGACGCCGACCATCCGCGCCTCGCTGCGCGACACCGAGCGCTCACTGATGGTTTCCATAACCTTGGTGATCCTGGTGGTATTCCTGTTCCTGCGCAATTGGCGCGCGACGCTGATCCCGAGCGTGGCGGTGCCGGTGTCGCTGGTCGGCACTTTCGGCGTGATGTACCTGTGCGGCTACAGCCTGGACAACCTTTCGCTCATGGCGCTCACCATCGCCACCGGCTTCGTCGTCGATGACGCCATCGTGGTGCTGGAGAACATCTCGCGCCGCATCGAGGAAGGCAT
Source organism: Burkholderiales bacterium (assembly GCA_017880775.1). Lineage (GTDB taxonomy): Bacteria > Pseudomonadota > Gammaproteobacteria > Burkholderiales > SG8-39 > JADGRQ01. Next base: position 1,305 of record JADGRQ010000086.1, on the reverse strand, counting down.
GTCGCCGATGCAGGCGGCGCTGCGAGGCAGCCGCGAAGTCGGCTTCACCGTGCTGTCGATGAGCCTGTCGCTGATTGCGGTGTTCATCCCGATTCTGCTCATGGGCGGCATCATCGGACGCCTGTTTCGCGAGTTCGCAGTGGTCCTCTCGGTGGCAATACTGATCTCGCTGCTGGTTTCGCTTACCACCACGCCGATGATGTGCGCGCGGCTGCTGCGGCAGGAAGGCTCGCGCGCGCATGGGCGCCTTTACCATTCCAGCGAGCGCGCGTTCGCCGCGGTGCTCGGCTGGTATGAGACATCGCTCGCGTGGGCGCTCCGCCACGGGCCGCTGATGCTGGCACTGCTAGCCGCCACTGTCTGCCTCAACGTATACCTCTACATCATCGTGCCCAAGGGATTCTTTCCGCAGCAGGACACCGGCAGGCTGGTGGGCAATATTCAGGCCGATCAGAGTATTTCGTTCCAGGCGATGCGGCAGAAGGTGGCCGACTTCGTCGAGATCGTGCGCCAGAACCCGGACGTGGAGAACGTGGTTGCTTTCACCGGCGGCGGCCAGCGCAACCGCGGATTTATGTTCGTGGTGCTCAAGCCGTTAGGGCCGCGCAAGCTTACGGCGGACCAGGTCATCGCCAAGCTGCGCGTCAAGCTCGCACGCGAGCCTGGCGCTGCCCTGTTCCTGGTCCCGGTGCAGGACATCCGCGTGGGCGGACGCCAGGCCAACGCGCAATACCAGTTTACGCTGCAGGCTGACGATCTCGATGAACTGCGCGTATGGGAACCGCGCGTGCGCCGGGCGTTGGGCGAGCTGCCCCAGCTGGCCGACGTCAACACCGACCAGGAGGACAAGGGTCTGCAGACCTCGCTGGTCATCGACCGCGACAGCGCCGCCAAGCTCGGCGTTACGCCGCAGATGATCGATGCGGCGCTGAACGACGCCTTCGGCCAGCGCCAGGTATCGACCATCTACAATCCGCTCAACCAGTACCGCGTGGTCATGGAAGCCGCCCCCGAATTCTGGCAAAGCCCGGAAACGCTGAACAGCGTGTATATCAGCACCTCCGGAGGCGCGCAGGTGCCGCTGTCGGCGTTCGCTCGCTACGGTCCCACCAATACCCCGCTGGGAGTGAATCACCAGAGCCAGTTCGCCGCCTCGACCATCTCCTTCAACCTGCCGGACAAGGTGTCGCTTTCGGACGCGACACGCGCGGTGCAGGACGCCATGGACCGGATCGGCGTGCCGACGAGCGTGCACGGCAGCTTCCAGGGTACCGCGCGCGCATTCCAGGCCAGCCTCGACAGCCA
>JADGRQ010000085.1 GCA_017880775.1 Burkholderiales bacterium | reverse complement strand
CGCATATCTTGCGGCTGGAGCAAGAGGCTGAAGCTGAACGAAGCTAGTGGGGTTTCATTCCGGTTGCGCGTCCTGCCGCGCTTGGCCGGGCGTCGGCTTTGTGCCTGGCGGCGACGTCAGGCCGCTGCCGCCACGCCAATGGTGATCCAGAGCCAGATTTGATCCAGCGCAAAGACACGCCGGCGCCGGCTGGCTATCATTATACTTTTAACCATGGAGGGTGCGGTGACGACAGTCCAAGGTGAACCTTATCCTTTTGTTACGAAGATGATCGATCTGTTCGGCGATTGGCTCAAGCAGCGGCGAGAGTTGAGGGAGCTGCTGCAGCTTGAGGCCGATCCTGGCGAGCTGGAACGGGTCGCGCGCGAGTTCGGCGTCACGCCCGGCGATCTCCACATGCTGGTGCAGAAGGGCGCGCTTAGCGCGGACGAATTGCCGAAAATGCTTGAAGTGCTGGGCATCGACGAAGCTGCCATCTCGCGGGCGGAGCCAGCCTTGCTGCGCGATATGGAGCGCGTATGTTCATTCTGCACGCACAAGCGTCAGTGCAATCGGGAGCTCGCGGCCGGCACAGCCCCCTCGAATTATGTGGAATATTGCGGGAACGCCGATGCGATCGACGAGCTGAGGCTCAAAAACTGAGATGCTTTTTGGATAGAGCGCATCCACCGAGCACGTTTTGTCACCGCGCTTCAATAAAAAAGCCGCCGGCAAACCGGGGTCTCACCTCTCGTTGTCGGGATGGCCGGCGTCGCTGTTGCCCTAAAGCATCAGTCGGATTCCAATTTCCGCAACCGCGCGCAATCCTTTTGACTGTGCATCGTGACGGTAGTTCCATTCGGGCGGCGGAGGGGTGTTTCCCCGAGCTCGGCAGGTGTACGTACGATGCGCAATCATGACTTCGTATCCGATGGGTTCCTTGCGGTAATCGCAACCAGCCTTGTGCTGCTTTGCTCGGGCTTGCTCGCGATCGCATTTGCCTGAATCGGTACCTGGCACCCGCTACATCGCGAGATAACGCCGGCGGATGTCTTCATTTCCGACAAGGCCAGCCGTATCCTGGCGATGCACCACCTTTCCCTTATCGATGACAACCGCTTCCTCGGCAATCCGTAAGCAGAAATGCATGTTCTGCTCGGCGAGCAGGATGGTGGCGCCGCTGGCTCCCAGTTCCCGAAGTACCCTGCTGATCGTGGCGACGACGATCGGGGCCAGCCCTTCGCTCGGCTCATCCAGCAGCAGGACCAGAGGATTGCCCATCAAGGCACGCGCGATGACCAGAAGTTGTTGTTCGCCGCCTGACAGGCGACCCGCGTCGCGCGACCGTAGTTTTGCGAGCAACGGGAAGGTCTCCCAGATGCGCGGCAGGGTCCAGTCTCGCCGTCCGTCCGGACCGTTCTTGGCCGCGATCAGGAGATTGTCCTCCACGCTGTGCTCGGGAAACACCTGCCGGTCCTCGGGCACGTAGGCGAGGCCGAGCCGGGCACGCGCATGTGCCGGCGCGCGGGTGATGTCGCGGCCGGCGAAGAAGATGCGGCCGCCCCTAGCCGGCATGATTCCCGCAAGCGTCTTCATGGTCGTGCTCTTGCCCGCGCCGTTACGCCCCAGCAGCGCCAGCGTGCGTTTTTCCGCTAACGCGAGATCGACATCGAACAGGATCTGGCTCGCGCCGTAGAAGGCGCTCACTCCTTCGGCGCGCAGCAGGTCCGTCATGTCGCGTCCGCCTCCGTGCCGAGATAGGCTTCGATCACGGCCTTGTTGTTCCGGATCTCGTCCGGTGTGCCCTCGGCCAGGACGCGGCCGTAGCATAGCACGCGGATGGTATTGGCGATCTGGAAGACGATGTCCATGTCGTGCTCGATGAAGATCAGCGTGAGCTGGCGCTGTTCCCACAGATTGCGCACGCGTTCGATCATGCGCCAGCGCTCGTCGGGGCCCATGCCGGCCGTCGGCTCGTCGAGCAGGAGCACTTTTGGCTCGAGCGCGAGCGCGATGGCGATATCGAGCAGCTTCTGGTCACCGTGGGAAAGGATCGCGGCCTCTACATTCGGGACCTGTGTCAGGCCCACCAATTCCATCACCTCTTCGGCTCGCTCGCGTACGCCGGGTGGCGGAAAGCGGCGGGTGAGATTGCCCCACTGGCCGATATGGGCGGTAACGGCGGCCATCAAATTCTCCTTAACCGTCATGGTCGGAAAGCAGCTTGCCACCTGAAAGGCCCGTCCGATGCCCCGGTGCATCCGTTCGCTCCTGGAGAGACCAACGATGTCCTGACCGTCGAGCAGCACCTGGCCCTGATCGGGCGGGAACGCGCCGCTGATCAGGTTGAAGAAAGTGCTTTTGCCGGCTCCGTTTGGACCGATCACCGCCGAAAGCGAGCCCGACGGGAAGGTGAGCGACACATTGTCGATGGCCTTGAGGCCACCGAACGCCTTGGTCAGATTTCTGATCTCGAGCTTCATCGCGAGCGTCCGGGCCAGGCCAGTCTGACAAAATCGAGCACGCCGCGGCGCAGGCCGAGCGCGAAGGCCAGGATCACGATCCCCAGAACCAGCCCTTGATATTCCGTGAAGCGTGTCACCACATCGTTCAGCGCGAGCAGGATCATCGCGCCGAGGACGGGTCCGAGGAAGCTGTTGATGCCGCCCAGCATGACGGCAAAGATCGCCTGGCCGGAATTCGGCCAGTCGGCGAGTTCGGGATA
>JADGRQ010000084.1 GCA_017880775.1 Burkholderiales bacterium | reverse complement strand
ATCGGTTTGGACAGATAATCGTTCATTCCCGCGTCGATACACACGGCGGCATCGCTCGCCAGTGCGTTCGCGGTGCAGGCGATGATCGGTATCGGCCGTGGTGTTTTCTTCGCGGCTTCCAGGCGCCTGATTTCCCGCGCAAGCTGATAGCCGTCCATCCGCGGCATGTCGCAGTCCGTCAGCACCAGCGCGTAGGCGCCGGTTTTCCACTTTTCCAGTGCTTCGACGCCGTCCCGCGCCGGGTCGGTCCTATAGCCAAGCAGCGCAGCTTGGCGCTGGATCAGCATCAGGTTGATTGGGTGATCGTCGGCAATCAGGATGCATGCGCCCGCCGCCTCGTTCGCACCGTGGCCGCGACCGCCGATCGCCGCAAGTCGATCGAACCGCGCCTGCTTGCGCCTTTGCAGGGCGGATGGGTCGGTGAGCGGAAACCGCAGCAGCACCGTCACCGTCGTGCCTCGCCCCGGTAGGCTCTGGAGCCCGATGCTGCCGCCCATCAGTTCGGCGAGGCGGCGGCAAATCGACAAACCGAGCCCTGTGCCGCCATACACACGCGTCGTATCCGAATCGGCCTGCACGAACGGCTGGAACAGCCGGCCCTGGTGCTCCGGCGGGACGCCGATGCCGGTGTCCGCGACGGTGAGGCGCACCAGTTCGTCGTCGGCACCGCGTTCGGCGGACTCGAGCTCGAGCGTCACCTTGCCCTGCGCTGTGAACTTGATCGCATTCGACAGGAGATTGCCGACAATCTGCGATACGCGCAGACCGTCGGCCATGTGCGCCTCGGCGATGCGCGGGTCGACCTTGCATTCGAGAAGCACACCTTTGCGCGATGCCAGCTCGAGATAGACGGTGGCGGCGCGATTGGCGAGCGCGGCAAGCGAAACCGGTTCCGGTGTGATCTCCAGCTGCCCGGCCTCGATCTTCGAGAAGTCCAGAATTTCGTCGATAAGCCGCAGCAGAGAAACCGCGGAATCGCGCGCAAGCGTGAGCGTCTCGTGCTGCTCGCCGTCGAGCTCGGTGAGTTCCAGCAGTTCAAGCATGCCGAGCACGCCGTTCATCGGCGTGCGGATTTCGTGGCTCATGGCGGCGAGAAACCCGCTCTTGGCCCTATTTGCGGCGTCTGCCGCCTCTTTCGCAGCTGCGAGGGCCCGTGCAAGGTTCTGCTGCGCCGTCACATCGGTGTAGGCGAACAGCACCTGGGGAGAGCCGGGTTCGATCGACCTGCCTGCTGCGACCGCCCAGAAGTGCTCGCCATTCTGGTGCACGAACTCGAGTTCGCCGCTGAAGGTTTCGCCGCGTGCGATGGCCTCATAGACCGTCTTCCCCGCCGCCTCCCAAGCGGCATCGCTCGGGAACAGCAAACGGGTAGAGTGGCCGAGCAGTTCGCCCGGTTTCGCGCCGAACAGGCGTTCCATTGCTGGATTGCAGCGCAGGATGACGCGGTCAAGCATCACCGCAATCGCGGTGGGCGTCGTTTCGAGCAACGTTTCGCTCTGGCGGAGCGCTTGGCGCAGGGAGGTTTCCATCGACTTGCGCTCGGTAATGTCCAGATTGGTGCCGCTCATCCGGATCGGCTTGCCGGCAGCATCGCGCGCGCTGACGCGCCCGCGCGACAGTATCCATATCCAGCTGGCGTCCGCTGCGCGCACCCGGTGCTCCAGCATGTATTCGTCGCGCTCGCCGCGCAACGTCTCCCGCGACAGCCGGCGCACTTCCGGCCGGTCGGCCGGATGCGTCATGGCCAATAGTTCGTCCGAGGTAGTACGGGTTTCCCCCGGCGGAAATCCGAGCAGACGCGTCCAGTCTTCCGAAAGGTAGACATCCCCGCTGGTGAGGTCGGTGTCCCACAACACCAGGCGCGAGCCCGCCAGCGCCATCTGGAGCCGCTCTTTCGCAAGCCGCAATTCGGCTTCCGCGTTGACGCGATCGGTGACGTCGCGCCCGACGCCGCGGTAACCGGTAAAGCGGCCATTCTCGTCATAAGAGGGCTTGCCACTGATGCTGAACCACCGGGGCGAACCATCGGGTTGCACTGAAACGTATTGCAGGTTGTAGAAGGGCAGGTGTGCCTCCAGCGTGGCGCGATGGGCATTCCACTGATCTCTAGTCACCCCTTCAGTAGGTACCTCCCAGCGACGCTTGCCGATAAGCCGCGAGAAATCGAGCCCGACGGCGGGTTTTGCGACGAAATTGGCGAACCGGAACTCGCTGTCCTGCTCCCAGAACCAGTCCGAGGAGAGCTCTGCCAGCATGCGGAATCGCTGCTCCGAGTCGCGCATGTCGCGCTCGGCCGTCCTGCGCGCGGAGATGTCGCGCGAAGTGCCGACTGTCCCGATGACGTTACCTGCCGCATCGAAGATGGGGGCCTTGACCACTTCAACCCAGTAGTCCCGGCCGTCGACATTCTGCGTGGATTCATAACGCACAGGCAGGCGCGAGGACATGATCTGGGTGTCTTCGCTTCGCAGCGTGAGGGCTTTGTCGTCGGGATAAATGTCGAAATCGGTCTTGCCGACGGCGGCTTCCGGTGCCATTCCGTAACGCACCCCGAACGCGCGATTTACCGCGGTGAGGTGGCCCTGCGTGTTCTTCAGCCAGGTGACGTCCGGCAGGCTGTCGAGCAGGGCCCGTTGCGCAGCGGTAAGAGTCTCCGCCACATCCTGCGCGCGTTTGCGCGCCTCGATATCGATAATGACGCCGAT
>JADGRQ010000059.1 GCA_017880775.1 Burkholderiales bacterium | reverse complement strand
CTCGCCCTGCTCGGCAACGCCTTCTATCCGGTTCTTGTTCATCGGCTCGCAGCTTCGCTCCACGCTTCCTCCCCACACTCAGTCACCCTCATGCAGTTGGGCTTCGCTCCGTTCGCTGTGATCAACTTACGGTGGGACTTACACCCACAAGAGTGCGCCCGTGCCGGGCGCACCAAAAAAAGGCAAGGGCAGAGCCCTTGCCTTGATCCGCCCTTGCAGCAATGGGCGCTACAGCATCAAGTCTTCAGCGGCACGTCGCCGGAAGGAACTTGCTCGCGACAGGTGTAGCGGCGGGGGGTGCGCACTTCCAGGAGAACGGTAGTGCTGCCGCGGTGCTGAGGTCAACTTGCGCGTTGGCGGTGGTGTCCCAGGGGGTCAGCGTCAACAAATTGTTGGTGCCCACGACCGCGGTAGAGTAAGTGATCGTAATCATCCCCTTCGAATCGCTCGACACACCCGTCACGTTGGCCGTAACCGCGGGAGGACTTGCGCCGATGTTGTTGCAGGGGCCGCCGACCGGGCACGACATGTCGGTTGCGCCTTTCGCAGCGTAGGTTTCGGCGATTGCCGTTTTCAAGCCGCCCGACAGGACCAGCCCTTCCGACACTTTGGCGCGCGTCGTGTAGTCCTGGTACGCCGGAAGTGCGACCGCCGCCAGAATGCCGATAATCGCGACCACAATCATCAGTTCGATCAACGTAAAGCCCTGTTGCGTGCGTTTCATCTGAATCTCCTGTCAAGTGAATGGATAGCGGCGTTGCCGCTGTCCTTCCCCACGCAAGGCCCATGCCATCGCGATATCGTGAACTTGATCACGAAAATCAATAGGTTCCGGAGTTGCCAGTGACCATATCCGCCACTCGGGCTGACGAATTTTGTCACTTCCGGCCGCCCGGCGCGCTACGCGCTAAGGCACGTAGCCCGGAATCTTCGCCTCATCCACCTCGTCGATCTGTTCCTTGTCGAGGAACATCTCGGCGTAGCGGCGATAGACCTTCCTGCGTACGAACACGTCGAACAGGTCCGGATCGACGTGGCCGTTCTGCCGGAACTTGCCGAGGATCTCGAGCGACTCCGACAGCGTCTTGCCCTTCTTGTAGGGGCGGTCCTTGGCGGTGAGCGCTTCGAAGATGTCGGCGATGCCCATGCAGCGCGCCTGCACCGACATCTGCTCGCGGGTGAGCCCTTTCGGGTAACCCTTGCCGTCCATGCGCTCGTGGTGGCCGCCCGCATACTCCGGAACGCTGGCCAGGTGCCGCGGCCAGGGCAGCGCTTCGAGCATCCGGATCGTGGCGACGATATGGTGATTGATGACCTTGCGCTCCTGCTCGGTCAGGGTTCCGGCGCGGATGGTGAGATTCCTCAGTTCATCTTCGGTGAGGAAGCTCGCCTCGTGCCCTGCCACGTCGCACCAGCGGTACTGCGCAATCTGCTTCACGCGCTCGATGTCGGCGTCGCGCATCCGCTCGCCGCCGATATTGCAGGCGCGCAGAAATGAGCGGTCCTCGTCGAATTGCCGCAGCCGTTCGAGATCGCGCACCTCCTCCTCCATCGCCTCCATCGGCTCGATCTTCCGGCCTTGCTCCAGCCTCCCGATTCGCCGCTTGAGCATTTCGATCTCGGCATCGCGCTTGAGCACCTCGAAACGCGTGTCGAGCAGGTGGATGCGGTCATAGATCGTTTCGAGCTTGGTCGCCTTGTCGACCACGTGCACCGGGGTCGTGACCTTTCCGCAGTCGTGCAGCAGGCCGGCGATCTTCAGCTCGTAGCGGTCCTTGTCGGTCATGTGGAAGTCCCTGAGCGGACCTTCCGTGGTCTCGTTGACCGCCTCCGCGAGCAGCATCGTAAGCGCCGGAACACGCTGGCAGTGGCCACCGGTGTAGGGCGATTTTTCGTCGATCGCCGTGTTCATCAGCTTGATGAACGACTCGAACAACTGCTCCAGCTGGTTGATCAGCATGCGGTTGGTGAGCGCGATCGCCGCCTGTGAGGCGAGCGACTCGGCCAGCCGCTGGTCCGACGACGAGAACGCGATGATCTCGCCGCTCGAAGGGTCCTTGGAATTTATCAACTGCAGCACGCCGATGATCTCGTTTTCGTGGTTCTTCATCGGCACGGTGAGGAAGGACTTCGAGCGGTAGCCGGTCTTCGAATCGAACGCGCGCGTACCGGTGAAATCGAAACCCTCCGCCGTGTAGGCGTCCGCGATGCTCACCGTCTTGCCGGTCAGCGCGGCGTGGGCGGCAACCATCGAGTTGTTCGGCTTGCCATCCTTGTACAGATGAATCGGGTAGAACGGCACCGGGGTCCCGGTTGTGCCCCCGAGGTAGTACTTGAGGGAGGTGGTGCGGAAGATCTCGAAGCGCAGCGTCCGGTCTTCCGTTACGCGGTAGAGGGTCCCGCCGTCGGCGCGCGTGATGGTCTTGGCTGCGACCAGGATGTTTTCGAGCAGGCGATCTATGTCGCGCTCGGCGGAGAGCGCCGCGCCGATCGCATTGAGCTGCTCCAGCCGCTCGCCGAGATCGTCGGACGCGGATCTTCCCTGCGTCGAAAGATGCAGCGCCTGCGTGTCGTCGATCGTGCTGCTCACGGCGCGCGCCCGCGTGTTCGCGATACGTGGGTCACGTCGAGGCCGATGGCTCCGCAATTGCCTATTTGATGCAGACCGTGCGCACCTGCGCCATGTCCGTGAGGCCCATCATCACCTTGTCCATGCCGTCCATCTTGAGCGTCGACATGCCCTCTTCTACGGACTTGACGAACAATTCGGCCACCCGTGCCTTTTCCTGGACCATCTTCTTCACCGCATCGGATGCGATCATCAGCTCGTGCAGGCCGCAGCGCCCTTTGTAGCCGCTGCCTCCGCAGGCGTCGCAGCCCTTTGCCTTGAAGAACTGCAGTTTGCCGTCCTTGCCGTATTCCCTGATCCAGTACTCATACAGTTTCTTGGCTTCGCCCTGCGGGTCCTTCTTCCATGCCTCGTTCGCGCGAAGCTCGGAGGTGTACTCGGTCATGAACTGCCTGAGCTCGTCGGGTCCCGGCGTGTAGGCCTCCTTGCACTTGCACAGGCGCTTGGCCAGGCGCTGCGCGAGGACGCCGATCAGTGCATCGGCGAAATTGAACGGATCCATGCCCATGTCGAGCAGCCGGATGATCGCTTCCGGCGCCGAATTGGTGTGCAGCGTGGCGAACACCAGGTGGCCGGTGAGCGAGGCTTCGACGCCGATGTGGGTGGTATCCGCGTCTCGCATTTCGCCCACCATGATGATGTCGGGATCGGCGCGCAGGAACGCCCTCATCACGGTCGCGAAATCCATCACCTTCTTGTTGACCTGCACCTGCCGCAGGCCCTTCTGCGTGATCTCGACCGGGTCCTCGGCAGTCCAGATCTTGGTGTCGGGCGTATTGAGATAGCCGAGTATCGAGTGCAGCGTGGTGGTCTTGCCCGAGCCGGTCGGGCCGCAAACGAAAAACAGGCCGTAGGGCTTGGAAACGGCCTTCTCCAGGTCGGCCTTGTTCTTGGTCGTCAGCCCGAGCTTGTCCATCGGAATCGGCTCGCCGGCGGCGAGGATACGCATCACGATGTCCTCGACGCCGCCGGTGGTCGGAATGGTCGCGACGCGCAACTCGATATCGAGCGGACCAAACTTCTTGAACTTGATCTTGCCGTCCTGCGGCTTGCGCTTCTCCGAAATGTCCAGGTCGCACATGATCTTGAGGCGCGCAACGATGGCGCTTCGATACGAGGCCGGAATCTCGAGGTAGGGAGAGAGCGAACCGTCCTTGCGGAGCCGGATTTCGGTCTTCGCCTTGCCCGGATAGGGCTCGATGTGGATGTCCGAGGCCCCCTGGTTATAGGCGTCCACGATCACCTTGTTGACCAGCTTCACCAGCTCGTTGTCGGCTGCGGCCGAGACCTCGTCACCGCCGTCGATGGCTTCGCCGCCCTCATCGTCGGCGAGCGATGTCAGGTCGAACTCGACATTGGCCGGGCCGGTATCCTGGCCGTAAAACTGGTTGATGGTGTCCTTGAATTCGCGCAATGTCGTGACGCGGAAGACCATCTTGGCCCTCGGAAACACGTTCGCTGCGATGCGCGAATTGCGGATGCGCTCCGGGTCCAGGCACAGCACCAGCAGGCCTTCCTTGCCGTCCTCGATCGGCAGCCACTGGTTCTGCTCGACATACTCGCGCTTGAGGTTCTTGAGCAGGTCGATCGGCTTGATGCGGTCGGCCTTATAGGGCTCGTAGGGGACGCCGAAGAACTTGGACAGCGCGCCGCCGATCGCATGGATTTTCACCTGGAATTCGTCGACGAGCACCACTTCGATGTCGATCGCCTTCTTGCGCGCCTGGCGCGAGGCAAGGTCGAATTCGCCCGCTGACAGCACCGCATCGCTGATCAGATAGTCGTACTTGGTCTTGACGAGCTGCGGCTTCTGGCGCTGCCTGAATGCAATCGCCATCGTCTGCACAAGCTCCTGCACACCCTCTTCAGCGAGGATGCCGAACGGAACGCCGGCCTTGTTGTTGATGATCTGGATCACGCCGATCAGCTCGGCCGATTGCTGATCGATGATCGGCGCCACCAGCTGCTGCTTGGTGCGGTAACCGGTGCGCTTGTCGACCTCCTGCAGGAACCGCAGGTTCGGATTGATCGCCTTAAGTTCCGACTCGTCGTAGCAATCCTTGATGTTGATCATCTTCTTCGAAAGCGCGGCATAACCGGCGATGGAGTGCTCGGCAATCGGCAGCTTCAGGTCCTTGAACGAGTTGAGGCCGGTCTTTACCTTGGAGATGATCGACTGCTTGTCCTCGCCAAGAGCGTAGATCGTCAGCCGGTCGGCGTTGAACAGCATGCAGATGTCGGCGCTGACCTCGAGCATGATCTCGTCGACGTTCTGGGTCGCATGGATCTTGTTGGTGACCGCCTGCAACTGCTTCTGGAATGCAAGCCGCGCGTTGGCGTCGGCCTGCGGCGCGGCCTGCTGACTGAGTACAGCGCTCATTCGCTACCTCCGATTCCGGCCCGGCGAGTTGCCCGCTCGCAGGAGGCCCGGGAAACACAGGCTATCCTAGCCCCCAGCGGGCGACAATTCAACCAGCTTCCTGATTCATAACAGAGTTTTTCCATCCGCCTACCTCCGACCTTCTAGCGCCCACAGGCCACCGTCGAGCATGCTGATGCGAAAGCCGTGCTGGGCAAACAGAAAGCATGCAGCCGAACTGCGCCGGCCACTCTGGCAGTAGACGATATACTCGCGCGCCCGGTCCAGCGAACCGAACGCGTTGCGTACCTCGGCAAGCGGTACGTTGATCGCACCGGGCAGCTTGGCGTACTGGTGCTCGGACGGATAGCGCACGTCGAGCCATACCGCGCCGGCCGCGACGCGCGCCTGCGCCTCATCCCAGCCGATACGATGCAGCAGCGGTTCGCCCAGCAGCTCGTCGAAGTCGTGCTTTGCCAGGCGCAACAGGGTTCCGTCCGCGGCAGCGGTCACGGTGGCATTGCGCCTTGACTCGGACACTAGCGCTTCCTCACCGAACGCATCGCCGCTCTTCAGGTCGGCCAGCTCGAGCTTCACGCCGCCGACCGTTCGCTCGACGCGGAACTTGCCGCTTTCGACGACATAGTAGAAATCGCCCTCGCCGCCTTCCCGGATGACGATCTCGCCGCGGCGTACCGGCACGCGCTCGAAGCGCTTGAGCAGTGCGTCGATGTGCGCCGCGGGAAGCTGCGCAAACGCGCCGCTGCGCAGATTGGATAGCGAGAATATTCCGGAAAGCACGCGCCAGTCGGTGTTGGTCGCACGGCGCGTCTCGCCCGGCCGCGGGCCAGCTGAGTTTTCCGCAGCCAGCTCGTCCCAGGTCACCAGGATATCGAGCACTTCGTCGTCCAGCGCCACCAGTTCGACGTCGGTGATTGCGCGGGTGCGCACGACGACTGGGTTGCGCCGGTTGATCGGCACGCTCGCTTCCTCGCCTCCGCCGACCACTACCAGGCTGCCCCCACCCTGGAACGCCAGCAGCATCTCGCCGGATATCACGTACAGAGATCGCCGCTCCGGAGGCTGGACCGCAAGCACGTTGGCACCGCGCGCGACCCGCTCGACCGCGACCAGCGCGGCGAGTTCCTCCAGCCGCTTGTCCGACAACCCGGCAAGCGGCGCCAGCCCCGCAAGCGCTTGCGCAGCCACGCGTTGCATACCTCCTGTCGCGTCGGCGTGCATCGTGGCGTCAGAACTCGAACATCTGGCCGTTCTGCAGCATGCGCGGGGACCATTGCCCCGCGCACTCCTCGACCTCCTGCATGGTCAACTCGATCTCACCGGGCTTCAGGTGGGTGATCCAGATTTCCGCGGAGCGGTCCAGCTTGACCAGTTCCTCCGCGAGCATGCTCGGGCACAAGTGCTTGGACACGTCCGCAAGCCAGCGTTCCTTGTTGGAGAACGCCGTCTCGATGATCATGTACCTGAGGTTGCTGATCCGGTTGACCACCTGCCAAAGCGGGTCGTTCACACCCGTATCGCCGGTGAACACCAGGCTGCCCTTGCCGCTGTTCAGGTGGTATCCCACCGCCGGGACGGTATGGTTCGCCGGCAACGGCGTGATCTCCCGCCCGGCCAGCGTCACGCACCGGCCGACCTCGATTTCTTCATAGCGCAGGAACGGCGCCTCCGGCGTGGGAATCTCGGTGAAATCCGGCCAGATCGACCAGTTGAATATGTGATTCCGGAGGATCTCCCGGGTCGAGCGCGTCACGTACACCGTGACCGGCTTCGCCCGCATGCCACCCACGGTGTCCACCAGGAACGGGATGCTTGTGACGTGATCGAGGTGGGAATGGGTGATGAAGATATGGTCGATCTGCGCCAGTTCCGCGAGCGACAGGTCACCGACGCCGGTGCCGGCATCGATCAGTATGTCGTTATCCACCAGAAACGAGGTCGTCCGCAGGTGCCGTCCGCCGATGCCGCCGCTGCAGCCGAGGATCCGAAGTTTCATGGCAACACGCCGCAGCCTATTTCTCGTCGAACGCGGTGACGCCGACCCAACCGGGCGGCGGCGCGTTGTGCCGGAACGCTGCCACGCGCTCGGCGTAAAGCGCATACAGCGCGCACTGCGGGTTCATGCGCTGCAGGTTGATCATGCTCACCTCGACCTGGTCCCACTGCTGGGCACGATAGGCCTTCAGCGTCTGATGCCAGAGCCTGATCTCGTCGAGCACTTTCTTCTCGACCTTGCCCTCCATGCCGATCGGCTCGAACACATGCACCGCCGTGTCCTTGCCCTTGACCTTGATGAGATCGAGCTCCTTCCACACGACGTCTTTCACCAAATTCTTGGTGACTTCGCCGATCAAGATGCCGACGCTGTACGTCTTGGTGCGGCCCTCCAGACGCGAGGCGAGATTCACCGGGTCTCCCATAGCAGTGTACGCCTTGCGCACCTTCGAGCCCATGTCACCGACGCGCACGTTGCCGGAATTGAGGCCGATCCCGATGTTGAACTCCGGCCAGCCGCGGGCACGAAATCTCTGGCGCACTTCCGCGCAGGCCTTCTGCATTTCGAGCGCCGTGATAACGCCCTGGCGCGCGTGTTCGGCGTCGGCCACGGGTGCGCCCCAGAACGCCATGATCGCGTCCCCGATGTACTTGTCGAGTGTTCCGCGATTGCGCCGGATGATCGCGCTCATCGACGTCAGGTAGTCGTTGATGTACTCCTTCAGGTCCTCCGGGCTCAACGCCTCGGATATGCTGGTGAAGCCGCGCACGTCGGAGAACAGGATCGTCAATTCCGCCGCCTTCGGCTCCATGGTGTACTTCTCCGGATCCTTGGCCATCTCATCGACCAGTTCAGGCGGCACGTATTGCCCAAACAGATCGGTGAACTGGCGCTTCGAGCGGGCTTCGACAAAATAGCCGTAGGCCATGTTGACCGTGAACAGCATGATGGTCATCAGCAGCGACGACGCGAGCGGCAGAACCATGTCCCCGTAGGTCCAGACCGCGAGATTGAAACCGCTCACCAGCACCATACCCGACAGCGCGACCAGCGAAGCGAACAGCGGCGAGAGCATCGGCATCACCAGTGCCAGCGTCACTCCGCCGATGAACAGCAACAGCACCTCCGCGCCGAGCATGAACGGCGGCTTCTGCTTGATGGTCTTGTCGAGCATGCCCGCCACCAGGTTGGCGTGGATTTCCACTCCCGGATACACGTTATCCACCGGCGTGGCACGCAGGTCCTGAAGGCCCGGGGCCGTAGTGCCGACCAACGCAATCTTGCCTTTCAGCTTTTCCCGCGGCACGCGGTCGCCGAGGACATCGGCGAGCGAGATGTACGGAAAGCTGTATTTCCCGCCGCGGTAGGGGATCAGTGTGCTCACCAACTCGTCCACCGGGATCGTGAGCGACCCCACCTTGAGCCATTCCAGCCCGGAGTAGCCCTTATGCAGAAAACTCTCGGGCGGGTAACCCGGCTCGACCTTGGGGAAACCCAGCAGCGTGCGCACCATCGCGAGCGACAGGGCCTCGTAATACTGGCCGTCGAATTCTGCGAGCATCGGCACCCGGCGCACCACGCCATCGTCGTCGACGAACGGGTTGAAGTGCCCGGATGCGGGGGCGCTCTTTAGAAACTCCGGCAGATTGCCGCCATAGCCGGCCCAGCTCGTGAACCTGATCTTGCGGCCCGCGAACGTCCCCCTGGGCAGTACCGGATCGGGAATTGCCGCGATCCGCTTCGCATCCTTTTCGCTGCTCAGGTAGTACCCCAGCACGATCGGTCGACCCTTCAGAGCCTTGGCGAACAACCCGTCGTTATCGAGCTGCGGGCGGATCTGCTGGTAGAGCTCGGAAAACCCCGCCACCTGCTTGAGCTCCTTTTGCGCCAGCTCGTCCAGCCGCCCGATGCCGGAAGAAAGGTCGCGCTCGGCGAATACCACGTCGAATCCGACGATCGCCAACTGGTAATCGTCGAACAGCTTGTTCATCAGCCTCGCCATCACGTCGCGTGGCCACGGCCAGCGTGCGACTTCCTGCAGGCTCTTCTCGTCGATGTCGAGAATTACGATGCGCTCGTCGACCGTGCCCGGCATCGTCAAACGCAGGCGCGCGTCGTAGATGATATTGTCGAGCCGGGTGATCAACCCGACGTTGTAGAACTGCGCGGCGTGCCCGATGAACGCGAGCACTATCGCCAGCCCGATCGCGATCCGAACGAGGTGCTGTTTCACGCGGCCTCCAGAGGGCGGTGCAAGGAGCGGAGGCCGTCCAGGTCAGCTCTTCAGGAAAAATTCCATCTTGACGCCGGCAAGCTCGATCAAATCGTGGTCCTTGAGCGCGCACGGCGCGGTGCCGATCGCCTGGCCATTGACGTGGGGCTGCTTGGCACCCTCGACGTGGGTGAGGAAATAGCCCTGCGGGCGGCGGGTGAGGACCGCAACCTGCACGCCGGGTCTGCCCAGGGTCGTGAGCGGCTTGGTTAGTTCGAGTTCCCTGCCGGCGCTCGCGCCCGACAGAATCTGGATCGCTCCAAGGAGTTGCGCTGGCCTGGGCGCTGCCGGGGCAGCCGGCGGGGCTGCGGCGGGTGCGGGTGCGGGTGGGGCTGCTGGGGCGGCGGCCGGCGCGGCGGC
>JADGRQ010000041.1 GCA_017880775.1 Burkholderiales bacterium | reverse complement strand
AACTTCAGCGAGATTGCCGACTGGTTCGAGACGCTGGCCAAGGCCGAGCGCAGCCACGCCAACCGCTTCCAGAAGGCCCTCGACCAGCTGGTCGACTGAGGCAGCTGGTCGATTGAGGCAACGGGTCGGCTGAAATGCCGCAGATCGCTCCGCACAGCCTGCTCACCCTCGAGGCGTACGCGCGCCAGCGCGACGATTTCCGCGCGCGGGTGATCGAGCACAAGAAGCACCGCACGGTGCGTCTCGGTGAGCACCTGACGCTGATTTTCGAAGACGAGCTCACCGTGCGTTATCAGGTGCAGGAGATGCTGCGCATCGAACGCATCTTCGAGGAGGAAGGCATCCGCGAGGAGCTCGCCGCGTACAACCCGCTCATCCCGGACGGCGGAAACTTCAAGGCCACGATGATGCTCGAGTACCCGGACCCCGAGGAGCGGCGCGCCATGCTCGCGCAGTTGAAGGGCGTCGAGGACAGCGTCTGGGTCAGCGTCGCGGGCTGCAAGCCGGTTTACGCGATCGCGGACGAGGATCTGGAGCGCGAGAACGAGCAGAAGACCTCGGCGGTGCACTTTCTGCGCTTCGAACTCGATGCGCAGATGCGCGCCTCGCTGAAGCACGGTGCGCACCTGGCGGTCGGTGTCGATCACCCGCGCTGCACGTACGCGATCCCGGCGCTCGACCACCCGGTGCGCGCGGCGCTGGTCGCCGATCTCGCCTGACGGGGTGAATTCGCGCCTGTGCTGGTTGCTCGCTTGCGCGCTTGCCGCGCTGCCGGCGCATGCGCAAATCTTCAAGCAGGACACCGAGGAGCTGCTGAAGGAAAGCGACTGGCGGGAAAACGCGGTCAAGCCGCCTGAGTTTCCACAGACCGATCGGCTGGTCGAGTTCTACGTCAGCGCGGCGACGTCGTTCCGGTTTTTCATCGATCCGAAGACGCTCATGGTGGGCGATGACGGCGTGATCCGCTACGTCCTGGTCGCGCGCAGCGCGTCGGGCGCGCAAAACGTCTCGTTCGAGGGCATCCGTTGCAAGACCGGAGAGCTCAAGCAATATGCCACCGGGCGCGACGACTCAAGCTGGGCCGAGCGGCGCGGCGCCGAGTGGGTTCCGATCGATCCAAAGACGGTCAACCGGCAGCACCAGGCGCTGCGCCGCGAGTATTTCTGCCCGCAAAGCGTGCCGATCCGCACCGCGGCAGAAGGAATCGACGCTTTGCGCCGCGGCGGCCATCCGAACGCCAAGTACCAGTAGCGCGGCTAGAGCAGTACCAGATTGTTCCGATGGATCAGTTCAGGCTCGTCGACGTAGCCGAGCGCGGTTTCGATCTCGCTCGAGGGTTTGCGCATGATGCGGCGCGTCTCGTCGGCGCCGTAATTGATCAGCCCGCGCGCGACATCCCTTTCGTCGGGGCCGCAACAGGCCACCAGAGCCCCACGCTCGAAATTACCCGTCACTGCGATCACGCCGATGGGCAGGAGGCTCTTGCCGTCGCGCGCGAGCGCGGTCACCGCCCCGGCATCGATGGTCAGGCGGCCGCTTACGCCCAGATGATCGGCGAGCCACTGCTTGCGCGCGGCAAGTGGCATGGTCTGCGCGACCAGACGGGTGCCGAGGTCTTCGCCGTCGGCGAGACGGATCAGGACATTGGGCTCGCGCCCCGAGGCGATCACGGTGTGCGCGCCGCTGCGTGCCGCGCGCTTGGCCGCCAGCACCTTGGTCAGCATTCCGCCCTTGGCGAGCGTGCTCGCGGCGCCGCCGGCGACCTGTTCGAGGCGCGCCTCGCCCGCCGCCGCCTCGCGGATAAGGCTTGCGTCCGGGTGACGGCGTGGATCGGCATCATACAATCCCGGTTGGTCGGTCAGGATCACCAGCGCTTCGGCCTCGACCAGGTTGGTGACCAGAGCGGCGAGCGTGTCGTTGTCGCCGAACTTGATCTCGTCGGTGACCACGGTATCGTTCTCGTTGATGACGGGGACCGCCCCCAGCTCGAGCAGCGTGAGCAGCGTCGAGCGGGCGTTGAGGTAGCGCTCCCGGTCGGCCATGTCGGCGTGGGTGAGCAGCACCTGCGCGGTGGCGAGGCCATGGACGCTGAAACAGCTCTCGTAACACTGGACCAGGCCCATTTGTCCCACCGCCGCCGCGGCCTGCAATTGACGCAACGCGTGCGGGCGCCGGGTCCATCCCAGCCGCTGCATGCCTTCCGCGATGGCCCCGCTCGATACGAGAATGATCTGCTTGCCGCGCGCGCGCAACGCCGCGACCTGTGCGGCCCAGCGCCCGATCGCTGCCCGGTCGAGGCCGCGCCCCTCGTCGGTAACGAGCGACGAACCGACCTTGATCACCAGGCGCCGCGCGTCGGCGACGATGCGTGTCACGCCGCCACCTTCGCGCCGCGCGCACGCTCCGCTAAGAGGAATCGGGCGGCGGCACGGCACACCTCCGGGCAGCCTTGGCCGCTCAGCGCGCTCACCATGAAATGTGGCCCTTTCCAGCGCAGCGCGCGCACCATCCGCCGGACTCGCTCGCTCGCGTCGGGAGCGGCGTCGATCTTGTTGAATACCAGCCAGCGGGGCTTGCGGTACAGCGCAGCATCGTAATTTTTCAGCTCCTTCGCAATCGCACGCGCATCGCGCACCGGGTCGGCGCCGGGGTCGGGCGGGACGATATCGATCACGTGCAGCAGCAGCCGCGTGCGCGCGAGGTGGCGCAGGAAACGGTGCCCGAGTCCGGCGCCTTCGGCGGCGCCTTCGATGAGTCCCGGGATGTCGGCGATCACAAAGCTCGCGTCGTGCCCGAGCCGGACCACGCCGAGCGACGGATTCAGCGTGGTGAACGGGTAGTCCGCCACCTTGGGCCGTGCACTCGAAACGGCGCGGATGAAGGTCGATTTGCCGGCGTTGGGCAGGCCGAGCAGGCCGACGTCGGCGAGTACGCGCACTTCCAGGGCCAGTTCGCGCGACTCGCCCGGCTCACCACGCGTGAACTGCCGTGGTGCGCGGTTGACGCTCGACTTGAAATGAAGGTTGCCGAGCCCGCCTTTGCCGCCCTGGGCGAGCACCACTTTCTGGCCGTGAACCGACAAATCGGCGAGCAACTCTCCGGTCGCGCGGTCGCGGATCAGAGTGCCCGCCGGCATGCGCAACTCGATGTCCTCGGCGCCCTTGCCGTAGCAATCCGCGCCGCGCCCGTTTTCGCCGTTCCTCGCGCGATGGATGCGGGCGTAGCGGTAATCGACGAGCGTATTGATGTTGCGGTCGGCGACGGCAATCACGCTCCCGCCGCGGCCACCGTCGCCGCCGTTGGGCCCGCCGCGCGGCACGTACTTCTCCCGCCGGAACGTGGCGACGCCGTTGCCGCCGCTGCCCGCGTGTACCTCGATACGCGCTTCGTCGATGAACTTCACTGTGGCGTGCCCCCGAAAACAAAAAGCCCTATCGCGGAACGATAGGGCTTCTTCCGCTCAAGCCTCGAACGGCTAGGCCGGGACTGCGATGCTGACGATTTTCCTGCTCTTCTCGCCCTTCACGCCATACACCACCTTGCCCGCAGTGCGCGCGTAAAGGGTGTGGTCGCGGCCCATGCCGACGTTGGTGCCGGGATGCACCTGGGTGCCGCGCTGGCGAACCAGGATCTGCCCGGCGTTCACCGTCTCGCCGCCGAACACCTTGACTCCGAGACGCTTGGCCTGGGAGTCGCGGCCGTTACGCGAACTACCGCCTGCCTTTTTGTGTGCCATGGCTCCTATCCTACGATGTCGTCAATGCGCACTTCGGTGTACGACTGGCGGTGGCCCTGGGTGCGCCGATACCCCTTGCGGCGGCGCATCTTGAATACCAGCACCTTGTCGCTCCGGCCGTGCCCGAGCACAGTCCCCTTGACGGTCACTCCGTCGACATAGGGTGCGCCGACGCGCAAGGACTCTCCCTGACCGACCGCCAGAACCTGATCGAACGAAACCGACTCACCCACCGAGGCGCGA
Organism: Burkholderiales bacterium; assembly: GCA_017880775.1. GTDB lineage: Bacteria > Pseudomonadota > Gammaproteobacteria > Burkholderiales > SG8-39 > JADGRQ01. The sequence continues at coordinate 25,457 of JADGRQ010000041.1, read as the reverse complement.
AGGAGCTCGATCCTGAGTTTCTCGCCCGAACTGACCCGATACTGTTTGCCGCCTGCGTGAATCAACGCGTACATGATGCCCCCGCTACTCGAAGAACCTTCAATTTTAACGGATTTGCGGCGCTTTGGTCAAAGCGCCTGTGCTAAGATGCGCGCCCTGCTGCCGTGGCCGCCCTGTTGCGCCCGCTGACTTACGTCCCGTCCGTCCGGTCCCGTGCCCCTGCCACCGATTCTTGCATCGCTCGCCGATGATATGCGGCGCGTCGACGCGCTGATCGGCTCCAGTCTGCAATCGGACGTGGTACTGATCCGCCAAGTCGCCGAGTACATCATCACCGCCGGCGGCAAACGCCTGCGCCCGGCGGTGCTGCTGCTTGCGGCGGATGCGGCCGGATGCGGCAGCGACGCGCGCTATGCGCTCGCCGCGGTGGTCGAATTCATACACACCGCGACGCTGCTGCACGATGACGTGGTGGACGAGTCACGGCTGCGGCGCGGCCGGGAAACCGCCAATGCCGCATTCGGGAATGCGGCAAGCGTCCTGGTCGGGGATTTTCTCTATTCGCGTGCCTTCCAGATGATGGTCGGCGTTGCCAACATGCGCGTGATGCAGGTGCTGGCCGACGCGACCAATACCATCGCCGAAGGCGAGGTGATGCAGCTGCTCAACAGCCGGGACCCGGACGTCGACGAGGAGCGGTACGTCGAGGTGATCCGCCGCAAGACGGCAAAGCTGTTCGAGGCCGCGGGGCGGCTCGGCGGGATCCTCGGCGACGCCGGTGCGGAGGTGGAGCAGGGCCTGGCCGACTACGGCATGCATCTGGGGACCGCCTTCCAGCTCATCGACGACGTGCTTGATTATTCCGGCGACGAGGGCGCGATCGGCAAGCAGTTGGGCGACGATCTCGCGGAAGGCAAGCCGACGCTGCCGCTGATCCGCGCGATGAAATCCGGAACTGCGCAGGACGCCGCGCTGATTCGCGCCGCGATCACGCATGGCGGCCGCGGGGAATTCGGGCGCGTGCTGGAGGCGATCAGGCGCAGCGGCGCGCTCGAATACGCGCATGACGCCGCGCAGCGCGCGGCGGATGCGGCGCAGCGCTCGCTCGCGCCGCTGCCGCATTCAAAGCACAAGCAAACTCTGCTAGAATTGGCCGCCTTTTCCGTGACGCGCCGGTACTGAGCGGCGCTCTCGGGGTGTAGCTCAGCCTGGTAGAGTACTGCGTTCGGGACGCAGGTGTCGGAGGTTCAAATCCTCTCACCCCGACCATGACCCATTTCCCCGCCGTTTCCGGCGCCATACGGCGCACGACCGATGCTTAGGTGGCTGGTTCTCGCGGCGGCGGTGTTCGCGGCAATCTGGCTGTTGCGGCGCTCGCTTTCCCGTCACGACGGCGGGCGACCCCGCGCGGCACGCGAACGCGAGCAGGCGGCGCTGGTCAGCTGCGCGCACTGCGACGTGCATCTGCCTCGCGGCGAAGCGCTGGAGCATGCGGGGAACTTCTACTGCAGCGAAGAGCATCGCCGCCTCGGACCGGCGCGCTAGCGCATGCTGCAATCGCCGCAATCGGAAGGCGCGACCGGCGGATATGCCCCGCTGTTCGCACGCGCGCAGCAGATACCCGAGTTCTTCTGGGTCTCGCTGAAGTACTTCAACCTGTATCGCATCGCGGTAGCGGCGACGTTCCTCATCACCACCGAGATCTACGGCGATTCTCTCACGCTGGGGTCGCACCGGCTGGAGGTGTTCCGTGCGGTGAGCGCGTGTTACCTCGGGCTGGGCGTGGTGCTGCATGTCGTAATGCGCAACCTGCGCGATTTCTTCAACCTGCAGTTGAGCGTGCACGTCGGCATTGATATTTTCGCTCTGACGCTGTTGATGTACGCGAGCTCCGGGCTGCGCAGCGGCCTGGGAGTGATGCTGCTGATCTCGCTGACTGCCTCCGCGCTGGTTGCGCCGCGTCGTCTGACCTTCCTGTACGCCGCCCTCGCCGCGATCGCGCTGCTCATCGAGCAGACCTACTGGGTGCTGGCGTTCGATTTCCCCACCGCCAACTACCTCGGGCCCGGTTTGCTGGCAATCGGGTGCTTCGTCACTGCGGGCGTCACCGGGCAACTCGCGCAGCGCATGGTGGCCAACGAAACCCTGGCGCGGCAGCGCGGCCGGGAACTCCAGATGCAGATGCGCGTCAATCAGCTGGTGCTCGAGGACATGCACGATGGGGTGCTGGTGCTCGACCCTGACGGGCGGGTGGTGCAGTCGAACCCGCACGCGGTGCACCTGCTTGGGGGCAAGCCGGTGCGTGGCGTCGAACTTGACCGGCTGCTGCGCGGCTTCGGCGAGCGCTGGTCGCAATGGCGTGCGACCGCCGGGCGCCGCAGCGAGACGGCCGTATTCGAGGTTTCCGCGCGCGGCCGGGACCTGCGGGTGAGGTTACTTGAAGCCGGGACCGAGGAAGAATACACAGTCGCGTTCCTCGAGGACACCACCGAACTGCGCGAGCAGGCCGAGCAGCTCAAGCTCGCCGCGCTCGGGCGCCTGACCGCCAATATCGCGCACGAGATTCGCAATCCGCTCTCGGCCATCAGCCATGCGGCGGAGCTGCTCGACGAGGAGGAGCGTGCGGCCGACCGTCTGCGGCTGACACGCATCATCGGCGACAACACGCGCCGGCTCGAGCGCCTCGTCTCCGACGTGCTGCAGCTCAACCGGCGCGACCGGATCAGTACCGAGCGCGTGAACCTGAATCGCACCTTGGCGGAATTCGTCGAGGAGTACGCGGGCAACGAGTCGGTCGCGATCGAGCGTTTCGCGCTCGAGTGCGCGCGCGAAGTGTACGTGCATTTCGACCGCGGCCACTTGCGCCAGGTGCTTTGGAATCTGGTGCGCAACGCCGTGCGCCACGCATCGCAGCGCCCGGGCAGTATCCGCCTCGCGCTGAGGGCGTACGGCAATCAAGTAGAATTGAGCGTCGTCGATGATGGTCCGGGCGTCGCGAAGGCGCATCAGCCGCAGCTGTTCGAGCCGTTTTTCACCACCTCCAGCAGCGGCACCGGCCTCGGTCTGTACCTGGCGCGCGAACTGTGCGCGGCGAACCGGGCGCGCCTGGAGTATGTCAGCGACGATCGGGGCGCGCATTTCAGGATAGTTTGCGAGGAGGCTGCCTTCGCATGAAGCGATTGGAGCGCCGCGGCCAGGTGCGCGAGCGCCGGGTCCTGGTGGTGGACGACGAGCCCGACATCCGCGAGCTGCTCGAGCTGACGCTGCTGAAGATGGGCGTTGGCGTGAGCGCTGTCGGCACGATCGGCGCTGCGCGCGACGCGCTGCGGGACGAACGCTTCGATCTGTGCCTCACCGACATGCGCCTGCCCGACGGCGACGGGCTGGATCTGGTGCGCCACATCGCCGCCATGGGGAGGGACCTGCCCGTGGCAGTGATCACGGCCTTCGGCAGCGCTGAGAACGCAGTTGCCGCGCTCAAGGCCGGCGCATTCGATTACGTCTCGAAACCGGTCGGACTCGAGCAGCTGCGCACCCTGATCCGGTCCGCCTTATCGCTGCCTGACCCCGCAGGCGTGGCACCCAAGGTGCGGCGCCTGCTCGGGGAGAGCGCCCCGCTGCAGCAGGTGCGCGAACTGGTCGCCAAGCTCGCCCGCACCCAGGCCCCGGTCTACATATCGGGCGAATCGGGGAGCGGAAAGGAACTCGCCGCGCGCCTGATCCACGAGAACTGTTCGCGTCGCGACGCGCCGTTCGTCCCGGTCAATTGCGGGGCGATCCCCGAAGCGCTGATGGAAAGCGAATTCTTCGGCTACCGCAAAGGTGCGTTCACCGGCGCGGACCAAGACCGCGACGGTTTCTTCCAGGCCTCCAACGGCGGAACGCTGTTTCTCGACGAGATCGGCGATCTGCCGCTCGCAATGCAGGTGAAGCTGTTGCGCGCGATCCAGGAAAAGCGGGTGCGCAAGATCGGTTCGATGCAGGAGGAACCGGTCGACGTGCGCATCGTTTCAGCAACCCATCAGGGGCTTTCCGGGCTGGTCCAGTCGGGGCGCTTTCGCCAAGACCTGTTCTATCGGCTCAACGTCGTCGAACTGCACATGCCGTCACTGCGCGAGTGCCGGGAAGACATCCCCGTGATTGCCCTGAGCATTCTCGATCGATTCGCGGCGCAGAGCGGCGCCCCGGCAAAGCGCATTTCGCCGGAGGCGCTCGAAGCGCTTGGGCGTTACGATTTTCCCGGCAACGTTCGCGAGCTCGAGAACATGCTGGAGAGGGCTATCGCCCTGTCCGCCAGCGACGAAATCGGCCGCGAAGACCTTCAGCTTGCACCCGCGTCCGGTGTCGTGCCGGCCGCGCCGCTGCCCGACCATCTCGACCGCATCGAACGCGAAGCGATCCTCGCGGCGCTTGAGAAGACCGGCTTCAATCGCACGGCGGCCGCGGCGTTGCTCGGGATCACTTTCCGTTCGCTGCGCTACCGCATGCAGCGGCTCGGCATCCGCGAGCCGGACACGGCGTGAGACTCGGGGAGGATGGCTGGCTGGAAGGTGCCCGCCACGTTGTCTCGCCCAACCGGGATGCCCGCCCGCGCGGCGAGCTGGTGAGCCTCCTGGTTGTGCACGCCATCAGTCTGCCGCCGGGTGAATACGGCGGGCCCGCCATCGAGGATCTGTTCAACAACTGCCTGGACTGCGACGCGCACCCCTGGTACGCGCAGCTGCGCGGCCTGCGGGTGTCGGCACATTTCCTGGTCCGCCGCGATGGCGAAGTGGTGCAGTTCGTAGAGACCGGGGCGCGGGCCTGGCATGCCGGGGCCTCGCGCTGGCGTGGGCGCGAGCGGTGCAATGACTTCTCGATCGGCGTGGAACTCGAGGGGACGGACGATACGCGTTTTGCCGATGTCCAATATGCGGCGCTGTGCGAACTGCTTCGCGCCTTGCGAGCGCGCCTGCCGCTGACCGACCTCGCCGCGCACAGCGACCTCGCGCCGCTGCGCAAGACCGATCCCGGGGCTCAATTCGACTGGCCGCGTCTGCTCGCGTCGCTTTCCGCCTGAGTTGTTGCGCGCACGGCGCGCACCCTTGCGGCGTGACCTTCCTGGTGCCATTCGCCGCGGCGCACCAATCCGCTTTGCAAAAAAATGTTGCATTCGCGCAATCGGCCTACTAGAATTAGTTTGGAAATAGGATCTAGCCACTATATCTTGTGTTTTTCGTCCAAGCTCGGAGACAGCCCCGAAGCAACAGGGAGCGGAAACAGATGCAGGAGACAACGATGCAGGTCGTGCACGAGGGCGCCGCAGCCGGCACGCCGCACGGCGCGAGTCTTGTGGACAACGATCTGTCGGCCCGATCGCAGTACTCCGACTACAAGGTGATCCGCCGCAACGGCGCGGTGGTCGGCTTCGAGCCCGGCAAGATCTCGGTGGCAGTCACGAAAGCGCTCCTTGCCGTGAATGGCGCGCAGGGAGCCGCGTCGGCGCGGGTCCGTGAACTGGTTGCGGCACTGACCGAGGCAGCAGTGTGGGCGTTGCAGCGTCGCCAGCCGACCGGCGGGACCTTCCATATAGAAGACATCCAGGATCAGGTCGAATTGGCGCTGATGCGCTCGGGCGAGCACGACGTGGCGCGCGCCTATGTGCTGTACCGCGAGGAGCGCACCCGCGCGCGCGCCCTCGAGCGCGCGCAGGCCAAACCTGTCGGGACCGCGCTGTATGTGACCGAGGGCGGCCAGCGACGGCCGCTCGACTTGGCGGGTCTCAAGGCGCTGGTTTCCGACGCCTGCGCGGATCTCGACGGGGCGGCGCTCACGGAAGCCATCCTCGAACCGACGCTGCGCGATCTGTACGATGGTGTGCCGATCGACGAGGTGCGCAAGTCCGTCATCCTTGCAGCGCGTGCGCTGATAGAGAAGGATCCCGCGTACAGCTACGTCACCGCGCGGCTGCTGCTCAATACCATCCGTCTGGAAGTGCTGGGCGAGGAAGTGAGCCAGGCGGCGATGCAGTCGCGCTACGCGGTGTATTTTCCAGAATTCATTGCGCGTGGAGTTCGCGCCGAGCTGCTCGACCCGGAACTGGCGAAGTACGACCTGACAAGGCTCGCAGCGGCCCTCGACGCGCGGCGCGACCTGAAGTTCGGCTATCTCGGGCTGCAGACGCTCTACGACCGCTATTTCCTGCATGTGCACGGCAGCCGGATCGAGCTGCCTCAGGCGTTTTTCATGCGGGTTGCAATGGGATTGGCGCTCAACGAGAAGCAGCGCGAGGCGCGGGCGATCGAGTTCTACAACGTCCTGTCGTCGTTCGATTTCATGAGTTCGACGCCGACCCTGTTCAACGCGGGAACGCAGCGTTCACAGCTTTCGTCGTGCTACCTGACCACGGTATCAGACCACCTCGAGGGCATCTACGACGCGATCAAGGAAAACGCGCTGCTTGCGAAATACGCGGGCGGGCTGGGGAACGACTGGACACCGGTGCGGGCCATGGGCTCGCACATCAAGGGTACCAACGGCAAGAGCCAGGGCGTGGTGCCGTTCCTCAAGGTGGTGAATGACACCGCGGTGGCCGTCAACCAGGGCGGAAAGCGAAAAGGCGCGGTGTGCTCTTACCTCGAGACCTGGCACCTCGACATCGAGGAGTTTCTCGAGTTGCGGAAGAACACCGGCGACGACCGCCGCCGCACCCATGACATGAACACCGCGAACTGGATCCCGGACCTGTTCATGAAGCGGGTGACCGAGGGTGGCGACTGGACCCTTTTCAGCCCGTCGGACGTTCCCGATCTGCACGACAAGTTCGGTCGTGCGTTCGAGCTGGCCTACGTTGGCTTCGAGCAGAAGGCGGCGCGTGGCGAACTCAAGCTGCACAAGCGGATCCCGGCGGCGCAGCTGTGGCGAAAGATGCTCTCGATGCTGTTCGAGACCGGCCATCCATGGATCACGTTCAAGGATCCTTGCAACCTGCGCAGCCCTCAGCAGCACGTTGGCGTGGTGCACAGTTCCAACCTGTGCACCGAGATCACGCTCAATACCTCGAGCGACGAGATCGCGGTGTGCAACCTCGGATCGGTGAACCTGGTCGCGCATATGACCGAAACGGGAATCGATTTCGACAAGCTGCGCCGCACCGTGCGCACCGCGATGCGTATGCTCGACAACGTCATCGACATCAACTACTACGCGGTCGACAAGGCCCGCAACTCCAACCTGCGGCACCGTCCGGTGGGCCTCGGGATCATGGGGTTCCAGGACTGCCTGCACAAGCTGCGTGTCCCGTACGCTTCCGAGCGGGCGGTAGGTTTCGCCGACCGTTCGATGGAGATGGTCGCCTATTGCGCCTACTGGGCCTCCACCGAACTGGCAGAGGAGCGCGGGCGTTATTCCTCCTTCAAGGGGTCGCTCTGGGACCGCGGCATACTGCCGCAGGACACGCTCGACCTGCTGGCGACGGAGCGGGGCGGCTATGTCGAGCTCGACCGCTCGTCGAGTCTCGACTGGGAGGCTCTGCGCGAGCGCGTCCGCCAGCACGGGATGCGCAATTCGAACTGCATCGCCATCGCGCCGACCGCGACCATCGCCAATATCATCGGGGTATCGGCCTCGATCGAGCCGACCTACCAGAACCTCTACGTCAAGTCGAACCTGTCCGGCGAGTTCACCGTCGTGAACGAGTACCTGGTCGCGGATCTCAAACGCGCCGATCTATGGGACGAAGTAATGATCGCCGACCTGAAATACTTCGACGGCAACCTGTCGCGCATCGATCGCGTTCCGGCTGAGTTGCGCGGCCTGTACGCGACCGCCTTTGAGATCGAGCCGCGCTGGCTGGTCGAGGCCGCGGCACGACGCCAGAAATGGATCGATCAGGCGCAATCGCTCAATATCTACATGGCGGGCGTTTCGGGCAGGCGTCTGGACGAGACCTACAAGCTTGCCTGGGTGCGCGGATTGAAGACCACCTACTACCTGCGCACGATGGGCGCGACGCACGCGGAGAAATCCACGGTCAATTCGCGACATCTCAATGCGGTGCCCGCGGTCGGTGGCATGGGCGAGGCGGCGTCCACGGCCGTCGCCGGGCCGAAAGTCTGTTCCATTGAAGAAAACCCGGACTGCGAGGCCTGTCAGTAGCGCGACCGGCGACAAGAACAGGGGACATGGAGATGCTCAATTTCGAAGAAGAGGGCACGCTGAATCCGCTGCCCGGGCTCAGCCTGCAGCCGAGGGCGGGATTCGTTCCTGCGGGCGGTGCTGCGCCGGCGACGAGCGACGAACGGTTTACGGCCGGCAATGCGTTTCGCCGCATCACGGTCGAGGACAAGCGCATCATCAACTCGCGCGCCGACGTCAACCAGCTGGTGCCGTTCAAGTACAAATGGGCGTGGGAGAAGTACATCTCCGCTTGCGCGAACCACTGGATGCCGCAGGAAGTCAACATGAGCCGCGACATCGCCCTGTGGAAGGATCCGAACGGCCTGACCGATGACGAGCGGCGGCTGATCAAGCGCAATCTGGGGTTTTTCGTCACGGCGGACTCGCTTGCGGCGAACAATATCGTGCTTGGCACCTATCGGCATATCACCGCGCCCGAGTGCCGCCAATACCTGCTGCGCCAGGCGTTCGAGGAAGCGATTCACACCCACGCCTACCAGTACATCGTCGAAAGCCTCGCGCTCGACGAGGGCGAAGTGTTCAACGCCTACCACGAGATCGCTTCGATACGGGACAAGGACGAATTCCTGATTCCGTTCATCGATACGCTCACCGATCCCGCATTCCGCACCGGCACCGCGGAAAACGATCAGAAACTGCTGAAGAGCCTGATCGTGTTCTCCTGCCTGATGGAGGGCCTGTTCTTCTACGTGGGATTTACGCAGATCCTGGCGCTCGGCCGGCAAAACAAGATGACCGGTTCGGCGGAGCAGTACCAGTACATCCTGCGCGACGAGTCGATGCACTGCAACTTCGGTATCGACCTGGTCAACCAGATCAAGCTTGAGAATCCCCACCTTTGGACCTCCGCGTTCCGTGAGGAGCTCGCCGAGTTGTTCCGCAAAGGCGTCGAGCTCGAGTACCGCTATGCCGAGGACACCATGCCGCGCGGCGTGCTCGGCCTGAATGCGCCGATGTTCAAGGAATACCTGCGCTACATCGCCAACCGTCGGTGCCAGCAGATCGGCCTCGACGTGCTCTATGCGGGGGCCACCAACCCCTTCCCGTGGATGAGCGAGATGACCGATCTCAAGAAGGAGCGCAATTTCTTCGAAACACGCGTGATCGAGTACCAGACCGGGGGCGCGCTGAGTTGGGATTGATACCGCAGGAGAGGCGAAATATGCATCGAGTGACGGCGTGCAAGGCCGAGGGCGACTACCGCCTGTGGCTGCGATTCGAAGACGGGCTGGAGGGCAGCGTTTTTCTCGGCAACCTGCTCGAGATCGGCGCGTTCCAGTTGTGGCGCGACGTGCGCGAGTTTGCCAAGGTGAGCGTCGATCCGGAAACGGCGACCGTGACCTGGGAGGGGGGTATCCGGCTTGATCCGGACATCCTGTACCAGGACCTGCTGGCGAGGGACGAGCGATGAATTGCGGCAGTCAAGCGCGGTGGATGGGAAGCCGCGAGGAATTCAACCCATCGGGCCGGAGCAATCCGGTCCGGTGGTTGGATAGTCCGGTCGATCTCGGCCGGGCTCTTTTGTAACTACCTAGAAAGGAAATACCATGGCTAAAGCCAAGAAGAAGTCCAAGAAACCCGCGAAAAAGAAGAAGAAGAAAGCGTCTAAGAAAAAAGCCTCGAAGAAGAGGAAAGCGGCAAAGAAAACCGCTAAGAAAAAAGCGGCGGGAAAGAAAAAGAAAAAAGCAGCCAAGAAGAAACCGGCTGCAAAGAAGAAGAAAAAGGCGAAGAAACCCGCCAAACCAGCGGCTAGCCAAGCCGCGCCGATGAGGTCGCCCATGGCGCCCGCGTCGGCCGCCGTGACCGGCGCGAGAACCGCGCTGAATCCGGCAGCAGCTTGGCCGTTCCCGACGGGTTCCCGGCCGTAACCGGGGGACCGGAAGGAATCGGGGCGCGGGGCTGATTCCCGCGCCCGGCCTTCGAAGCTCAGCGGACCGCCTCGGTCGCGTCGTAGCACCGGGCGACCAAGGTCGGTCCGCGAGTCTTCATCCGTACCCGACCCGGGTACGTTTCCACCCCGCTATTTTACCGGGGTTGGGCGGCCGTTACACGCAACAAAAAAGTCTTTTCGCACAGTATGTTGCTGTGCAATAGACGCGCCAATAAGTGCCACCCCATCGGGAGGCGAAGTTATTGACTTTGCTGTATAAGTACAGGTAAAGTGCGCGCGATTGCGTCACAGCATTCGCAGCTTTCAGTCAGCCGTACCGGGGGCCGCCTTCCGGCGAGCATCAGCCCCGACTTCCCACCCGTCAGCGATCCTCCAATACTATCTGGGGCGGTTTGTAGGGTGGTGCGAATCGAGCGATGCGCGAGGAGATTCACGATGAGCGAAGCGATTGATCAAGTGCGTGCCGGCAGGGCTGCAGTCAACCGGATTTACGACGTTTCGCGGGCGTTGTTCGCGCTGGTCGGCGTGACAGCAGTGCTGCTGGCTGCGTTGCCCGCATCGCGTGAGGCGATCCACCGGCAAATCGTACCGCTTGCGGCCGCAGACACCGTCGGCGTCAGTTACACGGCCGGGACGATCCAGGCGAAGCAGATCGCCGGATCCGCGGCCGCACGGGAGCAACGCGCGCTTGCCGAATTCCTCGCCAGGCGCTTCCGCGTCGCTGAAGAGGCGGTCGCGCGGTTCGTCACGACCGCATACGACGCCGGTGGCGAACTGCGCGTCGATCCACTACTCATACTGGCCGTAATTGCGGTCGAGTCGCGCTTCAATCCGGTCGCGGAGAGCGCTTTCGGCGCCAAGGGCCTGATGCAGGTGATCCCGAAGTTTCACATGGACAAGGTCGAGTTGCTTGGCGGCCAGGACGCGCTGCTCGAGCCGGAGGCCAATATCCAGGTCGGCACCCAGATCCTGCGCGAGTACCTGCGACGCTCGGGCGGGACTGAGGGCGCGCTGAAGATGTACGCCGGGGCGTTCGATGACGCGAACGCGGCCTATTGCAACAAAGTCCTCGCAGAGCGCGCCAGGCTTGAGCAGATGCTGCTGCGGTTGCGCCGCGCGGTCTGATTCCCCACCGGGCGCTCATGCCGCGCAGGCGGAACGCACGCGCGTTACGCCGTCCTCGAGATCGGCATATGCGCGCGTATGGGCAAAGCGCATGAAGCGGGCCGTCTGGTAGTGCGAACGTAAGCAGCAATCCGCCAAATGCGCCGGCCGCGAGCCTCGAGCGCGCGCGCCATCACCTCCATCACCTCGAAGGGCTGGATATCGGCGCTGCGCCGCGCCGTTACAATGCGCTCATGCAACTGGGCGATCGGTCGGTCGGCGCGCATCGCACGGGGCGGCAACGGGAATGAGGAACTGCGGTGGTGGTGCGGCGGATCACACGGATTGTCCTCAAGCCGCAGCCGGAGTGGCGTCTGGGACTATAATTTTTTGCCGCCGGTCGGTGGGGTGAAGGCAAGGAGATCGCGAGTGGAAGAGCAACTCAGGAACAATGCGCTGGAGTATCACCGGTTGCCGCGCCCGGGCAAGATCGCGATCCAGCCTACCAAGCAGCTCACCAACCAGCGCGATCTCGCGCTCGCATATACCCCGGGCGTCGCCGCGGTATGCGAGGAAATCCATCGCGACCCGCGCGAGGCCGTGCATTACACCGCGCGCGCCAATCTGATCGGCGTTGTCACCAACGGCACCGCGGTGCTCGGCCTGGGCGCGATCGGCCCGCTCGCTGCCAAGCCGGTGATGGAGGGCAAGGCGGTGCTGTTCAAGAAATTCGCCGGCATCGACTGCTTCGACATCGAACTGAACGAGCGCGACCCCGACAAGCTGGTCGAGATCATCGCTGCCCTCGAGCCGACATTCGGCGGCATCAATCTCGAAGATATCAAGGCGCCGGAGTGCTTCATTATCGAGCGGAAACTGCGCGAGCGCATGAAGATTCCGGTGTTCCACGACGACCAGCACGGCACGGCGATCATCGTCGGGGCCGCGATACTCAACGGGCTGAAAGTGGTGGGCAAGGATCTGGCGGAGGTAAAGCTGGTCGCTTCCGGCGCCGGCGCGGCGGCACTTGGCTGCCTCGACCTGTTGGTGAAGTTGGGCATGCCGGTGGCAAACATCACCGTCACGGACATCAAGGGTGTGGTCTTCAAGGGCCGCAAGGAGGAGATGGATCCGGACAAGGAGCGTTACGCGAAGGACACCACGGCGAGGTCGCTCGCAGAGGTGATCGAAGGCGCCGACGTGTTTCTCGGTCTTTCGGCGGCGGGTGTGCTCAAGCCGGAGATGGTCAAGCGCATGGCGCGGCAGCCGCTCATCCTGGCGCTTGCCAATCCGGAGGGAGAAATCCGGCCGGAGCTCGCCAAGCAGGCGCGCCCCGACGCAGTGATCGCCACCGGGCGCTCGGATTATCCGAACCAGGTCAACAATGTGCTGTGCTTTCCGTTCATCTTCCGTGGAGCGCTCGACGTCGGCGCAACCGCGATCACCACTGAAATGGAGCTCGCCGCGGTCCATGCCATCGCCGACCTCGCGCAGGCCGAGACCTCGGACATCGTGGCCACGGCCTACGGCGGCCAGGAACTCACGTTCGGACCGGAATACCTGATCCCGCGTCCCTTCGACCCGCGCCTGATCGGGCGCATCGCGCCGGCAGTGGCGAAAGCCGCAATGGCCTCCGGCGTTGCTGCGCGCCCGATCGCGGACCTGGAGGCGTATCGCGCGTCGCTCACCCAGTTCGTCTACCACTCCGGCATGATCATGAAACCGCTGTTCGCGGCGGCGAAAGTCTCACCCAAGCGCATCGTCTACGCCGAAGGCGAGGACGAGCGGGTGCTGCGCGCGGTCCAGGTGGTGATCGATGAGGGGCTGGCGAAGCCGGTGCTGATCGGCCGGCCGGCGGTGATCGAGACGCGCCTCGAACGCCTCGGGCTGCGCATCAAGCCGGGCAGCGATTTCGACATCGTCAACCCGGACTTCGATCCGCGCTACCGCGATTACTGGTCAACCTACCACAAGCTCACCGAGCGCAAGGGCGTGTCGCCCGTATATGCCCAGATCGAAATGCGCCGCCGCCTGACGCTGATCGGGGCGATGCTGATCCACAAGGGCGAGGCCGACGGCTTGCTGTGCGGCACTTTCGGAACGCACGCACTGCACCTGCATTACATCGCCCAGGTGATCGGCCTGCGTCCGGGCGTGAGGCATTTCGCAACGATGAATGCTCTGATGCTGCCCGATCGGACGCTGTTCATATGCGATACCTACGTGACGCCGGACCCGGACCCCGAAAACGTGGCCGAGATGACGATGCTCGCCGCAGAGGAGATTCGCCGCTTCGGCATCGTTCCCAAGGCGGCGCTGCTGTCGGCTTCGAACTTCGGCAGCGTGGACATGCCGTCGTCGCGCAAGATGCAGCAGGCTCTCGCGATCCTCGCGGAAAAGGCGCCCGAACTGCAGGTGGACGGCGAAATGCACGGCGACGCCGCGCTCTCGGGCGAACTGCGCGCAAGGATGTTCCCCAACTCGCGCCTCCAGGGCGAAGCCAACCTGCTTGTCATGCCCACGCTGGATGCCGCCAACATCGCGTTCAACCTGCTCAAGACCACCGCGGGCGACGGCGTCACCGTCGGCCCGATTCTTCTCGGTGCAGCGCGCCCGGTCCACATCGTCACGCCTTCGGCAACGGTGCGGCGCCTCGTGAACATGACCGCGCTTGCGGTGGTGGATGCGGGCGTGCCGCGCGGCACCGAGCAAAGCCTGATCTAGGCACGACGTGCAATCCGAGAGCAAGGTTGCGGCCTTCCGGCCCCGGCCTCGTGCCGGGCTGGTGCTCACCGGAGGAGGGGCGCGGGCCGCCTACCAGGTCGGGGTGATCAAGGCGGTGCGCGACATTCTCGGCAATCCGGTGAAAAACCCGTTTCCGATCCTGGTGGGCACCTCGGCCGGCGCAATCAATGCCGCCACGCTCGCGGTTCAGGCCGACAATTACACACGCGGGGTCGGTTATCTGCTCGAAGTGTGGGAAAACATGCACGTGAACCACGTGTACCGATCCGATTTCTGGAGCATCGCGAAGAGAGGCGCGCGCTGGCTGTCGGCGATGACGCTCGTGTCGCGCGGCAATCCGGTTTCGCTGCTGGACAACGCTCCGCTCGCCGAGATGCTTGAGAAGAACCTGCCGTTCGACCGTATCCAGACCAACATCGATAACGGCTCGCTGTACGCCATCTCGGTGACAGCCTCGGGTTATACCTCCGGGCAGAGCGTCTCGTTCTTCCAGGGAGGCTCCGGCACCGAGGGCTGGGAGCGCAATCAGCGGATCGGCGCGGCAGTTACACTGAAGGCCGAATATCTTCTCGCCTCCAGCGCGCTGCCTTTCATCTTTCCGGCAGTGAAGGTGCATCGCGAGTATTTCGGCGACGGTTCGCTGCGTCAGATTGCGCCGATCAGTCCGGCGCTGCACCTCGGCGCGGACCGTGTGCTGGTGATCGGCACCGGCCACCAGGCGCCGGATGCGAACCGCGCGCATTCCAACGTCTATCCATCCCTTGCACAGGTGGCCGGCCACGCGTTGAACAGCATGTTCCTCGACGGCCTGTCGGTCGATATCGAGCGCCTCGAGCGCATCAACCGCACGGTGAGCCTGATCCCGCCGGAGAAGCTGGCCGAGGCGAAACTGCCGCTGCGCCCGGTCCGGATCCTGTTCATCTCTCCGTCGCAACCGATCGAGCGCATCGCCGCGCGCTTCATTCACGAATTGCCGGGCAGCGTGCGCATGGTGTTGCGCCCCATCGGGGCGCTCAACCGCTCGGGCTCCACGCTTGCCAGCTATCTGCTGTTCGAGGAATCGTTCTGCCGCGCGCTGATCGACCTGGGCTACCAGGACACGCTTGCGCGCGTGGACGAGGTACGTTCCTTTTTCGATGGCACTTGATTCGAGGAGACGCCGATGGCCGAGCAGATGCCCGATCCGTTTGAAGCCTTCCGCAAGCTGTGGGGGCCGCTCGGCATGCCGATCCCGGGCATGGCAATGCCGACCCTCGACCCGGCCGAAATCGAGAAGCGGGTCGTTGACCTGCGATCGGTCGAATCCTGGCTGACGATGAACCTCAACATGGTCAAGCTCTCGATCCAGGGGCTCGAAATTCAGCGCGCCGCGCTGCTGGCGATGAAGGCTGCGGCAGACAATACGGCCGCGGCGATGCGCGACGCCGCGCAGGGGGCCTCCGGACAGGCCGCCGATGCCGACGCGAACCCGATGCTGTGGCCGTGGGCCGCGATGCAGGCGGCAGCGGGAAAGAAGGAAGGCGACGGCGGGCCGGGCAAGGGCTAGTTGCATTTCGCAACCCGATGCCATCGGCTGAGGTAGACTCGCACGCTCTGGAGCAGTTCAACCTCGATCAAGGAGTGCGCGCATGGCAAGAGCAGTGCGTTTCCACAAAACCGGCGGACCCGAAGTGCTGCAGATGGACGATCTGCCTGTCGGCGAGCCGGGCGCCGGACAGGCCCGCATTCGCCACACGGCGATCGGCGTCAACTTCATCGACACCTACCAGCGCTCGGGCCTCTACCCGATGACCCTGCCTTCGGGTGCAGGCAACGAAGGTGCGGGCGTGGTCGAAGCGCTTGGACCGGGCGTATCCGGCCTCAAAGCAGGGGATCGCGTCGCCTATACGGGCGCGCCCCCGGGTTCGTACTGCGAGGTGCGCTTGTACGCCGCGGACCGGTTGGTGAAGGTGCCCGAAGGCATCAGCGACCAGCAGGCCGCCTCGATCATGTTGAAAGGCATGACGGTGTGGTACCTGATCCACCGAACCTATGCCGTGCAGCCTGGCGATACGGTGCTGTTTCATGCTGCTGCAGGCGGTGTCGGATCCATCGCGGTGCAGTGGCTCAAGGCGCTCGGCGCGAAGGTGATCGGCACGGTCGGCTCCGATGAAAAGGCGGCGCTCGCGAAAAAGCTCGGCTGTGACCACGTGATCGTGTACTCGCGCGAGAATTTCACCGAGCGCGTGAAGGAGATTACCGGCGGCAAGGGCGTGCCCGTGGTCTACGACGCGGTGGGCAAGAGCACCTGGGAAGGCTCGCTCGACTGCCTGCGGCCGCGCGGCCTGATGGTGTCCTTCGGCAACGCGTCGGGCCCGGTGCCGCCGGTCAACCTTGGCGTGCTGTCGGCGAAGGGCTCGCTGTACGTGACGCGTCCGACGCTGGGCACCTATATCGCTGCGCGCGAGGACCTCGCCGCAGCGGCGAGCGCGCTGTTCGACGTGGTGAAGTCGGGCAAGGTCAATGTCTCGATCACAGGCCGCTACAAGCTCGCCGACGCCGCGCAGGCGCATCGCGACCTCGAGGCGCGCAAGACCACCGGGTCGATCATTCTGGAGCCGTAGCGGGACTAAGATTTGAGGAGGAGTCATGAAATTCAGAATTGCCGCGATTGCGGCCATCGCCGCGGTCGGATTGATCGGCTGCGGCGAACAGAAAAAGCCCGAGCCTCCCAAAGCCGAGGCCCCCAAGCCGGTGCCCGTAGCTGCCCAGCAGAAGCTGAAGTTCGCTCATGTCTACGAGACCAGCGAGCCCTACCATACGGCCGCAGTCTGGGCGGCGGGCGAGATCGACAAGCGCACCGCCAACCGCTACACGATGGAAGTGTTTCCAGCATCTTCGCTCGGCAAGGAAACCGACATCAACCAGGGCCTGACGCTGGGCACGGTCGACATCATCTACACCGGGCAGCTGTTCGCAGGCCGCAGCTACGGTCCGATCTCGATCGGCGGCGCGCCGTTCGTGTTCCGCGACTTTGAACACTGGAAGAAGTATTCCACTTCCAAGCTGTTCGACGATCTCGCCGACGGCTACAGCAAGGCGACCAGCGGCAACAAGGTGCTCGCGATCACCTACTACGGCAACCGCCAGACCACCGCCAACAAGGCGCTCAACAAGCCGGAGGACATGAAGGGGTTGAAGATTCGCGTGCCCGATGCGCCGCTGTATACGCTGTTCCCGAAGGCCGTGGGCGCAAACTCGACCCCGATCGCATTCGCCGAAGTGTACCTCGCGCTGCAAAACAAGACCGTGGACGCGCAGGAGAACCCGCTGCCGACCATCGACGCGAAAAAGTTCTACGAGGTGCAGTCGCATATCAACCTTACCGCGCACATCACCGACGCTTTGCTGACCATCGTCGGCGGACCGCTCTGGAACAAGCTCTCCGACGCGGACAAAAAGGTGTTCTCGGATGTCTTCCGCGAGGCGGCGGCGCGCGCAACCGGGGAAATCATCGAAAGCGAGAAAAAGCTGGTCGGCGAGTTCGAGAAGCGCGGCAAGATCGTGGTGAAGGTCGATCGCGGGCCGTTCATCGCCGCGGTGCAGCAGTACTACGACCAAGGCAAACAGCCCGATGGCTCCGCGCTGCCCTGGCCGAAGGACGTGTACGACCAGCTGCAGGCCATCAAGTAGCTGCACCCGAGGAAAAAACGCCGCGCATAGCGCGGCGTTTTTGTTTTGCGGATACCGGTTACTTGATGCCGATCATCTGCTTCGCCTTGCCGAGCGCGGCCATCGCCTCGGTGTGCTTGCCTTCGTTGTGCAGCTTCTCGCCCTCGGTGCGCAGGCGCTTGATTTCGTTCATGTCCGCAGCCGTCCTCTGCTTCACGTTGGGAAGAGCGTCATCGATCGCTTTCATCTCGTTGGGGCAATTTTCTCCCGTCGCGGGCGTAGCGGCCATCGCGGGGGTGACGGCCAGCGCGAATGCGAACAGCAGAGCCTTGACCTTCATGCAATGTCCTTTCGTCTGGATACAATATGCATTATAGGGCGAACCGACGCTGATGATTGATCCCGCCATTTTGCGTCAGAGTTTTGCGCGCTCCGACGTGCATTTCGTCACGATCTACGGCGATCAGGGGGTTCGCCCCGAAGCGTCGGAGCTCACGCCAGCCTCGGTGCTGGTGCCGATCGTGCTGCGCGAAGCCGAAGCCACAGTGTTGTTCACCCGGCGCACCGTGCATCTGAAGAACCACTCCGGCCAGATCAGTTTTCCGGGAGGCCGCGCCGAACCGGAGGACCCCAGCCCGGAGCACACCGCGCTGCGGGAGACTTTCGAGGAAATCGGACTGGCGGCCGAGCGCGTCGAACTGCTCGGCCGGCTCGGCGACTATCACACGCGAACCGGCTACAGGATCACGCCGGTGGTCGGGCTTGTGACGCCGCCGTTCGAACTCAGCCCGGACGGCCACGAGGTCGACGAGGTGTTCGAGGTGCCGCTCGCGTTCCTGCTCGACCCCGCCAACCATCAGCGTCACTCGCGGGAGTTCCAGGGAGAAACCCGCCACTTCTTCGCGATTCCATGGCGCGACTACTACATCTGGGGCGCGACCGCGGGGATGCTGGTCAACCTGCAGCGTCGCCTGTCGCGCTAGTATTGCCTGCCTTCGGCGCGCGCTGCGCGCGCGTAGAGCCGCTGGAAATTCTCCAGCGAATGCAGGTGGGCGTAGATGCGGCCCATGAAACCCTTGTTGACCAGAACCTTGTGGCTGGCGGGCTCGAGCTCGTGCAGGCTCGCCTCGTCCACCCGGTACATTCCCCGCACCTTCACGCCGCTGCGGCCGCCTTCGACAACCTGCATCGTGAATGGCTTGAACAGCCGCAGGCGCGCGAGCGCCGCGCACATCTGGGCAGTGAGGTCGAGGTCGGCTTCGTAATCCGAGAGCAGCCGCTCCGTGGCCTGCCAGCGCGGCGCTGGCTTGCCCTGCGCGTCGAACAGCGCGACGCCGCCATCGTCGACGTAGGCCTTGGCCACGCACACCACACGCTCGCCACTGGGGTTGCCGTCGACGTACAGCTTTGAAATGCAGAATGGATAGCGGCGCACGAACGCCGGCAGGTAGACGGTGGAGTCCCACTCGCCTTGGGCGCCGATGAACAGGTTCGAGCCCTCGGCGAGCCCGAGCACGATCACCGGCGCATAGGTCTTACCCGCATCGGCGCTGGCGAACACGATCGGGTAATCGCGCCCCGCCGCGGTGAACTCGGACGCGGAAACGGCCAGCGCGTTCGATTGCCGGCAAAAGGCGGGGGTGGCCCCCTGCGGCATCAGCACGCGATGCTGCTTCTGCAGCGGCACGATCTCGTCGTAACCAAACGGCGCCGTGATCACCATGGCGAGCGGATTCTAGCGTCGAGGCGATATTTCCGCCCGCGCGCCTGTGATATCGTCGGCCGCATGAGCGTACTCGCGATCATCGCCGCCCTGCTGCTCGAGCAGTGGCGGCCGCTCGCCGACCGCAAGGCGTACTTCGGGTTTCTGGCGCGCTATGCCGGCTGGCTGGAGGAGCGCTTCAACGCCGGTGAAGCCCGCCATGGAACGGTCGCATGGATGATTGCGGTTGCGCCGGTCGTGCTCGGCGCGCTGGCACTGCATGTCGTGCTGCACCGCGTGCATCCGCTGCTGGCCCTTGCATTCAACGTGGTTGCGCTCTATCTGACGCTGGGTTTTCGCCAGTTCAGCCATTTCTTCACCGGCATTCAGAAGGCTCTCGCAGCCGGGGACCTCGAACGCGCGCGCGATCTGATCGGCACCTGGCGCGGCGAGATGGCCGAGCACCGCACGCGCGAGGAGGTGGTGCGCCTGTCGATCGAGGAGGCGTTGCTGGCATCGCACCGGCACGTATTTGCGGTGCTGTTCTGGTTCGTTCTGCTGCCCGGGCCAAGCGGCGCGCTGCTTTATCGCTTCAGCGTATTTCTCGCCCGGCGCTGGGGCGGGCTCGGCGCATTCGGCGCGCTCGCGACGCGCGTTCTCTATTGGCTCGAGTGGCCGGCGGTGCGGCTGACTGCGGCAGCGTTCGCGGTCGTCGGCGATTTTGAGGATGCGATCTATTGCTGGCGGACGCAGGCGGCCGCGTGGCGCGACCCGCTCGCCGGCATCGTGCTCGCGGCCGGCGCGGGGGCGATGGGCGTTCGCCTCGGCATGCCGATCGCGGACGCGGCAGGCGGCGCGGAGGCGCGGCCGGAACTCGGTCTGGGGGAAAGTGCGGAAACGCCATTCCTCGACAGCACCGTCGGATTGCTCTGGCGGGCGCTGGTACTGTGGGTATTCGTATTGCTCATGCTCTCGGCCGCGTGGGCGCTAGGGTGACGGATTTCGTCCGCAACGCCAGCATTGGCTGAACTGGGCCTCCAGGATCTCCCCGCAGGCGCATTGCCATGGGGCGCCCATTCCGGCGCCTCGCACCAGCCCCTCGCGCAGCACTCGCTCGGCGCGCACCGAATCCGAGGCGTCCGCGATCCACAGTTCGGCCTGGCACTCGGTGAACGGCAATTCGCCCACTGCCCCGGACAGCAATTCATTGCGCACGAAGGCGCGTACGCCTTCGGCCTCCAGCAGATTCCTGGCGTGGTGGATCTCGGCCAGGTTGAGCGAGCTGAAGACGCGCTTCATGCGCGCGCGATCTGGCGGTAGAGCGCGAGGCGGCGCGAATGGATCGCGCCGCGCCCGGCGGCTTCTTCGACCGCGCATCCGGGCTCGACCAGATGGCGGCAATCGCGAAAGCGGCAAGCGGTTGCGTGTTGCGCGATCTCGCGAAATCCCTTCGCCAGCGACTGCAGCGAGAATCCTGCCAGCCCGAACTCGGATACGCCTGGCGAATCCACCAATTCGCTCGTGTTGTCGAGGCGATACAGGCGGGCGGTGGTCGTCGTCTGGCGCCCCGCATCCAGATAACGCGAGATCTCGCGGATGCGCACGTCGGCCTGCGGCACCAGCGCGCCGACCAGCGTCGACTTGCCCATGCCCGACTGCCCGGCGAGTAGGGTGCGCCGGCCGGCGAGGTACGCGCGCAGCGGCTCGGCGTCGTTTCGCGCCGCGATCTCGACCAGCGGGTAGCCTAGGCCGCGGAACGGCTCGAGGCGCGCGAGCGAACTTTCGCGCAGCTCCGCGAGGTCCGATTTGTTGAGCACCAGCACCACCGGCAGGTCGGCGTCCTCGGCGGCCACCAGCATGCGGCAAACCAGTTCGTCGTCCCAGGTCGGCTCGCAGGCAACCATGATCATCACCTGCGTGAGGTTCGCGGCGATCACCTTGCGCCGGTGCTGCGCTGCCCGCGCGAACTCGTTCGTGCGCGGTGCAATTTCCTCGATCACGCCTTCGCCGGACGGGCCGCGACTGAACGAGACGCGGTCGCCGCACGCGATGCGCAACGCGCGCCCGCGCGCCAGGCAGCGCAGCAGGGAAGCATCTTCGGAGCGCACCAGGCTCTCGCGCCGGTGCGCCGCGATCACCGTGCCGCGCTCGAGCTTGCCGCTCACGCCGGCGCGACGCAGCGCATCACAGCTTGAACAGCCGGTCGCACTTGGCGGCGCAGATGAAATCGTTCTCGGTCAGTCCGCCGGCTGCGTGCGTGGAATACTCGACACGGCACTTGTTGTAACCCACCGCGAGGTCCGGGTGATGGTCTTCGCGGTGCGAGACCCAGGCGAGCGCGTTGACGAACGCCATGGTCTGGTAATAGTTGGTGAAAGGATAGAGCTTGACGAGCTTTCCCTGTTCAATCACCCAGCCCTTCAGTTGCGCGAGCATGGCCCTGGCCTGCTGCTCCGTATAGGGCGGCACGCCGCCCTCGCAGGGCTTGCATTTCCTGCTGGCGAGATCGCTTGCGGTCATCGGATTCTCCCTCATGCTGCAGCGGGCAACTGCTGCAGGCGCGCGATGCGCGTTGCAGCCGGCGGGTGCGAGTCGTAGAACGCCGAATGCAGCGGATCCGGCGTCAGTGTTGCGGCATTGTCCTGGTAGAGCTTGACCAGCGCCTGCGCCAGATCGGCGGCATCCGCGTTCGCGGCTGCATAGGCGTCGGCCTCGAACTCGTGCTTGCGCGAATACAGGCTGGTGAGCGGCTGCAGGAAAAAGGTGAACAGCGGTATCACGAGGAAGAACAGCAGCAGCGCCACGGCGGTGCCACGGGATTCGACATTGAGGCCGGCGTAAAACCACGGCTCTCCGATCAGCCGGCCGAGCAGCCACAGCAGCCCCAGGCTTGCGGCAAACAGCAGCGCAACGCGCTTCCAGACGTGGTGGCGCTTGTAGTGCCCGAGCTCGTGCGCCAGCACGGCCTCGATCTCGGCCGGCGCGAGTCGCGCGATCAGCGTGTCGAACAGCACGATCCGCTTGGCACCGCCGAAGCCGGTAAAGTAGGCATTGCCATGGCTCGAGCGGCGCGAGCCGTCCATGACGTACAGGCCCTGCGAGCGAAAGCCGCAGCGCGCGAGCAGCCGCGCGATCCGCGCGGCAAGCTGCGCATCGGCAAGCGGCGTGAACTTGTTGAACAGCGGCGCGATGAACGTCGGGTAGATCGTCAACACCAGCAGGTTGAAGCCCATCCACGCGAGCCAGACATACAGCCACCATTGCTCGCCCATGCGCTGCATCAGCCACAGCACCAGCACCAGCAGCGGCACTCCCAGCAGGGCCGAGAGCAGCGCCTGCCGGGCGAGGTCTGCGGCGAACAGCGCCGGGGTCATCCGGTTGAACCCGAAACGCGCCTCGACCACGAAGGTCCGGTAGATTGCGAGCGGAAGGTCGAGCGCCGAGAGCAGCACCACCACGCTGCCGACGAGCGCCACGCCGTGCGCGGTGCCGCCCGCCTCAAACACGCGCGACCACTGCGAGGCAATCCAGTCGAGGGCTCCGCCGAGCGTCAGCGTGAGCAGGGCCGCCGCGCCGATCAATATGTCGAGGACCCCGAGCGGAGCCTTTGCCGCGCTATAGTCGGCAGCCTTCTGATGGGCTGCGAGCGGGACCAGCGCGGCGAACGTCTCGGGAACCCGGTCGCGATGCTCGCGCACATGGCGGACCTGGCGATGCGCGAGCCACAGCCGCGTCGCCGTTGCGACGGCGAGCGCCGCGAGGAAAATCCAGGTAAAGGTCTGTGCCGCCACTTGTGACAGAATACCTTGTTACTTCAGCGTGATAAAGATCGGATCGCCGGCTATGCCCCAGGATCAGAGCAATCTCGTCTGGCTCGACATGGAAATGACCGGGTTGGTGCCCGACAGCGACCGCGTCATCGAGCTGGCGATCGTCGTCACCGACGCCCAGCTCAACGTTCTCGCCGAGGCGCCGGTGCAGGTGATCCACCAGCCCGACGAGGTGCTCGACGCGATGGACAGCTGGAACAAATCCACCCATGCCAAGTCCGGCTTGATCGAGAAGGTGCGCGCGTCGCTGCTCGATGAGGGGCAGGTCGAGGCGGCGGCGATTGCGTTCCTGCGCGAGTACGTTCCGGCGGGCACCTCGCCGATGTGCGGCAACTCGATCTGCCAGGACCGCAGGTTCATGGCGCGCTGGCTGCCGAAGCTCGAGGCGTATTTCCACTACCGCAATCTCGATGTATCGACGCTTAAGGAACTGGTCAGGCGCTGGAAGCCGGAACTCGCCAAAGGCGTCGCCAAGGAAGGCAAGCATGAGGCACTGGCCGACATCCTCGAGTCGATCGAGGAGCTGAAGTACTACCGCCGGACGGTGATGACAATCTAGCAATGATTGACAGCCACGCAGGACTGAAGGCCGGCAGCTTCACCGTACAGGCGCAGGAACGCATCGTTTTCGGGACACCGGCTGACAGCGCAGTCGTCACCGAGGCCGTCCGTTACGGCGCCGGGCGCGTCTTCGTCATCTCCACCGGCTCGCTGAGCCGGTTGGATGACGGTCCCCTGCAGCGCATCGTCAGGGCTTTGGGTTCGCGCCACGTGGGCACCCGCTCCGCGATCCGCGCGCATAGCCCGCGCGAGGACGTGATCGCCGCTGCCGCGGCCGCTCGCGCAGCGCAGGCCGATCTGCTGGTCGCCGTGGGTGGTGGGTCGGTGATCGATGCCACGAAAGCGCTGCAGATCTGCCTCTGGCACGGGCTTGACAGTCCGGCGGCGATGGAGCCGTATCGCTCCGGTTCCGGCGCGGCGCTGCGCGCCAAGGCCGACATGCCGCCCGAGCCGATCCGCATGATCGCGGTCTCGACGACGCTCTCGGCATCGGAGTTCACGCCAAACGCCGGCGTCACCGACCTGCAGACGAGCACCAAGCACATGTTCAGCCACCGCCTGTGCGTGCCCCGGTCAGTGATCCTCGATCCTGCGGTAACCCTCGATACGCCCGAATGGCTGTTGCTCTCCACCGGCATCCGCGCAGTGGACCATGCAGTCGAATCCTATTGCTCGGCGCTGGCCAATCCGGCCACGGAGCCGTTGTCGCTGCAAGGGCTTCGGCTGCTGTCGCGATCGCTGCCGCGAATCAAGGCCAACCCGCGCGACCTGGAGCACAGGCTCGAAGCGCAATTCGGCATGTGGCAGGCGATCGCGGCATCCGCCGCCGGCGTTGGCATGGGCGCCAGCCACGGCATCGGCTACGCGCTCGGTGCCAGCTTCGGCGTCCCGCACGGTCATACCTCGTGCGTGATGCTGCCGTCGGTGCTGCGCTGGAACTGCGCCGTCAATGGCGAGCGCCAGCACGCATTGGCGGCAGCGATGGGTGCGCCGGACCGATCGGCGGCCGATCTGGTGGCCGATCTGGTGGCCGGCCTGGGCCAGCCCGGTTCGCTGCGCGCAGTCGGTATCAAGCGCGAGAACTTCGACGCGATCGCCGAACGCTCGATGACTTACGCTCCGGTGCTGAAGAACCCGAGACCGATCAGGAGTCCGGCCGACGTGAAGGAAATCCTCGAGCTCGCCTGGTAGGGGCGGATCCGCCCTCGTCTTCGCGACGGGTAACATTCGGCCAATCCGGAAGATCCGCGCACGGCAGACGAGTTCCGGTAGGGGCCGCGAGGCGGCACTGACCCCGATTTCCTACAACGCGGTTACGTCGCGCGCCGTGATGCGGCGCGCCCGCTTCGCGAGCCGCGCGTCGAACGTCGCGAACCCCTCGGCGTCTCCGGCGAGCGCCAGGTGCAGCGCGTCGGCGAAATCCAGTCCTGCTTCGAACCACTCGAGCGCGTGGGCGACCGCCTCGGCGTTCCCCAGGGCGATGCTGGGCAAGCCAACGAACTTGCGGAGCGAAGCAGCGATCGCGGGACGGCCGATGTCGTAGGCTCCGCGCAGAACCCATTCCGTCTCGAGTAGCACGGTCGGAACGAGAAGCGCGGTGCGCGACTCGAGCAGCTTGCGCGCGCGGCGCGTCTGCCCGGGATCGTCATTCACCAGCAGGCGGACGACGACATTGGTGTCGAGCGCAATCACCTGCGCTTGCGCGCTTCCCGCAGGACTGCGTCATCCATGTCCCGCAGCGTCTTGCGGCGTCCCTTGTACTCGGTCGCCCCGATCACTTCGGAGAGCCTGGTTT
>JADGRQ010000083.1 GCA_017880775.1 Burkholderiales bacterium | reverse complement strand
TAATCGCTTTTCGACACGTCATCAGCGGTTTGCTTGCGCTCGCCTCTCTCAACCTTGCCTGACGGGATCTTGTCCCGCCGTTTCCGCAACGCTCACCACTATCGCTTTTGACGACAGCAGCTTGCGGTGGCTTGAGATCATCACCTGATTGTCGATCTCGAAGGGCCCTCCTTCATCTCTCGTACAGTTGCGCATCGCCGTATGGACCGGCGATACTCGTGACACACTGCCATAAGCGACATCGAGCCGTCTCATTGGATGACCTCATCGGCCCGGGCAAGCAGCGATGAGCTGCGACCGGGGAGGCCTCGTTGACATTGATCAACGCGGATTGCGCGCATGCGGGCCAAGCTTCAAATTGATGATGACGAACACGCCGCAAACAACCTCGGGCGGTTTCACCAACGATGCGTGGGGCGGCCTCGCCGCGATGCTGGTCGCGCTGCCGTCCTCGATCGCGTTCGGGGTGCTTGTCTATTCCGGGATCGGGCCGGAGCACGCGGGCGAAGGCGCGCTGGCCGGCATCCTCGGTGCCGCGACGCTCGGGATCATCGCTCCACTGGTGAGCCGGAACGGCGGGTTTATCAGCGCACCTTGTGCGCCGGCGGCCGCTGTATTGTCGGCACTCGCCCTCCAGTTCGCGGAGAGCAACTATTCGCCGAGTCGAATCGCGGTGCTGCTGTCGCTCACCGCGCTGCTCGCGGCGTTGTTGCAGCTGCTCTACGGGATGGTGCGGGCTGGGCGCCTGATCAAGTTCATCCCGTATCAAGTGGTCAGCGGCTATCTGTCCGGAGTCGCGGTGGTCATTGCGATTGGGCAATTGCCGAAGCTGCTCGGCTTGCCCAAGAACGTGCCCCTAGCGCGCGGGCTCATATCTCCGGAGTTGTGGAGTTGGACCGCGATCGCGGTCGGCGCGGTGACCATCTTCGCGATCACGCTCGCACCACGCATCGTCCAGAAGGTTCCCGCAGCGATCATCGGGCTCCTTGCCGGCATCGCGGCGTATTTCGCGCTCGCCGCGTTCAACCCAGACCTCCTGAAGCTTACGGGCAATCCACTCGTTATCGGGCCGATCGAGACGAGCGGGTCGTTGGTCGAGAGTGTCAATTTGCGGCTCGCGGCGCTCGTCGCGGTGCGCCCCGCCGATATCGGGCTCGTCCTCGTCTCGTCGCTCACCCTTTCGCTGCTCCTTTCCATCGATACGTTGAAAACCGGAGTGGTGGTCGATGCACTCCTGCGCAGTCGACACGATTCCAACCGCGAACTTCTCGGACAAGGCGTGGCGAACGCGGCGTCGGCATTGGTTGGCGGCATGCCGGGGGCGGGAACGATGGGGCCGACGCTCGTCAACATCACCAGCGGCGGACGCTCGTCCTGGTCGGGCGTGATGGAAGGGGCGTTCGTGGTGGCGGCTTTCGTGCTGGTCGGAGGCTTGATCGCCTGGGTGCCGATCGGGGCGCTCGCCGGATTGCTCCTCGCAGTGGCCTGGCGAATGTTCGACAAAGGCATCTTCCGGCTGGCGCTGCAGCCGTCCACGCGGCTGGACTTCGGCGTCATCGTGGCGGTCTTGATTGTCGCGCAATTCGACCTGATCGCCGCCTCGGCGACTGGAATCTGCCTCGCGATCTTTCTTTTCATCCGCGATCAGATCCGGGGCTCGGTCATTATCAGCAAGTTCGATCTGCGTGCGACGCGCTCGAAGCGCCGGCGCCTGGTCGCCGAAAGCGACCTACTGCAGCGCGACGGTGACCAGGCCATGGTAGTGCAACTGCACGGAAATCTTTTCTTCGGCACGACCGACGCGCTGTTCTCGGAACTCGAGAAGGATCTTCGGACCTTGCGATATCTGCTCTTTGACCTCCGCCGGGTGCAGTCGATGGATTTCACCGCCGCGCATTTGTTGGAACAGATGAAGGAGCGGCTCCAGGAGCGCGGCGGAGAACTGCTTTTCAGCGGCATGCCTTCGAGCCTGCCGACGCATTACGACATCGAGAATTACCTTGTCGAACTCGGTTTGGTGCGTGCGCACGGCGGTATCCGCATATTCGATACGCGCGACGGCGCGATCCAGTGGATGGAAGAAAGGATTCTCGAAGCGGCCGGCTGGGAGCCGCACGATCAAACCGCGCCGCTCGCCCTCCAACAGATCGAGCTGTTAGCCGGGCTTGGAACCAAGGAAATCGCTGAGCTTGCCGGCGCGGTTACCGAGATTTCAGTCAAGTCAGGCGGTCGGGTCTTCTCCTCCGGCGACCAGACCGACGACATGTTCCTGGTGCGCCGCGGCCGGGTCCACGCGCTGCTGCCGCTCACGGGCGACAAGCGCCATCATCTCACAACCTTCGAGGCAGGCGACTTCTTCGGCGAACTCGCGTTTCTCGATCATCAGGGGCGTTCGGCCGACGCCGAAGTGGAGACGCCAACAGACCTCTACGTGCTCTCGCGCAAGCGCTTCGATAAATTGATGCGCACGAACCCCGCGCTCTGCGGCGAATTTTTCGAACGGCTCGCGCTCGCGCTCTCAAAGCGGCTCAGAATGGCGGACACTGAGTTGCGCGTGCTGGAGCAACGTTGAGAACGCCCGAACGAGCAGAGTGGGTGGCGCCGCAATGCTCAGCACCTCAGCACCAGGATATCCCACCACCTCATGCCGGTGTATGTACCGAGAACTTCATCCGTATTGATTAGCCGAAGGAATCGCCTAACGTAAGTGGACCATGTTCGGACTGTTTTGCTTCGTCCTGGCCGTTTTGGCCT
>JADGRQ010000004.1 GCA_017880775.1 Burkholderiales bacterium | reverse complement strand
TCCAGCCGGAAGCAACCGGAGCAGCTATGGAGGAAACGAAATGGCTGAAGCCTTCGGATAAGCGTGTCACGAAATACGGTGACAGCGCGAGTGTGCAGGCTGTAACGCGAGTGAACGCCGAGCAAGCCTCGAAAAGGACGATGCGCAGGCCGACCCACAGCCATATCGGGGAAGGCTGATACGACTGGGTGGATGAGCGAAGCAGTAAGCCCAGTCGCTGCGCCGGGGTCGTGGCGACAGCATGCACATAAGGAAAGCGTCTGCAACACGGGAACCCATTTGGGAATTCCATATAACCCAGCATGTTCCGGAAATACCTTTCCTGATTCTGAGGAATAAAGCCTTCCTCTACGATTTCGGTAGCAAAGCCATTCTTTGCGATTTCCCCGCGTAACTTGCCGAACCCTCGTTCGGAGCAGGCATCCAATGCCGCTTTGAAATCCGCCCTCGCCTCATCGAACTTATTCTGAAACAAACGGTGCTTGGCTCGGATATTCAACAAGGGTGACCGCGTTGAAACGCTTTACTTCGACGCGAGCGGAGGTGATTGTTCAAGAATAGGTCTGCTGCGTGACAGCAACCAAACGGGGGACGGCCCGATATCAATGCGCCGATTAAAAAGGTCCAACGGAACCCGTTCCTGATCCGCCGGTGAGGGCTGCGTCGGCTGCCAACCGTGATTCGCGGCATCAATTGAACCCGCATCTCGCGGTGCAGGCCAGATCGGTGTTGGGCGGGCTGCATCACGAGTACTCGCTCGTGGCTGCGGCCGGCTGATCCAGTATTTGCGGGGCACATCCATTCATGAACATCTCAGTGAGAGTTGCGCCGCTGGTATCCCTGCGGTATCAGTTCTGGAATAAGAAGTGTTCAACTAACGCTGATACTTGCCCCGTGAAGCGTGGGAATTTGAGAATGTTTTGTGTTAAAGTTTTTTGGGGGGGCAGGAAAAACGAATTCATGCAGCTTGCGCACCCAAACGGAGGAATCATGAGCACTTTTTCTGCGCCTTGTATTCGCAAGTCGACGGTCGGCATACTGTCGGCGTCGGTGTTCCTGATTTTCGCGGGCCAAGCCTCGGCCGTCGACAGGACGATCGTCGCCAAGAACGGAATGGTTGTGGCCGGCCACCCTCTGGCGGTCGAATCGGGCATACGCGCATTGCGCGCAGGCGGGACCGCGTGCGACGCGGCGATCGCCACTGCGGCGACCTTGAGCGTGATGATGCCCGACATGATGGGGCCGGCAGGTTCGGGCTTCGCACTGCTGTGGGACGCCAAGAAAATGGACCTTTCGGCTATCGACTACGACGGCGTCGCGCCCAAGGCGACCAATGCCGCGCAGTACACGCTGGAGAAAAAACTTCGGGGCTTCTGGGCTCCGACAGTTCCGGCGAACCTCAAGGGCTGGGAAGCCGTGCACAGGAAATGCGGCAAGCTCAAGTGGGCCTCGCTCTGGGAGGATGCGATCGGTTATGCGGAAACCGGGAGGCCGCTTGATTTCGACGGCGCGTTCCATATCCGGCGGCACGTCACCGAATTGGGCATCTATGACGGTTGGAACAAGGAGTTCCTGGTCAATGGCAACGCGCCGGCCGTGGGGGCCCTGCAGATTCGCAAGGATCTGGCGGCCACGTATCGCCTGTTTGCCAAGATGGGTTCGAAAGCCCTGTACGGCGGGTCGGTAGGCGACAAGCTGGTCGCCTACATGCAGAAAAACGGCGGACTGATCAGCAAGGAGGACCTGCTGGCCTACAAGGTCATCTGGAGAAAGCCGATCGAAACCAACTATCGGGGCCATAAGGTCTATAGCACTCCGCCGCCTTCGGCGGCCGTCACCTGGATGCAGATGCTCAATGTGCTCGAAGGCTATGACCTGAAGGCGCTCAAGCACAACTCGTTCGAATACCTCAACACCATGGTTGAGGTGTCCAAGCACGCTTACATGGACAGCTACAAGTATGTGGCCGATCCGGCATTCGTCAACATCCCGATCGAGAAGATGCTGTCGAAGGACTACGCCGTGGAGATCAGGCAACGCATCGCCGCGGGCCGCTTCGACATGAAGACCGTCAAGCAGGCGAGCCTCGATCTGCCCTCCAAGACGGCGACCTCCCACATGTCTGTGATCGACCGCTGGGGCAATGCGGTGTCGATGACCAATACGCTGGGCAATTTCTGGGGATCAGGCATCGTCGTCGAGGGAACCGGGCTGCTGCTGTCCAACGGCATGGACTGGTTCGACATCGACGAAAATGTCTGGACCGGTGAGAAACCGGGCAACCTGGTCATGGCGCCCGGAAAGCGCAATCGCTGGACACTGGCGCCCGGCATGCTGTTCAAGAACGACAAACTGTACATGGTGGTGGGCGGAGCCGGTGCCGAATCCACGATGTACGGAATCGCCCAGCCGATCGTCAACATGATCGATTTCGACATGGACGCATTCGCCGCCGTCAGCGCGCCGCGCGTGATCTGGGGCGACACCTACCACTACACCGGCGGCACCGAGGTTCACCTTCAGCCGGGGATTCCCGAGGACATCCGGGCCAGGATGAAAGCCGCGGGCCACAATGTTCCCGATATCGGCAAGAACCGCAATGTCGCAGCGGGAACGACCAACGTGATCGTGATCGATCCGGCGAGTGGCACGTACTCCGGCGCCGCGGCGCGGCAGGGACGAGACTTCGTGTCGGGCTACTGAGAAAGCGTCGAACCAATGCGCAACTGTGTTTCAGCGTTACTTGCGGCAGCCTGCCTCGCGTGCGCGTCGTTCGCCGCATCGGGGCAGGGCACGCCGCTCAAGGCGCAGCTCCCGGTTCTGGTGACATCCTCGGGCCAGTCGCTCGACGGCTTTACCGCCAAGACACTGCTCACGCGCGCCGGCGTGGCCAACGAGTACAAGGCGCTCGCCAAGGTTGCGGATCTGGACAAGGTAAAGACCCTGGTGATTGCCTTCGGTGCGAGCGTGAAGGGATTCGGCGCCGCCGGCGTAACCGCGGACACCGAGCTGGCGCGCACCAGAGATCTGCTCGCCGCCGCACGCGAAAAGAAGATCCGGGTTATCGGCATGCATATCGGCGGCGCCGAGCGGCGCACCGGCCTGTCCAAGGAGATCGTGGAGCTGGTGGCGCCCGCCTCCGATTGGCTGATCGTCTGGGACGACGGGAATGCCGACGGTTATTTCACCAAACTCGCCGCCGAGAAAAAGATCCCGCTCACTTTGATCAAGCAACCGCTGGAGTCGGGCAAGATCCTCGCGGCCGCCTTCAAGTAGAGCACTGCCCGGACCGCGGCCCAGAGGCGAAATCGCCCGGCCTTCCTGCCCCATGATTTCCGGCCAGTCGGGCCACTGAATGTCCCCACCGCTGCAGCTGCTTCTTTGCGCCGCCGCATTCTTTTTTTTCCTGCGGGTGCTGCGTTGGTCCTTCCCGCTCGCGCTTGCAGCGGCGGCCATCGTGTCCGGCGTCGCCGGCACGCTCGAGTTTCCATTCCGACACTTCGTCGAAGGCAGCTTCGGCTACCTCAATCTGATGCTTGCCCTGTTCGCGGGGGCTTGGTTCGGCCAGGCGGCGCGGCAGGCGGGTCTCGCGGAGGGTTTCTCGCAGGGGCTGCTGCGCCTGACGCGCTTCCACGCGGTGCGCAATCTCGCTACCGTCGCGGCGCTGCTTTTCGCCGCCGGCATGTTCACCGGCCTGGCCGGAGTCGCGGTGCTGACCGTAGGCGCGTTCGCCGCGCCGGTCCTGCGGCGTATCGGCCTCTCGCCCCACGACGCGGCGGCCTTTATCGCGCTGGAGGCTACCTGCGGAATGATCGCGCCTCCGGTCAATCTGCCGGCGATGATGATCGCCGACGGCGTCAACATGCCGTTCCTCAACTTCGACCGCACGCTGCTGCTGATCTCGGTACCTGTCGCTCTGTTTTCCGTTTGGCTGTTCGCGCGCCGGAGCGGCGCACCGAAGGAAATCGACCGGCGCGAGAATGACGCCGGGGTGCCCGTCCGGCACGCCCTGCTCGGCGCGACTCCGCTTGCCCTGGTGCTCGGCTTCTGGCTGCTGCTCAGACTGTTTCCAGCGCAAATTTACGACCCCGGCGTTCCGGCGGTACTCGTCGTCACCGGATTGCTGATGCTTCCGTTCGTCGGCCTGCGCGCGTTCCGGGCCTCGGTGCAGACCGCGTTGTCGGGCACGCCTTTGTACCTGGCTGCGGCACTTGTGGCAGTAGGCATGCTGGTCCAGATCATGACCCTCACCGGGATGCGGGGCTGGCTGGTGATCCAGCCCATGGCCGCCGGCGCGCCTTGGCTGCAAATGCTGCTCGTCACTCTGCCGGTGCTGGGCGGCGTGCTCACCTCGGCCGGCACAGCGAACATACTCGGCGTGCCCTTCGCCTTCGCCTTCATCGACCAGGACATGATCATCAACGTGAGCGCGCTGTCGTCGATCGCGGCGATCTCGGAATTCATGCCGCCGACTGCAGTCGGCGCCGCTTTGGCCGGTTACGTGGTCGGCGAGGGCCGGCTGCTGCGCATCGTGCGCGCCGCGCTGCCGTCGCTCGCGCTGCTTTTTGCGATCAGCATGGCGCTCATCGTCTACGCCAAGCCGCTGGCGCGATTTCTCACCGGCGCATGAGCTGATACTGGGGGAGCATACATGTACATCGACGAACTGATGCTTTTCGGATACCGCGGTATCGCCGGCATCGTGGCGTTGGTCTTGGCGGCACTGGTGCTGCGCTCGAACGACTGGCGCGAACAACTGTATGCGGGGATGGTGTTCGTCCCCTTCGTGCTTCGCGCGCTCGGAGTGAAATAGGCCATGACAGCCGTGATCCGCGGGTGGCTGATCCTGGCGGCAGCCGTGGCAATCGTGTGGGCCTCCGGCACCCTCTTCCACGCGATGCAAGAGCGCGAGCCGATCTACCCGGGCGCCGGCGTGACGCGCATCGCCGCGCTGAGCGACTACGTGCCCTCATTGCGGGGAACCGCCGCGGACACGCCGGTCTACATGCTCGAGGGCAGGCAGCCGGGTCCGACGCTGCTGCTGTTCGGCGGCACGCACCCGCAGGAAGTCTCGGGCGTGCTCGCCGCGGTCATCGTTGTGGAAAACGTGCAGGTCGAGCGCGGCCGGCTGATCGTGATTCCCCATTCCAACCAGAGCGGCTTCACCTACACCGAACCGCTGGAAGCCTTTCCTCACGATTTCGAGATCCCCGGCGCCTCGGGCGCACGGCGTTTTCGCCTCGGTATGCGGCTCACCAATCCCCTGGACCAGTGGCCCGATCCCGACATCTACGTCCATTATCCGAGCAAGGAACCGCTGATCGGGTCGGAGGCGCGCAACCTGAACCGCGCCTATCCCGGGCGAGCCGACGGGCGCTACACCGAGCGCCTCGCGCACGCGGTGCTGACACTCGCTCGGCAGGAAAAGGTGAACGTCGTGCTCGACATGCACGAAGCCTATCCGGAGTACCCGATCATCAACATGATCGTCGCGCACGAGCGCGCCTTCGAGATTGGTACGATGACCGCTGTCGCGCTCCAGGCGCGCGGCATCGCGATGAACATCATGGCCTCGCCGAAGAATCTCCACGGCCTGAGCCACCGCGAGTTCGGTGACCACACGCAGGCGCAGGCCCTGCTCTCGGAGACGGCCAATCCGGGGATGGGTCGCTTTCGGGGACGCACCGACGCCACGCTGATTGTCGAGGGCAAGGACGACAACTATGTCGCCGCCGCGAAACTCAAGCGCCTGTTCGTGCCTTTCGACGCCTCCGGCCACCCGCTCTCATCCAGAGTGGCTCGGCAGATCGCGACCATCGAGGAATTGCTGAATGCGTATAACGATGCCAACGCGGAGGCTGGCTTCAAATTGAGCGGCTTGCCGGAATACGACGCTGTCCGAACCAAAGGGCTGGGCGCTTTCCTCGCGTCCGCGAGGTAAGCGGCACGCTTTTTTGCGAACAATACCACGCGTCAGCGCGCGTAAATGAAGGGATTCCTGCCGGGAGCAGGAAGTGGAACCGGGTCCAGCGGAAGCCCGTAATGCTGCGCGAGTTCCTTTACCTTGAATATGTTGAGCACCGGGATCCCATGATCGAGTGCGATCTGGACCAGGCCGGGGGTGCCCTGGCTGCATGACACTGGCCGGGTGATGAGTCCGGGCGGAATGTCTGCCGCCTCGGGACACTCGCCCAAGGCAAGCTGCGCGCCGCCGACATTGATTAGCAGCCCGGGCTTCGCTGCAGCCTTCGTATTTGCATTCGATGCCAACCCGAGGACCGCCGCGCTTTCCCGCACCGCGTCCCCAAACGTTCTGCCTTCGATTAACGGCACGCCCGATCGCCGAACCGCAGCATCCAGGGCCCTGTGCGCCTCCTCGCCCAGATCTTTGGCCATTCCGGCTTCGCCGCCGAGCGAGGCCCACGTCGATTGAATGCGCCAGACGCCTTTTGCGCGCACTGCTGCTTCCATGTCCAGCCAAGTGAAGGTCGGATCGGCCGCCCCATACATCGATGCCCCCAGCGAAGAAATTACGCTCGGGCGCAGTCCGTAACTCTCGAGGGCGCTCAACACCGCCACATTGCCACCGACGAAAGATCCGGACAGGATCACTCCCACTGGATCGCCGGCGTGGAGGTTCGCCTTGCGAAACAGGCGCGCGAGCAGCGCCGCGGCGTCCGGGTTGGTCAGCGTGCGCTTGGCCTGCAGACTGCCCACAGTGGTCATGGTTTCCGACCATTCCGGACCGATGAGGCCGGTCTGGTTCGGATCCAGATTTCTGCCCTGAAGCAGACCCCTCGAAAGCTTCTCATTGCGTATGACTTCGGAGGCGCGAATCATCACCGTTGCCGCCTGCAGCATGAGCTCGGAGTCCGGGCCAAGCCGCAGTGAAATGTTCTCCGAGATCCGCCACAACGCTATAGAGGCCACGGCGAGCAGCAGCAGCCACGCCGTCCCTATCCGGTGCTTTGCGTCTGACGGTGCCTGCAGGATATCGAACGGAGCCATCCGATCTGGCTCAAAAGCTCAGCAGCAGCACGAGGGCGCGCACCAGCGGCGCCGCAATCGCAATCATGAGCACCGTGCGCGCGACACCCTGCCGGTCGAAATGGTATGCAACCAGCCCGGGGACCAGATAGCCGAAGGCCGACCATTCGATCGGCAGCGCGGCGGGTGCGAGCAGGTTCTGCGCGAAGGCGTTGAGCACGCCTCCGAGCAACACGCTGATGCCGTAGCGACGCGCGCCATACAGCGCAATGACCTGGCCCAGCAAGCGAAGCGCGAGCAGAACCGCGAGCGCCATGCCCAGCAACATTCCGAGCGAGGCGGGGCTGAAAAGAATCAAGGATACGTAGGCCGGCACGATGATGCCGCCGGCGATCAGCCCGGTCAGCTCGAGCAGGATGACGGCGACCGCGATGCCCACCGTCATCGTCAGCGCGAACATCCGTACCCTCCGTCGGCCAGCGCCCGTGCGATCGACGCGCCCCGGCCGTGGTAATTGCCGACACCCCAGACGAGCGACCCGCTCGGCACTCGCGCGGCGATCCGCTCCAGCATCCTGCTCCCGGAAACCCACGGCATACCCGGCACCGTCCCGAAATCCAGGCCGCGATGCCGCGCCGCCCGCCGCAACCACGGCGTGCTCCCTAGCAGCAGGATCTTCGGCCGGCGCCGCAGCGCGGCGAAGTAGTCGAGAAACTGGAGCGAACGCAGGGGCCTGTCATTGCGATGATTCAGCAGCGCGACGACCGGAGCAGGATTGTCTGCGTTATCCGCATGCTCCTTCCACAAGATATCCAGAGATACGACGTCGTTGCACGCGAAGGCGTTGGCAAATCGAAAGCGCTTCCCGTGCAGATCGAGATCCGCAAGTGCAAAGGCGCCCGGATCGGTCGCGACGCAATGCGGTTCCGGCGCCGCGGCGCCGGCTCCTGCCGTTACGCAAACTGCACGGGCAATCGCCAAGTTGGTCGCATCGGCGGAAAGACCGGAGGTCCTCACGGCAACGACTGCCGTTCCGCGCTCCTGCGCCTCCTGACGCAGCGCGGGTGACAGCGCGTCTTCGCTGACGACGATTACGCCATTTTCCGGCACGAGGCCGAGAAAGCCCTCGGTGATCGCGTCCATCGAAGGCGTGTCCTCCAGATGGTCGGGGCGGATGTTGGTGATCACGGCGATCGTGGCGCGGACCAGGTCGCGTTCGCTCGCCCGAACGAACTCGGGCCGGATCGCCATGCACTCGAGCACCATGGCCCGCGCCTCGAGGCGCCTCGCGAGCAGCGCGAAGCGCCGCTGCTCGCCAATGGACGGCGGCCCCGTACGCCGCCACGGTCTGACGCCGCCGTCAGGAAGTATAAGCATTGGGTCGGTGCCCGTGGTCTTTGCGACGGTGCGGATCGAGCCGGCCTTCAGTTCAGCCGCGATCAGGCGGCAGACGGTCGACTTGCCTCGGGTCCCGCCCACGTGTATCCGGATCGGCACGCTTTTCAGGGCAGCCCGCAGCCGGATCCCGCGAATGATCAGAAAAAGAAGCGTGACCGCCGGCGGCAGAAGAAGCGCGAGCATGGGCAGATCAGCCTTGAACACGATAACCCTCCACTGGCAGAGACTCCACTTACAAACCCCGCAAATCTGTCCAAATGCTTGGGACCACATCTAGACGAAGGTAATAGGCGTCGACGTTACCGTAAGCCCGGCACTGCTACTTTGGGGTAGTCCGATCGATGGAAATGCACGAGTGAGCGAACTCCGAGATCGGCTCATTGTTTCATGCCGCGCTATCCGGTTCGCAGCAGCGGCACCGAGGCCACGAGCTGCTTCGTGTAGGCGTGCGCCGGGTTGAAGAGCACCTGCTTCGCCGGGCCGGTCTCGACAATTTCGCCCTGCATCATCACCGACACGCGGTCGGCGAAGGGGTTCTGGTGCAACAACTTCAAGGACGCAGCAGGCGAGCGGGTTCGATGATTCGTCCAAGTAATTACGTCATGCCAGCGCGAAGTTCCAAGCCATCCGCATGGACGGCTGCGGCGTCGGACCACGCTTCCGGGTCAACCTGAACTGACCCTTCCGGATCCGGTGGATAAACTCAATTCCCGCGATCGTCCTTGCCGCATTGACGAATGTCTTGAAACCCAGCATCGGTCCGGCGCGCGTCTTAACGGCGCGGTGATCCTGCTCGACGATGTTGTTTAGGTACGGACACGTTCGGACTTTGACCCGGCGCCAAACCCGAGCCTCACGGCGCAGTTCAAAGAGTGCCCGATGGCTAGGCCAGTGTCCGTCAAGTGTTACTCGCGTCGGCGCCCCAGAGGCTAGGAAAGCTTTCCTGAAAAACGCCTTGGCGGCTTCGATATCGCGATGCTCGCTCGGTCGGAAGTCGATCGTCTTACCACGCTTATCCACGGCTCGATAAAGATACCGCCACTGCCCCTGGATGCGAATATAGGTCTCATCCACGCGCCAGGACTTGCCGACGGGGCGTGCAAAGCGCATCCAGCGCCGCTCGAACTCCGGCATGAAGCGCTGTACCCAGCGAAGCACCGTGGTGTGGGCGAGTTTAACCCCACGCTCGGCCATCATCTCCACGAGATCCCGGTAGCTCAGCTCGTAGCTTACGTACCATCGAATGCACAGAATGATGATCTGGCGGTCAAAGTGCCGGTACTTGAACAGGTTGGCGAGGTTGCTCGAGGACGTCATGATCGGCTCCCAAGGCGGATCCGATTACTCTACCCCTGATGACTTCTTAAGTTCTTGCACCAGAACCATCGAGAGGCGGGTCACACAATCTCCAAATGCATCTCTAAGTGAACGGCCATGTTATGGTTGTGCCATGGCAGATCCCTCATCGTTGACCATTGGGCCACGTCCGCACATTGTGGTGGACGTCGCTGGAACGGGACCGGCTGTCGTTTTCCTGCATGGCATTGGTGGCAATCGTACGAATTGGCGGGATCAACTGGCCGCTTTCAGCGATGCATATCAGGTGATGGTGCTCGATTTTCGGGGGTACGGCGACAGCGACGACATCGAAGGCGACCTCGACTTCGGCAATTTCACGCAGGACGTGGTCCGCGTTATGGATCATCTGCGGTTGCCAGGCGCACACGTCGTTGGGCTTTCGATGGGCGGGCTCGTCGCTCAAGCCGTTTACGCGCGACATCCCGAACGCGTCCTCAGCTTGACGCTCATCGCGTGCCGGTCAGGCGCGGCACCTCTTTTTTCTGGGGAACGGAATACCGAGTTCCTAGATTCGCGACTTCGACCGATCGCCTCGGGCGGACCAGAGGCGCTCGCCGACTCGTTGCTGCCTTCCCTGCTTGGCGCTGAGGTCCCGGCCGTGGCGCGTGCGCAGATTCGCGAAA
The DNA here is from genome assembly GCA_017880775.1 of Burkholderiales bacterium. GTDB lineage: Bacteria > Pseudomonadota > Gammaproteobacteria > Burkholderiales > SG8-39 > JADGRQ01. Next base: position 193,322 of record JADGRQ010000004.1, on the reverse strand, counting down.
GCCTACTCGCACTACGCCCAGAGATGTATGCCAAGGTACTGAAGGCGCGTGTCGCGCTCTCGCCGTTCCTCGATCTCTCGACCATCAAGGTGCCTACGCTCGTAATGGGAGGCGAGCGTGATCGCCTGGCGCCGCCGCAGCAGATGCGCGAGATCGCTAGTGCGGTAACTGGGAGCCGGCTTGTCATCGCACCGGGTGCCGGGCACCTGCTTAACATTGAACAGCCGACCTTCTTCAATGACACGCTCGCGTCATTTCTGGGCTCATTGCGCAGCGCGTCGCAAAACAGCAATCAAAACGGAATCTTCGCATGATCCACATAAGCAAGAGGAGAGTCATAATGAAATTCAGGTTCTTCGTTTTTTTAGCGGGTTTTCTCGTCACCGGGCTCGCGTTCGCAAATCCGAAAGTGGTCGCAATCACTAGCTTCGGTGAGCACCCTGCCTTGCAGGAGGTCATCGATGGTATGAAGGCCTCGATGAGCGCACGCGGCTTCAAGGAAGGACAGGACGTCGTCTACACCTTTACGCACGTGAACTGGGAGCGTAACCTCATTCCGCAGATGCTCGCCAAGGTCGCCGCGTCGAAGCCCGACGTGATCGTGACGATCACCACGCCGGTGACACAGACCGCGGTACGCGCTATCGGCGATCGCTCGATACCGATCGTGTTCTCGGCAGTCCAGGATCCGGTGGTGGCGGGCGTCATTCCGAGTTGGGACAAGCCATCGGCAATCATGACTGGCGCGTCTAACCTCGCCGATATGGACGGTACGCTCCGGTTCATTAGAACGATGCTGCCGAACGCCAAACGCGTCGGATTGCCCTACAACCCGGGCGACGACGCCGACAACGCGCTGCGCGAGCGCTTGGTTGCCGCAGCGCCCAAGTACGGTATCGAGCTGGTCCTTGTCGGCGTGGATAATGTCAACGACCTTCCGCAGCGAATTCAAACGTTCGCGGGCAAGGTCGACGCGATCTACGTGATTCCCTCGAACCTTTTCCAGCCGGCCACTTCGCAGATCGCCGCGATCACGAACCGGCTTGGCATTCCGACTTTTAATGGTCTGCCCGCCCCAATTACGAAGCACGAGATGCTGGCGACCTACTCAGTCGACTGGCCGAAGATCGGCGCCAACACGGCGGACATCATCGAGCGAGTGTTTAAGGGCGCGAAGGTGACCGAGATCCGGCCGAGTGTGCCGACGCCCGCCGACCACAAGATGCTGATAAGCGGCCCGCAAATGGCTCAGTTCAAGCTCGCCCTTCCAGAGTCGCTGAAGAACTGCAACTGCGTGCTGAACAAGTAGCGGCGAACGAGCGCGGTTGATGCTCCGGCTCGACGGCATCCGGAAAACGTTCCATCCGGGTGAACCGGACCAGCGGACGGCCCTCACGGGCGTCGATCTTACCCTTGCAAAGGGCGATTTCGTCGTCATGATCGGCAGCAACGGCGCCGGCAAAAGTACCTTGCTGAACGTCGTCGCCGGCGACATCGCGCCCGATGCGGGCCGCGTGTTCATCGACGGCGAGGATGTCACCGCGCTGCCGACACACGAGCGCAGCCGCTTCATCGGCCGCGTGTTCCAGGACACATCGGCCTGTACCGCACCGGGCCTCACAATCGAGGAAAACCTTGCTCTCGCAGCCGGCCGAGCAAAGCGCCCCGGGTTGCGCTCGCCGCTCGACCGTGACAGCCGCGCTCGCTACCGCGCGGCGCTCGCTCCGCTCGGCCTCGGTCTGGAGGACCGGCTGCAGACCCGCGTCGATCTTCTGTCGGGCGGGCAGCGGCAGGCGGTGTCACTGGTGATGGCGCTCTCCGGCGAACCGAAGCTACTCGTCCTCGACGAGCACTGCGCTGCCCTTGATCCGCGTACCGCGGAGACCGTCATGCGCGCGACCGTGGGGGCGATCGAGCGCACCGGCATCACGACACTCATGATCACCCACAACATGCACCATGCGATCGCCTTCGGCTACCGGCTAGTGATGCTGCACGAGGGCCGCGTGCTGTTCGAGGCATCCGGGGAGGGGAAATCGCTCCTTTCGGTTGAGGAGCTGGTAAAGCGCTTCGGAATCGTCGACGATGCTCTGTTGTTGGCGAGTTGAATAATGACGGATTTTCTTGGTAGCTTCTGGAATCTTTTCCCGGTCACGTTAGCACAGAGCCTGCTGTACGCGTTTGTCGCGCTCGGCGTGATGATCCCCTTCCGGCTGCTGAATTTCCCGGACCTCAGTTGCGAAGGCACCTTTCCGCTGGGAGGTTGCCTGTGTGCGGCGCTGATCGCTGCAAAGGTTCCGCCGCCTGCAGCGATGCTGATTGCCGTCGCGGCGGGCTTTGCTGCGGGATGCGCGACAGCGGCGATCCATCTGCGCCTGCGAATTAACACGTTGCTCGCCGGCATCCTCGTCATCACGATTCTGTGGAGCCTCGATTTGCGCATTATGGGAAAGTCGAACGTTCCGCTGTTCTCGCTTTCGAACGTGTTCGATACATTCTGGCCCCGCTTCACGCAGAATGCGGTCGCCCAGATCACGTTCTGGCTCGCCCTGTGCGTGGGTGTGGTGCTATTTCTGCATTGGCTTCTGCGTACTGAGCTCGGGCTGGTCGTGCGCGCGGTCGGCGCTAACGACACTATGGCGCGTGCCAATGGCGTGCACGTCGGTCGGGTATTGCTGTTCGGGGTCGGCGCGGCGAACGCGGTGGTGGCATTCGCTGGCGCCTCGGTGGCGCAGATCCAGGGCTATGCCGACGTTGCGATGGGATTCGGCATGCTGATTGGCGGGCTGGCGGCGCTCATCATCGGCGAGGCGATCGTGGGCCGGCACACCGTGTTAAGGCAGATCCTTGCTCCGTTCGTTGGATCGGTAGCCTACTACCAGGTGATTTCGCTAGGCTTGGCGGTCGGGGTCCATCCCTCCGACCTCAAAATGGTCACCGCGCTTTTTGTGCTGGTGACGCTTGGCTTGCCGACTTTCCGCCGTCAGGCTAAGACGCAACAAGCCGAGCCGCGGCTGCGAGCTTGACGGATCCTTCACAGGAAGGCGATCGATGGGTTGGTACAACCTCTCCGAGTGGCTCGATCTGGTGCTGCGCTGGTTTCATGTAATGGCCGCCATTACCTGGATCGGAAGTACGTTTTATTTCATGTGGCTTGGCCGCATATTCGCGAGCTCGGAACGCCAGCTGGTTGGCGAATCCGGCGAACCCTGGATGATCCACAGTACCGGATTCGCACTTACGAGCAAGTTCAAGCCCGGTCCCGGAGAAGCGCTGAAAATGCTGCACTGGTTCAAACGAGAGTCGGCGCTGACCTGGCTGAGCGGCATTGTGCTGCTGTTTCTCGTTTACTTCCTTTCGGGGGGGGCTTACCTTGCGGTGAAGGTGGTGTCGACGGCGGAGCTCATTGGATACGCTGCGTTCAGCGCAGCGCTGATCATGATTACGTGGGTGGTCTACGACCGTTTGTGGGAATCGGCGCTGGCCCGCCGACCGGTATGGGCGGTCGGCGCCTCGTTCGCGTTCCTTATGCTCGTCGCGTGGGGACTCAGCCGGATTTTTACTGGGCGCGCGGTGTATGTTTACGTCGGTTCTATCCTCGGTACTGTCATGGTCGGCAACGTTTGGCTACGAGTGTTACCCGCAGTGCGCGATATGACCAATGCGAGCGAGTCGGGGAGCGCGCACAATCCGGCAACTTGGGCGAGCGGGCAGGTGCGGTCCCTGCACAACAGCTACCTAGCATTCCCCGTGGTCGCACTCATGCTCAGTATCCACCGCCCCGCCATTCACGCCAGCCCGCTCAACGTGATCGTGCTCGCCGTGCTGCTCATCGCGTTTGTCGCTGCACGGCATATCGTGGTAGGCGGTAGACGGAGCAAGTGGGCGCTGGGCGTGGTAGCGCTCGCGCTTACGGGCATGATTATGATGACAGGCGGCACACCGTTGCAGGACGTGCAGCGGAGTGAGGCACCGATCGAATTCGCGGTAGTTCGTGCGCTGATCACTGAGCGCTGTCTTGGATGTCATTCGACGACGCCGGCCGATCGAACCTTCGGCGTTACACCTGGCGGGGTGAGCTTCGACACTCCGGAGGACATCCGCAGGTTCGCGCCTCGGATTAGGCAGCGGATCATCGCTGCCGAGGCAATGCCGTTCGGGAATCACCCTCGGCCCACTGCGGAGGAGCGTGACCTGCTCGGCCGCTGGGTTGACCAAGGGGCGGTACTGCAATAGTCGAGTATCCGAACTCCGAGGAACCATGCCAAAAAAGACCATCCGCGTCGAAACCGTGGCGCAAGCGTACCTTGAGATCTTGCGTGAACGAGGCATCGATTGCTTCTTCGGCAACGCGAACACTTCACTCATCGACGCATTTGCCAAGTCCGTCGCCGAGAAGAAACGGACGCTGCGTCCAATTGTGGTCCAGCACGAGTATCCGGCGGTTGCGATGGCACACGGCTACTATGCGGTCACTGGGCGTCCGCAGGTCGTGATGGTTCACTCGACGGTGGGAACTGCCAACGGCGTGGGCGCCATTATCAATGCTTCTAGGACGCAGACGCCGATCCTGTTTACGGCCGCGCGCTCGCCGATCTCCGATGACGCCAGCGCGGTAGGTGGGCGCGACGTCCACGTTCATTGGGCACAGGAGTCCTACGATCAGGGCGGGATGCTACGTGAGTACGTGAAGTGGGACTACGAGCTGCGCAACGCCGCGCAGCTCGAATCCGCAATCGACCGGGCGCTCGAACTTGCTCTATCGGAGCCGCGCGGGCCGATCTACTTGAGCTTGCCGCGCGACCTGATGGCGCAGCCCCTCGAGAAGATCACAATCACCTCGCCCAGTCGGCGGCAGGTCGGGAGCCGGCGGTTCCCAGATCCGGCGCGCATCGAGGAGGCCGCCCAAATCCTCGCGAAAGCGCGCTCTCCACTCATCATCACCGCCGAAGTCGGTCGCGATCCGGCGGCGGTCGCGGCGCTCGTCGAACTGGCAGATGCCGGTGCGATCGAAGTGCTCGAGGCGAGCCCGGTATATGCGAATTTCCCGGCCGAACATCCTAGCCACGCCGGCTATGTCTTTGCTTCGCAGTTGCATCCGGGCATCGCGCGGGCGGATGCCATTCTGGTAGTGGACTGCGACGTGCCGTGGTTTCCGGCGCGCGTCCGTATTCGCCCCAACGCGAGCATCATCCACCTAGCTGTGGACCCCTTTTTCAGCCGCTACCCAATGCGCAACTACCCATGCGACGTGCCAATCGCGGCCGAACCGGCGGCCGCGCTTCCGATGTTGGCCGCTGCCTTGCGGCGGCATGCGCGTTCAAAGGATATACAGGAACGGCGCAAACTGCTCGCATCGCGCCATGGCGTGATGCGAGCGCAATGGGCGAAGGCCGCGCAGGCCGAACGCGGCCGGGTCCCGATCGGCTTCCAGTGGGCATCGAAGTGCATCGGCGATGTTCTGGATACCGACACCATCGTGGTCAATGAGTACCCGCTGGATTTGCGGCACGCGCCGCCGCGCGGCCCTAGCACCTACTTCGGCGCCGCGCATTCGGGCGGTCTAGGCTGGGGGTTCGGCGCTGCCCTTGGTGCCAAGCTGGGCGCGCCGGACCGCACCGTAATCGCAACGTTGGGAGACGGGTCGTACGTTTTCGGCGTTCCGACCGCTTGCCATCAAGCGGCGCGCATGCATGGTCTGCCGATTCTGACGGTCGTTTTCAACAACGGTTCGTGGGATGAAGTGAGGAAGAGCACGGCGAACGTCCATCCCGACGGATGGGCCGTGACGACCGGGAATTTTCCGCTTTCCACACTCGGCCCGTCGCCGCGTTTTGAGGAAATCGTGCGCGCCTACGACGGGTACGGCGAGCGGGTCGAGGAGCCTGCGGAACTGCCTGGGGCGCTCGCTAGGGGGCTCAAGGCGGTTCGGAAAGAGAATCGCCAAGCACTAATCAACATTGTGTGCCGTCGTTGAGACCTATGTTCCTCAAAAACTCGAGGTGGCCAGGATGACCTAGTTGGACGGCCGGCCAAGTTCTACGCGAGGCGGTATCTCTCACACTTAGGCGGCTAATTTTGCAGCGCATATTGGTTCCCTACAAGTTACCTGTTTTGACGTGCTGTTTCCCTGATACGGGCGATTCAATTCCCTGTTCGGTTTCATGCCGAAAATAATGGCAGTGCCTGGAGACTGGCTCTGGACGGGGTTTTCCGGGGAGTAGGGCGTATTTCTGAGCGCCAAAACACGCGAAATTCCCAGTTATTTTCCCTGTTACGGGGAATTTGCAGCGGAGACGGGTTCGCGGGAGACTGCGCCCACCGCCACGCAGTCACGAGCTCTGGCGCCAGCTCTCCGGGCGGCAGGGAATGATCCGACGAATCAAACACATTCGCGCGGTATTTTCTAAGGTGCCCCGTCCGCGCGATGACTGTCGCCGAAACAGGCGCGGTGCAACCGGTGGCGGAAGAGAGTGGGAGTCGAACCCACACAGGGCCATCAGACGGTCCGCACCGGGTTTGAAGTCCGGCCGCCCCACTGGGAGCGATTCTCTTCCCCTGATGCATTGTGCTTTTCCAGTTTAACGTTACGTCGCGAAACACGATTCCTTCAAGAGCGGATGAATGCGCAGGCGGATTCCGCGGCGGTGACTCCCTCGGCGACTGAGTGTTTCAGCAGCCCGCCAAAGCCCGAGCGCACCGCACCTGCGGCGAACACACCCGGCATGGCTGTTCGCAAATTGGCATCGGTCAGCAGAAGGCCGCCGGCGTCGCGCAAGACCGCTTCTGGCACGAATTCGCAAGAGGGTTCAAGGCCGACATAAGGGAAAAAGCCGGTGCAGGAAATCTCGCCGGCAGCCGGGCCGTCTGCTTCGCGGACCCGCACGGCCCGCACAGACCGATCACCCAGCACCGCTTCGACCTGCGCGCGCCAATGGATAACAATGTTTGGATGGTCGGTTAGCCGGTCTACGAGATGCTGCCGCGCCTTGAAATTCGCACCGCGATGCACGAGGTGGACCTGGCGCGCGAATTCGGACAGGACGAGCGCCTCCTGCGCAGCTGAGTCGCCACCCCCGACGACGACTACATTCTGGTCCTTGTAGAACGGCCCGTCACAGTCTGCGCAGTGCGAGACGCCTCTATCTTCGAATTCGGCCTCTCCGGGGATCCCAAGGCGCCTGAGCCTTGCGCCGGAAGCAATGATCACGGTGCGTGCGAGGTGTCTGCCGGCGTCGCTCGTGACGGCCAGCATCTCTGCATCCCGCTCGATCGAGGCCGCGGTTGCATTGATGTTCTTGGCGCCCAGCTTATGAACCTCGAGCATCAAGGCGGCAGCTATGTCACTGCCCGAACCTTGGATCTCGCCATCTAGCTCGTTGACATTCGTGACCAGACCGCCGGGCAACAAGGCTTCCATGGTGACAGTCGACAATCCGTTTTGCAGAGAGTGCTTGGCAGCACTCAATCCGGTAATGCCGGTGCCGATGATCAGGACATCGTGAGGTTGGGACATGCGGTTTGGTTGTAGATGTATCATGGACTCAAGACTCGGCAACGCGTCGGCGCTGCCGATGCATGCATGCGCCGGGTCAGTCGGCTTTGACGCCGGAGTCTTTGATCACCTTGCCCCATTTTGCGGTTTCCGATCTGATGTAGGCGCCAAACTCCTCTGGCGAACTGCTCAGCAGTTCAGCGCCCAACGAAACAAATCGCTCCTTGAGTTCTGCTTGGCCGAGGATGCGTACGACTTCCACGTTCAAGCGGGTAACAATCTCCTTCGGCGTGCCTGTTGGGGCGAGCAACCCCGCCCAGCCGACAGTTTCGAAGCCCGGATAGCCGGACTCGGCGACTGTGACAAGTTCCGGCGCCGCGCTCGAACGCTGCGCGCTGCCGACGGCGATGGCCTTCAGCCTGCCATTCTTCACGTGCGGAAGCACGAGCGGCCCGGTTTCGAACATAAGCCCAATCTGACCGCCCAGCAGGTCCGTGACGGCGGGCGGCGAACCCTTGTACGGCACATGAACCATCGAAACCCCGGTGACACTCATGAACAACTCCGTCGACAGGTGATTGCTCGCACCGTTGCCTGCCGAGCCGAAGTTGACCTTGCCCGGATTCGCCTTGAGGTAGGCGACCAGCTCCTTCACTGTGTTGGCGGGGAATGCGGGACTGACTACGATGAAGAAAGGTACCTTGAGCGCCATTGAGATCGGCGTGAAATCTCTGATCGGATCGTAGGGCAGCTTGGCGTACATGCCCGGATTGACCGCGAGGCTCCCGGATGACCCCATGAACAGCGTGTAGCCGTCGTTCGGCGACTTTGCCGCCGCTTCAGAGCCAATGATGCTCGCAGCGCCGGGACGATTTTCGACGTAGAACTGCTGGCCGAGGTTCTCCGAGAGTTTCTGCGCAATGGCGCGAGCTGTCTGGTCGGTCGCCTGACCGGGCGGGAATGCGACGATGATCCGGACCGGGCGGCTCGGGTACGCGTTTTGCGACCACGCTTGTGCGGGCACGCCCATCGCTACGGCGCAGGCGATAATGAATTTCGAGCAGAAATTACCCATGCTTGTATCCCAGAATTCTGATTGCGCATCTGAATTGTGCCACGCGCTCGTCTGGCGGGAGGAGCGTTTCGATGCGAAACGGGTGTGTCGCGATCGGCCGAAGCATGAATGCCGCTTCGCGCGGACACTGTAAATCTGCAGTTTCCCGAACCCCCTGTTGACCTGCATTACACTGCGGCTCGCGCGGGAGATCCAGGAAGGGGCAGATGAAAAAGATTCTGGACGGTGTAGTGGTTCTGGACTTGACGCGGTTCTTTTCCGGACCGCAAGGGACGCTGTTTCTTTCTGCAATGGGCGCTGAAGTCATCAAGATCGACGACCCCCGCAGCGGGGACCCGACCGCGTTCGCACCGCCGTTCGACGGCCCGCACGGCATCTCATTCGAGCGGCGCTCCGACAAGGACATGGGGCTTGCCTATCTCAAGCGGGCGCGTGGCAAGAAGTCCATCACGCTTGACCTCAAGTCGGAGCGCGGGCGTGGGATCTTCCTCGATATGGTCGCGAAGGCGGACGTCGTGATAGAAAACTTCAGCCCCGGGGTGGCGGGCAGGCTCGGAATCGACTACGCCGCGCTACGTGCGGTCAAGCCGGCGATCATCTATTGCGCGCTCACGGGCTATGGTTCGACCGGATTATCGAAAGACGCTAAGGCGTACGACCTGATGGTGCAGGCGGCAGTCGGATTCATGAGCATGACGGGGCACCCCGATGAGCCGCCAGTCAAGGCAGCTTCACCGCTGTCCGACGCCATCTCCGGTGCGTTCGCCGCCAGTGGAGTGATCGCGGCGCTGCTGCACCGCGAGCGTACCGGCGAAGGCCAAGCGATCGATGTGTCGATGGCCGACTGTCTGTTTTCGCTGATTTTCGACGAACCAATCGATTGCTACGAACGGCTAGACTTGGCGCCTCGGCAGGGCAACCGGGTGATGCGCTTTTCGCCCTTCAATGCGTTTCGGGCGAGCGACGGATGGGTGGTTATCGGCGCGGCAACGCACGCGGACTGGCTGGCGCTGCTCGAGGTGATGGGCCGCAGCGACCTCAAGGACGATCCGAACATGATGCAGATCGGCTGGCGGATCGTGAACAACACGGTCGTCGATCGCGTGGTGACGGATTGGACCGAGCGCAGGACAAAGGATGAAATCATCGAGGCTCTCGGCCGTGCAGGCGTTCCGTGCAGCCCCGTTCGATCGACCAACGAAGTGATGCACTGGCCGCAACTACTTGAGCGCGAGATGATTGTCCCGCTTCTGAACCCGCTCACCGGGACCGCGGCGGCGGCCTCTGCGCCAGGATTCCCGATTAAGTTCAGCCGCACGCCCGCAAGCTATGACAGTCCCGCGCCGATACCGGGTTCGCACACCGAGGAAATCCTTATCCGGTTCGCGAATCTGTCCCCCGCAGAAGTGCCGCAGCTGAGGAAGGATGGCATCATATGATCGGCGTGCAGGCTTGCCGATAATGAATGAGCAACTTATGGACAGTACCCATAGCTTTTCGAGTGCGGTATTCGAAGTCGCTGACGCCTTCGAGGCCAACGAACTGTTTCAGCGCAATGGCTGGACGGACGGGCTGCCGATAGTCCCCCCAACCGAGGAAGGCGTTGCGCGATTCCTTGACGCGGGCGGGCTCGGTGCTGGCGACGTTATCGGCATCGAGCCGGTGCGCCGGCGCCAGATAAGCGCCGAGAAGGTTGCGATCGCGGCGCTGATGGCCGGCTGCCTGCCGGAGTACATGCCGGTCGTCGTCGCGATCGTAAAGGCGATGTGCGAACCTCAGTTCGCTCTGCATGGCAGCACGGCGAGCACTGGCGGTAGCGCTCCGTTCATCGTGGTGAATGGACCGATCCGGCTCGGCCTTGGCATGAATACAACCCACAATGTCTTGGCCAATGCGAGCCGAGCCAACGCAGCCATTGGCCGCAGCGTACGCCTGTTCCTACTCAATGTGCTCGGTGGCATCCCCGGCCAAATGGACCGCTCGACGCTGGGGCACCCCGGCAAGTTCACGTTTTGCATCGCTGAGGACGAGGAGGGCACCGATTGGCTGCCGTTGTCGGTCGAGCGCGGGCTGCCTGCAGGGACGTCCGCGGTGACGGTGATGGCAGTGGAATCCCCGCACCAGATCATGAACGAGTGGACACACGATCCGAAGGAGATCCTCGATACCTACGCGGCCTCTATTCGCGGAAACATGCTGACCTATTCGATCTGGGAAGGAAATTATGCGATCGTGGTCCCGAAGCAGCATCGCGAGATCTTTGCCGAGGCTGGCTGGAGCAAGCAGAACATTCGCGAGTATGTCTTTGAGGCCGCGAGGGTAAGGCGCAGCGAGTGGCGTTCGGTGGGCAAGGCTGCCGTTGCCGGACGTAAGGACGAGGAGCGGGTCTACCGGGCCCTGCGCTCGCCTGAGGACCTGCTCGTCATCGCGGCGGGCGGGCCCGCGGGCGGATTCGGTGCCATAATTCCACCGTGGTACGGAAAAAAATCGCTCGCCGTTACCATCCCGATTGCTGTTTGACAGTATTTGCAAGAAGGAGATTTGGCTCATGACTCTGAGAATCCTGGATCCGCGGCAGGCCCCTCAAGGCGAAGCGATGCGCATGGCTGCGCCACTGCCCTCGCTAGACGGCGCAGTGGTTGGACTTCTCGACAATGCCAAGATTGGCACCGAGCGGTTTTACGATTTCGTCGAGCAGATACTGCGCAAGGAACATGGCGTGCGCGAGTTCATCCGTCGACGCAAGCCCGATGCATCGAGGCCGGTGCCCCCCCAATTGCTTGCGGAGCTTAGCGGAGCCGATGCAGTCGTCTCCGCGATCGGCGACTGAGGGAGTTGCTCGTCGTGCAGTCTGCACGACGCCATTGAAGCCGAACGGCTGGGCATACCGGCCGTGGCCGTCATCACCGACCGCTTTGTCCGCAGCGCGGAGTTGGTAGGCGAGCTGAACGGCTTACCGGGTTACCCATTTGCGGTGATCGGGCATCCTGTTGCCAACGATGACGACGAAGCCCTTCGATTGAAGGCGGAAGCGGCGGTGCGACAGATCGTACCCCTGCTGACCGCGCGCAAGGCATGACGCAGCGCCGGCTCGGATAGATCCGCCAGCCCTTCGATCCAAGGAGAAGTCCGCCGACGTAGGTCCGGGCGTGTCAATCGCCTGCTTGGCGCGGGCTTTTGGGAATTTGCCGACGGAGGAACCTAAGTAAATTCAGGTTGGCACTTCCATGGGGGGCAGGTCAACCTTCTGAACTTGCCTGTCCGATGCGGAAAGATGCAGACTGCACGCCATCCTACCGCCACCTCACTGGCGCGTGATTTGATCGGAATCACCTTTTCTGCCATACGGAGCATTCGATGATCCGATTTACGGCCAACCTGACGATGCTGTTTAGCGAGGTCGGATTTCTCGAACGTTTTAACCTCGCTGCGCGCGCCGGGTTCAAGGGCGTGGAATTCAAGGATCCGTTCGCCTACAGCAGAGCAGATGTGGTCGCTGCGCTCCGGGCCAGCGGCCTTGAGGCGATCCTGTTCAATATGCCGGCCGGCAACTGGACGGGCGGTGAGCGAGGAATTGGGTGCCTTCCAGGGCGTGAGAAGGAACTCCGGGACGGTGTGGCGACGACCATTGAGTACGCCCTGGCTCTCAACTGCAAACTTATCAACTGCCTCGGGGGTATTCCGCCCAAGGACGCTGATCCGCGACTTGTTAGAAAAACTTTCGTCGAAAATTTGCGCTACGCCGCCGGCGAGTTGAAGAAACATGACATGCGTCTGGTTATTGAGCCGGTCAATACCTACGATTCGCCGGGCGTGTTTCTGACGCGTACCGAGCAGGCTGTAGAAATCATTCGCGACGTTGGTGCGGACAATCTCGGCATCGAGTACGACGTCTACCAAGCGCAGTTGATGGAAGGCGACCTCACCAACACTCTTCGCAGGCACATGCCGCGCATCTGGCACATGCAGGTGGCCGACGTGCCGAGCCGCGCCGAGCCCGGCACTGGCGAGATCAACTACGAGCACGTGTTCGGCGTGATCGATCGGGCGGGTTACCCGGGATGGATCGGTTGCGACTACGGGCCTTCCACCTGCACACTGGAAAGCTTTCGCTGGATGAGGAACTGGGATCCTCGGATCGCTCGAAATTCCGGTTGACGCCCGGGATGGATCCCTCCTAGGATGTAACTATTGGATACAGTTGTACCATAACTGTATCTAAAAATGATACATCCTAGGGAGGTTGCCGTATGTTCCGACTGAAGCATCTCCTGCTCGCCTGTGCCTTGGTTGTCAGCACCGCGGCCAAGGCACAGGGCTACCCTGAAAAGCCCATCCGCCTCGTCGTGCCGTTCACGCCGGCGGGCTCCACCACGATCCTCGCGCGGTTTGTAGCGGACTATCTATCGCCGCTCTACGGCCAGCAGGTCATCGTAGAGAACAAGCCTGGCGCGGCCGGACACGTTGGCGCCGAGTTCGTGGCGCATGCACCAGCGGACGGCTACACGATCCTGCTCGGTACGATTGGCATACATGCCGCGTCCGCGCTGTATCCGAAGCTCGCCTACGATCCGGCGAAGGAGCTGCAACCGGTAATCATCCTCGTCGAACTGCCGCTCGTGCTGATCGTGCATCCGTCCTCACCGGCGAAGACGGTACAGGATTTCATCGCCATGGCGAAGGCAAAGCCGGGCGAGATCAACTTTAGCTCCGCGGGATCGGGGTCGTCCACGCACCTGACCGGCGAGCTCTTCGAGCTCATGTCGGGCACGAAGCTGACGCACATCCCTTACAAGGGGAGCGCGCCGGCCATGCAGGACGTTATGGGTAATCAGGTCCACGCGATGTTTGAGCAACTGCCGACCACACTGCCGCAGATCCAGGGCGGGCGCCTCAAGGCGCTCGGGGTGACGAGCAAGGCGCGCGCGCCGCAGTTGCCGAACGTGCCGACGATCGCTGAGTCGGGCGTGCCGGGTTACGAATCCACCGGCTGGTTCACGATCGCCGCGCCAGCGAAGGTGCCGGCGGCGATCGTGCAGAAGCTGAACGCCGACCTGAACGCAATGCTGAAGTCGCCAGAGTACCGAGCGAAGCTTGGCGATCTTGGCATGACGGTCGTCGGGGGAACGACGGATTTCGCGGCCAAGTACTACGCCTCTGAAACGGAGAAGTGGACGCGCGTCATCCGCACAGCGCACTTGAGGGTGGAATAGGAGCGACTATGGCCGTGTCCCGGCGTTTTGCACTCGCGGCGCTTGTAGCCGCCTGCCTTGTCCCGCTTGCAGTGTTGGCACAGGCCTACCCGACGCGCCCGATCACGATCGTGGTGCCGTTCCCGCCGGGTGGTGCTACGGACATCCTTGCGCGAATACTCGGGCAGAAGGTTTCGGAGATCCTGAGACAGCCGATTCTGGTCGACAACCGGGCAGGCGCCACTGGCGCAATCGGCCTCACGCACGTTGCCAAGGCCGCCCCGGATGGCTATACGCTGGTGCTCGCGACCGCCAGCTCACTCGGCACCAATCCAGCGGTGACCAAGGTGCCGTTCGATCCGGTGAAGGATTTCACGCCGATCGGGTTGCTCGCAGCCGAGCCGATGGGCCTTGCCGTGAATCCCTCGGTGCCGGCGAACAACGTGCGGGATCTGATCGCGCTCGCGAAGGCGAAGCCGGGCGCGCTAAACATGGCCTCCTTCGGCACTGGCTCGGTGTCGCACCTCGCGGGCGAGTTATTCGGGGCGATGGCGGGCGTGAAGTTCACGCACGTCCCATACAAGGGCGCCGCGCCCGCCACTGCCGACTTAATCGCCGGGCAGGTGACGTTCATGTTTAATTCGATCTCGGTGTTCGTCGCGCCCGCTAAGGCGGGAAAGCTGCGCATGCTGGCGACTGCAGGGGCCGAGCGCTCGCCGGGCCTGCCTGACCTGCCAACGGTGGCCGAATCCGGCGTCCCCGGTTTCGAGGCGTCAACGTGGCACGCTCTGCTCGGGCCGGCGGGGCTGCCGCCCGACGTGGTGGCGACGCTGTCGCGCGAGTTTGGCCGCGCGCTGCAGCTTCCCGACGTGCGCGAAAAGCTCGCGTCCATGAGCCTCGAGCCGCAGACCGCCACGCCCGGCCCGCTCGCCGCGACTCTCGCACGCGACGTCGCGAAGTGGAAACGGATCGTCACCGAAGCAGGCATCAAGCTCGACTGAAGGAGGCACCATGTATATCGAGGAACGCATGTACACGCTGTACCCGGGCAAGGTAGACGAGTACCTTCGCCACTACGAGTCGCACGGCATGCCGGTCCAGCTGCGCCACCAGCCCTACATGCTCGGCTACTACTTCACCGAGGTCGGCACGCAGAACATGATCGTGCATATGTGGGCTTACGACGACCTTAACCAGCGCGAGCGCTGCCGCAAGGCGCTGTTCGCGGACCCCGAATGGCAGTCGTACCGCCCGAAGATCCATCCGCTGATGCGCCACATGGAGACGCGCATCATGAACGCCGCGCCATTCTTCGTCGAGCGCCTCAAGGCGATGCTGGAAGCCGGCAATCCGCAGACCACGCCTTCCTGGAGGTAATTATGCGTTTTCTGCTTGCCGCCATTCTCGCTGCCGCGAGCGGCCTCGCCGCCGCGCAGGATTTCCCGACGCGGCCGATCCGACTCTTCGTCGGCTTCACACCGGGCACCGGCATTGACGTTGTCGCGCGCATTGTCGCCATCGAAGTGTCCAAGAACCTGCCGCAACCAGTCGTGGTCGAGAATCGCGCCGGGGCGGGCGGCAACATCGCCGCCGAGGCCGCGATCAAGTCCTCGAACGACGGGTACTCGCTGCACTGGGCAGCGCCCGGCTCGGCCGTGATCAACCACCACTTGATCAAGTCGATGCCGTATGGCTTCAAGGACCTCGTGCCGGTTAGCCTCATCGGCCTCGTGCCGCTGGTGGTGATCGTGCCTACGGCGTCGCCGTTGAAGAGCCTCGCTGACCTTACTGCCGCTGCGAAGGCTTCGCCCGGTAAGCTGAGTTACGGTACGCCCGGCATCGGCACGTCGAACCACCTGGCGACGGAGCTTTTCCTGTGGAACGCCAAGGTGCGTGCGACGCACATACCGTATAAGGGCTCGGCGGCGGACAACGACCTGCTCGCTGGCACGCTCGACTTCATCTTCGACTCGATTACGACCGCAACGCCGTTCATCAACGGCGGCAAGGTCCGCGCACTCGCGGTCACCACCGCAGTGCGCTCGCCTCTGCTGCCGGATGTCGCGACGATCGCGCAGCAGGGCTATCCGGGCTACGAGGCGTCAAATTGGTACGCGGTGATGACCCCCGCTGGCACGCCCGCGACGGTAATTCAGAAGCTGAACGCCGAGTTCGTGAAGGCCGCGCGCAGCGCCGAGGTCGAAAAGCGCCTGCAATCACTCGGCGTGATCGTCACCGCCACCTCCGCGGACGAGTTACGCAAGTTCCTCGACGCGCAGTACGAGGCGATAGGACGCGTGGTTAAGGAAGCCAACATTCGCCCGGAGTGATCGGAACGCCTTGTTCTCGCTGACGGAAGCCAGCGCGCTGGCGCGCGAGCCGGAGGTTGCCGCCGCGCTCGACGCAGTGGACCGCTATCTCGCCGGCACTTCCGGGCCGGCGCGGTTCCGGGCCGCACGCAATAGTCCCGACGCCGTGCCGGACCGCGAGGCCTACGCCGGCCTTGCTGAGGTGGGCGTGACGAGCGCGATCGTGCCCGAGGAGATGGGCGGCTCAGGGCTCGCGCCCGGCGCCGCCGCCCTGATCGCTGAGCGCCTCGGCCGCGCGCTCGCGCGCGAGCCCTTCATCGAGAACGTCGTGCTGCCTGTAGGCCTTGGCCTCGCGCTGTCCAGCCGCTCGCTGATGGACGCGATCACGAAGGGAGAGATCTTGTGCGTCGCGTGGCAGGAGGGTCCATTCGCACGCCCAGGCGTGACGCCCGTCGCCACGCGGCTCGAGCGCGACGGCAGGGGACTGCGGCTCTCGGGCCGCAAGCGTTTCGTCATGGGCGCCCGTGCGAGCAGCGGGATGCTTGTGCTGGCCGAGATAGAAGGTTCGCACGCAATCGCTAGCGTGCCTCCGGCCACGGCCGGCGTGGCGCGGCAGGACAAGTCCCTCGCCGATGGCACGTGCTGGTCGGATATCGATTTTGACGTCTGGCTCAAGGAGCGAGACGTGATCGCGCGCGGCGACGAGGTGGTTCCGGCTCTCTCCTCTGCGATCGACCTTGCGAACATTGCCATCGCCGGTATGCTCTATGGGCTCCAGTCGCGCATTCTCGAGCTGACTCTCGAGTACCTCGGCACGCGCGTGCAATTCGACCAGCCAATTGGCTCGTTCCAGGCGCTGCAGCATCGGGCGGTAGACCTATACACCCACGCGCAGATTGCTCGGTTCCTTATTGGCGAGGCCGTCGATTCCGCTGTACGTGGCGCACCGGCGCACGTTCTCGAGGCGTACGCAAGTCGTACTAAGGCACGTGCCTCGGACTCGGGGCAGCGCATTGCGAAGGAAGGTATCCAGATGCACGGTGGTATCGGCTACAGCGACGAGTATGACCTCGGTCTTTACGTGAAGCGCATCCTCGTGCTGTCGGCGTGGCTCGGCAACGCTGACTGGCACCGCCGGCATCTTGCCGCCATCGATCCGCTCGGCGATGGGGGAATGACATGAAGGACTGGAACGCCCTCAGCGACGCAGATTTCCGCACCGAGATACGCGCCTTCGTCGAGAAGGACTTTCCCCCGCACCTGCGCAACCACCCGCGCCGTATCCCGCGCTGGGAGACTACACGCGAGTGGTTCTTGACGCTTTCCGCAAACGGCATGCTGGCGCCTAACTGGCCAGCCGCCTACGGCGGCATGGGCCTTTCGGCCTCGAAGATGATCATCTATTTCGAGGAGCTCGAGCGCTGGGGCGTGCCGCGGATTTACGACATGGGCCTGTACATGCTGGGCCCCATCCTGATCCGCCACGGCACGGACGCGCAGAAGAGCGAGTACCTGCCGCGCATTCTCTCGGGCGAGCATCGCTGGGCACAGGGATACTCAGAGCCGGATGCGGGCTCCGATCTCGCGAGTCTGCGCACGACTGCCGTGCCCGATGGCGACCACTACGTCATCAACGGCCAAAAGACGTGGACCACGTTTCTCGACGATGCGACGCATATGTTCCTGCTCGCGCGAACGCGCAAGGACGGGCGCAAGCAGGAAGGGCTCACAATCTTTATTCTGAATCTCGATTCGCCAGGCGTGCAGCGGCGATTGATCACCACGCTGTCAGGTCATGCGGAGCTGGGTGAGGTATTTCTCGACAACGTGCGTGTCCCCGCGGCAAATATTGTCGGTCCATTGCACGGCGGGTGGACGGCCGCGAAGGACTTGCTTGAGTTCGAGCGTATCAATAATGGCAGTCCCAAGCTGCCGCTCTACGCGCTGAACCAGCTCAACGCTTACGCACGTGCAAGGGGGCTCTTCGATGATCCGGCGTTCCGCGACCGCTTCACGCGTCTGCGGCTCGATCTGCAAGACCAGTACTGCGCGTACCGGCATTTCTGCAACCGGCTGAAGAGCGGGCGCACGCCCGGACCGGAGGTCTCGATGCTGAAGCTCTGGTCGACTGAGACCTACCAGCGCCTGTCGGAGCTCTTTCTCGAGGTCGCGGGCGAGGAGGGCGTGGAGGCTGACCTGCTCGACGTCGCCGGCAGCCTTTCGGCCCTCCGGCTCTACTATCGCTCGCGCCCGTCGACCATCTATAGCGGAAGCTCCGAGGTGCAGCGCAACCTGCTAGCCAAGCGCGTGCTGAAGCTGCCGGGGGCGAGACCGTGAGCTGGGTACGTTCTTGCTCAGCCCTTCGCGGGTGGGCGCTTGGAGATGAGCACGGCCTTGTCTACCGTGTAGACGAGCTTGCCGTCGTGGTTCGTGACGTGGTCCCGGAAGTGTACGATGCCATTCTTCTTGCTTTTCGATTCCTTGGAGAGGACCTCGACCTCGGTGCCGATCGTGTCGCCGGGTCGCACTGGCGCGTGAAAGGTAGCGTTGTTGCTGGAGAGGTGCGCGATGATCGTCGTGCGGAAGAACGACTCCGTCATCGCCGTCGAGTAAGCCATCGTCAGCGAGCTCGGCACGATGCGGCCGCCGAATCGCGTCTTCCTCGCGTAATGTTCGTCGATAAAGAGCGGCGTCTTGTAGCCCACGAGCGAGCAGAACATCACGAGGTCCGCTTCGGTGATGGTACGGGTGTAGGTGGGATAGCGCCGGCCGACTTCGAATTCCTCGTAGTACATGGACATGGTGCAGGTTCCTTTCGTGGCGATTCGTGTTTCGCCGCGAAGTGTATTCGATAAGGAGCGACAGCAAAACGATGACACAGTACCGCCTCACAGACGAGCAGAAGCAGCTTCGCGACGCGGCGCGCCGGTTCGCGCGCGGCTATCTCGCTCCAAAGGCCGCCGAGATCGAGAAGGCGGGCACGGATTTCCCCAAGGAAGCGCTAAAGGAGATGGCGAAGCACGGTTTCCTCGGGCTCGACGTGCCGACCGAGTACGGCGGTCAGGGGCTAGACACGTTGTCCTGCGGCGTGATCCTCGAGGAACTCGCCTCGGGGTGGTTCTCCTCTACGATTTTCGCGATGAACCTCGCCACGGGACCGATCCTCGCAGTTGGTTCGCCCGCGCAGAAGAAGAAGTACCTCGGTGGCATCTGTAGCGGCGACATGGTCCCCGCTTTCGCGCTTACTGAACCGGCTGGAGGATCGGACGCGGCCAATATCACCACGCGCGTGGCGCGAGAGGGCGATCAGTATGTGCTACGCGGCCAGAAGATCTTTATTTCCAACGCGCACCGCGCCGACGTAATCGTCGTCTTTGCGCGCTCCGAGCCGGGTGCGCCACGCGGTAAGGGAATCTCGATCGTACTCGTCGAGAAGGGTACCCCGGGCCTAAAGATCGGTCAGCGTTTCGAGACGATTGCACATACCGCCAACCCGATCTGGGAAGTGGTGTTCGATGATTGCCGGGTGCCGAAAGAGAACCTGATCGGCGCCGAGGGCAATGGCTTTTCGTACATCCAGAAGGACTTCGCCAAGATCCGCGCCACGTACGGTTCCCGCTGCGTCGGCGTGGCGCAGGGCGCCCTCGACTACGCGCTGCAGTACGCCACCGAGCGCACGCAGTTCGGACAGACGGTGGCGTCATTCCAGGGCATTCGCTTCAAGGTCGCGGAACTGGTCTCCAAAATAGAAGCCGCGCGGCAGCTTTCGTACCGCGCCGCTGCTCTCGCGGACGAGGGAGGGCCGGAGGCGCCGGTCGCCGCTTCAATGGCAAAGCTCTTTGCGAGCGCGGTTGCCGTGGAAACGACGGGTGAGGCGATGCAGTTGATGGGCGGGCACGGAATGCTAAAGATGCACCCGATCGAGCGCATGTATCGCGAGGCGAAGCTCTTCCAGATCGGCGACGGCACGAGCGAGATGCTGAAAATCCTTGTCTCGAGGCACGCGAACCGCAAGGCCGAGGACAAGCAGCCGGCGAGGGTGGACTGAGTTAATGAACCTCGCAGACCTGATCCGGCACCACGCCCGGCGCCGCCCGGCGCACGCGGCGATCGTTGCGCGGGACCGTACCTGGGACTACGCCACGTTCGACGCGGCGGTGGACACGGCGGCGCTGCGCGTGCTCGCCCGCGGCGTTGGGCAGGGCGACATCGTCGGCATCGCGCTCGGCGACACGCCCGAGCACCTCGCGTTCCTGTACGGGATCGCGCGCGCCGGTGCCACGATCCTGCCGATGGACAAGCGCTGGACCGAAGGCGAGAAGGAGCGCGTCGCGAGGCACTTCGGCGCGAAGCTTGCGCTGGTGGACGCGGGCGATGCGCCGATTGGCGACGTGGTCTGCGAAACTGTCGAGGCTCCGCTGCATATCGATCGCGCCGCGCACGCCAAGCTGCCCGATTCCCCGGTGGGCCCGGACCTCGGCCTCGTGCTGTCTCTTTCCTCCGGCACCACGGGCAGGCCCAAGGGGCCGCTGATCACGCACCGGAACATGTATCACCGGTTCCTGATATACACCATCACACTGACCATGAGCGAGCACGAGCGCTTCGCTTGCGCCTCGCCGATGTACTTCAGCGGCAGTCGCGGCTTCACGATGTGCGAGCTCTACTTTGGCGGCACCGTTGTGCTACTGCCGCCGCCGATGGCACCCGCGGCCCTGATCCGCGAGATCAACGACTACGGCTGCACGTCGGCGTTTATCGTGCCGACGATCATCCGTCGCCTGATCGACGCCAGTACCGGCCCCGGCTACTGCCTGCCGAACCTGCGCCTGCTGATCTCCACTGGCGCCGCGCTCTTCACGGAGGATCGCGCGCTCGCGCTCGAGCGCATTACGCCGAACATTATCAATTTTTACGGCTCGGCCGAGGGCGGCGGGATCTCTGCGCTGACCTCCGCGCATCCGGAGGAGAAATCCCGCACCGCGGGCGCGATTGTCTGGGGTACCGAGGTGCGCGTCGTTGACGCGGACTTCAACGATCTACCGCGGGGTGAAGTCGGCCGAATTTGCTACCGCAGCGGCGGCAGCGCGCATGAGTTCTACGGCGATCCGGAGGCCAGTCGGCAGTCCTTCCGTGACGGTTGGTATCTGCCTGGCGACGTGGGCTTCGTGGACGCGGACGGCTTTGTCACGATCACCGGCCGCGAAAAGGACATGATCATCCGCGGTGGCGTGAACATCTATCCGAACGAGATCGAGAGCGTGCTGCTCGGCCACGGGCAGGTGACCGAGGCCGCGGTGGTAGGCGCTCCGTCCGCCGCCTTGGGCGAGGAGGTGATCGCGTTTGTCACCACGCGCCAGCCGGTGGATCCGGAGGCGCTGCGAGCAATGTGCGCGCGGCAGCTCGCCCCCTATAAGGTGCCGAAGGTCGTCCAGGTGCTGTCGGAGATGCCGCGCACCAACGTTGGCAAGATCGACAAGCAGCGCCTGCGGGCGAGCCTCGGATGACGCTGCATAAGGCGATGCGGGTGCTCCGGGCGCTGCGAGATGCAGAAATCGGCGGGCTGCAGGCCGGCGAGATCGCGAGAGCCACGAAGTCGCACCGCGTGACGGTCCACCGGTTACTGAATGCCCTCGACGAAGAGGGCCTTGTCGAGCGGGACGACACGCGGCGCTATCACCTCGGCCCGCAGGCGTGGCTTCTTGGCATGGCGGCGAACCGCCGCTTCGACCTGAAGGCGCTGGCCGGCGAGGCGATCGAACGTATCGAGGCGACCACGCATGACACCACCTATCTGCTGCGCCGGGTCGGGGACGACGTTTTCTGCGTTGCGCGCCGCGACGGGACCTACCCGATCAAGTCGCTACTAATGGAAGTGGGATGGTCCTATCCCCTCGGCGTCGGTGGCGGCGGGCTCGCGGTGCTGGCCGCACTTCCCGAGGCCGAGCAGAAGGCGATCCTCGAGCGCGTACGGGGGCGCCTCGAGACCTATCCGAAGGTCAGCTTCGCCCGGATCCGCACCTTGCTCGCCGACGCGCGCCGGCACGGCTATGCATTCTGGCCGGCGCTGATCTCGGAGGCGTTCGTCGTGGCGGTGCCGATCCTTGACCGCGACGGCCGGCCGCTCGGCGCGCTCTCCTGCGCGGCGATTAAGGAGCGGCTCGGCCAGAAGCGCAGGCGGCAGGTGGCCGTGCTGCTGCAGGCCGAGGCCGAGGGAATCCGCCAGCGCATGGGCGGGGCCAAACGGGGCGCGCGGTGACGCGGCCTGCCCAAGTGCGCGCGAGGGAGGATGCCCGCACCGGGACGCGGTTCGCGGACTACGTGATCGGCGAGCGCACCGGGCCGCTGCGCTTCACGCTCGAGCCCGCCTTCGTTGAGGAGTACATCGCGGCGGCGGGAGTGAACGCGAGCCTCTACCGCGTCAACGGCCGCGACGCGGCGCCGCCGCAGGTGTTGACGCTCTTCCTGATGGGCACGCTGCACCGGCGCTACGCGCCGCTGCCCGCGACCGTGATGGCGGGCCTGGTGATGGAGTTCCACGCGCCGATCTGGCGCGACGAGTCAACCGACATCGTCTCGGAGGGAAAGATCCTCGCCAAGGAATCACGCCGCGGCCGCTACTACGTAACCTGGCGCGCCGAATACCGCCGCGAGGGCGGCGATCGCCTGGCGAACATCACCAACACCTTCATGGTGCCGTCTTGAACGCCGCTACCTACACGGTCTCACTCGACGTGACGCAAGAGCGTATCGACCGCTACGGCCGTGCGAATGGCGACGCGGAGCAGATGCATTACGACCCGATCTACGCGCGCGCGCGCGGCTTCCGCGGCACGATTGCCCACGGCACGATGCTCGCCGCGCCGCTTGTGGACCTCGCGCTGCGACGCTACGGGCCGGCGTTCCTATCCGGAGGGCGGATCGCGATTAAGTGGACCGCGCCCGTGTGCGCTGGCGAGGTGCAGGTCGCGACGATCGACGAGGCCGGCCGCATCGAGGCCGTAAACGACTCGCTGCCCAGGCGTCCGGTCACCGTTCGCGGCGAAACTACCCTGGGAGGACCGCGCTCATGAGCGCCGAGGCATCGCAACTCTATTTCGAGGACTTCAAACCCGGGCAGGTCTTCGCCGGGCAGTCCCGCACGCTCGACGAGGAGAGCTTTCGCCTCTTCGCGAAGATCACCGGCGACGCACATCCGATCCACTATGACCGGGAGTACGCGATGAAGACGCGCTTCGGCGAGCGTGTGGCGCATGGCCTGCTCGTGATGTCAGTGACGGCGCTTGGCGCGACGCCGCTCTCGGCGCGCCTGGAGGAATCCATGGTGGCGTTCGTGGAGCAGGACGGAAAGTTCCTGAAGGCGGTGTTGATCGGAGACACAGTGCGCACCGAATTCGAGGTGGAGGAGGTGCGCGAGACAAAGTCCCCGGCGCAGGGCGTGGTTCGCTTCGCGGCGCGCGCCCTGAACGAGAAGGGCGAGGTGGTGATCGCCGGCCACCACACCTACTTGCTGAAGCGGAGGAAGACATGACAAAGCAGTTTGAGTCCGTGACGCCGGCCACGGGATGGAACTCGAAGCTCACGTTCTCGGCGGCAACACGCGTCGGCGACCTCGTCTTCATCTCCGGCATGACAGCCGGGGACGAGCAGGGCCGCATCGTCGGCGAGGGCGACATCGTGCGCCAGGCCGAGTACATCTACGAGAAGATGGCCCGCATCCTCAAGGTCGTCGGCTGCACGCTTGCCGACGTGGTCGAGACGACCGAGTACTACCTGGTGCTGGAGAACTACGAGAAGACTGCTGCGGTGCGCCGCAAGGTCTTCGGCGGGCCGCCGTATCCGGCGGCCACCGGCGTGCAGTGTGCGGGCCTAATCCGCCCGGGCGCGCTCATCGAGATCAAGGCCATCGCCGTCGTGCCCAAGACGAAAGTCGCGTGATGATTATCGACGCGCACGCGCACGCCTTCCCGTCGCTGCACGATCACGTCGGATACGCTTCGGCCGAAGAGCACATGCGCGCCGCGCAGGTGCACGTGGTAGCGCCCTCGCAGCCAGTGATCGAGACCGCCACCGGGCGCGTGGTGACCGAGCCGACGCTGTCGGACGGTAAGAGCCTCGGCTGGTCGAGCCTTCTCGACGTGAACTTCCGCTATGGCAAGTACGGGCGCATGGAGTGGACGCGCGATGGCAGGGATTACCACCTGCAGATGTTCGCGCCGACCTTCCCGGAAAGTCTCGAGCCCGAGAAGATGCTCGCGCTGATGCAGTACGCCGGCGTTGGAAAGGCGATGCTGCACAACGCGCACATGTACGGCATGCTGAACGACTATCTTGGGGAGGTGATCCGCCGCTTCCCGGGAAAGTTCGCCGGCACCGTGCAGATCCACGAGGCCGACTGCGACCGCGAGGACCAGATCCGCGAGCTCAAGCGCGCTGTCGAGGACCTTAAGCTAACCGCGCTCCACTTCCAGATTGAGGGCTTCTTTCGTCACGACTTCCGCGACACATTCGACGACCCGAAGTTCGACGTGTTTTGGGAGGAGGTGAGGCGACTCGCCATCCCGGTGCTGTGGAACATCCGGCCGCTCGGTGTGCCCCGCGAGCGCAACTACGTCGAGCAGGTGGCGCGCCTTGGCCGCTGGGCGAAACGCTGGAAGAACATCCCGAGCGTCTTCACGCACGGCGTGCACCTCGGCCTGCTCATGGACGAGGGCGGTCGCGTCGTGATCCCCGCGGAGATGTGGGAGACGCTGGAGCTGCCGAACATGCACCTGGAGCTTCTCTTTCCGGTGATGCAGGGCGCGCGCTGGGACTACCCGTTCCCCGAGGCGCAGGAGCTGATCCGCGCATTTCATAAGCGGCTCGGCGCCTCAAAGATGCTCTGGGGCTCGGATTATCCGACCTCCGAGCGGGCCGCGACCTACCCGCAGTCGCTCGACTACGTCCGCAAGCACTGTACGTTCCTCAGCGCCTCCGACAAGGACCAAATTCTCTGCGGCACGGCGGCGAGGCTGTATCGGTTTCCGGAGCATGAAAAGGTGCGGACATGACGGGCAAAACAACGGTTCGGCACCCGGTCTACTGAATTGTCGCTTCGCTGCGATTCGCTACTTCGGCATGAAGGTCGATGACGACTTAGAGATCGCAGAGCGGACACTCGTCTAGACCCTTATGAGCTATCCGACCGTGGGCTACCAATGGGGCGAGAGTGACGATGATCTCAGTGGAACACCGAACCGCCGTCTATGCTCACGGCTGAGCCGGTGACAAACGCCGATTCGTGGCTACTGAGCCAAAGCACCGCGTCGGCAATTTCTTCTGCGGTCCCGAAGCGCCTCATTAGGTTGCGCGAGATGTAGCGCTGGTAGGCGGTTTCGCGATCGCCAGTGAGCGAGAGGTTGCGTTCGACAAGCGGTGTCATGACGATGCCGGGGCAGATCGCATTGACGCGGATGTTGTCCGCGGCAAGATCCATGGCAATCGCCTTGGTGAAGAGCACAAGGCCGCCTTTCGAAGCGCAGTAGGCGCTGAAGTTCTGCCTCGGCTGCAGCCCGGCGCCGGAGGCGATGTTCACGATGGTGGCCTTGCCCGAGGCGCTGAGAGCCGGCAGCGCGGCATGGCACACTAGAAACGGGCCGTCCAGATTGATGGAGAGCATGCGGCGCCATTCCTCAAAGGTGAGCTCGGCGAAGCTGCGCCAAAAGCTGATGCCCGCCGCATTGACGAGGCCGTCGAGACCATGCAGCGCGTGCGTCGCTTCGTTCACGGCCTCGCGTACTTCTTGCTCGTTCGTTACGTCGGCACGCACGGCCATCGCATTGTCGCCAAGTTCGCGCGCCGCAGTGCCAAGCTTTTCGGCATCGCAGTCGAGCAGCGCTACCTTTGCGCCTTCGGTAACGAAGCGTCGCGCGCTCGCCAGGCCGATGCCCGACGCGCCGCCAGTGATAAGTACCTTGCGATCGCGCATTCTCATGACGCGAGCGAATACTTGCGGAAATTGCGCTCAACCCACGGTTTGCGGGCAATCCACATCTCGCCCTTCGCCGGCAGCATGATGGTGGTGCACACGGTGCAGGTCACCGACCCGACGATGCCCGGCTTGGGCGGCCGCAACACTGAGTCCGGCTTGCCGTACTCATCTGCCAGCGCGTGTTTCACGTCGGCCACCGAGATGGGGCGTCGCTTGCCGCGCAGTGCGTGCTCGGTGCGCCGCTGCCGGTAAAGGGTGCACACGCTGATCGCGATACCCGTATCGCGCAGCTTGATCTGCGCCGTCGGGCTTACCCAATGGTTGGCGTGCACGAGAATGCCGTCGCGCGGTGCGACCGGGAAGATCTCGTCGGGCGCCATTTCCAGGTCGATTGCCTCGCCTTCTGCGGCAGCCAGCATCACGTTGGTGGAGCAGGCACGCTGGTGGCCCCAGGCGGTGCGCAGGGCGGAGGCGAGGTTAGCTGATTCGAGGAGCTTGCGGCGAACGAGCCCGAGCGGCATGCGGCCCTCGGTGTTGAAGTCTCGATCGCAGCCGATGTAGTTGCCGGTAAGGGACACGCCGGCCGCGTTGAGGCCGTGGCGCGCTAGCGCACCGGCTTCGGCGAAGGCGAGCATGTCGGGACCGTCACTGCGGCGAATGCGCAGCACAACTCCCGTGTCCACGCATTGCTCGCGCCAATCCCAGTTGTGCCCATGAATGAGGACACCATCCTCCGCGGCTTCCGGCAGGATGATCGCCGCCGTGCAGCCATCATTCTTGGCAAGCGCCGATGCGCCGATCATCTGGCGGGCGCCGAACATCATCTCGGTACGGCAGTTGATCAGGACGATGTCCTCCAGCGCGACGCCTGCGCCGTCGGCGATCCCCTGCATCTCCTCAAGATATGCAGGGTCGAAGGCGCTGACATGCGGCGCGAAATCACGCGCCAGGCGGTGAATCTCCGCCAGCGCTACGCCGCGCCGCTCGAGCTCGCCGCGGTAGAGGGCGATGCTGCGCTCGATGCGCTCGGGAACGGTTTTGCCGTGGGTGCGGCCGCGCTCGTATGGCGCGCCGCGCAGGTCTATGAGCGGGAAGTCCATGATCAGATCGGCTTGACGGCAAGATCGCCGCGGTAGGGAGTGACGCTGAGCGTCGCCTGGTGCGGTGCGAGCGGATCCGGCTCCGTCGTGCCACTCTCGAGCGCCGCCACAGCGAGCTCGGTGCCGGTCCTGAAGCGCACACCCGGGCGGCTCGCCATATATGCGAGCAGGTCCTCAAGCGCCGCGATGCGCGCCGCGCGCGTGAAGCCGATGTCGCCGCGCAGATGCACGGTGAGCGGCACGAGGCAACCCTCGCGGTACAGCGCGTCGAACTCCTCGCGCCAGATCTTCACGACCCGGGCATGCGTGTGGCGCGCCGAGAAGGGCAACGAATCGTCGAGTGCCTGCACTGTCGGTATCTCGGCGATCCGCGTGGAAGGCGTGGGTGCGAAGACGTACGGGTGATCGTCGTCCTGGAAGCTCGAGTCGTAGGCAAAGCCGAGTTCAGCCAGAAGGCGCAGGCTCTGCGGGCCGAGCTCGCCCGCCGGGGCCCGGAAGCCCTTGGGCGGCTCGCCCGTGATGCGCGCAAGCGTGTCGCGCGCCTGCGCCAACGTGTCCCGTTCGCGTTCCTTGAGCAGCGGCAGCGGCGTGAGGTCGGCGCCTCGCGAGGCGATCTCGTGCCCGGCATCGCGCAGAGCACGCATCGCGTCCGCATGGCGAACGGCGTCGCTTGCGGTTACGAATACCGTAGCTGCGATGCCGCGTCGTTCGAGCATCTTGAGGAGGCGCGGCAGCCCGGCACGTACGCCATAGCGGCCGTAGGAGAACCGGCCGAAGAGCCGGTCCTCGGTAGTGGACTTTAGGTCATAGGCTTCGGCGTCGAAGTTGACCGAAAGAAAAACGCTGCAGCCGGTCATGGGACCCTCACTTCTTCCAGGTGCTGCGGATGATCCAGGCACCAGCGTGCGAACTGGGCAGAGGAGAAGAAGCGCACGCCGTCGTGCACCTTCATGTAGCCGATGGCTTCCTCGAAGATCGCCGTGCGCGCTGGCGTACCGGAGCCCCAGCCCGAGCGCGGATGCACGACCAGCACCACGAAGCGGTCAGAGGCATATATTGCATCGAACTCCGATTTCCATTGCTCAAGCACTTCCGACGGCGGTGTGTAGCTGAACTTGAAGAACGGAAAATCGTCCAGGCTGTAGGTGTTGTTCGGTAGCTCGACGATGCAGTCATCTTTGCCCGGGCCGAAGCGCAGCCGGTAGGGCAGGTCATAGTCTTTGTCGCTCGAATCGTAGATATAGCCCATCGACTTCAGCACGTGCATCGTGTTGGCCGTCTTGCGGCCCGACGGAGAGCGCCAGCCGAGCACCGGCTTGCCGAGGGCCTCGCGGAGGATGTCGTCGGTCTGGTGCAGGAGCCGAGTCTCCTCCTCCGCCGGAAGGTCCCAGGCCTCGTGCAGGTAGCCGTGCGCCGCGACTTCGAAGCCGGCGGCATCGATGGCGCGCACCGTCTCCGGATGGCACTGCGCGTCGTAACCGGGTACGAAGAAAGTGCAGGGCACGCCCTGACGCTGGAGCATGTCCATCAGACGCGGGATGCCGCGGCGGGCCGAGTAGCGGCCCCAGGAGTGCGTGCCGAGTGGCGCAATACCGCGACCGACTTCGTGGCTCGGGCCGTCGAAGTCCACGCCGAGGATCACTGCGCAGCGAAGGTCGTCTGGGAGCTGGGTTCGCATTGTCTGCGGAGCACTTCAAAAGTGTCGCGCGAAATCTCGCGACGGCCGTCCTCGATGTCGTGGATGAGCGCGATGAGAGTGCTGAGCGCCGGCGTCTCGACGCCCGCGTCTCGGCCAAGCTCGACCACCTTGCCGAGCAGTTCATTCACCTCAGTGCGGCGCTTTCGCACGCCGAGGTCGCGCCAGAAGCCGGAGTGCTTTTTCGCGCTGTTGCGGCGGCGCTGGGCGAGCACCGCCATACAGGCACGCGCCGCCGCCTCCGGCGCGCCGGGCATGAACGCCGCTGGGTCGAAGCCCGTGATGCCAACCGGCGCGACGCCGCGAGATCGGGCCACCGCCATAACCTCACGCCCCAGCCGGTCGAACACCACGAAGCGATCGGGGTCGGCGAAGTTGGCATCCATGGTGTCGTTGTTGAGCGAGGTGGCGAAGAGCATGGCCGCGAATCCGAGCTTGCCCCAAAGGTAGCCCCAGATGTTGTCGGTCAGCACCGCGGCCGGCTCGAAGAGCGAGAGCAGGCGATACATCTCCATCGTCCGCTCGCGCGGCGAACCGTCGATTTCGCCAACCACGACTTCGCCGCGGCCGCCGTAGAGGATACGCCCGGGTTCGAGCCAGTCGGCGCCGAAATTCACGAAGCAGCCCATGGTGCGCACTTTGCCGGCGCGCTCAGCGATGAGCACTTCGTTCAGACCGTTCTGCGCCGAGAGGATGAAGCCGTCGTCCGCGAGATGCGGGAGCAGCCGGTCGAGCGCCGCCGCGGTGTGCTGCGCTTTTACCGCGAGTACGAAGCGGGAATAGACGCCCTCGAGATCCTCGGGCAGCACCGCCGGCACATGCTGGACGAAACTTTCTACTGTGCCTTCGATCCGCAGGCCGGTCGTGCGGCAAGCCTCGACATGAGCTGGCACGATGTCGACCAGCAGCACAGGGATGCCTGCGCGCGCCCAGTACGCGGCGAGCGTGCCGCCGATCGCGCCGCCACCCCAAACGACGACAGGGTCACTGGCAGAGGGTGGGCTCAGTTGCGTTCCCTTCATTCGGCGCATTGTAGCGACGTGCGCGACGCGTTTCCGGCGCGCGATGCGAAACGTGTGACACCCTTGGGGGCTCGAGCGTTAGACTGGACCGCAATGAACCTTCCGTCCTCCATGAACGTTGTGGAGATTCCGCAATTCGGCCCGCCGAGCGTGCTGCGCGCGGCGATGCGCCCGGTGCCGGCGCCCGCACCCGGGGAGGTGCTGATCCGCGTGGAGGCCATCGGCGTCTGCCGCCCCGATTCCCTGCAGCGCCGCGGCATGCATCCGCCGCCGCCCGGCGCCTCGGACCTGCCGGGCCTCGAAGTCGCGGGCACCGTGGCGGCGCTGGGCGATAGGGTGGAGCGATGGAAGCTTGGCGACGCGGTGTGCGCGCTCCTCCCTGGCGGCGGTTACGCCGAATACGCAGTTGCGCCGCAGCAGCAGGTGCTGCCGATACCGCCCAACTGGACCGCCATCGAGGCTGCTACCCTGCCCGAGAACGTCTTCACGGTGTGGGACAACGTCTTTCGGCGTGCGCGCCTTGTCGCGGGGGAGACGCTGCTTGCACATGGTGGCACGAGCGGCATCGGTTCGATGTCAATCATGCTCGCGCGCGCGTTCGGTGCGAGCGCGATTGCGACGGCCGGGAGCGAGCGGAAATGCGAAGCCTGCGTGCGCATAGGCGCGGCAAGCGCGATCAACTACAGGGCCACGGATTTCGTGCTGGCAGTCATGGAAAAGACCGGCGGCCGGGGGGTCGACGTCGTGGTCGATATTGTCGGCCGCGACTACGTGCAGCGCAGCCTCGACGTGCTCGCGCTCGAGGGCCGGGTCGTGCACCTCGCGACGCAGGGGCCCGACAAGCACGCAACCATCGACATGAGCACGCTCCTGAAGCGGCGCGCCACGATCATCGGCTCGTCACTGCGCCACCGCACGCCGGACCAGAAAGGTGAAATTGCCGCCGGTCTGCTCGAACACGTGTGGCCCAAGCTGTCGGCGCGTTCGCCGATCGCGCCGCTCGTGGACTCGGTGCACCCGCTCAAGGACGCCGCGAAGGTCCACGAATACTTTGACAGCGGCGCGCACATCGGGAAGATTGTCCTCGTACCCTGAAGGTCGGTCACTACACAGGAGGAAGAACATGAGATTCAAGCTCGCATGGATAGGCCTGATGGTCCTGGGTCTCGCGCAGCCCGCGGGCGCGCAGACTTATCCCAGCAAGCCAGTGCGCATCATTGTTCCGTTCGCCGCCGGCGGCGCAAACGATCTCTCGGCGCGAGCAATCCAGACGCCGCTCGCCAAGGCGCTCGGCGGCACGGTGATCGTGGAAAACATCGCGGGCGCGTCCACCAAGATCGCCACGGATACGCTCATCAAGGCGGAGCCCGACGGACACACGCTGCTCCTCGCCGGGCACCTCGCGCTCATGGGCTACTACTACTCCGGCGCCGTGGACGAAATGTTCTGGCACAAGATGACCATCCTCGGCGAGACGGGGAACTTCCCTTGGGGCATGCTCGAGGCGAGGGCGGACGCGCCGTTTAAGATCTGGAGGGAGCTCGTCGAGTACGCCAAGAAAAACCCGGGCAAATTGAACGCTGGGGGACCGGCTCCCGGGGGCATGATGAACATGATCGTGCTCGAGACGGCGAAGAGTGCCGGGATCGACGTCACCTACATTCCGTTCAAGGGTGGCGGCCCGAGCGGCCAGGCGCTGCTCGGCGGCCACATCGAGTACCGCGTTGCGCAACCCTCGGAGGTCTACCCGAACGTGAAGGCCGGTAAGACGCGCGCGCTGGCGGTCGCAGGCCCCCACCGCATGGACGAGATGCCGGACGTGCCGACGCTGCGCGAGCTCGGCATCGCGTTCGACGTCCCGGTGTTCGGCTTCGACTTCTGGGGGCCGGCGAACATGCCACCGGCGCTCGTCGACCGCATATCCAAAGCGATCGAGCAGGCTGTCAAGGATCCCGCCTTTGTCGAAGCCTCGAGGGCGCTCGTGTACAAGCCGGAGTTCACGGGTCCGGACAAGCTGAAGGAAAGCATTCGCAATTTCGAGACCAATCTCGGGCCGAAGATGCTGGCTGCATTCCCGCCCGAGCCGAAGAAATAGCGCAAGGAAAGACGGAAATGTCGAAGTCCCAGGTCATCGAGGAAGTCTCGGCCAAGAACGTCCGCGCGCACGTCGAGCGCATCGTGAAGGAAATTCCGCACCGCGCAGCCGGTTCGGAGAACGGACGCCGCATGGCGGAGTACAGCCGCGACGCCATGAAGGCGGTTGACGTCACCGATGCCGCGATTCACGAGCTCCCCGCGATCGTGAGCTTCCCGGAGCACGCGGAGTTCCGGGTCCAGTCGCCCGCGCAGATCGCCATTCAGGCGAATACACTCGGCCACAGCCTGGAGACGATGCCGGAGGGAATCTCAGGCGAGCTGGTCTACGTCGGTGCCGGCGCGCTTGCCGACTTCGAGGGCAAGGACGTGCGCGGGAAGATCATCCTCACCGAGCTGTCCTACTCGCCCGCAAGGCACGAGAAGCAGCGCATCGCGGGCCTTCGGGGCGCGGTCGGCGCGGTGATGATGAACTGGGGCGGGCCAGAGAACACGGCGGTGCCGTTCGGGTCGGTGAAACCGGTCTGGGGCAACCCCACGCCGGAGAATGTGAAGACTGAGATGCCGACGATTCCCTGCATCGGGATTGCGCGCGTCGCGGGTCTGAAGCTAAAGGAGATGTGCGTCAAAGGGCCGGTACACGTATGGTTCCGCACACACGTGACCAACGGCTGGCGGCCGGTTCAGATTACGGTCGCAGAGTTGCCGGCGAAGGAGACGGCGGAGCCGGGCGACTTCATCATGGTCGGCGGCCATCAGGATTCGTGGCCCGGTGAGGCGGCGACGGACAATGCCGCCGGCAGCGCCATCATGATCGAGCTCGGGCGCGTGTTCAAGAAGCACCAGCACAAGATGCGGCGTGGCCTGATGTTCGGCTTTTGGACCGCGCACGAGACGGGCACCATGGCTGGCTCGGCCTGGTTCGCCGACCGCTACTGGGACAAGCTGCGCGAGCACGCCTGTGCCTACTTGCAGATCGACCAGCCTTCGTGCATCGGCACGACCACCTGGCATACCACCTCGAATGCGGAGCTGAAGGCCTTCCATCAGCGCGAGGAGAAGCAGCTCCTGCCGGACCGCGAGATCTCATGGAAGCGGGTCGCTAAGAGCGGCGATGCTTCCTTCATCGGCGTGGGCATCCCGATGTTCCAGGGCGAGGGCGCGTTCGCCGAGGCGGAGCTCAAGGCTACTGCGCTCGCCACGCGCGGCTGGTGGCACCACTCGATCGAGTGCACCATTGACAAGCTCGACTGGGACTACATGCAGCCGCACATGCGCGTGTACGCGGCTTATCTGTGGGAGCTCTGCACGGCCCCGGTGCTGCCGTTCACATACACGCCGGTGGCCGAGCAAATCATCAGGCGCCTGAACGAGCTCGAGGGCCCCGGTGCCGCGGTCGGACTGCAAGGCGTCCTTGAGGTTGCGCGGGCCTTCGAGAAGGCGGCGCAGCGGCTGGATAAGGCGGCTGCCGAGGCGAGTGCCGCGTTCGCGGCGGGCCGCGGAAGCGAGGATGCGGCCCGGATCCTGAATCGCGCGATGAAGCGCGTGAGCCGGCTTGTCGTGCCGCTCATGAGCTCTGCGATCGGCAAGTATGGGCACGATCCCTACGGGTTCACGCCGCAGACGACCATGATTCCCGGGCTCTACGACCTTGCGCGGCTCGCGAAGCTCGGCGAAGGCGAGGAACGGTGGATGCTCGAGACGAAGGCGGTGCGCGACCGCAACCGCGTGGCCGACACGCTCGCCGACGCGACTGCGATCATCGAGGACTCGCTGTCGCGCCTTTGAACTCGGGTCCCTGGGGCTTGAGCCGCACGCCCGCACGCAGCCTCCGGAAGGGGTAGCGCGTCGGGTCCGCGAGGTAGTAGCCGGGCGCAAGCACCACTATTACCTCCTCGGCAATAGGCTCGAATTCGCCGCGGTAGTGGCAGGTGCTCTTCAACGCCAGTAGCTTCTGCGTCGCCGGCTCCACGCCAAGATGGCGGAAGGGTGCCTGGTCGTAGGCCTGCAGCCGCTTACTCGTCACCGCAATGCGTACGCCGCCGAGCGCGAGGAGCGCCATCAGGCCGACATCCATCTCGCGCCCGCCCGCCACCGATCCGTCGGTCTTGAACTTGCCGCTGCCCAGGCGCTCGACCCGATAGGCCGCCTCGAGCGGCGTCACGCCTTCCGGTCCGGAGTGCCCGCCCAAGGCAAGCCGAATTTCTGCGCCTTCGCCAGCCGCGTGCGCGGCCTTCGCCGCCTCCGCATCGCACATGAAGCCGAGCACTGCGCCTTGCGCACCGACCGCAACGAGCGCCTTGAGAAGCCCGGTCGAATCCGAGGTGCCGCCGCAGCCCGGGTTGTCCTGCGTGTCCGCGATCACCACCGGGCGCTTCGCGGTGCGCGCCACCTCCATTGCCCGCGCGACGCCTTCTTCCGAGCTCACCATCGTCTCGGCAAAACGCGCCTCCTGCGCCTCGATCTGGCGCAGCATCTCGTCCGCGGCGCGGTCGGCAGCCGCCTGGGTCCAGGCATGGGCGATCACCGCGGGCCCGCACCAGTAAAGGTCCGAAGGCGGGAACCCGGCGAGGTAGGAAAGGTTGATGAGATCGCCCTCGACGACGCGCGAGCGCGCAACGATTCCCCTAGAGGGCTCCACCAGCGTGCACTGCCCATTGAGCGGGATGAGGAATGGCGCCTTGCGAAGTGCGCGTCCTGCGGGCCGGCCGCGCTCGAGAAGCGCCTGCATCGCGCGTGCGGCGTACTTGCCGGTCTGCACTCGATCGACATGCGGATACGTGCGGTAGGCAATCAGCGCGTCGGAGTGTTCGACCATCTCTGGAGTGACATTGGCGTGGTAGTCGAGGCTGATCACGATCGGCACATCGGCACCGACTGCCGCCCGCACCCTGCGCAGGACTTCCCCTTCGCCGTCCTCGAAATCCTCGCTGACCATCGCACCGTGCAGGTCGAGATAGACGGCGTCGACCGGCATGGACTGCGACAGGTAGCCGACCAAGCTGCCCGAAATGCGCTCGAAAGCGTCGCGCGTTACCAGACCGCCTGCACCGCCGCTCGTCCACAGAAGCGGAACAAGCTCGTGGTGCGGCGCCATGTCGGCCATGAAGCCTGCAATCGCGAAGCTGGTGCCGGAGAGCCACTTGACGACGTCGGCGCCGTAGACGAGCGGTGGGCGGTCCCGGTGTGCCGCGAAGTAAGCGAAATCCGTCTTCGGTTCGACGAAGCAATTGGTTTCATGCTGGAAGCCGCCTATCGCGATTCGGGCCATGCTAGTTTCGCCTACCTGCAGACTAGACGGAGCGAATACTATCGCACACAGTTCTCCTTGTTGTGAGCAAGCATGCGGCTGCGCCCGGCGGCGAATGCGTCACCCGCGGGTTCGCGTTCAGCGTGACAGCGGCTGGCAAGCGGCCACTATTTGCCGCAAGCCCCACAACATGTAGACATGCTCGGTGCGAGCACCATAATGGCGTCATGAATACCCGCCCCCTCGGTCGCTCCGCCCTTCGCATCGCGCCTCTCGTCTTCGGTGCCAACGTCTTCGGCTGGACCGTCGACCAGCCGACCGCATTTCGGTTGCTCGACCGCTTCGTTGATGCCGGGCTAAACGCCGTCGATACGGCCGACGTGTACTCGCGCTGGGTTCCCGGCAATAGGGGGGGCGAGTCGGAAACGACAATCGGCAACTGGCTCAAGGCCTCGCCGGCGCGACGCTCCCAAGTGGTCCTTATTACCAAGGTGGGAGCCGCGCCGGGAACTGACGGCAAGGGCCTATCGGCGAAGAGCATCGCTGCTGGGGTCGAAGGGTCGCTTCGGCGCTTGCAGACCGATCGCATCGACCTCTATCTCAGCCACCGGCCCGATGCCGAATCGCCGATCGAAGAAACGCTGCGTGCCTACGAGGCTCTCATCCAGGCGGGGAAGGTGAGGGCAATCGGCAGCTCGAACTCCACCGCCACGGGCCTGCGTGAGGCCCTCGATACGGCCGCTGCGAAAGGGTTGCCACGCTACGAAGTCGAGCAACCGGAATACAACCTCTGTGAGCGAAAGAAGTTCGAAGGGTCGCTGCAAGATCTTTGCATCGCCGAGGACCTCGGTGTCATCGTCTATTACAGCCTCGCGTCCGGATTTCTCTCGGGCAAGTACCGCAGCAAGGCGGATCTCGAGAAGAGCGCACGCGCCGACGGGGTCAGGAAATACCTGAACGACCGTGGATTCCGTATCCTGAAGGCGCTCGATGCAGTCGCTCAGGCGCACCGGGCGAAAAAGGCGGAAGTGGCGCTCGCCTGGCTCATCGCCCGCGAGGGAGTCACCGCGCCAATCGCCAGCGCCACCAACCTCGATCAGCTCGACAGCCTTGTCCGCGCGACGCAGTTGAAGTTATCCGCGAAGGAATTCCAGTCCCTGACCACTGCATCAGACTGAGTGGAGGCGGCAAGAATCGGCTTCCAACGTCATACCAAGCCGCTATCCGAATTCTGTGCATTGCTGCAGTACGTTGACTATCGATAAAAATAATTTGTGCAAGTTGGAAAGGAGACTCGGTTGCGTATCCTTTTACGGCTTCGCAATTTGACAAGAAGGGAAGATCGAATTCATGACCCAGCCGCTCCTCTTCACGCCCCTGCCAATTCGGGGACTCACGCTCAAGAACCGCGTTGTGGTCGCGCCCATGCACCAGTATTCGGCGATCAAAGGCTTTGCCACCGACTGGCACATAATGAATGCGGGTCGCTATGCTGCTGGCGGCGCAGGATTGGTGATCGTCGAATCTACGAAGATCGAGCGGCGTGGTTGCGGAACGGTAGGCGATTTAGGCCTGTGGGACGATGCTTTTGTGTCGCAGCTCGCTCGCATTGTCGATCTGCTACACCAATGCGGAGCGGCCGCGGGAATTCAGCTCGGCCATTCAGGCCGGAAGTCGCGCTGCCAGCGCCCGTGGGAGGGTGGCCGTCCGCTAGACCGAAACAGTAAGGAAGGTGCCGCAGTCGAGGACTGGGACGCTTGGGAACTGGTCGCACCGAGTGCACTAGCCGCGGGTGAAGGCTCACCGGTACCGCGCGCGCTAACGCGAGCCGAGATTGGTGCGCTAATCGAGTCCTGGGGCAAAGCGGCGGCACGTGCAGGCGCTGCCGGCTTCGACGTGGTCGAGATCCACGGGGCGCACGGCTATCTAATGCATCAATTTCTCTCTCCGCTTGCGAACCAGCGCAGCGATGAGTATGGGGGCTCGCAAACGAATCGTATGCGCTTTGCACGCGAGGTCGTCGAATGTGTCCGCGCAATCTGGCCGAAAGAAAAACCGCTTTTCCTTCGCCTGTCTGCGGAGGACGATGCAGGCTGGGGACCGGCGCAGAGCGTCGAGTTGGCCAAACTCGTCAAGCCCCTTGGCGTCGATGTGATTGACTGCAGTTCCGGTGGCATCCTCGACAGGCCACCGGCGGGAGCCGTAAAGCCGACCTACGGCTACCAAGTTCCCTACGCGGACCAGATCAGAAGACAAGCCGGCACAATGACGATGGCTGTGGGCCTGATCGTGCATGCGGATCAAGCCGAGCGCATCCTGCAACAGGGCCGGGCCGATCTGATCGCGCTTGCCCGCGAGATGCTTTACAACCCGAACTGGGCAATGGACGCCGCGCAAAAGCTCGGGCTTGATCCAGACTTCGCCTTGGTGCCGCCTCCCTACCAGTATTGGCTCGCACGTCGAGCGGCTACCGTCCCAGAAGTGCTTCCTTCAACCTTCGCGACGCGCCCCGCCGTGCACACGTCAAAGAGAACCGACTCGCAATAGCGGGCCTCTATTGCGCGAGGATTGCTAGCTGAAAATCCGCGCGATCAAGGAAGGTGCATTCAAATTCCCTGTTCCGCCTCCAATAAATCCCTTCGCGAGAGACTGCGCCCACCGCCATACATAAGTACTTGATTGGTAAATTTTTTAGATCAAGTGCTTCAAGCCTAAACATTCCCGATCATTCTGCGCGTTAGCGCATCGCTCGAAAGGCACGTGGTCGGCTGAGAGCGAATCAGTGCGGCAAACGTGCGCGTGATATCGCGTAAGTCTCCTACGCCGATTTCGTTGGTACGGCTGCGATTGGATTGCATTGATGTTGTTGCGCTGGAACACGTGCCGAATTCGAGCGCAATGGCGTGCCGTCCGCACAGGGCGCGCGCCGAGTGGCTCGCGTGACGCGTGAGACGCCGCGGTCTCGTCGCCGCTAACTTGCGAAAATTGACCCCTGCGAAAGCGAAACCCGAGCGTCTGCAAATGTCCGATTTCGACTGAGGCTGTGTGAAAACTCTCGACCCAGCCCGCCACACGAAGCCGATCACTCTAGCCCGTCAGCGCGTCTGATGCTGTTGGATCAGAACCCTCAGCGGCTCTCAGAATCCCGCGGCCACATCCTCAGTATGCTCGACCTCCGGGGGCACCGCGTAGCAGTGGGCGACGAGCTTGCGAAAATCCTGATAATCGCTCGAGCCGCGGAAATCGATCGTGTGGTTCTCCACGGTGTCCCATTTCAGGAGCAGGCGGAAGCGGCTCGGTTTCTCGATAGAGCGCAGCATCTGCAGCCCTCTGCAGCCTTTCGCGCGCTTGAAGATTGGCAACGCCGTCTTCACGCCCGCCTTGAACGCGTCCTCCATCCCCGGCTTCACTTCGAACTGTGCGATCTCAATGATCATGCTCACTTCCTTGTGCTTGTCGCCGCGACTATGCGCACAATCGGCGGCGAGGGCAAGACGCTGCCGCGCGGTCAGGCGCCGCTGCGCTTGCGGGCCCGGAAGTGCGACGGCCTGATCCCCGTGATCCGCTTGAACGTGTTCGAGAACGCGAACGGGTTCTGGTAGCCCACGCTGTGCGCAACCGCCTCGATCTTAACTTCGGTCGTCGCCAGCAGGTGGGCCGCATGCTGGATCCTGAGCGCGGTCAATTGCTGCATCGGGCTGCGGCCTATGCTGCGCTGGCATAGCCGCCGCAAATGCTCGGCACTCATGGCGGTGAGGGCCGCCAGCTTATTGAGGGTCCACTCGCGTGCGAGATCGAGCTGCACGCTTTTCCAGAGCGCACGCAGGCGCTTCTCGAGTTCGCAAGTAGGACTGGTACACCTCAGTCTATTTTCGTGCCCGAGAACTTGATTGCCTCGGCGAAGCGCGCCGATTCGCTTTTCATGAAGGCATCGAACTCCTCGGCGCTAGTGCCGTACGTGTCCATGCCTGCGGCGCGCAGCTTGTCCCTGAGCCCGGGGTTCTGCAGTGCCCTCACAATCTCGGTCTGCAGTACCTTGATGATCTCGGGTGGGGTGCCGCTGCGTGCGAGGAAGCCGAACCAGGAGCGCGACACGAACTGCGTGCCGCCGGCCTCCTTGAAGGTGGGCGTATCGGGCAGGGCAGGGTTGCGCTGCTCGGCGGCGATCGCCAGGCCGAGCAGCTTGCCGGCCTTGATCTGGGTCACCGCCGGCGGCAGATCGGTCAGCATCACCTGTACGTTGCCGCCCATCACGTCGATCATCGCGGCGGGCACGCCTTTGTAGGGCACGTGCAGCATCTGGAAATCGTAGGTCTTCTTCAGTAGTTCGAAGGCGAGGTGGCCGGAGCTGCCGTTGCCGAACGAGGCGTATGCCATAGCGTTGCCCTTCTGCTTCGCCATTGCGAGGAAGTCGCGGAAATTGGCCACGCCTAGGCCGTTGAAGGCCACCAGCACGTGCGGATTCGAGGCGGCGAGCGTCAGCGGTACGAAGTCCTTTGCAGCGTCGTAGGGCAGGCCCTTCATGAGCTGCGCGTTGATCAGGAAGCTCGAAGCATTCACGAACAACACATGGCCGTCGGCAGGGGCCTGCGCGACCGCCGCCGCGCCTATGGTGGTGCCGCCGCCGGGGCGGTTATCGATCAGTACAGGCTGCTTGAGCGCAGCCTGCAAATGTTCAGCCACCAAGCGGGCCATCATCTCCGATGTGCCACCGGCTTGGTAAGGCACGACGATGTGGATCGGCTTCGTCGGGAACTGCGCCGCAGCGGGTAGGGCAGCGGCCCACAGCGCGGCCGCAGCCAGCAACCCCGCAGCACGGACCTTGTGGTCGGCGTTCATTTCATTTCTTCCCGAGATACGCGACGGTTTCGATCTCGACCAGGGTTTCCGGGCCGGCCAGCGAGCGCACTTCGACTAGCGTAGAAGCGGGAAAATCACCGGTGAAAAACTCGCGGCGCGCGCGCCAGACCTCGGTGTTGTTCTTGATG
The DNA here is from genome assembly GCA_017880775.1 of Burkholderiales bacterium. Taxonomy (GTDB): domain Bacteria; phylum Pseudomonadota; class Gammaproteobacteria; order Burkholderiales; family SG8-39; genus JADGRQ01. The sequence goes on along the minus strand of JADGRQ010000004.1, from coordinate 153,131 downwards.
TTGACCACGAAGATGGTCATCTTGACAATGTCTTCGAGGCTGCCGCCGGCGGCTTCGCAGATGCGCTTGATGCGCGAGAATATCTGCTTGGTCTGCTCGTACTCGTTGTTGCCGACCAGCGTCCTGCCGCCCTCGAAGGGGCGCGCCACCTGGCCGGAGATGAACAGCAGGTCGCCGGCGCGGATGCAGTTCGACCACAGGCCCGGGTCGGCTTCGGCAACGTTGGGTATGGCGACCTTGGTTCTCGGCATGGCGGCGTCCTCGCTGTGGCCGTAGATGGATGAAACGCGTGTAGCATCAGTTTAGCATCGGTATCGCGGCGCACGCGGTCCTCTCAATCAACGCACTGGGCGGTCGTGTGGGGCGCTGCGCGGCGTGCCCGCGGTTGCCTTGGCCCAACGCCGCACGATGTACGGTAGCGTCGACGAGTGCGTAAGCAAGGAGGAGTTCCCGCACGTCGTGAAGACGTACACGCTGTCGGCTCTCGGTGACCTTTTCAACGCGGTACCTGATGATATGGAGAACGCATGAGCCAGCCCCTTCCACCGACCCGCGCTCCCAGCCCCCTTACGCGCGAATTTCTCAAAGCCATCGGCGAAGCCTTCAACAGCCGGGAAGTGGAGCGCATCGTGTCCTTCTTCCACGATGACTGTATCTTCTGGCTGGCGCTGGGGCCGGAATACACAGGCCGCAGCATTGTCGGCAAGGAGGCGGTGCGCAACCTGCTGGCCGCGCGTTTCAAGGCGATCCCCGATATGCACTGGGCGCGCCTCGACGAATTCGTGGCCGGCGAGAACCGCGCCGTCACCGTGTGGCGCGTCACCGGCAAATCCGCCGACGGCAGCGTGCTCGACTATAAGGGCTGCGACCTCTACGAGTTCAAGGACGGCCTGATCTGGCGCAAGGACACCTACTGGAAGATCGTGCGCCCGGACTGATGCTGCCTCTGCACGCGGTACCTGGCCGCCAGCAACCTCGGCGCCGGCACGCGGGAAATCAGCAGGATCAAATTTCCTATCGGTTCGAGTGGTGGAGAAGATAGCGATCGCCTGCACCGATGGCGACGCCTAGCCGGACGGAGAGGCCTGCCGCGACGCTCAAATCTTGACTCTATCTCCAAATTCTGGACCGTTTGAATGTAGAGCTCTCGGCAAGAAGCCTGATCGGTATCGCGGCGTCTTTGCGAATCCTAACTTTCGATAAGATGAATTATCGAAGGCCAGGATTTGCCGCCGTATCGGACTGGATCGACATAGCTGTGACCCGCAAAACTCGAACTCTACAAAGCATCGACTGGCACTGCTTACGGGGCTCAGGTCAAGGGTCGCGATTTGCTAACCCAGCGCGGCACGCACGAACTAGAGCCTGATCTTCTCCAGATCGGCGTCCGACGGGAACCGTCCCGTCTCGTAGCGCGAGTAGACGAGCTTTTCGTCGATGACGACGTCGAACTGGCCCGCCTTTCCGGGTTGGACGTCAACCGGCCCGCGCCCGCGAGCTTCAATCCAAGCCTTCACACGGAGGGCTTCGGGTTTGTAGCCTCAGCCGGAGCAGTAATGAATGCGGATCGCCATGGTCATTGCCTCGTTGGCGGCAACCTTGCTTAGCCGCAAGCGATCAGTTTACCGGTTACGCGCGCAGAATCCGGATTTGCCATCAAAAGCAATGAACCCAGGGAGCATGCAATGACTGGATCGAATTCTTCAGGCCACCGGTTCGCCGGCCTCGCGGCAGGGGCTCACGCTGACCATCCACTGGCAGGAGAACAAATCGTTCGGGCAGCTGTTGGATCTATTCGAGCGCGTCAACCGCGAGACGTCGATCACCGGCCTGCGCTGGTCGATCGCGCATTTGAACGACGGCTCCGCGGCAACGTTTGAGCGCATGAAGGCGCTGGGCGTGGGCTGGACCATGCAGGACGCGATGTACTTCCAGGGCGACCAGGAACTCGCAAGGCGCGGCGAGGCGGCACGCCGCATGCCACCGATCATGACGGCCTTGCGCACGGGCGTGCACGTGGGCGCCGGCACCGGTGCGCACCGTGTCGCCTCGTACACCCCGTTCGTCGCGCTGCAATGGATGCTGGACGGCAAGACGGTCGGCGGCACTACCTTGCGCGGTCCCGACGAAACGCCCACGCGCGAACAGGCGCTGCGGCTCTACACGCTGAGCAGCGCATGGTTCAGCTTCGACGAAGACAAGCGCGGCTCGCTCGAAGTCGGCAAGCTCGCGGACTTTGCGATCCTCGACCGCGACTATTTCAGCGTGCCAGCCGGCGAGATCGCTCGCATCGAATCGGTGATGACCGTGGTGGGCGGCAAGGCGGTTTTCACCGCCAGGCCGCTGGCACTGAAGCGGGAATGCTTACTTACAAAGAAGGTTGCCGCGATCCAAAGCAATGGGTTTGGTGCAATCCTGCTCGGCGATGTTTCGGCCTGGGTCCATCGGAGCTGGCCGAGATGTGTACATGGAGTCAGTCGCAATGCGTCCTGACTTTCCGTACGCATCGGGTGACTCGCTACTTGCACACGAAGCTGTGATGATAGTGAGGACAATTACGGCGCCCGCGGCGAAATGAGGCATTGACGCTCCCTCAAATTAACTCTTTGTATACTGGCCTGCGCGCTTCCCGTTGTCAAACCATGCCGCGCATCCTACGTAAGCGAGCGCGCGCCTGAGCGTGTCGATTTGCCGTTTGCGCGCCACCTGCACTTCAATTCAGGATGGACCATCTCGGACGGCTGACGAACAGGATGGTATCCGTCGTGCGGCAGAATGACGGATAGCGTCAGTTTTGGCAGCCCATATGCGCGCCAGCGAACAGAGCGCCAACAGAGGAATGGGAATAATTGACTTGGGAATGAAGGCCCTTCATAAGGGGCGCCAGTGCTCACACAAGGAGTCAATTCATGAAACAAAGCAGCTATCAATTCACATATGCAGCTGCGCGCGCTGTTGCGGCGGCGGTATTGGTCGCCACCATTGCCTTTGCTCCGAGCCCGGTACTCGCTGCCAAAGCTTCTGGCGGAGACCGCGCCGAAGCACGCATCAAAGACATGCATACCAAGCTCAAAATCACAGCGGCACAGGAAGACCAGTGGGCCAAGATCACCCAGGAGATGCGCGACAATGCGAAATCAATGGACGCGCTGACGCAGAAAAGGTTGGCAAATGCCAACACCATGACCGCTGTCGAAGATCTTAAATCCTACGCCGAGATCGCCGATGCCCATGCAAATGGGATCAAGAAATTCATCCCGCTCTTCGAGACTCTCTATGCCAGCATGTCGGACGCACAGAAGAAGGAAGCGGATGCCCTGTTTCGGCGGGGTCCCGGCGGGAAATCAAAGAAAAAATGACCACAAAAACAGTCACGCCGCTATCAGAGAACCCGACCTCGCGGTAGGGAATCGCACCAAGCATTCCAACAATGGAAGGTCACCATGAAAATATCGACAAAGCAGGCCGGGAATTTCAGGCCGACAATTGGCAAGATCGTGACGGCACTCGCTATTGTTTCCGTGATGGGCAGCATGTCCATGACGTCGGCGCTCTCCAAAGACGACGGTGATCGCCGTGGGCACGCAGACAAGGGCTGGCACAAGGGTGAATGGCGTGGCGATCGGCGGTATGAGGGGCGCCCTGTGTATCGGGAGCCGTACGTCTACGCGCAACCGGTCTATGTGCCGCCGCCCGTCTACTACTATCCTCCGCCGCCGTCGCCGGGCGTCAGTCTTTTCTTCCCGCTCAATATTCGCATTCGCTAGGCAATGCTGATCCGGAATCCCGCCATCGACTGGGAGAGGGCGCTGCTGTGCTCTCGAAATTAATTTATAACCATCCATTATTTTCGTTTACGTTTTCCGGAAAGGGGGCGCACCAAGAACTTGAATAGGGAATGTCTGAAAATTACGCCTAGAACAATGACGACGATCCCCGCGAGAATCAGGTAAAGCGCCGTGGGGCCCAACCAGGCTTCGAGAAGTTTCCACCTCTTCCCGAAAAAAAATCCGACCAGGATGTAACTGGCGGTATAGACAGCCGACCCCGTGAGGTTGTAAAAAAGAAAGATTCGCCAACGCATTTTTGCCGTGCCTGCCAACAGATTGGCCGCGACGGGCGGAAACAGGGCAATGAACCGCGCGATAAAAACAGCCTTGGCGCCATGGCGTTTGAAAAATCGCTCGGGCCACTTTACCCTCGCGGGCGTGAGATGGAGCCAGTGAATTTTTTCCAAGCCGCTATGGCCCAACCGCCGTCCGAGCCAAAAGGAACAAATGCCGCCCAGGAAACACGCCAGCGTTCCGGCCGCCATGGGTTCCCACAGCGAACCCGCGGCTCTCCCCAAGATAAACCCGGCCCCCAAAAGAATCGTTTCTCCCGGCAGGGGGAAACCGATGTTGTTCAAAAACACGACGATGAAGACGACCACATATCCGTAACGAGGGACGTGGGGCAGCAAAGAATGCAGCCAGTGGAGCATGTTCACCAGTGTTTCTTGATAGTCGACCGCTTGAGCGGCCCGAAAAGGTTGAGCCGGATGGAAAGCCCTGCAAGTGTCCGCAGGGTTGCTGCCCGGCGTCAACTATCCTGACCGCCGTGTTGCCGCATGAAAAGATGTTACCGCGGCTGAGTTGTCGTTTCCTCTTGGATTGACCGAGAAGGCATTTTCCTGCAAGCCCGGGCAACCCATGGTCCGCGAAAATCGCTGTCGGGTCTCGTAGCATCTGCGGCAGGTCGAATTCCCGACCAGCCCTCGACCGATGAGCCGATTCCGCTCAATCATCTGGAGAAGCTTCCCTAACTGCTCGCGAATCACTCCGAGCGCACCCCCGGGACGCTCCGTGCGCTAGCGAACATAACGGCTTGATCCAGATCAATAGACGTGACGAATGAGGTGGGTATATTCAAAGTGGGTTAGGCCGCAGTGGGCCGCTGGATTTAGGATTCGCCAAGTTATGGCAAAAGGAGAAGCCAAATGCTCATTCACGAGTTGACCGATAAGGAGTGTTTTGATGCGTTGGCGCGATTTGGATTTGGCAGACTCGGGTGTGCCCGCGATAACCAGCCTTATGTTGTGCCCATCTATTTCACTTACCACGAAGGGCATCTTTACACTTTCTCTACGGCCGGCCAGAAGATCGAGTGGATGCGCACGAACCCTCGCGTCTGTGTCGAGGTAGATGAAAACACCAGTCCCGTTCAATGGCTGAGCGTCGTCGTCTTCGGCCACTACGAAGAGTTGCCGGACACTCCCGAATACAAGTCGGAGCGGAATCTGGCTTACGAGATGCTCCAGCAGCGCGTGACGTGGTGGGAACCGGCGACTTATGTCGCCTTCCACCATCACAGGGGTGCGGATCCTTTAACTTCCGTCTTTTACCGCATCCACATTGACCGGGTGAGCGGCCATCACGCGGTGCCAGGTCCGGTTGAGTCCGCGACTTTACCCGCGCCCGAGCGGGCCACCAAAAGCGAGGGCCGGCTGTTGAGCCTCCTGCGGCGCGCACGGATCATTTAGCGGGATTGCGCGCTTCATTGAAGCGTCCGGATTGAGGGTGTCCAAGATACAGGGGAGCGTCGGCCAGCCGGCCGATGCTGATGGCAACCATCGGCGGATCGTTCAACACGAAGGTGAAGCAGCTGAACGGTGCGCGGTTGATGCCACCGTGCGGTGAAACGGACGTCACCCAGGCGATCGGTCGCGGCACCACCGCGCCGATGAGCAGTTTGAACGCGGATTCCGCATCGAGGTTTCGGCTGTCGATTTCCATTTCGGCCTCAATACGCGCGCTGCGGATCGACGCGGGAGGGTATCATTCATCACGCATGACCGAGCGCATCCTCGTCATCAATCCGAATTCCTCCGAGGCCGTCACGCGCGGCATCGATGAGGCGCTCGAGCCGCTGCGCATGTCCGGCGGCCCGGTGCTGGAGTGCGTGACTCTCAGGGAAGGCCCGCCCGGTATCGAAACCCAGGCTCATGTGGACTCGGTAATCGCGCCGCTTGCGCGCGTGATCGCGGAGCGCGAGCGCGATTGCGCAGCATTCATCATCGCCTGCTACAGCGACCCCGGCCTGCATACTGCGCGCGAAACCACCGCCAAGCCGGTGCTCGGCATCTCCGAGTGCGGCGTGCTCACCGCGCTGACGCTCGGGCAGCGCTTCGGCGTCATCGCGATCCTCAAGAAATCGATCCCACGCCACCTGCGCTATCTCGGCGCGATGGGCGTCACCGGCCGCCTCGCCGCCGAACTGCCGGTGGGACTGGGCGTCGCCGAGCTGGTCGATGAGAAGCGCACGTTTTCGCGCCTGCGCGAGGTCGGTACCACGCTGCGCGACGCGCATGGAGCCGACGTGGTGGTGATGGGCTGTGCCGGCATGGCCCGTTACCGCGCACCCCTCGAACGGGCGCTCGGCATCCCGGTGGTGGAGCCGACGCAGGCCGCGGCCACCATGGCGATCGGGCGTGTGCGCCTCGGGTGGGGCGTCGCCGCGTCCGCGGCGGACGCGGCGCGCGCCGCAGCCTGAAGCGGCGCCGCCGGCACGCGGCTCATCGCCTGCCGATCACTTGTTGGCCGGTGTGACCTCGGCGCCGACGCGATCGACGATCATCCGGTAGTGTTCGGGACGCCGGTGCGCGGCGAAGTTGAACATCGTCTGTTTCAGGTTCGCGGCAAGGTCGATATCGCAATTGAAGCAGATCACTTCGTCTTCCTCGGTCTGGCTTTTCACCGCGATCTCGCCGCTCGGCGCGACGATCACTGAATGGCCGAACATGCGAAAACCGTCCTCGTAGCCGCACTTCGCGGTTTCGACCAGCCAGGTCGCATTCTGGAATGCCATCGCCTGCGCCATGATCAGGTGGTGGTGCACCCTGAGCGCCGGCGGTTCGGGGTAGTGCAGGTTCTCCGTCGGCGTGTTGAATCCGAGTGCGACGATTTCCGCGCCCTGCAGCGCCAGCACGCGGAATGCTTCGGGCCAGCGGCGGTCGTTGCAGATCAGCATGCCGGTGATGGTGCCAAGATAGTTCCAGACGCGGAATCCCAGGTCGCCGACTTCGAAATACTTCTTTTCCAGGTGCTGGAACGCGGCTTGTGGCTTGTGCTCGGCGTGGCCCGGCAGGTGGATCTTGCGATACTTGCCGACAATCGCGCCGTCGGGGCCGACCAGGATCGAGGTATTGAAATGACGCGTGCGGCCGTGCTCCTCGATGAGTTCGGCATAGCCGACGCAAAAGCCGATGCCGAGCTTCTTTGCCTCGTCGAACAGCGGCTGGGTCTCCGCCGAAGGCATGGTCTTCTCGAAGAACCTGCGATCCACATCGGCCGCGTCCTCCATCCACCAGCGCGGGAAGAAGGTGGTGAAGGCAAGCTCTGGGAAGACCACGAATTTCGCGCCCATCGCGTGCGCTTCGCGGATCAGGCCGACGAGGCGCTTCGTCGCGCTGGCGCGCGTATCCGCGCGATGCAAGGGACCGAGTTGTGCGGCCGCGATTTTCAGGTGTCTGGCCATGCGTTTCTATCCGATCAGGTTGCGCAGCGTCGCGACGGTGCCGTCGCGGATCACCAAGTCGAAGCTCACGCGCGCATTATCGGTCAATCCGCGCGCAACGAGTCGGGAAGCGGAAGGTCGGGGTTCTTTTCGTGCAGCCGCCGCCACGCGCCCCCGGTCGCGGCCTGCGCGTTGCGCGCGACCTCCTTCTCGTCCAGGCACAGCACTTTTCCGTCGCGCATCAGGAATTCGCCGTCGACCATCACCGATTCGACCATGCCTGGATGGCCGTAGTGCACCAGGTTCGAGGCCAAGTTGATCTGCGGCCGCATCGACGGGCCGTCGAGATCGATCACCGCGAGATCGGCCTTCTTTCCCGCCTCTATCGAACCGATCTGGTCGAGGACCCCGAGCGATAGCGCGCCGTTGCGAGTCGCGCCGTCGAGCAGCGCCTGCGGTTGCGGATTGGTGCCTCCGCCGTAGCTGCCGCGATGGACGATGCTGCCGATGGTCATCGCCTGGAACATGTCCTCGGTCATGTTGTCAGTGCCGAGCGCGACGTTCACGCCCGCGTCCAGGATCTTCGCCAGCGGCGCGGCATGCGGGCCGCGGCGCGAACTGTTTGCCGCGCAATGCGCCATGTGCACGCCGTGCTTTGCCAGCAAGCTGACGTCGTCATCGGTGCAATACGTCCAGTGCGCGCCGACCACGTCCGGTCCCAGCCAGTCGTTGCGCTCCAGGTACTGCGCGGGCGTGCAGCCGGCGTAGCGCTGCACCTGCGCGACCTCGCCCTTGCTCTGCGCCATGTGCACCGTGCGCCGCAGGCCGTGCTTGTCGCGCAGGTCGTTCAGTTTCCTGAGCATCCACGGCGAGCAGTTGTCGGGTGCGTGCGCCGCGACCTGGCATTGCACCCGCCCGCCGTGAGTATCGTGAAATCCCTCGATCAGCGCGGTCTCGCGCTCGAGGAAGGTCTCGCCCCAGGCCTGGTCGAATTCGTAGATGCCGGAGCGGATTTTCAGCGTCAGCGCGTCCGCGCAGCTCTCGCTGAACCACAGGCGCATGCCGGTCCCGGCCATTGCGTCCGCATAGGTGACGACGTGCCGGAACGGCTCGACGATGGTGGTGGTGCCCGAGCGCAATGCCTCGATGCAGCCGAGCAGAGCGATCGCCCGGCGTTCGTCTTGCGTCATCGCGAAGCTGATCGGCGTCATGTACCCGTAGATCGCTTCCGCGCCCATGTCTTCCACCGTTCCGCGCAGCACCAGCAACACCACGTGCGTGTGCGCGTTGACGAGGCCGGGCATCAACGCCTTGCCTGTCGCGTCTACCGTAGGCAGTTGCGCGTATGCGCGAGCGATCTCGGCGCTGGTGCCGACCGCGGCGATGCGAGTGCCCTCTACCGCGACGCCGGCATTACACAGAAGCTCGCGCCGGCCGTTCTGGGTGATGACCGTGGCGTTGAGGAACTTGATGTCCATCAGGCCCTGCCGAGCTTCTTGAGCGCCAGCCCGGCGAGCATGAACATGATGATGTAGACGATGGTCCGGTACACGACCGCCGAGCCCGGCGGAATGCAGATGAACGAGGCGCCCGTGAACCCCCGCTTGCCGGTTTCGAGCGCGATCCGGATCACCTCGTAGTCGGTCATGCCGATCGGCTCGGCCAATTCGCCCAGAATGTCGCCGGGCGCGGGGCCCGCGCCGCCCATCACGTCCATGTCGTAATGCACGTACACCGCGTCGGTGCCCTCGTAGGCGTGGCGCAGTTCCCTGCACAGGCCCTCGATGCCCAGATCGGAGCGGATCCGCCACATCGGATAGAAGTGAATGCCGCGTGCGCGGTAGCCGTCCACGATCGCGCGCCGCTCGAGCATGCCGCGCTCGCCGATCTCCACCAGGTTCTTCACGGTGAAATTCTTGTGGAATTCGTAGGTCTTCGCTTTCCAGCTCGAGCTGCCGGCAATGCGCGGGTCCTGGGTCAGCCGGTCGAGTGCGACCGAGTCCCAGTGGGTATCGAGGCTGATCATGCCGACGTTGCCCCCGGTGCGCTCGGCGATCGGCTTGGCGATCGCATACGACCCGCAGGGCGAATTCTGACCGATGACGATCGGGATTGCGCCCGCGTCGAGCGCCGCATTGACCTTGTCCTCGACCGCGGCCTGCGCGCGCAGGATGTTTTGCGCGGTCGGATTGTAGTTCGACTCTTCCGGAATCTCCGCCTCGCCGAAATCGACCACATTCAGGTGCTCGAACACGTCAACGTCGAGGTCCTGGACGTAACCTGAGGGGTAACGCGCGGATTGCTGGCGCACGCGCTTGGTCGCCGCGAGCCAATCGGTCGCAGGGACGCCTGCATAGAGGCCCCCTGCATTGGCGACATAGGGTGCGCCGATGATGACCGCGTCAACGCCCTTGAGATCGTCCCGGGTGCGCGCGATCGGCAGCGACATGAAGCTCGGCATGTCGGGCAGCAGCATCGGGATGTCCCGCCCCTTGAATCGCCAGCTTGAACGGATCTCTTCCCAGCTCGGGTATTTCATCGGTATTCTCCGTATCTGCCATGCCGCACGAGCGCCACCGCCTGCACAATGTCCGCGATCAGCACGCGGAGCGCAATATCCAGTCCGATATGTGCAGCGTCGTCGTCACGGGCGAGCGCATTTTCGTGCGCGGGCAGGCGGGCTACACCATCCACGCGACGGATCGCAAGCTGGTGGGCCCGGGCGATCCGGCCGTGCAGGCCGACCAGGCAATGAAGAACGTCCGCCAGCTGCTCGACGAGGTTGGCGCCTCGATGGATGATATCTGCAAGGTCAAGGTCTGGGTCACCGACCGCGCATTTCTCGTGCCGGTGATAAACGTCGCGGGCCGGCACCTGCGGGGCACCCACGCGGTGTACAGTGAAGTCATCGTCGATGGCCTCGCGCAGCCCGAGATGCTGATGGAGATCGACGTCGAGGTGGTGCGTTCGTCCTGAGCGCGCGCATGAAGGGGCGCACGCTGCCCAGTGCGTCGAAGCGGTCCAGCATGTCGCGCAGCGCGCCGCGCCCGGGTGCGCAGTCCTCGAACTTTGCGTCGAGTTCCGCCGCGCTGGCGGGCGCCTGCAGCGTTCCCTTCGCGTGCTGCGCATAGCATTCCAGCCTGCGCCCATCCTTCAGCAGGACCGAAACTGAAGCGGGCTCGCGCCCGTTGTCCATCAGCGGATGTTCTTTGCCGGGTCTGGTGTGCCGCATCGCGATGCGCGGCAGCCATGCGCGCACCTCCTTCCGGCCAAGCGCGGCGGGCGTGAAGTCCGCCAGTCCCAGGCGGCCCTGCAGCAGCGCGAGCGCGATGCACCAGTGCATGCTGAAGCGCGCTTCCAGCTCCGTGCGCGGGTTCGCGTACATTAGGTTGTCATAGCTCATGCGGTTGACCAGCACGTCGACGTGCTCGACTTGGGCGGCGGTCAACCCGTAGTCGGTCCTAAGAGCGAGCAACGCGTCGATCGCGCAATGCGCGCTGGCGCAGCACGGGTGGATCTTCGCCTTGAGGCCGTATTTTTCGATGGCGAGCGGCTTGCCGATCGGCCGAGCGCCGTAGCCCGGCGACGCGGCGCCGGCGAACAGGTCGCGAAACCCCCACAGCCCTTCCAGCGGCTCGGCGATTCCGCGCATGCCGCTCGCGGCGAGATCGGCAGCCATCACGCCGTGCTGTGCGGCGAGCCCGGCGTGCATCGGCTTCGCCATGGTGCCGAACTGCAGTTTCGATCCGCCCGCCATGCTGAACGCGAGGCTCAGCGCGGCGCCGACGCGCTGTGCGTCGAGGCCGAGCAGCCGCGCGCAGGCGGCTGCGGCGCCGAAGATGCCGATGGTGGACGTCGAATGCCAGCCGCGCTCGTAGTGGACGAGGTTCACGCCTTCGCCGATGCGCGCCTGGACTTCGAGCCCCACGATGTAGGCGTCGAGTACTCCGTGGCCGGAGGCGTCTCGCGCCTCTGCGACCGCAAGGATTGCCGGTGCGAGCACGGCGGTGGCGTGCCCGGCCATCGGGTGGAAGTTGTCGTCGTAATCGAGCGCATGGGCCGCGGTGGCGTTGACGAGCGCGGCCGCGGGCGCGGAAAGCACGGCGCTCTGTCCGACCACGGAGCAGGGGCCGGCGCCCCATCCGCCGGCGGCGCGTGCAACGCGTAGCGTGGCTTCGTCCCGCGCACCGGCGATCATGCAGCCGATGATGTCCTTGAGCGCGCCCTTTGCCAGTGCGAGCGCGCGGCGGTCGCGGATGCGAGGCGCGCGGGCGACCCATCTTGCGAGCGACGAGGTGATGCCCGCGCTCACGCTTAATGTCTCAGCAGGCGTCCCACGGGTTCAGCACCTTGATGCCGCAACCTTCGTAGTCGCTCACGTTGCGGGTCGCGACCGGAGCGCGGGCCGAGCGCGCGATCGCGGCGATCTGCGCATCGAAATGCGAGATCGGTCGCCCCGAGCGGCGGCGCTGTGCGGCGATCTGCGCATAGGCGCGCGCGGCCTCGCCGCCGAACGGCAGCACCCGGCCGCCGAAGTCCTCCTCGAACATCGCCTCTGCCGCGGCCTCGAGCGCGCTGCGCCGCTTGCCGGCGGGAAGCAGCATGATGCCGTGCAGGATCTCGGCCTGCGTGATGCTCGTCGTGTAGAGCGTCGTTGCCGGCTGGTCCGCGACCCAGCGCGCGACGGCTTCGGCCGGTGCCGCCTTCATCAGTTCCGAGACGACGTTGGTATCGAGGACGATCACTTGCGCGCGGTCTTGCCCGCCAAGGGCGGCTTGCGCATCGGCTCGCGCGCGGGAAGCGCGAGCTCGACGCCGCCGAGCGGCCGGAACCGCGCGCCGATCGCCGCGGCAAGGTCGCGCGGCGCGGCGTCGTCCTCCGCGAGCGCCGCCCGCAGGATGTTGCGCGCTTCTTCTTCCATGGATCGCTGCCGGTGCGCCGCCCGCACGCGCAGGCGGGCCTTGGTGTGCGCGTCGAGGTTGCGGACGGTGATGCTGGCCATGGCGGGCTCCGATGCAATCAATGATAGCATTGTAGTCAACGCAGGCACAACATGCAAGGACGCGCGCAGCAGCGCTGCGGCGCTCCGCGCGATCATCCCGCGCCGTCTACCTCAGCGGCTTGAGCGGATTGTTCTGTCCCGCGGGCACCGGCACCTCGGCGACGTTCAGCGTCATGGAGACGGCGGTGTAATAGCCGCTGACGCCGATCAGGTCCATCACGCCCTTCTCGCCGAAGAGCGCGACGGCGCGCTTGTAGGCGGCGTCGCTCACTTTCTTCCTGCGGTGCAGCTGGGTGCAAAAGTCGTACACCGCGGCCTCGTCGTCCTTCATGTTGGCCGGCCGCTTGTTCATGGCGAGGTCGGCGGCGATCTTCGGGTCGAGCCCCGCCTTCAGCGCGAGCGGCAGGTGCGCGTACCACTCGTACTGCGAGGTCCAGTGGCGCGCGGTGATCAGGATCGCGAACTCGTTGAGGCGCAGCTGCAGCGAGGTATTGAAGCGGATGTACTCGCCGACCTTCTGCAGCCGGTCGCCGAGGTCCGGGCTGCGCAGCCAGGCATTGAACGGTCCGCCCTTCAGGATCCGGTTGACGGCCTCGGGGCTGGCGTCCCCGCCGCCGCGCGGCCCGGCGAGGAGCATCTGCACGAGCTTGGCTTGTTCCGGCGTGATCTGCTCGGGCGTCAGAATCGGAAAACGGTCGGCAGCCTGGGCGGCGGCGCTGGCGGCGACCAGGGCCGCGATGGCAATCTTTCTCTTCATGGTGACCTCCCTTTGTTGCGCCAGTGTAGCGTTTCCCGCTGCGTACCGGCCGCCGGTTCGCGCAAAATGGCGCCCACGCGAAACAAGGCGTGAGGTCTTGTCCGAGAGCCGGATGTGGGAGATCTGGATGTCCGGTTCGATGAGCGGGATGTGGATTTCGTTTCCACCGTGTACTGCGTGCGGATGCACGCCGTGCGCGTTGCGCGGCCGCGCCATGAGACTCGAACGCGGTTGCATTGTCATATATATTCTTCATGCGCTGCGACGGTCCCGCCTGGGGGCGGGCGGCATCGGGATTCCCGCGCCGGCCAGCGCGAGCGCGGCGCGAGCAGGAGTGCTATGAAGATTTCCGCAGATGACTTGTTGCTGGCCAGGGCCGCCCGCTGGGAGGGCACGATGCCGGACAAGGTGTTCCTGACCCAGCCGCACAGCGGCGGCCGGAGAACCGACTACACCTGGCGGCAGACGCTGGACGAGGTGCGGCGCATGGCGAACCACCTCGCCGGCCTGAAGCTGCCGCCCCGCAGCCAGATCGCCATCGTGGGCAAGAACAGCGCGCACTGGATCATGGCCGATCTCGCGATCTGGATGGCGGGGCATGTCTCGGTTCCCCTGTATCCGACGCTGTCTTCGGAAACCGCGCGCAAGATCCTCGAGCACAGCGAATCGCGGCTGCTGTTCGTAGGCAAGCTGGATGACTGGCCGACCATCAGGGTCGGCGTTCCGTCGGGCCTGCCCGTGATCGAGCTGCCGCTGGCACCGGACACGGGCGCGCTCAAGTGGGGGGAGGTCGCGGCCAGGTCGGACCCGCTGGCGGAGATCCCGCAGCGCGATCCCGACGAGTTGGCCACGATCATCTACACCTCGGGTACGACCGGCACGCCCAAGGGCGTGATGCTCAGTTTCGGCGGCCTGGTCGCCGCGATGATCGCGGACGAAAAGATCGATGTCACCCCGCAGGACCGCTATCTGTCCTACCTGCCCCTGGCGCACAGCTACGAGCGCTACGTGGGCGAGGGCATCGCCATTTTCCACGGCATGCAGCTCTATTTCGCAGAGTCGCTCGAGAGTTTCCCGCTGGATCTGCAGCGCGCACGGCCCACCTTGTTCTGCTCCGTGCCGCGCCTGTGGATGAAATTCCAGTCGGGCGTGCACGCGAAGCTGCCGGCGGAGAAACTTCAGAGACTGCTGTCGATTCCGGTCGTCGGCCGGCTGGTGCGCCGCAAGATCCTCCGGGGGCTCGGACTGGACCAGGCGCGCTTCGCCTTTTCCGGGGCTGCGCCGCTCGCGCCGGAAGTGATCAACTGGTATCGCCGGCTCGGCCTCGAACTGCTCGAAGGCTACGGCATGTCGGAGAACCACTCCTATTCGCATGCCTCGGAGCCGGGCGATGCCCGCAGCGGCTACGTCGGCAGGTCGCGGCCGGGCGTCGAGACGCGGCTGAGCGAGGACGGCGAAGTGCTGGTCAAGAGCCCGGGGATGATGATGGGCTACTTCAAGGCCCCCGAGTTGACGGCCGAGGTGGTGACCGCGGACGGGTTCCTGCGCACCGGCGACCGCGGTGAACTGGACGAGCAAGGGCGGCTGCGCATCACCGGGCGCGTCAAGGAGCTGTTCAAGACCAGCAAGGGAAAGTACGTCGCGCCTGCGCCGATCGAGAACAGGCTGCTGAGCAGCGGGCTGCTCGAGCAGTGCTGCGTGACGGGTGCCGGTTTTCCGCAGCCCCACGCGGTGGGCGTGCTGTCGGAAAACTTGCGCGCGCTGCTGAACGAGGGGCGCGCGCAGCAGGCCGAACTGACGCAGAAGCTGAACGCGCTGCTCGACGAGGTCAACCGCACACTGGAATCGCACGAGCGGCTGCAGTTCGTCGCCGTCACGGGCGACCAGTGGACAATCGAGAACGAATTCCTCACCCCGACCATGAAGATGCGCCGCGCGCGCATCGAGGAGCGTTACGGCCCCCTTGCGGAGGGCTGGTATGCGGTCGGGCAAAACGTAGTCTGGCAGTAAGCGAGGGTTGAGTCCTCGCGTTGGCGGTGCCGTACCATGCCGATATGAACTCTCGAACCGACTTTTCGCGCCGCCGGGTCCTTAGCGTGACCGCTGGGGCGGCACTGGCTACGCTACTTGCACGGTATCCGCGCACGGCCCGGGCGACGGAAGAACCGCTCAAGACGCGTCCAATCCCGCACAGCGGCGAACAACTGCCTATCGTAGGCATCGGCACCGCGATCATCTTCGATTTCGAAAACGACCCCGTGAAGTACGCCGAGCGGCGCCAGGTCATACAGGGACTCGTCGCGGGCGGCGGCAGGCTGATCGACACGGCCTATGGCTACGGCCATGCAGAAGACAGGTTGGGCGAGATCGTCGCGGATCTGGGCGTACGGGACAAGCTTTTCCTCGCGACCAAGTTCTCCTACAACGCGGATCGTGCCGCCGCCACGGCGTCGATGCAGGCTTCGTTGCGTCGTCTGAAGACGAATCGCGTCGATCTGATGCAAGCCTGGAACGTCGGGGATGCGAACTACGACTTGGGCCTCCCGCGTGAATGGAAACAGCAAGGACTTTGCCGCTACGTCGGCATGACAACGAGTTCCCCCCGTCAGTACAGTGCGATAGCGAAAGTGCTTGCGCGCGAGAAACCCGATTTCTTTCAGGTGAATTATTCGCTCGGCGATCGCGAGGCCGAGAACGCGTTGTTACCGGCTGCACGGGATGCCGGCGCAGCCGTGCTCGTCAATTTGCCCTTCGGACGGAACTCTCTCTTTCGGAAAGCAGGCGGCCGGCCACTGCCAGATTTCGCGGCCGAATTCGGCGCCAGGACCTGGGCGCAGTTCTTTCTCAAGTTCATTCTCTCGCATCCGGCGGTGACCGCGGTTATTCCGGGCACCGACAAGCCGGAATACATGCTCGACAACCTGCAGGCGGGTCGCGGCCTGCTGCCAGACGCCGCGATGCGCAAGCGGATCATTCAATACTGGGAATCGCTGACGTAGGGTCGGTACTCGTCCTCCGGAATCACCGCGTCGATATCGATCTCGACCAGCATTTCCGGCAACGCGAGGCCGCGCACGATGAGGCCGGTGCCGCAGGGATGGATGCCGCGCAGGTGCCGGCCGATGACGTTGTACACCGCCTCGCGGTAGCCGCGGTCGGTGATGTAGGTGGTGATCTTGCAGATGTGCTCGAGCTTCGAGCCGGCTTCCTCGAGCAGCACCTTGACGTTTCGCATCGCCTGGTCGGCCTGCGCGGCCGCATCGCCGACACCGGTGAAGCCGCCCTCGAGGTCGAACCCGGTCTGGCCGCGCAGAAAGATGTTGCGGCCCGCCTTCACCGCCATGCACATGTCGTTGTCGATCGAGACGTTGCGGTACACGTCGCGGGTGTTGAATTTGCGCAGGCGCTGGTGCGGCATGGCGGGATCTCCTTGTTTGCCGCTATTATCGCCGAGTGACTTATTCGATCGCCGCCCGATGTGCGCGCACCGGCATGTTCGGCGCAGCGGTGACCACCTCGAGCATCGCGGTCGGCAGCCGCTGCGCCTGCGCGCGCGCCGGCGTGGGGGCCGTCCTGACGCAGCACCGCACCGACCCGCGCCTCGGTCCGCGCGGCCTCGACCTGCTGGCAGAGGGCCTGTGCGCGAAGGCGGCCATCGACCGGCTCACGCAGAATGCGCCGGGAATTGGCTGGCGGCAGCTTGCGGCAGTGGACAAGGACGGCAACACCGCCTGGTACCACGGCGAGCGCATCACGTCGGTGCACTCGGCCCATGCCGGTGCGGGTTGCGTGGCGGTGGGCAACATCATCCGCTCGACCGAGGTCACGCGAGCGATGATCGCGGCCTTCGAGGCCGATGCGCAGCTGCACATCGCCGAACGGCTGGTGCGCGCCATGGAAGCGGGTTACGCTGCGGGCGGTGAACCGAAGCAGGTCAAGTCCGCGGCGCTGCTGGTCGTGGATCGCGAGAGTTTCCCGCTCGTCGACCTGCGCGTCGATTACGACCCTCTGCCGCTCGCGCAGTTGCGCTGGTTGTGGGAGATTTACGAGCCTTCGGTGAAGCTGTACGTCGACCGGGCGATCAGACCCGACACGGTGCCGGGGGCCGGATAAGCGGTTGCATCCAAGGAGAACAGGTCATGAGTCTGAGGTTCTTGCGTTTCGCATTGGCCGCGGGTCTCATCGTCGGGGTCGCCGCGGGTATTTCCCCGGGCGCGCATGCGAAAGGGACGCTGCGCGTCACGATGAACGCGAGCCTCAACCAGCTCAATCCGGCCAAGGCCACCATCGGCGAGGAATACCTCTTCGACGTGCTGGTGTTCAGCGGCCTGGTGCGCATTACTGACGACCTTAAGTTCCAGGGCGACCTCGCCGAACGCTGGGAATCCAGCGACGACCTGAAAACCTGGACGTTCCACCTGAGGAAGGGCGTCAAGTTCCATCACGGCAAGGAGCTGGGATCCGAGGACGTGATCGCGACTTTCAAGATGATCGCCGATCCCGCCACGGCGTCGAGCGCCCGCACCTACATGGACCTGGTCGAGTCCTTCGAGGCGGTGGACAAGTACACGGTGCGCTTCAAGCTCAAGATCCCCTATGCCGGATTTGCGGAGCTGATGGTCGAGCGGCAATTGAAGATCGTGCCGAGCGACCGCATGGATAAACTCGCCACCGAGCCCAGCGGCACGGGGCCGTTCAAGTTCAAGTCCTACACGCCGGGCGACAAGCTCGAACTGGTGAAGAACCCCGACTATTTCGAGAAAGGGCTGCCGAAGCTCGACGGCGTCGTATTCCGCATCATGCCGGAGAACGCGGCGCGGGTTGCCGCGATCAAGTCGGGCGACGTCGACCTGGTGTGGAACCTGCCGCTCGAGTCGATCGACGAGTTGAAGAACAACAAGACATTGACCGTTGACGAGGTGCCCACCGGCACCTGGGACGGCATCGTGATGGGCAACAAGACCAAGCCTTTCGACGATGTGCGGGTGCGTCGCGCGGTGCTGCTCGCACTCGACAAGGCGCAGCTGGCGACGTTCTCGGCATTCGGCCATGGAGTGCCCACCCACACGCCGATCTCGCCCAAGCATCCGTACTTCAACAAGGAGCTGAGCCTGAAGCCCGATATCGCCCAGGCGAAAAAGCTGCTCGCGGAGGCCGGCTATCCGAACGGCTTCCCGATCACGCTGCACGTGCCGGTCGGCCGGCCGACGCGGGAACGGATGGGCATCGCGGTCCAGCACATGCTGAAGCAGGTCGGCATCCAGGTCGACGTGGTGCGCATGCCCTACAACCGCTTCCAGACCGAAATTTCCGGCAAGGCGCCGTTCTACATGGACGGCTACTTCACGCGCCCGACGGTCGATACCTCGACCTATCCCTGGTATCACACCACCGGTTCGTGGAACACGCGCATGTGGCATTTCAGCTCGAAGCGCATCGACGAGCTGCTCGACCGGGCGCGCGGCACCAAGGATGAAAAGGAACTGGCGAAACTCTACAAGACCTTCCAGCAGTACGCGGTGGAGGATGTGCCCGGCGTGATCGCCTACGTGATGAATTTCGCCAATGCCTACCGCAAGAACGTGAAGAACTTCCGCACGCATCCGTATCTCTGGCTGGACCTGCGCAACACCGATCTCGAGTAGCTCGAGCCGCTACCGGAACCGGAGTGCCGGCGCCGGCGCCGCCATGCTCGCCTACACGCTGAAGCGCCTGGCCTACATCGCCGTCATCCTGATGGTGATGTCGATGCTGATCTTCTGGGCCACGCAGGTCATGCCCGGCGATGTCGCGCAGATGATCCTCGGCCAGTTCGCGACCGAGGACCAGATCGGCGCGGTGCGCGCGAGGCTGCACCTCGACGACCCGATCCACGCGCAGTACCTGCGCTGGGCGTCGGGGCTGCTGCGCGGCGACCTCGGCGTGTCGATGATGATGGATCGCCCGATCGGCCCGCTGATCGGGGAAGCGATCCTTCGCTCGGCGGTGCTGGCGGGCATCTCGATCGTTTTCGTCGCGGTCATCGGCATCTGGCTCGGCGTCTATTCGGCGGTGCGCCGGGGCAGCAAAACCGACCGGGCGATTTCGATCGCCTCGTACTTCTTCATCTCGGTGCCCGAGTTCTTCTGGGCGATCGTCGTGATCCTGATGTTCGCCGGCACGCTCGGCTGGTTCCCGGCGACCGGTTACGCGGCGCTGTCCGAGGGCTTCTGGACATGGCTGCGGCACATCATCCTGCCGGTGGCCACGCTCGTGTCGGGATTGGTCGCGCACGTCTCGCGCCTCACGCGCTCCTCGATGATCGAGACCATGCAGTCGCAGTACGTGACGGCCGCGCGCGCCAAGGGGCTGCCCGAGAACGTGGTCATCCGCCGCCATGCGCTGCGCAACGCGCTGGTGCCCACGATCACCGTGCTCGCGATCGACGTGGGCCTGCTGATGGGCGGCATCGTGGTGGTGGAGACGGTGTTCTCCTACCCGGGCCTCGGCCGCATGCTGATCTTCGCGATCGAGCAGAAGGACATCCCGGTGGTGCAGGCCGGCATCCTCAGCGTGACGGCGGTGTACGCGCTCGCCAACCTGGCGGCGGACCTGCTGTATGCATTTTTCAATCCGCGCATCCGCTATGGCAACGCGCTGGCCCGCTAGCTTCGTCGTCGGCGCATCCGTTTTCGGCGCGGTCGTCGTCGCCGCGCTGCTCGGCCCGCACATCGCGCCGTTTCCCTATGACGGGATTGACATCATGGCGCGCTTCCTGCCTCCCGACGCCACGCACTGGCTGGGCACCGACGAGTTCGGGCGCGACGTGTTCTCGCGCCTGCTGTACGGCGGGCGGCTGTCGCTGCTGATGGGCATCGGAGCAACCTCGGTCAGCCTGGTGGTCGGCGTGCCGCTCGGCCTCGCCGCGGGGTACTACGGCGGCAAAGTGGACGAAACCATCATGCGGACCATCGACCTGGTGATCTCGGTGCCGCCGATCCTGATGGGCATCCTGATCCTTTCGATGACGCCGCCGAACCCCTGGAAAACCGCAATCGCGGTCGGCATCATCTATGTGCCGATCATGGTGCGCCTGACCCGCGGCGTCACGCTGGAGCTGGCCTCGGAAGAATTCGTGCTCGCCGCGCGGGCGCGGGGCGAGCGTGCGTGGTACATCCTCGGCGCCGAGATCCTGCCGAACGCGTGGCCGCCGATCATCGTGGAATCGGCCCTGCGCGTGACCTTCGCCATCATGCTGGGCGCGGCGCTCAGCTTTCTCGGCCTGGGTGTGCACCCGCCGGCATCGGACTGGGGTCTGATGATCGCGGAATCGCGACCTTTCATCGACAGCGCGCCGTGGGTGGCGCTCGCGCCCGGTTTCGTGCTCTGCGTTACGGTAATCGCGGTGAACCTGATGGGCGACGGGCTGCGCGAGATGCTCGATCCGCGGCTGAAGCGGGGGCGCGGATGAGCCAACCCGTGCTGCGCCTCGCGAGGCTTTGCGTCGATTATCCCGCAGGCGACGGCTGGCTCGGCGCGCTGGAGGATGTGTCGTTCGAGGTGGGCGCAGGGCGCGCGCTCGGCGTGGTCGGCGAGTCGGGCTCCGGCAAGAGCACCACCGCGCTGGCGGTGCTCGGATTGCTCGCGCCGGAAGCGCGCATCGCGGGCGGGGACATTCTCTTCAAGGGCGCGTCGCTGTTCGCGCTGCCGGATGCCGAACGGCGCGCGTTGCGGGGAAACCGCATCAGCATCGTGTTCCAGGATCCGTTCGCCTCGCTCAACCCGTCGATTCCGGTCGGCCGCCAGATCGCCGAGCCGCTCGCGCTGCACAAGGGACTGTCGGACGGCGCTGCTGGCGAAGAAGTGCGCAGGCTGCTGGCCGAAGTCGGCATCGCGAACCCCCAGCAGGTTGCGCTCGCCTATCCGCACCAGCTCTCGGGCGGGATGAAGCAGCGCGCGCTGATCGCCACTGCGCTCGCCTGCTCGCCGGACCTGCTGGTGCTGGACGAGCCGACCACCGCCCTCGACGTGACCATCGAAGCGCAGATCCTCGATCTGCTGGAGAAGCTGCGGCGCGACCGGGGTTTGAGCATGCTCTACATCACGCACAACCTGGGCGTGGTCGCGCGCATCTGCGACGACGTGTGCGTGCTCTATGCCGGCCGCGTGGTGGAAACCGGATCCGCCGAATCGGTGCTGCGGCAGCCGCGCCATCCGTATACGAAGGGGCTGCTCGCATCGCTGCCGCGCGTCGCGGAGCGCAAGCATCGTCTGGCGCCGATTCCCGGGCGGTTTCCCGATCTGAGCGCGCCACCATCGGGCTGTATTTTTCATCCGCGATGCCATTTTGCAGTCGATCGGTGCAAGACCGAGCCGCAGGTACTGGACAAAGATGTGCGCTGCTGGCGGGCGGAGGAACTTGCGGACGCGGCGTGGCAGGCGCCTGCCGAACAGGTGGACGATGCGCCCGTGCGCGTCCCGGCAGCGGATGGGACGCCGCCGCTGGTCAATGTCGATGCTCTGACGAAGGAATTTCGGTTGGGCGGGATGTTCAACTCCTCGCGCGTACAGGCCGTCGACGGTGTGACGCTGCGGGTCGCACCGGGCGAAGTGCTGGGGCTGGTCGGCGAGAGCGGCTGCGGCAAGTCCACGCTCGGGCGCATGCTGATCGGCTTGATCGAGCCGAGCGCCGGTACGATCGGCATCGACGGCGGTTCGCAAAAGGAGAACCGGCGTAACGCCCAGATCATTTTCCAGAACCCGGACTCTTCGCTCAATCCGCGCAAGACGGTCGAGGCGATCGTCGGCAGGCCGCTGGTGCTGCACGGGCTCGCAAGCGGCGGCGACCTGCGCAAACGCGTGGTCGAACTGCTCGAGATGGTGCGGCTTTCGCCGGCGTACCTCGCGCGCTATCCGCACCAGTTGAGCGGCGGGGAGAAACAGCGCGTCGGCATCGCTCGCGCGATCGCGACCTCGCCGAAGTTCATCGTCTGCGACGAAGCGGTGTCCGCGCTCGACGTGTCGGTGCAGGCCTACGTGCTCAATGTGCTCGCCGATTTGCGCGACCGGCTGAACGTGGCGTATCTGTTCATTTCGCACGACCTGTCGGTGATCGCGCACATCGCAGACCGGATCGCGGTGATGTACCGCGGCGCGATCGTGGAGGAAGGGCCGGTGGATGACGTGCTGGGGCCGCCGTTCCACCCGTACACCGAGGCGCTGCTCTCGGCGATTCCGGACGTGGAGCGCGGATCCGGCGTGCAGAGGATCCGACTGCGCGGCGACGCGGTCGAATCGGGCCGGCACGTGCGCGGATGCCGCTTCCAGCACCGCTGCCCGCGCAAGATCGGCGCGATTTGCGAGAGTGAGACGCCGCCCGTGATCGAACCCTCGCCCGGGCATCGGATTGCGTGCCACATTCCGCTTGGCAACTGAGATACGACGCTTGTTGCCGGGAATGCGCTGTGACTTGCTTCAGACGGTTGTTGTAGATACAATAACCTATGCGGATCACATTCGGCCCGGTAAAGCGCACAGCATGAGGAAAGCCAATGAACGCGAACAAGCCCGCATCGCGCCGCTCCTTGAAATCTGACCTTGCGCGCGTCGATGCTCATTCGGTGAAGCCCGAGGAGTACAAAGAACTCCCCGAGTTGACCGAAGAGATGCTCGCCCGTGCGAAAATCAACAAAGGCGGAAGGCCCTTTTCGCCAAATCCCCGCAGGTTGATCTCTCTGCGCTTGCCGGCTGACGTCATCGAACGCTGGAAGGCGACGGGTCCGGGGTGGCAAACGCGCATGGCTGAGCGACTGAGCAAGGTGCAGTGACATTCCCATGACCATTTGCACGGATTTGCTCGCCTCCCTTCGCCCGCGCACCGCGGACATGCTCGCGCTGACCGCCGAACTGGTCGCGATCGAAAGCGGTTCCTACGATGCCGGGAACGTCGCGCGGGTCGGCGAAGTCTATGGCGCGCGCTGGAAGTCGCTCGGGTTTGAAGAGCGCACGCGTCCGCTCGAGGCACGTGGAGCGCAGCGCTCGTTTCACCGCAAAGGCGGCGGGCGCGGCAAGCTGGTAATCCTCGGCCATGCCGATACAGTGTGGCCGGCGGGCAGCCAGCCCGGCTGGACCTTCAGCCAGGACGGCGAATATGCCTACGGTCCGGGCGTCGGCGACATGAAGGGCGGCCTCGCGATGGCGTGGTTTGCGGTCGATGCGCTGTTGCGCGCAAAAAGAAAGTTACCCGCGGAACTCATGATGATGCTGGTGCCCGATGAGGAGCTCGGCTCGCCGGGATCTCGGCAATGGATCGAAGACGGTTGCCGCGACGCCGATGCGGTGCTGGTGCTCGAACCGACGCGCGCAAATGGAGGCGTGGTGGTGGGACGCCGGGCGGTGGGCGCGCTGCGGGCGTTCTACACCGGGCGCTCGGCGCATGCCGCGGTCAATCACGCCGAAGGCGCGAGCGCAGTGCGTGCCGCCGCGCGCGCGACGCTCGCGCTCGAAGCCCTGACCGACGCGGCGCGCAACCGGATCGTCAATGTAGGGATCCTGCGGGGCGGCGCGGCGCGCCAGGTCGTCCCGCACGAAGCGGAACTGCATGTCGACATCCGCGCGGCGCTGCCCGAGGATGTCGCGGCGATGGAGGAGAGCGTCAAGGCGATCCTCTCCGATACCGGCGATGCGCGCGTAACGGTTCGCGTAGAAGGCGGATGGACGCGACCGGTGTTTCCGGAATCGTCGGGCAGGGCGCTGTACGCGCACGCCGAGCGCTTCGCGGGAGAGATCGGCGCGCCGATTTCGCCGGTCGTATCGAGCGGAGGATCGGACGGCAGCTTTGCCGGCGCGATGGGACTGCCCACGCTCGACGGTCTTGGACCGGTATGTTTCGATACCTGCAGCCGTCGCGAGAAGATCGTGATTGCGAGCCTGGCCGAACGCGGCGCGATCTTCGGCGCGCTAATCGACACCATCGCCGAGCGCGGCGCGCTGCCGATCAGCGCTTCAGCGCCAGCGTGAGGCCGTCGCCGATCGGCAGCAGCGCAAGCTCGATGCGCCGGTCGCGGTGCAGCTTGCGGTTGAACGCGCGGATCGCGCGCGTGTCCTTGTCGTTCTCGCGCAGGTCGGCGACGCTGCCGCCCCAGAGCGTGTTGTCCGCCGCGATCAGCCCGCCGCGACGCACCAGCTTCAGGCAGCGCTCGTAGTAATTCGCGTAGTTCGACTTGTCGGCGTCGATGAAGGCGAAGTCGTAACGGCCCGCGTGCCCTCGCGCGAGCAGCGCATCGAGCGTTTCGAGCGCGGGCGCGATGCGCAAACTGATCTTCTTCTCCACGCCGGCCAATTTCCAGTGCCGGCGCGCGATTGCGGTCCAGGCTACGCTCACATCGCAACAGACGATGCGCCCGCCGGGCGGCAGCGCGAGAGCCATGGCGAGCGAACTGTAGCCGGTGAATGTGCCGACTTCGACGATGCGTTTGGCGCGCATGAGCTTCACGAGGAGCTGCATGAACATGCCCTGCTCGGGCCCGATCTGCATGCTTGCCCTCGGCAGGCGCCGCGTGGCGGCGCGCAAGCGCCGCTGCACCGGCGTTTCGCGCAGCGAGTTGGCGAGCAGGTAGGCGTGCAGCCGATCGGTCAGTTGCAGCGTTTTCGAAGTCATAGCGTCGGGCCCGGTTGACCGAGCGCGTGCTCGAAGAGTTGCCGGACGATCCAGTCATAGGCATCGTCCACGGAATCGGTGCGGTGCACCAGCGCGAGGTCGGGCGCGCTGATGGTGCCGTGGCGCACCAGCGCGTCGAAGTCGACGACTTCCCGCCAATATTCAGTGCCGAACAGCACGATCGGCATCGCCTTGCGCATCTTTTTCGTCTGCACCAGCGTCAGCAGCTCGAACAGTTCGTCGAGCGTGCCGAAACCGCCCGGGAACACGATCACCGCCTTCGCGAGGTAGGCGAACCAGAACTTGCGCATGAAGAAATAGTGGAAGTGGAACGCGAGCTCGCGCGTCACGTACTGGTTGTCGAACTCCTCGATCGGGATGGAGATGGTCAGTCCCACATTCAATCCGCTCGCCTCCGCCGCACCGCGGTTGGCCGCTTCCATGATCCCGGGGCCGCCGCCGGTGCACACGACGAAGCGGCGCTCCTTCAAGTCGAGATTCTTGGACCACTGGGTCAGGCGGAAGGCCAGCCCGCGCGCGGCTTCGTAGTAGGCCGACATCGTTACGCCCATGCGCGCGCTCTCGAGGTCGCCGCCGTCTTCCTCGGCCTTGCGCAATGCGTCGCCGGCCTGATCGCTCGGCAGGATGCGCGCCGAGCCCATGAACACGATGGTGTCGTCAACTTTGAGGCGTTCGAACCGGCTTTTCGGCTCGAGATATTCCGCCAGGATGCGCAGCACGCGCGCGTCCTTGCTGTTCAGGAACCCCTGGTTGCTGTAGGACTTGACGGAGCGACGCGCGGATTCGGTCATGAGCGCATTGTAGGCCCGGGCGGCGGTGGCGCCACAGCGACACCCTGCTAGACTCGACGCCCTGGAAGCTCGTCGTGCAGATCGCAGCGATCGTCAAGAAGAATTTCTACAAGGACTCCGTCGTGCTGATGCGCGTCGCGCAGTCCGTCGCCGCGCGCGACGGCGTCACGCGCGTATCGCTGCTGATGGGGACGCCGGCAAACAAGGACATCCTGGTTCAGGCCGGCCTGCTCGCCCCGGAGATCGCAGAGGCCGCGCCGGCGGACCTGATGATCCTCGTCGAGGGTCAGCAGGCGGCACTCGCGCCGTCGCTCGCAGAGATCGACGAGCAACTCGCGGGGCGTGGCAGCGCGGCCGCCGGCGAGCGCACGGAGATCGCGCCGCGCTCGATCGCGATGGGTCTCGGGCGGCTTGCGGGCGCGACGCTTGCGCAGATTTCCGTGCCGGGGCCCTACGCCGGCGCCGAAGCGCTGAAGGCGCTCAAGTGCGGGCTGCACGTGTTCCTGTTCAGCGACAACGTGCCGCTCGCCGAGGAGCAGGCGGTGAAGCGTCTCGCTGCGAAGAAGGGCCTGCTGGTGATGGGCCCTGACTGCGGCACGGCGATCATCGACGGTGTGCCGCTCGGGTTCGCGAATGCGGTGCGCCGCGGCTCGATCGGGCTCGTCGGTGCGTCGGGCACCGGTATCCAGGAAGTCAGCGTGCGTATCCACGAACTGGGGGAGGGCGTTTCGCATGCGCTCGGCACCGGCAGTCGCGACGTCTGCGAGGAGGTCGGCGGCACGACGCTGCTCGCGGGCCTCGACCTGCTTGCGCGCGATTCGGACACACGCGTGATCGTGATTGTCAGCAAGCCGCCTGCGCCGTCTGTGGCGGCGCGCTCGCTCCGCGCGGCACGCGCCTGCGGCAAGCCGGTGGTCGTGCTGTTCCTCGGTGCGAAGCTTGCGGGCGGCGGCAACATCCATCCGGTCGCGACGCTCGAAGAAGCCGCGGCGACCGCGGTCGCGGTGGCGCGCGGCGAGACGCCCCGCGCCTGCGCGGAGCCCGCAGCGCTCGCGCCTGCGCAAGGCTTCATGCGCGGCCTCTACTCGGGTGGCACGTACTGTACCGAGGCCCAGCTGATACTCAACGATGCCGGCATTACGACGTGGTCGAATGTACCGGTAGACAAGGAATACGCACTGCCGCGTGGCGCGCCGAGCCGCGAGCACACGGCGATCGACCTCGGCGCGGACGAGTTCACCGTAGGCCGGCCGCACCCGATGATCGATTTTTCCGCGCGCACCGCGCGTCTGCTCGAAGAGGCGAAGAACCCGTCGGTCGCCGTGATCGTGCTCGACGTGGTGCTTGGTTATGGCGCGCATCCCGACCCGGCTGGCGAGCTCGCGCCCGCGGTGCGTGAGGCGCGCGCCATCGCGGCCACGGAGAAGCGCAAGCTGATCGTGCTCGGATTCGTCTGCGGCACTGACGGCGATCCGCAGGGTCTTGCCGGGCAGGTCGCAAGCTTGCGCGACGCCGGCATGCTGCTCGCGCCGACCTCTACGGCCGCGGCGCGGTTGGCCGCGCGCGTCGCCGCCAATCGCTGATCGCTCCCCCGACGATGCAATTCGACGCGAAACGGATCGTGGTTGCTTTCGGCGGCAACGCGGTCTATCCGCCCTCGATCAAAGGCACGGCCGAGGAACAGCTCGACATCATGGCCGCCGCGTGCGAGCACCTCGTCGCGGTCATCAAGGCTGGCTACCGCGTGGTGATCACGCATGGAAACGGGCCGGTGGTCGGCAACATCCTGTTTCGCATGGCGCGCACCGCGCGCGAACTGGTGCCGATGCCGATGGATGTCTGCGTCGCGCACTCGCAGGGGGGCATGGGCTACATGCTGCAGCAGAGCCTGGCCAATGCGCTGGCGCTGCACGGGATGACCGAGACGGTTTCCACGATCGTGACCGAGGTCGAGGTCGATCCTCGCGACCCGGCATTCACCCATCCGACGAAGCCGATCGGAAAGTTCTTTTCCAAGGCGGACGCCGAGAGCATCGCGGCGCAGACCGGGTGGGATTTCGCCGAGGATTCCGGGCGCGGCTATCGCCGCGTGGTGCCGTCGCCCGAGCCGCTCGGGATTGTCGATTCGCCGGCGATCCTTGCACTGCTGGCGGCAGGGGTGATCCCGATCGCGGCCGGCGGCGGCGGGATCCCGGTGGTGCGCGACGAGCGCGGCTGCCATCGCGGCGTGCCGGCGGTGATCGACAAGGACATGACCGGCGCGCTGCTCGCGGCGGATGTGGGCGCGGGAGCGCTGGTGATGCTCACCGGCGTCGAGCGCGTCGCGATCGACTTCGGCAAACCGACGCAGAAGTTCGTCAGTCGCATCTGCGCGGCGGAGGCGCGAAAGCATCTCGCGGAAGGGCAGTTTCCGCCCGGCAGCATGGGACCGAAAATCACGGCGGCGCTGCGCTTCATGGAACGCGGCGGCCCGCGAACGGTAATCACCTCGCTCGAAAAGCTCGAAGCCGCGCTCGCGGGAAATGCCGGTACGGAGATTGTCCCGTGAACGCAGTGGTCAGTATCGGCGTCAAGGCGCACGCCGCGCTCAAGGCGAGCGGCGGTGTTGCGCATCCGCTGGCGGCGTTTCCCGATGCGCCGTATTTCGACGCGGCAGGCGAGATCATCTGGGTGGGATCGAAGCTGCCGGCGCGCCATCCGCGCGCCGTGCTGACTGCGGCGCCGGTCTTGCGCGGCCGGGTCGCGTCGTTCGAATCGCTGCCGCGCCCTGCCTGGAGGGCTGCGTTGCCGCCAGTGGCGCGCGCTGCATCCGTCGCAGGAGCGTGCCGGCGGCTGGTGGAGTCGCTCTCCAGCCTGGGCGAGCCGCGTGGCTTCGGCGCACTGCTGGTCGGCCGCAGGCCTGAGTTTCCGCTCGACCACGCGATCGACCGGGTGGAGGCGCTCGCCGCCGCATACCGGGCGGACGATGCGGGTGCGGTCCATTCGGCCTCGCGCGCGCTGCTCGGGTTGGGAGCAGGGTTGACGCCTTCCGGCGACGATCTGTGCGGCGGAGCGCTGTTCGGCCGCAGGCTCGTGTCCCGCGACCCGCGCTGGCGCGCAATCGGCGAGCGCCTGGTGCGTGAGGCGCAGAGCGCAAGTCACGCGATCAGCGCGGCGCTGCTGGCAGACCTGGTCGCCGGCGCGAGCTTCGAATCGCTGCACGCGCTGGCCGACGCGCTGATTGCGGATGATGATGCGGCGGCGATCGATGCCGCGCGCACGCTCGCCGCGCTCGGGCATTCGTCGGGATGGGACATGCTGACCGGATTCGTGATCGGCGTGACCGCCGATCTCTCAGGGAATCGGGCATGAAGCACGACCTGCTGCACGACACGCTCGGTGTCGTAAACGTCGGACTCGAGATGTTCACTTCCAGTGTGGCGCAGGCGGGTGCGCCGCTCGTGCACCTGGACTGGCGGCCGGCCGGCGACGGCAATCCCAGGCTCGCATGGACGCTCGCCCAACTGGCCGGCGACGCGGACGATCCGGATGCGCTCGGCTCGCGCATCGACCGGGCGAACGACGCGGCGGCCAACCGCATGCTCGCTGCCCGACCGGTTCTGACCGACGTGAGCCTGCGCGCCGACGCGATCTGGCCCGAGCTGTGGGCGAACGGCAGGAAGACGCTCACCCATGCCGGTGCGCCTATCCCGTGGGCGCGCATGTGCGACCCGATGAAGGGCACGATGATCGGCGCGATGCTGTATGAAAACTGGGCAGACACGCCCGATGATGCGGCCGGGCGCCTCGCGCGCGGCGAGGTCGAATTTCTGCCGAACCACGACATCGGCGCGGTGGGGCCGATGTCGGGCGCGATTTCGCCGTCGATGCCGGTCTTCGTAGTGAAGAATGCGACGCACGGCAACCTGGCCTACACGAACTTCACCGAAGGCATCGGCCGCGTATTGCGCTTCGGCGCGTACGAGCCGGACGTGATCGAGCGGCTCAGGTGGATCGCGGCGGTGCTCGCGCCGGCGATCAAGGCGGCGCTTGGCTGTATTCCGGGCGGTGTTGATCTAAAGGCGATCCAGTCGCAGGCGCTGCTGATGGGCGACGAAGTGCACAGCCGCAACTCCGCGGCGACGGCGCTGTTTCACATGGCGATCGGCGGCGCGCTCGCGGGGAGCGACTTCGATCGCGCTCGCTCGCGCGAGGCGCTCGACTTCATCGCTGCGACGAGCCAGTTCTTCCTCAACCTTTCGATGGTCGCGTCCAAAGCGATCATGGACGCGACACATGGCGTGGAAGGGTCTTCGATCGTCACCGCCATTGCGAGGAACGGCGTGACTACTGCGATCCGGGTGAGCGGGCTGGGTGGGCGCTGGTTCGAGGCGCCGTCGGATACGCCGGTCGGGTTGTTCTTTCCCGGGTTCTCGCAGGAAGATGCAAACGCCGATTTGGGCGACAGCGCGATTTGCGAGACCGCGGGCTATGGGGGGCAGGCGCTCGCGGCTTCGCCTGCGCTGGTGCAGTTGGTGGGCGGAAGCGTTGCGCAAGCCGTGGAGTACTCGCGCGAGATGTACCACGTCACCTGGACGAGGAATCCCGTGATGTCGCTGCCGAATTTGGAGTTCGCTGGTGCGCCGGCGGGGATCGAAGTGAGGAAGGTGGTGGATACGGGGATTCGGCCGGTGGTGACTACCGGCATTGCGCACAAGCGGGCGGGGGTTGGGCAGATCGGGGCGGGGATTGTGCGGGTGCCGCTGGAGTGTTTTACGCAGGCGGTGGAGGCGCTGGCGGATGGATTTCCGCCTGCGCGGGAATGACTCTAGTAGACGCGGCGGCTAGAGGGCAGCGGCTATCGGTATGCGTCACGGCGGTGGCGAACAGCAATGACATCGACCAAATGGTCCCGGTCAGAAATGCGGTAGATCACGCGCCACTCGCCCACACGCACCCGCCAGAGATCGCTTGCGCCTTCGAGCTTTACAACTCCTGATGGGCGGGGATTGGCCAACAGCGCCTCAATTGTTTTGAGGATGCGCCGGGCCACTTGGGGATCAAGATTTTGTAACTCTTTACGCGCGGATCGCGCAAAGACGACTGCGTAGTCAGCCACGCGCCTTACGCTTGGCGCTGGCCTCGACAAGGCGTTTTACGGTCGCGAGGGACTCACGGCGCTCGGCGCGCCGGTTGTGCGCGAGATAAGCGTCGTAGAGATCTTCCCAAAGCCGCTTGTGCTTCTTCAGGTCGATCAAAACCGCTTTGCGACGGCCTTTTCTGTCGCGCAAAAACTCAATTCCGGGCATGTTCATCGGGTGATCCTCATTCTCCAGGCGAAGTATAGCGCCACGCAATTCCTTGCCCTCCAGGCTTCGCTTCAGGGCCGCGCCGCTTGCGGCGCGTCACATTGTGACTTGATATTGAGGCAGCGCTTTGCCCCAAGCGAGAAGGCGATAGTTCCTTGGATGAGCAAGAAAGTACGGATCCATAACACGGATGTTCTGCATGATTTCTTCGCGAAGCATCTTGTATTGCTCAAGATGAGTCAGCTGAGTGTTCGCAGTGGCAGGGGGCGGCAGGAACTGGTCTTCAGTCACAAAGCATTCTCCTTCCCATGTATCTCATGCGATGCGCTGTGTTGGTTTCGCCATGACGCCCAACGTTGTGCTAACCGGCGCGCGCTATTCTTGCGCGCGTCAGTGTTGAGCAAAGTGTTAGCCACTATTTGTTCTGTTGTTGTTTCAACCAATCAACGACAGTGTTGACCGTGTCATCCTCTTTTCTGCGGAATAGATGGTCAGCATCCTCGATACGAACTTGCCTATACGCTGGTGAGACTAATATAGTTCTTCCGTTGGCGAAGTGGACATCCTTCTCATCACTCATCGCAACGACATCAATGACTGGAAAATTAGCATTGTTCCTGAGAATAGTTTTTAAATTGCATAAAGTATTGAGCGGATTCGCATCTCCCTCCTCACACTTGCCACCACCGTAGATACCGACGCCGATGTAGCCCCGGAGATCTGGCACCGATTTATTGGCCAGATAGGAGATTGTTATGCGGGTGCCAAGACTGTGGCCCATGACGTAAATCTGCGTTACACCCTTTTCTTTGGTAAGAAACGCTATCGCTGAATCAAGCCTCTGGTAGGCGGCTGGGAAATTACCAGCCTCATCAGCCGCGCTCCTGCTGCGGCCGGATTGGGGATAGGTAATTGACAGCGTATGAAAACCAAGGTGCTTATGAATGGCGATGCGCAACGGATTCACTACCGGAGACTTGGCGTCTCCTCGCCCTCCGAACCGACCGTGAACCAAAATAACACCAACCTTCGATGATCCTCCATCAAGATATTCACCGTCTGGTTGTTCGGCCCACGCAGTGCTTGCCAGTATGGAAAGTGCACATCCAAACACAATTGATGCAGCGCGACTTAACATAGTTGAAAACCCACGACTGATGGCAGGGGACACATGGCTAACGTCCCGGTTCAGGCGCGCGCGGCTTCGTGCGCGTCGCCTGCAATCGGTGGTTAGGCCACACGGTTCAGCTGACTGACTGCTATTTGCCTATTGTGGAAAAAGGTAGCGTAATTGATGGCACTTGCCTCCATTCGATTTTCTGCAATTCTGTTTCCTTAAACAGCCCCTTCCACAAACCAACCGCATTCGCCTGGTACAAATGTGATAACTCGTCTTGCCGCGTAGCAAGAAATCTTAGGGGGCGATCCGGAGCCAACGGGAATGGAATCATCTCGAAGGAAATTGCCTTGGAGCTAACGCTGAGATTCTTGATCGTCGCATCCTCCGTTGAGGCATGATACATATACAACTCAATACGCTTCTTCTCGTTGTTTATGGTGATGACGGTGATTAGACATTCAGCCCATTTAGTTCCGTTTCTATCGTTGGCATTAATTTCGAGAGAAACACGTTTATTGGAAATTACTCCATTTTCGATGACCTCGAAAAGAAGTGGATCGGCGGAGTGATACATCGGCTCGCTCGCCTGCCCGAAGATAGGACAGACCATTACAAGAATAAATAATAGTGGTCTAGAAAAAATGGTCTTCATCGGAGTTTCCCCAAATTGTGGCTTGCGCGGCCTAACGCCGGCGGTCAGCCGCGCCGGCCTCGCGCCCGCGTCGGTTGCACCGGCTTGTTAGGCTCCTCGCGGTGAAGGGCATCATCAGCAAAGCGGAACTGCTCGCACCATGAAAACACTTCGCGATGTATCGGGTGCGCCGCGCTGGGGTTGTGTAGAACTGAGAAGTCCGAGCCGATACGCGTCGGATGATTCCAGAAGTCGACTGCAGAGTGCAACACGGCAGAGCAGAACGAGGATGCAGGCTCCAAGAACGCGCTCGTAGAAACAGGCGCACCACTCACCTTTTCGACGGATGGGCGATAGGCGTGAAAGCGATCGACTTCCCGCTTTGTCCTTTTGTCGATAGACAACGTTAGCTGGCCAATTGGCAGAAGAGACTGGACATAGAACGGGATTGTTCCGCTGTGTGGGCCGTGAGGTATGGCGCGGGAGTTCATCGCTAGCACGTATGCGTCATCAGGCACGACGATACCCTTCGCCACGGCATCGGCATATCGGATTCGCTTCTCGGCAAAGGCGTTTGTAAACCGAAGTGCGATGCGCTCAGTCGGGACGGTGAAGTACTGGCCTGGAAGTATGGGTGGTACGGCATCTCGGCCTGACCCTGCCGTCGGAGCCACTGCTTCGAGCCAGACACGCCTTCCCTTGAGATCGAATGAAAACTCGGGCCCCACGTCTCCATACTTTGTGAGCTCGAATCCCGCTCGTAGCAGCGCAACCGCGACGTACATCTCCCAGTAGCGTTGAAGGAACTGCTGCATCGCGCCCGCTCGAAACGCAGTGTCTGCGTATGAGCGATAGTCTTTCCATAGGGACTCTGCTTCTTCTCGAAGCGGTGCAGCATTCGGACTGTCTCGCGCTACCAAATACGCAGGGTCCGCGGCTGAGCCGGACAGAAAGAACGATTGCGACACGAGAGTTTTCCTTGAGGAGCCTAACTCAATGTCGGGCGCGCGATTGATTCATAGCATGGCGCCTGCGCCTTATCCTGGCCGTCATGCCCGCGAAGAAAACCCTTCGTGCTCCGCATCTTGCCTCGAGACACTGTACATCAACACGGTCCTAACAAACCGTGAAAGCTGGCACCTCTTCGGCGCTGCCGCAGAGGGGTAAACCGTCACGATGCGGTGCGTGTAACAGAATCTCAGAGGCTCGCGACGAAATCGCAGATTCTGCCCGGCGTGGTAAACCACGCCTTCTGCGACTGAGCGATGTGCGTCAGCGCGCGGCGCAGGTGCCGCAGCCTGTACGGCTGGCCGACGACATACGGGTGCAGCGCGACGCCCATCACCAGCGGCTGAGCTTCTGACTGCAAGACCATTTCGTCGAAGTTATCGA
Source organism: Burkholderiales bacterium (assembly GCA_017880775.1). Lineage (GTDB taxonomy): Bacteria > Pseudomonadota > Gammaproteobacteria > Burkholderiales > SG8-39 > JADGRQ01. Next base: position 118,997 of record JADGRQ010000004.1, on the reverse strand, counting down.
CGATCAGGTCGGAAAAATCGCGGCCGTCCATCTGCCGCGCGACGATCATCGGGATGTCGTTCAGTTCCTGCGGATACGGGATCGACCACAGGTTTCCACTGCGGGTTGAAAACTTGACCGGCTGGTCGTCGTGGCACCAGTTGAGCGTATAGCGATAGCCGGTCTCGGCCAATAAATCAGAAGTAACCAGGCTCTCGGAGATCCACGGACTCAGCCACCCGGCCGGTGCCTTTCCGGACTCCTTCGCGATACGGTCACGGCATTGCTCGAGCAATTTTCTTTCTTCAGCCTCGCTCATCTCGCCCTGGCGTTCCGAGTTGGTATGCCCATGGCCGATCAGCTCATCCCCGCGCCGCACGAAAGCCTCGATCACCTCGGGGCAGTAGTCGTAGAGCGCGGTGTTGACCAGCGCTCCGACCGGCAGCTTCAGCGCCTCGAACAGGTCCAGGCAGCGCCAGACCCCTACGCGGTTGCCGTAATCGCGCCAGGAATAGTTGAGCACGTCCGGCTCCGGCGTGCGCGGCCCGAGCGCCGCGCCCAGCCCTTCGCCGAATGCGAAGTGCTCGATGTTGAAGCCGATGTAAACGGCGAGCCGGCGACCGCCAGGCCACGTGTAGTCCGGCCGGCGCGTGATGGCCGAGTATTCGTAGCGGCCGTGGGTCCTGAGCGGGCCGGTCATGTTCCGGAACGGTGCGTCAACGCACCACAACCAAGCAAATCAGAGCTTCGCAAGGCCGGCCCGGACCATCAGCCACTCGGCGCTGTCGTTCCAGACTTCCATCTTCGCGATCTTGCCGTGCCGTACCCAGTAGCGGTCCACATAGCGGTTGCCCTCGAACGGCGTCCCGTCGAGCCATTCGCCGTACAGCGTTCCCGTCTGGTAGACGACCGTCTCCGCGTCGGTGGCGCCTTCGGCGACGTGGGTGGGTCCGAATTTCTTTTTCACCCACTTGTAGCGGGCGCGATTGAAGGCGGTCGCCTCGGCCGGATCGTGCATCAACCGGTTGCCGGTGAAGCGGATCTCGAGATCCGGAGCGCAATACTGGCGCGCCGAATCCGGGTCCGGGATCATGTGGAGTCGCAGGTACTCTTCTACGATTCTGGCGGCTTCTCGCATGCTGAAAGCCTATCATGTTCCACTGCTGGCACGCGTCCTGCTAAGCTGATACCCATTCCGGTCAAGGAGGTCTCATGAAACGACGTCATTTTCTCGCCGCTTCGGTCGCTACCGCGTTGGTCTTCCCGGCCCTGCCGGCGACGGCGCAGGAAACGGTCAAGATCGGCCTGGTCACCGCGCTGTCGGGCCAGTCGGCACGCGCCGGCGAAGCGATCACGCGCGGGCTCACCATCGCCATCGATGAGCTCAACGCGAAAGGCGGGGTGCTGAAGGGCCGCAAGTTCGAGCTGGTGCGGCGCGACGACGAAGCGACGCCCGCGAAAGGGGTGATCGCCGCACGCGAACTGATTTTCAAGGAGAAGGTCGCCGTGCTGTTCGGCGGTCTGGACACGCCGGTGTCGCTCGCGATCGTTCCGATCGTGAACCAGGAGAAGATACCGTTCATGGGGCCGTGGGCGGCGGGCACGGCGATCACCAGGAACGGCGCCGATCCCAATTTCGTGTTCAGGGTCTCGGCGGTGGACGAGATCGTCAACAAGGCGATGCTGCAGTACGCGCAGAAGACCTTCAACGCGAAGAGCTGCGGCATGATCCTGGTCAACAATCCGTGGGGCGAGTCGAACGAAAAAGGCCTGACGGCGGCGCTCAGCGCCAAGGGAATGAAGCCGGCGGGCATCGAGAAGTTCGGGCAGGACGACATCGACGTGGTGCCGCAGCTCACGCGCCTCAAGGCGGCCGGGGCGGATTGCCTGTTTCTGGTCGGCAACGTCGGCCCATCGTCTCAGGTCGTGAAGTCCCTCGACCGCATGGGCTGGAAGCCGCCGATCGTGTCGCACTGGGGTCCCGCCGGCGGCCGCTTCACCGAGCTCGCCGGGCCGAGCGCGAAGGACGTCCACTTCATCCAGACCTACAGCTTCTTCGGCAAGCAGTCTCCCGCCGGCGAGAAAGTGATGAAGGCGCTGATGGCGAAGTATCCCGACGTGAAGGGGCCGGGCGACGTCACGCCCGCCGTAGGCGTCGCGAACGCGTACGACGCGATGATGCTTACCGCGATGGCGATCGAGAAGGCCGGGTCCACGGCGGGACCGGCGATCCGCGAGGGCTACTACAAAATCGACCGCTACGACGGCCTGATCAAGAGCTTCGTCAAGCCGTTCTCGCCGGGCAATCACGACGCGGTCAACGAGAACGATTACGTCTGGACCCAGTTCATCGACAACCAGATCCTGCCGGTCGGAATGAAGAAGTAGCGCTGCGCCGCAGGCGCGCGTAAGTTTGCTGCTCACCTCGGCACTCATCTCCGGGCTCGGCCTGGGCAGCATGTACGGGCTGCTCGCGCTGGGCTTTCACGTCACCTACTCGGTCTCGGGCACGGTGAATTTCGCCCAGGGCAGTTCGATGATGCTGGGCGCGGTGTTCGCCTATACGTTCGCGGTGACGCTGGGCTGGCCGCTCGTTCCGGCGGTGCTGCTCGCGCTCGCGCTGTGCGCGCTGTACGGCGTGGTGGTCGAACTCGTCGCCGTGCGGCCGTTCGCCCGCCGCGGCTCGAACGCCTGGCTGATGGCCACCGTCGCGCTGGGCATCCTGGCAGACAACACGGTGCTGTTTACGTTCGGCAAGGAGCCGCGCGGCTTTGCCATGTCCTGGGCCACGGGCTCATTCCAGGTGCTCGGCATCAACCTGTCGGTGCTGCAGGTCGCGATTCCCGCGCTCGGGCTTGCGCTCGCCGCGGGACTGCACCTGTTCTCGCGCCGCACCCGGCTGGGCACGGCGATGCTCGCTGTGGTACAGAACGCGGACGCAGCGCGCCTGATGGGCGTGAACGTTCCCCTTGCCATCTCGGGCGCCTACGCGGCTTCGACCGTTTTCGCGGGCGTTGCCGGCATCATGATCGCGCCGCTCTACAACGTGCACTCGGACATGGGGACGCTGTTCGGGCTGAAAGCGTTCGCGGTAGCGATCCTTGGCGGCATGGGTAGCGCCTGGGGCGTGATGCTCGCGGGCCTGATCTTCGGCGTGACCGAGTCGCTGATCACGGCGTTTGTCGGCTCCGGGTATACGCAGATCCTGAGCTTTGCGCTGGTGATCGTGGCGCTCGCGTTGATGCCGAACGGGCTGTTCGGGCGGGCCGAGGTGAAGAAGGTATGAAGCTGCTTGCCTGGGCACTGTTCATCGCTGCCTTCGCCGCTGCGCTCGCGTTCACCGCGGTGGCGAACAGCTACTACGTCTTCATCATGGCGACGCTGGCGCTGACGGCCATCGCCGGCATCGGACTCAATGTGCTGCTCGGCCTGACCGGGCAGATCTCGTTCGGGCACGTCGGGTTCTACGCGCTCGGCGCCTATGCGGTGGCGATCCTCACGGTGGCCGCCAAATGGAATTTCTGGGCGGCCTTGCCGGTCGCGGCGCTCGTGGCCGGGGTGACGGGCGCGCTGCTCGCATTGCCGGCGTTGCGGGTCAAGGGACCGTACCTGGCGATGGTCACGATCGCGTTCGGCTTCATCGTCGAGAACGTCGCGGTAGAGTGGCGCGGTCTCACTGGCGGGCAGAACGGGGTCATGGGCATTGCGCAGCCCTCGGCCTTCGGTGTCGCGTTCGGCGAGCGCGGCGTGGCGCTCGCCGCCATTGTGCTCGCCGCGGCGGCGACCTTCGCGTTCTGGAGGTTGTCGCGCAGCCGCTGGGGAAGCGCGATGCGCGCGGTGAAGGACTCGGAAGTGGCCGCCGAATCGATCGGGCTCGACCCGGTGCGGGTCAAGACGGCGGCGTTCGTGCTTTCGGCGGTGTGCGCCGGGATCGCCGGCGCGATGTTCGCGCCGCTCTCGGGATTCGTCACGCCGTCGACGTTCACGTTTTCCCAGTCGATCCTGTTCGTGCTGGCGGTGATCATCGGCGGCGCCGGGTCGGTTGCCGGACCGCTGGTCGGCGCGGCCATCGTCGTGTTGCTGCCCGAGGCGCTCGCGGCGCTCGCGGAATACCGGCTGCTGTTCTTCGGCGGACTGTTGCTGGTCGTGCTCTGGGCCGCACCCGGTGGTGTGGTCGGCACCGCGCTGCGCCTCGCGCGCCGGAAAGCACCGGTCCGGCCGCCGCGGGCCGGCGACATCGCCATCGCGCCGCAACGCTCAGAGGGGCTGAGGATCGAGGACTTGAGCATCGCGTTCGGCGGCCTGCGCGCCGCGATGGACGTTTCGTTCGAAGCGCGTTCTGGCGCGGTGACGAGCCTGATCGGGCCGAACGGTGCCGGCAAGACCACGGTGCTCAACATGCTCGGCGGTTTCTACCGCCCCGACGCCGGGAGGATCCGGCTCGGCGAGCGCGAGTTGCAGGGGGCGCACGCCTGGCGCATCGCGCGCGCGGGGGTGGCGCGAACATACCAGACGACACAGTTGTTCGGCACGATGAGCGTCGCAGAGAACCTCGCGATCGCGCGGCCGCGCGCTGCGGGCGCGGCGGAGATCGAATCGTTGCTCGCGTTTGTCGGCTATGGCGGCGACATCGATGCGCGTGCAGCCGACCTGCCGCACGTCGACAAACGCCTGGTGGAGATCGCGCGCGCGCTTGCGACGCGGCCGTCGGTGCTGCTGCTGGATGAACCGGCAGCGGGGCTGTCGCGCGAGGACAAGGAGGGGCTTGCGAGGCTGCTGCGGCGGATCGCCGACGCCGGCGTGGCAGTGGTGCTGGTCGAACACGACATGCAGGTGGTCATGGGCATCTCCGACCACGTCGTGGTGCTCGATGCCGGGGTAAAGATTGCCGCCGGCTTGCCGGCGGAGGTGCAGCGCGACCCGGCCGTGCGCAAGGCCTATCTTGGGGAGGCCCGGACGCTCCTCGCTGCGCACAAAGCGGACGAAGGCGCGCTCGGGGCGCCGCTGCTGGAGGTCGGGAAACTCGCGGCCGGTTACGGCGCGGAACCGGTGCTGAAGGGCATCGACCTGCAGGTGCGCGAGCGCGAGATGGTGGCGGTGCTCGGCGCGAACGGCGCCGGAAAATCCACGCTGATGCGCGCGCTCTCGGGCCTGCATCGCCCGGTCTCGGGCGGCGTCGCGTTCGGCCGCGAGGACATCTCGCGGCTTGCGGCGCACCAGGTGGTCGCGCGGGGACTGGTGCTGGTTCCCGAAGGCCGGCAGGTGTTTCCCGAATTCACGGTGCTCGACAACCTCCGGCTCGGCGCGTTCCTGCGCAAGCGCGCGAGCGCGGCCGAGATCGATGCCATGCTCGGGCGCTTTCCGCGCCTGCGCGGCCGGCTGCACCAGCGCGCAGGATTGCTTTCCGGCGGCGAGCAACAGATGCTCGCAATCGCGCGCGGCCTGATGGCGAAGCCGCGGCTGCTGCTGCTCGATGAACCGTCGCTCGGCCTCGCGCCTACCGTGATCGACGATCTGTTCGCCGCGCTCGACCGGCTGCGCGCCGAAGCGATGACCATACTGCTGGTGGACCAGATGGCGGGGCTTGCGCTGGCGCTTGCCGATCGCGCCTACGTGATCGAATCCGGGCACATCGTAGGGTCCGGACCCGCTACCGCGATCGCTGCGGACCGCGCACTCGAGAAGGCTTATCTGGGCTCTGCGATCGCCCGCTCCTGAACGCCGATGGGGTCAGGCGTACACTGATCGGGTTTCCCCGGTTTTTGAGGTTGGAGAGTCAGGTGTGCTGTTGAAATTTTGGTCGGCGGAGCTCTCGCGATGAGCGCGGCAGGCGGGACTCCTCTGCTTCTCGCCTATGCCGCAGCGGCATGCAGCTTGCTTTCCGGCGCCGTCTCGCTGTTCGCGGTGCGCCGCCACCCCGGCTTCCTGCATTTCGGCTCGTTCCTGTTCCTGTTCGCCGCCGGGGCGGCCAGCATCGCCTCCGGCGGCTGGGCCCTGCTCGCCGACCTCACGCTCACCGACCAGTTCGCGCTCGGCCCGCCGTGGCTCAGGTGGTACGTCCGGCTCGATCCGCTCTCCGGCTTTTTCATGCTGCTGCTCGGCACGCTGGTGCTGGCCATTTCCCTCTACGGCCCCAGCTATACGCGCGAGTTCGCGCGCGGCGAAGCAAGACAGCCCCTGCCTCCGCTCGGCGTATTCACCGCGCTCTTCGTCCTCGGCATGCAGATGCTGCTGCTTGCCGATGACGCCCTGGTGTTCATGATCTTCTGGGAGATGATGTCGCTTTCCGGATATTTTCTGGTGGTCTACCAGCACCAGCACGCCGCCAACCGTCACGCGGCCTTCCTCTACCTGCTGCTCGCGCACGTCGGCGCGCTGGTCATCCTGATTTCCTTCGGCGTGCTCGCCGCCTTCGGCGGCGGCTTGAGCTTCGACCAGATGCGCTCTGCCAGTCTCACGCCGCTGTGGGCGACGCTGGCCTTTGCCTTCGCGTTCTTCGGCTTCGGCGTCAAGGCGGGCGTCGTGCCGCTGCACGTCTGGCTGCCCGATGCGCACCCGGTCGCGCCATCGCACATCTCGGCCATGATGAGCGGGGCCATGATCAAGATGGGGATCTACGGCATCGTGCGCGTGAGCTACGACCTGATCGGCCACGTGCGCTGGGAATGGGGGGTCGTGGTGCTGATCGTCGGCACCGCCTCGGCGCTGCTCGGCGTGCTGTACGCCATCATGCAGCACGATCTCAAGCGCTTGCTCGCCTATCACTCGATTGAAAACATCGGCATCATCCTGATGGGCCTGGGGCTGTCGATGATCTTCCTCGGCAGCGGGCACAAGGTGCTCGGCACGCTCGGGCTGGTGGCGGCGCTCTACCACACGCTCAACCACGCGCTGTTCAAGGGGCTGCTGTTTCTCGGCGCCGGAGCGGTGCTCTACCGCACGCACGAACGCGACCTCGAACACATGGGCGGACTGATTCATCGCATGCCGGTCACCGCACTGATGTTTCTGGTCGGCTGCGTCGCGATCTCGGCGCTGCCGCCGTTCAACGGCTTCGTCTCGGAGTGGCTGACGTTCCAGACGGCATTGCAGGCGCCGGCGCTGAAGAACGGCGTGCTGCGCGCGATCATTCCGATTGCGGCCGCGCTGCTTGCGCTTGCCGCCGCGCTCGCCGCCGCCTGCTTCGTAAAAGCCTTCGGCATAGCGTTCCTGGGCAAGCCACGCACGCGGCGCGTCGCCCACGCGCGCGAGGTGCCGGCGGGCATGCTCGGCGGCATGGGGCTGCTGGCGACCTTGTGCCTGCTGCTCGGCGTGTTCCCGACCTCGGTGATCGAGGCGATGGCCCCGATCACGCAACTGCTGGTGCACGAGGCGCTGCCCTCGGCCGCCGTCCAGGGCTGGCTGTGGCTGACGCCGATCTCGCCGGAGGTCGCCTCCTACTCCGCGCCCTTCCTGGTGATCGCGATCGTCGTCGTGTTCGGCGTGGGCTACGTGTTCCTGAAGCGCCGCGCCGCTCCGTGGCGAACCGGCGACCCCTGGGACTGCGGCTTCGGTCAGCTCAACCACCGCATGCAGTACACCTCCACCGCGTTCAGTCAGCCGATCCGGCGCGTTTTCGGCGCCGTATGGAAGGTCGAGGAAGACGTCGAAACGGTCGCCGGCGCCGGGCCGATCCCGCGTGCGAAGAGCATCCACTACCAGTTGCACGTGCAGGACTGGTCGTGGCTCAAGTGCTATGTCCCGATCGGACATCTCGTGCTCGCGGCCGCGCGGCGCATCGGGGTGATCCAGACCGGCAACATTCATACCTATCTCAAGTATTCGTTCGCGACGCTGCTTTTCTTCCTGTGGATAGTCAGCTGATCGCCTGGGTGCTTGCCGCGGCGCAGGCGCTGCTGTTCGTCGCCGCCGCACCGCTTCTTGCCGGATGGGTGAAGTGTGTCAAGTGCCGCCTGCAGAACCGCGCGGCGCCGTCGGTGTGGCAGCCGTACCGCGATCTCGCGAAGCTGCTGAAGAAGAGAATGGTCCTCGCCGAGAACGCGTCCTGGCTGTTCCGCGCCGTTCCCTACATCGTGTTCGGCGCCATGCTGCTCGCCGCAGCGGTGGTCCCGCTCATCGCCGTGCGCCTGCCCACGGCCGCGATTGCCGACGTGATCGTGCTGGTCGGTTTTTTTGCGCTGGCCCGCTTTTTCACCGCGCTTGCGGGCATGGACATCGGCACCGCGTTCGGCGGCATGGGCGCCTCGCGCGAAATGATGGTCTCCGCGCTTGCCGAACCGGCTCTGCTGATGGCGGCGTTCACGCTCTCCATGACGGCGGCCACGACCAACCTTTCGATCGCCACCGAGTACGTGCTGCAGGCGGGCCTGGTGCTGCGCCCGTCGTTTCTGTTCGCGTTGCTCGCGCTTGCCATGGTGACGGTCGCCGAGTGCAGCCGCATTCCGGTGGACAACCCGGCAACCCACCTCGAACTCACCATGCTGCACGAGGCCATGATTCTGGAATATGGCGGGCGCTATCTGGCGCTGATCGAGTGGGCTTCGCAGATCAAGCTGATGATCTACGCGGTGGTCATCGTCGATTTCTTCCTTCCCTGGGGCATCGCCAGGGAATTCACCGCCGCGGCCCTGGCGGTCGGCGCGGTTGCGGTCACGGCCAAGCTGATGCTGCTCGGCGTGCTGTTGGTGGCGTGGGAGACGGTGCTCGCCAAGATGCGCCTGTTCCGCGTGCCGCAGTTCCTCGGCTTCGCCTTTCTGCTTTCGGTGCTCGGCATGCTCACGCACGTGGTACTGGAGACGGGAGGCTAGATGGCGCTCGCCGAGCTCGGCCTGTTCAGCCAGGCCATCATCCTGTTTGCCGCGCTGGTGCTGTTCACCTCGTTCATCATGCTGGGCCAGGCGCGCACGCTGCCGCTCATTTTCACCTTCGCCTGGCAGGGTCTGCTGCTCGCGGTGGTGACGGTACTGGTCGCCTACGTTTCGAAGCATCCCGACCTGTATGTTTCGGCGGCGCTCACGATCGTGCTCAAGGTGGTGTTGATCCCGTGGCTGCTGTACCGCCTCAGCGTACAGCTCAACATGCAATACGACGCCGAGCTCATCAGGCATCCGTCGCTGCTGCTGCTCGGCGGCGCCGGCCTCGTCATTTTCAGCTACTACGTGGCGCTGCCGATCGTGCGCCTGTCCGGGCTCGCCACCCGCAACACCATCGCCGTGAGCATCGCCGTCGAACTCATCGGCATGCTGCTCATGTGCGTGCGCAGGAACGCAGTGGCGCAGGTGATCGGCTTCATGTCGATGGAGAACGGGCTGTTCTTTTCGGCGGTGGTCTCGACCTACGGCATGCCGCTCATCGTCGAACTCGGCGTGGCCTTCGACGTCCTGGTCGCGGCGATCCTGTTCGGCGTGTTCTTCATTCACCTGCGGGATTCATTCGATTCGCTCGACGTGGTCCGGTTGAACCGCCTGTCCGAGGCGGACGAGCCGATGCCGTTGCAGGAAGCGGCCGGCGCGCGTCCTCCGGGAGAGCATTCGTGACGCTGCTCGAGATCACCCTGCTCGCGCCGCTCGTAGGCGGCCTGCTGCTCGTGTTCATCGGCCATCGCCCGCTCGGCGGCTGGATCAACGTGGCGACATGCGCGGTGACCTTCGGCGCCTCGCTCGCCATGGCGCTCGATGTCTTCGCGCACGGGCCGCAGCTTTCCAGCGGCCGGATGTTTTACATCGATGCGTTCAACGTTTATCTGGTCATCCTCACGGCGTTCGTAGGAATGACCTCGGCGATCTTTTCGCGCCCCTACATGCGCCATGAAGTCGAGCGCGGGCGCGTCACCGACCGGCGCCTGCGCCTCTACCACTCGATGTACCAGTGCTTCATCTTCTCGATGCTGCTCGCGCTGTCGACCAACAACCTCGGCATCCTGTGGGTGGCGATGGAGGCCGCCACCCTCACCACCGTGCTGCTGGTCTCGCTCTATCGCACGCCGGAGGCGATCGAGGCGGCGTGGAAGTATTTCATTCTCTGCGGCGTCGGCATCGCCCAGGCCCTGTTCGGCACCGTGCTCGTGTATTTCGCCGCGGAGAACAAACTCGGCGCGGAGCGCGACGACACCATGTTGTGGACCGTGTTGCACGGCGCCGGGGCCGGCATCCTGGATCCGGCGGTGGTCACGCTGGCCTTCGTCTTTCTGCTGGTAGGCTACGGCACCAAGGTCGGTCTGGTGCCGCTGCACAACTGGCTGCCGGATGCGCACTCCGAGGGGCCGACGCCGATGTCGGCCGTGCTCTCCGGGCTGCTGCTCAACGTCGCGCTGTACTCCCTGGTGCGCGTCAAAATGCTGGTCGACGCCTCGCTGCAAACGAACCTCGCCGGCCACCTGATGATGGGCTTCGGATTGCTGTCGTTCATGGTGGCGGGCCTGTTCCTGCACCGCCAGCACGACATCAAGCGCATGTACAGCTATTCCTCGATCGAGCACATGGGGCTGATGACCTTCGCCTTCGGGATGGGCGTGCCGCTCGCGACCTATGGCGCGCTGTTGCACATGACCGTGCACTCGCTCACCAAGTCGGCAATCTTCGTCACCGTCGGCCATGCCTCGCAACTCGCCGGCACGCAGCGCATCGACCGGATTCGCGGCCTCATCCGCACCCAGCCGGCGATCGGCTGGGGGCTGTTGATCGGCACCGTCGCGATCGCGGGTTTCCCGCCGTTCGGCGTGTTCATCAGCGAGTTCCTGCTGCTGGTGGCGACCATGCAGTCCTGGCCATGGCTCGCGATTCCGCTGCTGGTCGGGTTCGGCGTCGCGTTCGCCGGGCTGTTCCGCAACCTTCAACCGATGGTCTTCGGCGAGCCGCCGCCGGGGCAGAAACCCGTCGAGGCCAACATGTTGCCGGTGGCCGTGCATCTGCTTCTGGTGCTCTGGCTCGGCCTGTCGATTCCGGCCTTTCTCTCGGGCTGGTTCGAGCAGGCCACGCTGCTCATCTCGGGGGCCTTGCCGCGATGACGCCGACGGAATCGTTCGCGCCGTTTCTGCAGCGCCTCGCGGCTGCGGACCTGATCTGCGAACAGCAGGCCGCGCGCGGGCTCGCGCCGGCGCAACTCGTCGCGGTTCAGGCCGAAGACTGGGGCCGGCTCGGCAACGAGGCGAGCGTCTGGGGGTGTCGCTGGGTCGCGTGCTGGGGCGAGGATGTGGCCGATGCGATCCGCATCAGCGCTTGTTTCGAACATGCCGGCGCCTACCTTGTAGCGCGCACCGCGGTACCCCGCGCCACGCCGGCGCTCCCGTCGCACACGCCTTCCTATCCCGGCGCCGACCGTCCCGAGCGCCATCTCCGGGACATGCTGGGCGTGGTCTTCACCGACCACCCGGACGCACGCCGCTGGACGCGGCATCAGGCCTGGAAGGATTCCGAGTATCCCTTGCGGCGCGATTTCCCCGCGGCCGGCCGGCCGCCGGCGCAGACGCCGGCCGATCACCAGTACAACTTTCTGCCTGCTCACGGCAGCGGCGTCTACGAGATACCGGTCGGGCCGGTGCATGCCGGCGTGATCGAGCCGGGGCACTTTCGCTTTCAGGCAGTGGGCGAGACCGTGCTCAACCTCGAAGAGCGCCTCGGCTATGTGCACAAAGGTATCGAGAAGATCGCCGAGGGCCGCGATGCCGGGGGTCTGGCACGGCTGGCGGGGCGCGTTTCGGGCGACTCTACGGTCGCGCATGCGTGGGCGGCGTGCATGGCGATGGAAAAGGCGGCCCGCGTGGAAGTGCCGCAACGCGCGCTCTGGCTGCGCGCCCTGATGTGCGAACGCGAGCGTGTCGCCAATCATGTCGGCGACATCGGCGCGATGCTCAACGACATTGCGTTCGCCTTCGGTTTTATCCAGTTCGCGCGGCTGCGCGAGCAGTGGCAGCGCGTGTCGCGCGAGGCCTTCGGCCACCGCTTCATGATGGATTGCATCGTTCCCGGCGGCGTGGGCGTGGACCTGGACGAGCGCTTCATTTCGGCAATGCGCGATGAGGCCGACGCCCTGCGCAAACAGATCGGCAAGCTGATGGCGATCGTCAACGATCTGCCGTCGGTCGCCGACCGGGTGCGGGGCGCCGGCGTGTTGAAGCCCGAATACGCGAAGGCGCTCGGCTGCGTCGGCTACGTCGGGCGCGCGTCGGGCATGAATTTCGATGTACGGCGCGATGCGCCTTACCCGCCCTACGACCGCCTCAAAGTCGCGGTGCCCCTGCATCACTATGGCGACGTCAACGCGCGCGCGCGCACGCGGCTCGAGGAAATCGCCGCCTCCTTCGATCTGATCGAGGCGCTGCTCGCCGGGCTGCCCGCCGGGCCGATCCGCGCCGGCTGGGGTGCGCCCGCGCCGGGCGCCGAAGGCCTCGGCCTAGTCGAGGGCTGGCGCGGAGAGATCATGACTTTCGTGCGCTTCGGCGAAGACGGGCGGATCGCGCGCTTTTTCCCGCGCGACCCGTCGTGGACCACCTGGCCGGCGCTCGAGCTGCTGATCCACGACAACATCGTCCCCGACTTCCCAGTTTGCAACAAGTCGGTGAACGGATCGTATTCGGGGCACGACCTGTAGACCATGCTGCGCATCTTCGGAAAAATCCAGCGCATCGGCATCATCACCGAGCCGGTCCCGAGGCTCGACGAACCGGCGCTGAGCGAAATTGGCGAACAGCTGGCGGCGCACATCGGCGAACTGTTTGGCGGCAGCCTCGCCATCCGCGAAGTGGATGCGGGCTCATGCAATGGTTGCGAACTTGAAATCCACGCGCTCGACAACCCGTACTATGGCATCGAACGATTCGGGGTGCATTTCGTCGCCAGCCCGCGCCATGCCGACATGCTGCTGGTTACCGGCCCCGTGTCGCGCCACATGGAGGCGGCGCTGCGCCGCACTTACGATGCGACGCCCGAACCGAGGCTCGTCATCGCTGTCGGCGAGTGCGGCGCCAACGGCGGCGAGTTCGGCACCAGCTACGCCTCGTGCGGCGCGGTATCGAACGTGATCCCCGTCGATGCAGTCATCCGCGGCTGCCCGCCGACGCCGCTCGATCTGATGCGCGGCATCCTCGAGGCCATCGGCAGGAAAACCTGACTGGACTCGGCCCGCGTAGCGGGGGAGACTCGACATATGCGACAAATCTGGATCACGGAACCGGGCGCCCCGGAGGTTCTCAGGGTCAAACAGGCGCCCGATCCGGAAGCGGGAGCCGGCGCGCTTCGAATCCGCGTCGAAGCGAGCGGAGTCAACTTCGCCGATATTCTGGGGCGGATGGGTCTGTACCCCGACCTGCCCGCCATCCCGGTGGTGGCGGGCTACGAAGTCGGCGGCCGTGTCGACGCGGTGGGAGCGGGCGTCGATCCCGGTTGGATCGGCCGCGACGTCTTCGCGCTGACGCACTTCGGTGGTTATGCCGACGTGGTGTGCGTTCCCGCCAAACGGGTTTTCGCGCGCCCCGAGGGCATGTCGGCCGAGCAGGGCGCGGCAATCCCCGTCAACTATTTCACGGCATGGCAGTTGATTGTCGTCATGGGCGGTTTGAAGGCCGGCGAGACCATGCTCGTGCATTCGGCCGGCGGCGGGGTAGGCATCGCGGCGACACAGATTGCCAGACATATCGGCGCCACCGTAATCGGCACGGCGTCCGGTTCCAAACATGCCGCGCTGCGAGGCTTCGGCGTAGATCACCTGATCGACTACCGCCGCGAAGACTTTGAAACGCGCACGCGCGAGATAACCGGAGGCCGTGGGGTCGAACTCATTCTCGATGCGGTCGGCGGCGATTCGTTCAAGAAGAGCTACCGCCTGCTCTCGCCAACCGGGCGGCTCGGCATGTTCGGCATCTCGTCGGCAGCCACCGGCAAGCAGCGGAGCATCGTCAGCATGCTGCGAACGATGGCGAGCATGCCGTGGTTTCAGTTCACGCCGACCTCGCTTCTCAATGAGAACAAGGGCGTATTCGGCGTCAACCTCGGCCACCTGTGGGGCGAGGTCGACCGCATCCGTGGCTGGGCCGACCAGCTGCTCGAACTCTGGAAGAAGGGCGTGGTACGGCCGCACATAGCGCGGACGTTTCGCTTCGACGAAGCGCCGGCAGCGCACCACTATATCCAGGACCGCAAGAACATCGGCAAGGTGTTGTTGATCCCGTAGCCGGCGCCGTTTGGGTTGCGGCATTGCTATACTCGATCTACTGGCCGTCGCGCCTGCGGCGGCCGTCCCGTGGAGTCCCCTTATGGCGCGCATGGTCAAGTGCATCAAACTCGGGCGCGAGGCCGAAGGGCTTGATTTCCCCACCTATCCCGGCGAGCTCGGCAAGCGCATTTTCGAAAACGTGTCGAAGGAAGCGTGGAAACACTGGCTCGAGCACCAGAAGATGCTGGTGAACGAGAACCGGCTCAACCTCGCCGACAAGAAGGCGCGCGACTACCTCGCGAAGCAGATGGAGGGGCACTTCTTCGGTGGCGGCGCCGACACGGCCTCCGGCTACGTTCCGCCGCAGCAGAAGTAGGCCATGGACAGCACTTCCGCACAACCCACTGAGATCAAGCTGCACCAACAGTCGCGGGTGCTGGAAATCTCGTTCGCCAACGGCAAGACGTTTTCGCTGCCGTGCGAGTTCCTGCGGGTGTATTCGCCTTCGGCCGAGGTTCGCGGCCACGGCCCGGGGCAGGAAGTGCTGCAGGTGGGGAAGAAACTCGTGGAGATCACCAAGATCGAACCGACGGGCAGTTACGCGATCCAGCTCACGTTCTCCGACGGCCATGACACCGGCATCTACTCGTGGGACACGCTGTACGACTACGGCCTGCGGCAGGAGGAGATGTGGCAGCACTATCTCAAGCGCCTCACGGAGGCCGGGGCGAGCCGCGAGCCGGGTGATGCTGCGCCGTTCGCGCAGCGGCCGAAGTCGAAGTAGTTGGACCGCAACGCCCCCTTCGAGGTCGTCCTCATCAACCCGTATGAGCTCGGGCGGCAGCCGTTTGCGCTGGCCGAGCCCGCCGCATGGCTGAAGCGCGAGGGCTGCGCGGTCAGCTGCCTCGATCTTTCGCTGCAGAAGCTCGATCCGGAGATCCTGCGGCACGCGGGACTGGTGGCGCTGTACGTGGGCATGCATACCGCCACCCGCATCGCGATGCAGGCGCTGCCCCGCATCAGGGAGCTCGCCCCGAAAGCGCACATCTGCGTGTACGGACTGTACGCGCCGATGAACGAAGCGCTGCTGCGCGGGTTGGGCGTGGGCACGGTGCTGGGCGGGGAAGTCGAGCCGGCGCTGCTGTCCCTCGTCCGGCGCCTGCGCGAACCTGCCGCGGCAACCACGCAACGCGAGCCGGTGATCAGCCTGGAGAAGATCCGCTTCGAGGTGCCGGACCGCAGCGGCCTGCCGAAGCTCTCCAGCTACGCCCACCTGGTGCTGCCCGACGGATCTACCCGGGTGGTCGGGTTTGCCGAGGGCAGCCGGGGTTGCAAGCACCTGTGCCGGCATTGCCCCGTGGTCCCGGTTTACCAGGGAATCTTCCGCATCGTCCCGGCAGAGGTGGTGATGCAAGACATCCGGCAGCAGGTGACGGAAGGGGCAAGACATATTTCATTCGGCGACCCGGATTTTTTCAACGGGCCCACCCACGGCATCAAGCTCGCGCGCGCGTTGCACCAGGCGTTTCCGGATGTCACGTTCGATGCCACCATCAAGATCCAGCACCTCATCGATCATGCCGAGCTGCTGCCCGAGTTGCGGCGCTGCGGCTGCGTGTTCATCACCTCCGCGGTGGAGGCTGTGGACGACGAGATCCTGCGCATTCTCGACAAGAACCATACGAGCCTGGACTTCGACCGCGCGGTTGCGCTGACCCGCGCAGCAGGCATTGCGCTCGCCCCGACCTTCGTGGCCTTCACCCCTTGGACGACCCTTGATGGCTACATCGCGCTGCTGGAGCGGCTGCTGGAACTGCAGCTCGTGGAGAGCGTGCCCCCGGTGCAGCTCACCATCCGCCTGCTCGTTCCCGCAGGATCGTATCTGCTGAAACTCCCCGGGTTCAAGGAAAAGCTCAAGGTCTTCGATTCCGGGATGCTGGGCTATCCCTGGGACCATGCCGATCCGCGTGTCGATCGCATGCAGCAGGAGATCACCGCGTGGGTAGCGCGATCCGAACAGGACGGCGTCGCGCGCCGCGATGTGTTCGCCGGCATCTGGCGCATGGCTCACGAGGCCGCAGGGCGCCTCGCGCCGGAACTCGGCGGCAACCTCGGATCTCCGATTCCCCGGCTGTCGGAGCCGTGGTACTGCTGCGCCGAGCCTACCGACCAGCAGCTTCAGGCGTTCTGAGGCGGCCGGGCGCGTTGACAGCCTACCGATGGAGAATAAGCTTCTGCACTCGCCAGTTCAGCAGTTCTGCCACGAAGACAACGTTCTCCGACGGGCAGGCGATCGCGTGAATCCAGCCGAACTGCTTTAGCTGCTTGCCAGCTTCGCCGACCACGCCCAGCACCTTGCCGTCCAGACTCAGTTTGTACAGTCGTCCGGGGTAAGCGTCGGAGGCGAACAGAACCTGGTTCGGTCCGGGCGTGATGCACAGCGTCCACGGCGCGCCGGGAGCGAACGTCCCCTTGGTTGCATCCGGGTCCAGCTTGTTGCCGATCGCTGGGCGTACGTTGTGGTCGAAGGGGACGTCGATGGTGATGGCGCGCAGGAAATTGCCTTCGCCGTCGAACACCTGGATGCGCCGGTTAAAGCGATCCGCGACATAGATGTTCCCTTGCGCATCGGCGGCGATATTGTGCGGCGTGTTGAACTCCCCAGGCTTCTCGCCGCGATCGCCCCAGGACTTGAGCCAGTTGCCGTTCTTGTCGGCTTTCGCGACGCGCGAATTGATGTAGCCGTCGCTGATGTAGATGTTGCCCGCCGGGTCCCATGTCACGTCGGTCACCTGCCGGAAGCGCCCATCTTCCGCGGGCAACGGCGGCTTGGGGTGCTTGACCGGCGCGGTGTCTTCGTCGGAGGCTTCCTGTTTGCGGCCGAATACCATCACGACATGACCCTGCGGATTGAACTTGATCACCATGTCCGAGCCCTTGTCCACGGCCCAGATGTTGTCGTCGCGATCGACGCGAACGGCATGTCCGAACGACCAGGCGTACAGATTCTTGCCGATCTCGCGGACGAACTTGCCGTCGGGCGCGAATTCCAGCAACTGCGCGGCGGCGGCGGCGTACGCCGGCCCCGTCGTGTTGCCCCGGGACAGAACGAAAATATGACCCTTGGAATTCACCGCTACGCCGGTGACTTCTCCCAGATGCAGGTCCTTAGGCAATTTGAGAACGTTCGGCACCGAGTCGAACGCGATGATCGGCACTTGTTGTTGCGCGAGGAGCGGAGAGCACGACAGCACAAGCAATCCGGCGACCCAATGTTTCATGACAACCTCCTTTGATAAAGGGATGGGACAATCTATACGGCTGCCTTTGCGCAGTGCATGGACCGCCGCGGGATTGGGCCGCGGCTCACTGCGCGCAATGTGATCATCGCACGCTCCGGACCGCGCGCCTCAGCCTCCCTCAGCGTACCTTGAGGGGACCGGCGCCGTCAGCCGTCACTGTTGATTTTTTTCACCAGCTTCGGGAGCACGTCCGCCGCCTGGTCGTTCGCAACCTGGCAGGTTCCGGCATTCTCGTGGCCGCCGCCGCCATACTGGAGCATTAGCTCGCCGATGTTCGTTTTCGAGCTCCGGTTAACGATGGATTTGCCGGTGGCGAAAACCGTGTTCTGCTGCTTCACGCCCCACAGCACGTGGATCGAGATGCTGGCATCGGGGAAGAGCGCGTAAATCATGAAACGATTGCCCGCGAAGATGACTTCCTCGTTGCGCAGGTCCAGAACGACGAGGTTGCCCGAGACTTTCGAGCAGCGCTTGAGCTGATCCTTGAACTTCTCCTCGTGCTCGAAAAACATGTCCGATCGCTCTTTGACATCCGGATGCTGCATGATCTGCTCGATGCTGTGGTTCTTGCAGTAATCGATCAGGTCCATCATCAGCTGGTAGTTCGAGATTCGGAAGTCTCTGAACCGCCCGAGGCCGGTGCGCGGATCCATCAGGTAATTGAGCAGCACCCAGCCTGCGGGACGGAGGATTTCCTCGCGAGAAAACTGCGCCGAATCCGCCTTGTCCACCGCCGCCATCATGCCGTCCCACTTTGCCGGGAACGCCTTGCCCCCGCCGAAATGGCCGTACACCATGCGGGCCGCCGAGGGCGCGTGCGGGTCGATCAAGTAATTGGGCGACGCGGCGCGTCCGCGCACGGTTTCGGAGGAGTGATGGTCGAAAACCAGGTGCGCTCCCGCCACGTAAGGCAGGTTGGTCGTGATGTCGTTCGGGCCGATGACGATCTTCCCGTCCTGCATGTCTTTGGGGTGAACGAACTTGATTTCCTCGATCATGTCGAGATGCTTCAGCAGCACTGCGCACACCAGACCGTCGAAATCGCTGCGTGTCACCAAGCGTAATTTACCCATGAGACCTCCTGCCGATGGTTGAAAGGTACCGGGCCACACTTCGACAGCATTCTCCCATTATCGGCGTCGCGGCGCGAAACCGTAGGATGGCGGCGGCTACTTGACCAGCCCGCGGTCGGTCAGCAGCGCTTTGATCGCCGAGTGCTGCTCGTCGAGCTCTTTCTTCAAGGCGTCCGTGGCAACCGCCTTGCGCAAGGACGCCTCCCAGAAGGCGAGGGCTGCCGGCGCCATGCCGCGTTAGTGTGGCGGCATCGGGGGTGGGCAAGTCACATTGTGGCAAATCCAGCATCCGATGACCCCGTTCAGGCAAGCGCGTGCGCGCCAAGCTTCAGGCAGCGCCGGTCGCACCCAACAAGCGCACAATACCCGATCCATGAAGCGCGTCCTGCTGCTTCTGCCGACCACCGGCTACCGCAATAACGATTTTCTGGCCGCCGCAAACAAGCTGGGCGTGGAGATCGTGGCTGCGGCCAACTACTGCCACCAACTGGCCCCATCCTGGGGCCTGTCTCCGATCATGGCGTTGCATTTCGACCAGCCCGAGCAAGCGGCTGACACTGTTCTGCGGGAGATCAAAGTCAACCCCGATGCCGTGCTGGCGGTGGACGATTCGGGCGTCGAGCTTGCGGCGCTGCTTGCGGCGCGTCTTGGCCTGCCGGGAAATTCCTCCCACGCGGTGCGCCGGGTGCGCGACAAGCTCGCGTTCCGCCAGCTGTTGCAGGAACTGGAATTCCTGTGTCCCGAATTCCATCACCTGTCGACCGGTGAAGACCCCCGGACGCTGGTTCCAAATTTGAAGTTTCCCGTGGTGGTGAAGGCGCGGCGTTTGTCTGCGAGCCGCGGTGTGATTCGTGCCGACGATTCCGAACAGCTGGTGCAAGCGGTGAACCGGGTGCGGGCCATCCAGTCGCGGGCCGACCGCGATGCGGAAGGCCTGGGCCTGGTCATCGAGGGCTTCATACCCGGACGCGAGTACGCGCTTGAAGGTGCGCTGGACAAAGGCGAGCTGACGGCGCTCGCGCTGTTCGACAAGCCCGATCCGCTGGACGGGCCTTACTTCGAGGAAACGCTCTACATCACGCCCTCACGGCTGCCGGCAGAGTTTCAGAGCCGCATCCGTCACGAAGTGGCTGGGGTGTGCCGCTCCGCCGGGCTCACCGATGGTCCGATCCACGCCGAAATGCGGGTCAATGATCAGGGCATCTGGTTGCTGGAAGTGGCGCCCCGATCCATCGGCGGCCTATGCGGTCGCGTGCTCACGCATTCGCTGGGCATGACCCTGGAGGAACTGATCCTGCGCCGCGTGGTGGGCGAACCGCTCCCGATTTCGAATGCGGAGGGCGCCGCAGGCGTGATGATGATTCCCGTACCGCGGCGTGGCATCTACCATGGCGTCGAGGGTCTGGCTGAAGCACGAGCGGTGCTTGCAGTTACGGAGGTGATCCTCACGGCGGAACCCGGCCAGATCATCGCGCCGCCCCCCGACGGGTCGAGCTACCTGGGCTTCATCTTCTCCCGCGCTTCGAGCGCCGCGGAGGCGGAACAAGCGCTGCGCGTCGCCCATCGCAGGCTGCGCTTCGACATCCGCGCCGAGTATCCGGCGATGGAAGCGCATGTCTCCGGGAGTTGATCATGCCATTTGGCGTTCCCGCACCAATGCGAACAGGCCGGCGGCGACAATGACGGCCGCTCCGGCGAGGGTCCAGGCATCGGGAAACTCACCGAGTCCGACCCAGCCGATCACGATTGCCCACAGCACCAGCGTGTAGCCGTAGGGTTGCAGACGCGGTGCGGAGCAGGCCTCGTACGCCTTGATCAACGTCAGATGCGCCCCGGCGCCAAGCAGTCCCGACAGCAGCAGCAGTCCCCAGGCCGCGAGGCTCGGATCGGACCAGAAGAAAGGGCCTACGCAGGTGGTCAGCGCCAATCCGATGACGACGGTATACGCGAGCGTCGTGTTGGCGGAATCGAGCCGGGCGACCATGCGGACCAGTGTCTGGTAGAAGCCCCAGCTGATCGCGCCCAGGACCGGCAGGGCGTGGAACCAGCTGAATTCGCGCAGACCCGGCCGCACGACGATGAGCACGCCCGCTATGCCCACGGCGACCGCCGACCAGATCGCGAGCGTCACGCGCTCGCGCAGCATGAAGCCCGAGAGGGCGAGCACGATCAGCGGCGCAGCCGCCGCCACTGCGTGCACGTCGCCGATCGGCAGGTAACGGACGGCGAGAATGAAGATGCCGATCTCGAAGACGAGGGCCACGCCGCGCAGGATCTGGACGCGCGGCAGCGCCGAGCGGAACGACGCAAGAAACGCGCGCGGGCCGATGATGGCGAGGGCGAAGAAAAAGAAAATCACGAAGCGCGCCCACAGGATCTGCGCCACGCCCAGGCCCATGTCCCGTGTAAGAACGCGCGACACCGCATCCATGACCGCGAACAGGAACATCGAGACGACGGCAAAGGCGATGCCGCGCCGGAAATTGTCAGGTCGCCAGGCCGGTGGCGTCATCGCGGGCGGATGCAGTTCATTCGGGAGGCGTCGGCCTTTCTAGCCGGTCCAGGATCGCATTGTGCAGCGCGTCGTCGGCTGACGCCCGAGGAATCCTCGATATCGGCTATTATTTCCGTGCATGACATCCGGATACTCAACAATGTCGGTGCCCGCAGCGCAAGTCCTGATCGTTGACGACAATCCGAGCGACTGCGGTCTTGCGCTCGAGGCGCTCAAAAGCGTGCAGCCGATGCCGAAAGTTGCGATCGTGCATGACGGCGCGGAGGCGCTCGATTACGTGTTCTGCACCGGCTATTACGCGGACCGCGCCGACCCCACGCCGCCGAAACTTGTGATCCTCGACCTCCACATGCCGCTCCTGCCCGGCATGGAGGTGCTGCGGCAGATCCGGGCCGATCCGGGCACCATGGATATCGCCGTGGTGGTGCTCACCGGCGGCTACCATGCCGAGGAGATCCGGCAGGCGCAAAACCTCGGCGTGACCTCGTATTTCGTCAAGCCGTCCGACTACCGCGAGTACATCGAGATGCTGCGCGTGATCCGCGCCAACTGGCTATGAAAGTCATTGCGGCCGTCGTGGCGTTACTCGTTGCGAGCGTTGGACTGGCGCAGGCGCAACCGGCTTCGACCGGCTCAGGGCAGGCCTATCCGTCGAAGCCGGTTCGCGTGGTGACCCCCTATCCGCCGGGCGGCGGGGCGGATGGCGCCGCCCGGCTGGTCGCGAACCACCTCAGCCAGGCGCTCGGCCAGCCTTGCGTGGTCGAGCACAAGCCTGGCGGCAACACGCTGATCGGCACCGAAGCGGTCGCCCGGTCGCCTGCGGACGGCTATACGCTGCTGCTCACCGGCGGTTCGACGATGTCCATCCAGCCCTTCGTGTTCCAGGGGAAGCTGCCCTACGACCCGCTGCGCGATTTCGCCCCGATCTCGATGGTTTCGCGTTTCCCGTTTTTCCTGGTCGCGCCGGTTTCGGTGCCGGCGGCATCGCTCGCCGAACTGGTGGCGCTGGTGCGGGCCAAGCCCGGCCACTACTCGTACGCCTCGAACGGCACCGGATTGCTCTCGCACCTGGGCATGGAAATCCTCAACCGCTCTACCGGCATGGACATGGTGCACGTTCCGTACAAGGGGTTCGCGCCCGCGCTGCCCGACCTGCTGTCCGGCCGCACCACCGCGATGATGGCAGACTGGGTGGTGGTCGCGCCGCACATCAAGGACGGAAGGCTGCGCGCGCTCGCGGTGACCTCGCGGGAGCGCTGGAGTTCGGCGCCCGAGGTGCCCACGGTAGCCGAACTCGGCCATCCCGGCTACGCGCTCGACGTCTGGTTCGCGCTGTTCGCACCGGCCGGCACGCCTGCCGACATCGTCGGGCGCCTGAATGCGGAGGCGCGGAAGTTTCTTGCGATGCCCGAGGCGAAGGAGGCCTACGCCAAGCTCGGGCACGAGGCGTACGGCTCTCCGCCCGAGGAGGTCAGTGCGCTGATCCGCGCCGAGCAGGAGGTCTACTCGAAGATCGTGCGCGAGGCGAAGATTTCCTCCAACTGAACAACGAGCACATTCGTCACCCTCCGCACTCGGCCAGGCGCCGATCGAGATAGCCGCGCTCGGCGGGATTGCGCACCAGCGCCAGTGCGGCCCGGTAGGCGTCGCGCGCCTCGGCGAGCCGCCCGAGCCGGCGCAGCAGGTCGGCCCGCGCCGCCGGCAGCAGGTAGTACCCGGAGAGTTCCTCGCGCTCGCCAAGGCGCGCCATCCATTCCAGCCCACGCTCTGCGCCTTCGGCCATGGCGAGCGCCACAGCCGCGTTCAGCTCCACCACCGCGCCCGGCTGCTCGCGCAGCAACCCGCCGTACAGCGCTGCAATCTGTTTCCAGTCGGTATCCGCGGCGCGCGACGCACGGGCATGCAACGCGGCGATGGCGGCCTGCAACTGATACGGTCCGCGCCGGCGCAGCGCAAGCGCGGAGTCGAGCAGTTCGAGGCCCTCGGCGATCTCCTCGCGGTTCCAGCGTGTCCGGTCCTGCTCCTCCAGCGGCACGATCGCACCGTCGTCACCGACGCGCGTGGCGCGGCGCGCATCGTGCAGCAGCATCAGCGCCAGCAGCCCGAGCGCTTCGGATTCCTGCGGCATCAACTCGACCAGCAGGCGCGCGAGGCGGATTGCCTCGGTGCACAGGTCGGGGCGGACCAGCCCCGGCGCATCGGTGCCGGCATAGCCTTCGTTGAACACCAGATAGACCACGCCGAGCACCGCCTGCAGCCGTTCGGGCAGCGACTCGCCGGAGGGCACCTCGTAGGGGATGCGTGTTTCGAGGATTTTCTTCTTGACGCGCACCAGACGTTGCGCGGTCGTCGCCTCGGGCTCGAGAAACGCGCGCGCGATCTCGCGCGTGGACAGTCCGCAAAGCGTGCGCAGCGCGAGCGCCATCTGGGCCGCCTGCGCAATCGCCGGGTGGCAACAGGTAAATAGCAGCCGCAGCCGGTCATCCTCGATGCCGGAAATCTCCGCCGCATGCCCTTCATCATCGGATTCATGCGCGGCGACGTCGGGCGGTTCGTCGGTGTAGTGCGGTCCGGCCCGGCGCCGGCGCATCAGATCGAGCGCGCGTCGCTGCGCCACGGTCGTGAGCCACGCCGCCGGTGCCGCCGGCAGTCCCTGGGCCGGCCAGAGCTCGATCGCTTTGGCGAAGGCGTCCTGCAACGCATCCTCGGCCAGGTCGAAATCACCAAATCGCCGGATCAGGCCTGCGAGCACGCGCGCGCCTTCCGCGCGGCAGATGTTCTCGATCACGGGAGTCAGCATGGCCGGTCACCGGCTCCCGCGGCCTGTCAGAGCAGCCTGCTCAGGCGGTCGCAGGCATCACGCCGACCGGACGCACCTCGATCGATCCTCCCTGCGCGGCGGGGCAGCGCGCGGCCCACTTCACTGCCTCGTCCAGGTTGGGCACATCGATGATGTAGTAGCCGCCGAGCTGTTCCTTGGTTTCGGCGAACGGCCCGTCGGTGGTCACCGTCTTGCCGTTTTTCACCCTCACCGTGGTCGCGGTGCTGGTGGGTTTGAGCTCGCTGCCCGCGCGCATGATGCCGGCGTCGCGCATGTCCTTGGTATATTTGGTGAACGCGGCATACATCTGCTTCTGCGCCTCCGGACTGCTCGCCATCTGGGCGAAGTTCTTTTCGTCGCCGTAGATCAGGATCATGTATTGCATGGTCATGCCTCCAGGTTGTAGACACCCCGAGGTCCGGGGTCAGTGCTACGACGCAGCTGGGGTGGGAAAATCGACATCGCCGGGGAAATATTTTTCCAGCGCGCAATGCAACCGTGCCGGCAGTCAATCGATCGCACAGGTGCGGAAACCCGCGAACATGTCGCCGCGCTCGGGGGTGTAGAAATTGCGCCAGGTATTGCGCAGCAGGCGCCTTGTAGTCGCGAAGCTGCCGCCGCGCAGGACTCGATGCGTTCCGAACCACGGCTCCGAATATTCCCGGTACGGGTCCGGCACGAATCCGGGATATGGGTTGAAGGTGCTCGCAGTCCATTCCCAGACATTGCCCATCATCTGCCGGCAACCGCATGCTGCGTCGCCATCCGGGAAGGCATCGACTGCTGCGAGACTGGAAGCCTCAAGGTTGGCGCGTCCAGGCGTCGGCGCCGCGCTGCCCCACGGGAAGCGCCGTTTTTCATGGGCTGACGCGGCCGCGTATTCCCACTCGGTTTCGGTCGGCAGGCGGCGATGCGCGAAGCGGCACCAGGCCCGCGCCTCGTGCCAGTTGACGTGAACGACGGGACGATCGGGTGGGAGCGGCACAGTCCGGTCGAAGCGGCGCAGCCGCCAGGAATCATCCTGCCCGATCCAGTAACGGGGCGCCCGCAGTCCCGCTGCGGTGCGCCACGTCCAGCCCTCGTCGCTCCACCATTCGCGCCGAAGATAGCCGCCGGCCGCCACGAACTCGAGGTACTCGGCGTTGCTGACCGCGGCACGGGCGATGCAAAATGGCGCCACCTGCACCTCATGCGACCACTTCTCGTTGTCGAACACGAAACCGCCATCGGGCGCCGCGCCAAGCAGGAATCTGCCGCCGGAAAGCTCCGCGTCGCCGCTCGCACGTTCGCGCGGCGCGGGCACTGCATCGGCGTCCGGAAACGGATCGGCATAGCCCAGCGTTTGCCGCGTGTAGTGGAAAGCTTCGGCGTGCATGTCCTCGTGAAAAACCGCCAGCTGCACGAAATACTGCAGCGCGGTATTTTCCGGCTCCCGCTCGAGCCGGCGCAGCACGCGATCCAGAACATCGCCCCGGTAGCCGCGGGTATGGTCGAGCGTGGGAAGCGGCAGGTCCCAGCGAATGTCATGAGCAACCTTGGCCGAATCGTACAGCGCATCGGCCATCGGCAGCATTGAAGCGCTGAGCATGCCCGTTTCCCGGTAGCGCAGGCACCAGTGTTCCTGGAACCATGCGACATGACCGATCTCCCACAGCGGCGGATTGACGATCGCAAGCCGAGGTCCGAGCAGGCGCTCGTCGCGCAGATCATCCGTGATTCGCGCGCAGCGCGCGCGGGCCGCGATCAGTTCCGTGGCGAGGATAGAGGGATCAGCGCGAACAGGCAGTTTCATCATCGTGGCGGCAGGTCTGCTATGTTCGCGGAGTGTAGCCGAGGGTTTGGTCCATGAAAATCTCGATGGTGATGCCGGCGGGCGCCGCGCCGCGCAGCGGCAACCAGCATACGGCCGGGCGCTGGGCGAAATTCCTGCGCAGTCTCGGGCACCGCGTCGCGGTTGCGCAGCAGTGGGACGGCGCGACCGCCGATGCAATGATCGCACTGCACGCCCGTAAGAGCAGCTGGTCCGTCGAAGAGTTTCACCACTCGCACCCGCACCGGCCGTTGATCGTGGTGCTGACGGGTACCGACCTGTATCGCGACATCCGGACCCATCCCGCGGCCCGGCAATCCCTGGAGCTCGCATCGCGGCTGGTCGTGCTCCAACCTGCAGGGCTGCGCGAGCTGCCGAAACGCCTTCGAGCGAAGACGCGCGTGATTTTCCAGTCCTCGGACACCCGCGTTCGCCATCGTCCGCCGCGGAACCGGTTCCGCGTGGCCGTGGTCGGGCATCTGAGGGAGGAGAAAGACCCGTTCCGGGCGGTAATCGCGCTCGGGCATGTGCCGCAACCCACCGGCATCGAGCTGGTGCAACTGGGCGACGCGCTGACACCGGAGATGGCGGGCATCGCGCGGCGCTGGATGCAGCGCGAGCCGCGCTACCGCTGGCTCGGCAGCAAGCCGCACGCCGACGCATTGCGGCGGCTGGCGGCGAGCCATCTGTTGGTCGTGAGCTCGGTCATGGAAGGCGGAGCCAACGTGATCTGTGAAGCGAGCCGGATCGGAGTCCCGATCCTCGCTTCGCGCGTGTCGGGCAACATCGGGATGCTGGGGGCCGGGTATCCCGGCTATTTCCCGCTGTTCGACGACCTGAGGCTCGCAAGACTGATCGACCGTGCGGCGACCGACGCGGACTTCTACCGGCGGCTGAAGCGCGCGGTGCTCGCGAGAAGTGCGCTGTTCGCGCCGGCTGCCGAACGCCGGGCATTAGCGCTCCTGCTGCAAGGACTGCATTAGCCCGTTGTCGCTCCCGGTCCCGCGCATGCGGGCGCATTGCTTCGCGGAAAGCGCGGTACTACCCGCAGCGGTTTGATCGCGCATGAGATTCCCCGGTTCGTCGCTGTGCTCGCCGTTGTCCATCAGCACGTGCGCGAGTTCATGCGCGAGCACGATGCCCGCGTCGCGAGCCGCGGCCGTGATCCAGACCGTGTCTGCAAGCTCGGGCCGGCTGCGGCTGTTGCCGCGGCCGATCGCTTCGGCGTCGAACGCGGGCCGGCTGAGCGTGTCGCGCACCAGGTAAATCGCCGGGCGCTTCACGGGGTACGACCGCGCGAGGTCGCGTGCGACCGGCGTGGAAAAATCCAGATAGCGCGGCGGTGCGGATAGACTGAGCCACTGCGCGTCACGTACGGCGACGCCGCACTGGCCGAGGATTGCCGCCGTCTCGCGCAGCGCATCGAGCGCCCGTTCGCGAGTCCAGCCGCTGCCCTCGATATTGACCAGGGTGAGATGCAGCCGATGCGAAGCTGCCACGGGCGTGCCAGGTTCCGCGACGCAGAGGCTTTGCCGCTCTACGAGCGCAATCTCCGGCTGTGCGTGTGCCCCGACCGGCAGGAGTAGTGCCGCCACGATTGCCCGGCCGAGGCGGATGATTGTCAATACCTACCCCAGCAAGCCGGCGACCCAATCGACGATGAACGCGACACCGTAGGAAATCGCCACGGCCAGAACGAATATGACGAGGCTGCGCGGCATGCTCTTCGATATGCCTGCTTCGTCCAGATAGCGCTTGATGTAATGGCTCGCGACGAAGTACGCGATCGTCGATACGACGAGGCCGATGACGAGGCTGTTCATTCGCGCATTCTAGGGGCGAAGCGTTCTTGCGGGTTTTCCCTGTATCATCCCGCAGCGCCCCTCCGTGGGGCGTTTCCATTTGGCTTTCCCGCGAGGTTGCATGAGCGCTCCCGCAGTCCAATTCGACCCGTCCTCAGCCCGTTTCGGCTCTTCGCGCACGCAAAAGCGCCTCGAAGACGACCGGCTGCTCGCCGGCAACGGGCTCTACAGCGACGACCGCAACCTGCCGAACCAGGCATGGATGGTCGTGGTGCGCTCTCCGTACGCGCATGCGCGCACCGCTTCGGTGAATGCGGATGCGGCGCGCACCGCCACGGGGGTGCTCGCGGTGTGGACGAGCGGCGATCTGTCTGCCGATGGCGTGGGGCACATTCCGATTCCGCCGTTGTTCAAGCGCGCCGACGGTTCGCCGATGGCTGCGCCGCTGCGAACGCTGCTCGCCGACGGAACGGCGCTCTATGTCGGGCATCCGGTCGCGGCGATCGTCGCGCAGACGCAGGTTCAGGCGCAGGATGCAGCCGAACTGCTGGAAATCGACTACGAGGAACTGCCGTGCGTGATCGATCCGCGCAAGGCGATCCTGCCGGGCGCGCCGCAGGTCTCGGCGCAGGCTGCGGGCAATATCTCCGCCGAGCAGCGCTATGGCGACGCTGCCGCCGTGACGGCGGCGTTCGCGCAAGCCGCGCACGTCACCCGGCTCGAATTGCACAACCAGCGTCTGATCGCGACGGCGCTCGAGCCGCGTTGCGCGCTGGCACAGTTCGAAGCCGGGCGCTGGACGCTCTATACGCAGACCCAGCAGCCGACGGGTACCCGCGACGCGCTGGCGGCGGTGTTCAACACGCCGCCGCAGCAGTTTCGCGTTGTGGTCGGCGACATCGGCGGCGGGTTCGGCATGAAGACCGGCCTGTATCCGGAGGATGCGCTCGCCTGCTATGCGGCGCGCAAGCTCGGGCGGCCGGTGAAGTGGCGCGCCGATCGCAGCGAGGAATTTCTCGCCACGCACATGGGCCGCGACCAGCATTTCAAGGCCGAGCTCGCGCTTGACCCAAAGGGCCGCATCCTCGCGCTCAGGATGGAGGGGCTCGCCAACTTCGGCTCGGTGCCGGTCGGGTCATCCGCGATCATCCCGCTGGTCCTCGGTCCGAAGGTGCAGACCACGGTTTATCACGTGCCGGTGATCGACTATCGCGTGCGCGGCGCGCTCACGCATACGATGGCCACCGGCGCGTACCGCGGCGCCGGACGCCCCGAGGGGAACTACCTGATGGAGCGCCTGATCGAAAAGGCGGCGCACGAGATGAAGATCGATTCGGTAGAGCTGCGCCGCCGCAACCTGATCCAGCCGGGGCAGTTTCCCTATCGCACTCACCTCGGCGAAACCTACGATGCGGGCGAATTCGAGCGCATGCTCGACGGCGCGCTCGCGGCTGCCGACTGGAACGGGTTCGCTGCGCGCCGCGAGGAAGCGAAGCGCCGTGGAAAATTGCGCGGCCGCGGGCTGGCGGTTTATATCGAATGGACCGGCGCGCTGCCGACCGAGACGGTGGACATACGCGTCGATGCCGATGGCACGGTCACCGTTTTTTCCGGTACGCAGGCGATGGGCCAGGGCCTGGAGACGAGCTACGTGCAACTCATTACCGAGGTGCTGCAGATCCCGGCCGGGAAAGTGAAAATCGTGCAGGGCGATACCGATCAGGCGAACGGCACGGGCAGCGTCGGTTCCCGCTCCGCATTCGTCGGCGGCTCCGCGATCGTTGCGGCGGGCCGCGAGACCATCGCGCGCGGCACGGAGCTGGCAGCGCAAGCGCTGGAGTCCGCAGCCACCGACATCGAGTACCTCAACGGGCGGTTCCGCATCGCAGGCACCGACCGTTCGATCGGGCTCGCGGAGCTCGCGGCGCGGCAGGCCGGGCGTCAGATTCGCGTGACGGCGACCGAAACGCCGTCTTCTCCGTCGTGGCCCAACGGTGCGCAGGTGTGCGAGCTCGAGATCGACCCGGAAACGGGCGAGATCGAGCTGGTGAACGTTACCAGCTTCGACGATATCGGACGGATCATCAACCACATGATCGTCGAAGGGCAGATCCATGGCGGCATCGCGCAGGGCGTCGGTCAGGCGCTGTACGAGCAGGCGATCTACGATGCCGAGAGCGGGCAGCTGCTCACCGGCTCGCTGATGGATTACTGCGTGCCGCGCGCCGACCAGTTCCCTCAGATGGCCACGCACTTCGACGAGAGCGTGCCATGCAGAACCAACCTGCTCGGGGTCAAAGGCTGCGGGGAAATCGGCACCATCGGCGCGGTGCCCGCGGTGGTGCATGCGGTGCTGGACGCGCTTTCGCCCTATGGAGTCGCGCACATCGAGATGCCGATCACAGCTGAAAAAGTCTGGCGCATCGTGGCTGGCTAGCACCGGTTGCGCTGGGGTATATTCACCCGCTCGGTTTCGAGAGGCGTCCATGGCGATGGTGCTGGGCAGCGGCACGTTCGCGCGTGAGGGCGAGCAGCGCGTATTCGCGTACGCCGTGCTCGCTTCGATCGTGTTGCACGCGGCTTTGCTGTTCGCCGGCTTTGCGCATCGCGACGCCGCCAGCAAATCGAACCCGGCGCCCGGACCGATCCTTGCACGCCTCGTAACGCCGCGCCCGCTCGCTGCGCCTGCACCGGTAGAGGCTGCGCCCGGGCCGCGCGCGCAGGCGCCTGCGCGATCCCGGCGGGTCGCGAAACCTCAACCAGCAGCCGTCCCGCTTTCCAAGGCCGCACCCAATGCGCCGCTGGTTCCCGCAACGCCGGCGCCAACTGCGGCCTCGAGCGAAACGCCCAAGCCTGCCTCAGAGTCTTCCCAGCCTGCCGCGCCGAACGCGCCGACCTCTGCGCCGCTCTCACCGGGCCCGGTCGCGAAAGCCGACACGCAACCCGCGCCGTCCGTCGCCGCAGACGCCGGGACGCTCGATCAGTATCGGATCGCGATCTATTCGGCGGCGAAGCGCTACAAGAAATACCCGCGCGCCGCGTTGGACAACAATTGGGAAGGCAAAGTCGTCGTTCGCATGGTGATCGGCGCAAACATGATGATCAGCAGTATTTCGATCAAGACGACTTCCGGGCACGAGGTCCTCGATCAGGCGGCGATCGAGACGCTCAAGAAGACAAAACCCCTGGTGGCAATTCCCGACGCGTTGCGCGGCAGGGAATTCAGCCTCGACATCAACTTCATCTTCAACCTGAGAGATGAAAACGCCTAGAGAGATTGAGGGATACGGCGCGCGCCGTTGTAGCGCTCGATCCAATATCGGGTTTGCATGCGCTCGACACGCACCTGCGCGCCGGACTTCGGCGCGTGGACGAATCGCCCATCGCCGAGATAAATGCCTACGTGCGAGTACGGCTGGTTGAGGGTGTTATAGAACACGAGATCGCCCGGCGCGAGGTTGCTGTGCTCGACGGGCGCGCCGGTCCGGCTCTGCGCGAGCGTATTGTGCGGGAGCCGGACGCCGAACGCTTCGAGGTACACGTGCGCCACGAGGCCGCTGCAGTCGAATCCCGTATTGGGTGAGCGTCCGCCGTTCTGGTAGTCGATGCCGAGCGAGGTCAGCACCTGGAACATCAGTTCCGAGTTGGTTGCCGGCGCGTGACTCGACGGTGAAGCCGCAGGCTGGGGCGCTTGTGCTTCCGCCGCTGGATACTCCCCAGCGATCGGCGCGGGCGGCTGCACCAGAACCCCGCCGCAGCCCGCCAATGCTGACGAAAACAATAGAAATGACAGTAGCTTATAGCCCATACTTCAGGTAATTTAATCGACAAGCCTGTATCTGTAAAGTCGGCGCGTTGCACAGTAAGATGCACCCAGGAACCTGCTTGATGAAAACACTTGTTTTTCTTTCGCTTGCGATCGGCCTCGGGGCCGAGGAGTTGCAGCGCTGAACGCCGCGCTTCTCGAGCGCGTATTCGCCGCCGCGGGGCCGCTTGCGGCGCGCATACCCGGCTACAGGGAAAGACCCCAGCAGATCGAGTTCGCGCAGTGCGTGCTGGAGACCATTGGGGATACCGGCGTGCTGGTTGCGGAAGCGGGCACCGGTACCGGAAAGACCTTTGCGTATCTGGTTCCCGCGCTGCTGGCAGGCGGCAAGGTGATCGTCTCGACCGGCACCAAGACCCTGCAGGACCAGCTTTTCGACCGCGACCTCCCGGCGGTGCGCGATGCGCTCGCTTCGGGCGCGCGGCTCGCGTTGCTCAAAGGGCGCGCGAACTATGTCTGCCACCACCGCCTGGATCGCGCCATTGCGGAGGCGCGCCTCGACTCGCGGGAAGAGGTCGCGCAGTTGCGCCGCATCAAGGCGTTTGCCGCAACCTCGCGGACCGGCGACCGCGCGGATCTCGCCGACGTTCCCGAGGACGCGCCCGTCTGGGTGCACGCGACTTCGACGCGCGAGAACTGCCTCGGGCAGGAATGCCCGCGATACTCCGAGTGTTTCGTATTCGCCGCGCGGCGTGACGCGCAGGCTGCCGACGTGGTGGTGATCAACCATCATCTGTTCTTTGCCGATATTGCCTTGCGCGCCGAAGGCATCGCCGAACTTCTGCCGGCGTGCAATACGGTGATTCTCGATGAGGCGCACCAGCTGCCGGACATCGCGCGGCTGTTCTTCGGTGAGACCTTCGCCACCGCGCAGGCGATCGAGCTGGCGCGCGACACGCGGCTGGAATTGCGCGCCGCCGGCGGGGGCGCACAGGACCTGGATCGCGACGCAACCGTGCTGGAGCGCCGTGCGCGCGACCTGCGGCTCGCTTTCCCCGAAGACGCGGCCAAACTCTCCGCCGCACAGGCGCTGCGCATCGCCGAGTTCGAGCCGGCGCTGGCTGCACTCGATGGCGCCGTGTCTGCGTTGCGCAGTCCGCTCGCGGCGCAGGCCGAGCGCTCCGAGGGTCTCGCGTCGTGCGCCCGGCGCGCCGAGGATCTCGCAGCGCGCCTCGTGCGCTGGCGCGAGGCCGATGCGGCCGAACTGGTGCGCTGGGTCGAGGTGTTCGGTCATTCGGCTCAGTTGCATGTCACGCCGCTTTCTCCCGGCGAGATCTTCCGCCGCCAGATGGATGACCATCCGCGCGCCTGGATTTTCACCTCCGCCACGCTCGCCGTCGGAGACGATTTCTCGCATTTCAAGCGCGAGCTCGGGATCGATGCTGCGCAATCCCGGCGCTGGGAGAGCCCGTTCGATTTCGCGCGCCAGGCGCTGTTGTTCGTGCCCCAGGGGCTGCCGCAGCCGAACGACCCCGGGCATACCGCGGCGGTCATCGACGCCGCCTATCCGGTGCTCCGGGCGGCCGGCGGCGGTGCGTTCTTGCTGTTTACGACGCTGCGTGCGCTGCGCCGCGCGGAGGAACTGCTCGCGGGGCGGCTGGCGGCCGACGGACTGCCGCTGCTGGTTCAGGGCAGCGGCTCGCGCAGCGAACTGCTCGAGCGGTTCCGCGCGCTGGGCAACGCGGTGCTGCTTGGAAGCGCCTCCTTCTGGGAGGGTGTCGACGTGCGAGGCGACGCGCTGTCGGTGGTGGTGATCGACAAGCTGCCGTTCGCGCCGCCCGACGACCCGGTGCTTGCGGCGCGCATCGACGCGCTGCGTGCGCGCGGCGGCAATCCGTTTTCCGAACTGCAGCTTCCGCAGGCGATCCTGCAACTCAAGCAAGGTGCCGGGCGGCTGATACGCGACGAAACCGACCGCGGCGTGCTGGTCCTGTGCGACCCGCGGCTGTTCACCCGCTCCTACGGCCGGCTGGTGCGCGCGAGCCTGCCGCCGATGCGCATCACGCGTGAGACGGTCGAGGCGACGGCGTTCTTCGCGGCTGCGGACCCGGTTAGAATGCCGCCCGTTCCCACAACCAAGGAAACGGCATGAAGGTCGTCATCACCGGCGGAGGCGGGTTCATCGGCCTGAGGCTCGCAAAAGCGCTGCTCGCGCGCGGCTCGCTCATGCAACAGCCCATCGCGCGCATCACGCTTCTCGACACAGCGTTCGCGCCGAACCTGCCCTCCGATGCGCGGCTGGAAATCGTCAAGGCCGACATCGCGGACGCGGCGGTGATCGAGCGCGTCGTCACGCCCGACACCGCTTCGATCTTCCACCTCGCTGCCGTCGTGAGCGGTGGGGCGGAAGCCGATTTCGACCTCGGCATGCGCGTCAATCTCGATGCGATGCGCCTGCTGCTCGAGCGCGCCCGCCGCGCGGCGCGCCCGCCGCGGGTGGTGTTCGCAAGCTCAGTGGCTGCGTTCGGCGGCGACCTGCCTGCGGTGCTCGACGACTCGATCACCCCGAACCCGCAGACGTCCTACGGCATGCAGAAGGTGGTGAGCGAATACCTGCTGACCGACTACTCGCGCAAGGGCTTCATGGACGGCCGCTCGCTGCGCCTGCCGACGATCGTGGTGCGGCCGGGCAAGCCGAATCTCGCCGCCTCGTCGTTTGCGAGCGCGATCTTCCGCGAGCCGCTCAATGGCGTTGCCTGCGAATGCCCGGTCGGCGCCGATACCGGCATCTGGATGCTCTCGCCGCGACGCGTGGTGGAGGCCTTCATCCACGCGCACGAGCTCCCGGCTGAGGCCTGGGGCACGCGGCGCGTGGTCAATCTGCCGGGAATCACGGTGAGCATCAAGGACGGGCTCGACGCGCTCGCGCGCGTTGCGGGACCGGAGGTTGCGAAGCGCGTGGCGTGGAAGCCCGACGCGCGCATTCAGGCGATCGTGAAGACCTGGCCCGTCAGCTTCGCCACGCCGCGCGCGCTGGCGATGGGGTTCAAGGCCGACCCCGACGTGGCGACCATCATCCGCGACTACATCGCGGATGAAGGGATCCGCGTCTGACGCATCCCCGTCACCAGTCCGGGTCCCATAGCTTCCACCACGGAACGCTCTTGTCGGTCTTGCCGGTGAGATACTTGCTCTCGGGAAAGTTGCCGCGCATCACGCGGTCGGCCGCGTCGCGCAAGTCGGTCATGCCGAGCGCGTCATAGGCTTTCACCATGACGAACACCGCCTCCTCGATCGCTGGCGCCTGCGGATAGGACTGCACGGCGAACTGCGCGCGGTTCGCCGCGGCGATGTAGGCGTTGCGTTTCATGTAGTAGCGCGCCACGTTCACCTCGTGCTGCGCCAGAGCATTCACCAGGTACTTCATGCGTGCGGCCGCATCGGGCGCATATTTCGAATCCGGAAAGCGCGTGACCAGCTCCTTGAACGCGCTGAAGGCCTCGCGCGCGCCCTTCGGGTCGCGGTCCGATAGATCGTCGCTGCCGAGGAATCCGAAGATGCCCTGCTTGTCGTTGAAGTTGATCAGCCCCTTGAGGTAATGGGCGTAGTCGACGCTCTCGTGGTTCGGGTGCATTTTGATGAAGCGATCGGCTGCGGCGATCGCGGACGCGCGCTCGTTGTCCTTCCAGTACGCATAGGCGATCTCGAGCTGAGCCTGCTGGGCAAAGCGGCCATACGGGTAACGCGCCTCGAGTTTTTCGTAATACTTGATGGCTTTGGCATAGTCGCTCGAGTTCATCGCGTCCTTGGCCTCGGCATAGAGCTTGTTCGCCGACCAGCCCGCGGTCTCATCGGTCTTGTCGGAACCGAAAATGCCGCAGCCGCCCAGAGTGAATGCGGCGGTGAGTGCGATGGCGAGGACCCGCCAGGTGGTTAAACTAGAGCGCATGAACAGGGTTTCCAGAACTAATAATTATAACCCGCTCGAGAGCGCCGCGGACTCGGCGGACGGGCGCGAACGAGCGGCGATTCCAACCGGGCTCGCCGGCTTGCGATTGGATCAGGCGCTGGCTGAAATGTTTCCACTGCATTCGCGCAGCCGCCTGCAGGCATGGCTCAAGGCCGGAAACATTCTGGTGGACGGTGCGTCGGCGGCGCCTCGGCGCAAGGTGTGGGGCGGCGAGCGCATCGAACTGTGCGTGCCCGAGCCGAGCGGCGCGAGCGCCCCGCATGCGCAAGCGCTGCCGCTTGCGATCGTCTATGAGGACGACGCGCTGATCGTGATCGACAAGCCCGCCGGCCTGGTCGTGCATCCGGGCGCCGGCAATCCGGACCGCACACTGATGAATGCGCTTCTGGCGCACGCGCCGCGCCTTGCCGGGGTGCCGCGGGCCGGCATCGTGCACCGACTGGACAAGGACACCAGCGGCCTGATGGTGGTGGCCAAGACGCTCGCGGCGCAGACTCACCTGGTGCGCCAGTTGCAGGCGCGCAGCGTGCGACGCGTTTACCTCGCGCTCGCCCACGGCAAGGTCGTCGCGGGCGGGACCGTCGACGCGCCGATCGGCCGCGATGCCCGCAGCCGCACCCGCATGTCAGTCAATCCGCGCGGCAAGCCTGCGCGCACGAACTACGAGGTGCTCGAGCGCTTCGCGGCGGCGACGCTGTTGCGCTGCCGGCTGGAGACCGGGCGCACGCACCAGATCCGCGTGCATCTCCAATCGATCGGCCATCCGCTGGTCGGTGACCCGGTATACCGCCGCGGCGCGAGGGCGCTGCCGTTTGCGGGAAAGCCGTTCGGCCGGCAGGCGCTGCACGCAGCGGAGCTCGCGTTCGATCACCCGTCCAGCGGCCGGCGCCGCGCGTTCCGCTGCGAGCTGCCGGGTGACTTCGACGATTTGCTGCAACGCTTGCGCGATGGCCGATGACAGCCTGATCGTCCCGGAATGGCCGGTGCCGGGCGCAGTGCGCGCGCTGGTCACCACGCGCGCGTTCGGCGACGCGAAAGACGGGAAGGTGCGCCAGCAGTTGCGCAAATACCTGCCCGCGGAGCCACGCTGGTTGTGTCAGGTGCACGGCACGAACGTGGTCGATGCGGGCGCGGCCGACGGGGAACCCGAGGCCGATGCCTCCATCGCGCGCGCGTCGGGCGTGGTATGCGCGGTGCTGGTTGCCGATTGCATGCCGGTGCTGATCGCCGACGCGGCGGGGCGCGCGGTCGGCGTGGCGCACGCCGGCTGGCGTGGCCTCGCGCACGGCGTGATCGAGCGTACGCTCGATGCACTTGGCGGCGAGCCCGGCGAACTGCTCGCATGGCTCGGACCGGCAATCGGCCCGCGCGTCTATGAAGTCGGTGATGAGGTTCGCGCCGCGTTCCTCGCGCGGGACCCCG
Organism: Burkholderiales bacterium; assembly: GCA_017880775.1. Taxonomy (GTDB): domain Bacteria; phylum Pseudomonadota; class Gammaproteobacteria; order Burkholderiales; family SG8-39; genus JADGRQ01. The sequence continues at coordinate 82,389 of JADGRQ010000004.1, read as the reverse complement.
CCGCGGAATCCGCAATTCGTGCCACGCGCCGCGGCCACTGGCTGCTCGATCTGTATGCGCTTGCGCGCCAGCGGCTCGCCGCGCGCGGCGTGAGGCGCGTATTTGGCGGCAACTTCTGCACCTACAGCGAACCCGCGCGCTTCTTTTCCTTTCGGCGCGAGCGCGTCTGCGGCCGCATGGCGGCGCTGATCTGGATCGACTGAGGGGCGCTTGGATCGATGCGTATAATCGCCGCGCATGACTCTTGCGTGGATCGTGGCGACGAGCATCGCGGGCGGTGCTCTCTCGGTGGGCTGCGCGGCGATATTTGCGCTCACGGTGCGCGCAGCATGGGTGCCGATGCTGGTGAGCCTGGCGATCGGCGCCCTGCTTGGCGCGGCCTTCCTCGAGGTGATTCCGCACGCGTTCGAGGTTGCCGACCCGCATAAGGTCTCGCTCACCATCCTGGGCGGAATCTTCCTGTTCTTCATCCTCGAGAAGCTGATGTTGTGGCGCCACTCCCACACCGAGCAAGGCGAGGGCCGCGAATGGCACGGCGAGACACACGATCACGGCCGTAGCGGCCTGATGATCGTGGTCGGCGACGCGGTGCACAATTTCGTCGACGGCCTGCTGATCGCGGCGGCCTTCCTGCAAAGCATCCAACTCGGCATCATCACTGCGCTCGCCATCGTGGCGCACGAGATCCCGCAGGAAGTCGGCGATTTCCTGATACTGCTGCACTCGGGCTATTCCCGCGCCAGGGCGCTGGCGATGAACCTGCTCTCCACCGCGGCGACGCTGGTCGGCGGAGTGCTCGGCTATTTCACGCTGCGCGCGGCCGAGGAATGGGTGCCGTTGCTCCTCGGCGTCGTGGCCGCGAGCATGATCTATATCGCGGTCGCTGATCTGATCCCCGGGCTGCACAAACGCCCGGAGTTGCGTGCAACCGCGTCCCAGTCGCTGCTCATCGCTCTGGGAGTGGCAAGCATCGCGCTGGCAAGGATGCTGATCGGCGACGCCCACGCCCACTGATCTGCAGGGTTGACGGCCGTTTTTGTGCGGCGCAAAATGAACGGTTATTTCAATCCCCGGAATCTGAATGGCGGAGCCGTTACCGACGCCGGAAGCTTTCATCGCCGCAATTGCCAAGACGGGAAACGTCGCATCGCAGGGGTGGATGAGCATCCTCGCGTCGATGCCGTTCGGTCAGGACGCGGCTGCCTGGCTGTCGGGCGTTGGCGCCAATCCGGAGCGTTTCGCCGCGCTGCAACGCGAACTGATCGAGAAGCAATCCCAACTCTGGGGCGGAATGCTCGCACGCGAAAACGGCGCGATGCATGCCCCGGTCGCGGAACCCGGCAAAGGCGATCGGCGCTTCGCGGCGCGCGAGTGGCGCGAGAACCCGTATTACGACTACGCCAAACAGTCCTACCTGATCTCGGCGCAGACCCTCGATCGAATGGTGGAGGACTCGACGCTCGAGGCGCCGGCCAAGGACCGACTGCGCTTCGCGCTGAGGCAATGGATCGACGCGATGTGTCCGGCGAATTTCGCAGCCACCAACCCGGAGGTGATGCGCCAGGCGATCGAATCCAAGGGCGAGAGCATCACCCTCGGCATTGCCAACATGATTGCCGATGCGCGCAAGGGCCGCATCAGCATGACCGACGAATCGGCCTTCGAGGTCGGACGCAACCTCGCGGTATCACCGGGCGCGGTGGTGTATGAAAACCCGCTGATCCAGCTGATCCAGTATTCCCCGTCGAGCGCGCAGGTCGGGCAGCGCCCGCTGGTGATCGTGCCGCCGTGCATCAACAAGTTCTACATCCTCGACCTGCAGCCGGAGAACTCATTCGTGCGCTATGCGGTCGAACAGGGCCACACCGTGTTCATGCTGTCGTGGCGCAACGTCAAGGCCGAACACGGCCGCCTCACCTGGGACGACTATCTGGCGCAGGGCGTGATCGAGGCCCTGCAAGTGGCGCGCGCGATCGCGGGCAGCGACCGGGTCAACGCGCTGGGTTTCTGCGTCGGCGGCACCTTGCTCGGTGCGGCGCTTGCCGTGCTCGCCGCGAAGGGCGAGCGGCCTGCCGAGAGCGTCACCTTGCTCACCACCATGCTCGATTTCAGCGAGCCCGGCCAGCTCGGCTACTTCGTCGACGAGGCGAACGTCGCCGCGCGGGAGGCGAGCATCGGCGCAGGCGGAATATTTCCGGGCGCCGATCTTGCATTCGTGTTCTCCGCACTGCGCGCCAACGATCTGATCTGGCCCTACGTGGTCAACAACTACCTCAAGGGGCGCACGCCCGACGCGTTCGATCTGCTGTACTGGAACTCCGACAGCACCAATCTTCCCGGGCCGATGTACTGCTATTACCTGCGCAACACGTATCTCGAGAACAAGCTGCGGATTCCCGGCGCGCTCACGAACTGCGGCGTGCCGGTCGATCTCGGCGGCATCGGGCTCCCGAGCTTCGTATACGGCTCGCGCGAGGACCACATCGTGCCGTGGAAAAGCGCTTACGGCTCGACCAGACTGCTCGGCGGCGATGTGCGCTTCGTACTCGGTGCGAGCGGGCACATCGCTGGGGTGATCAATCCGCCCGGCAAGAACCGGCGCAGCTACTGGGTCGGCACCGCCTGTCCGGAGGCGCCGGAGGCCTGGCTCGAGCAGGCGCAGGAGCAGCCCGGAAGCTGGTGGCCGGTCTGGTCGCAGTGGCTTGCGCAATTCAAGGGCGGCGAACTCGCGGCGCGCACGCAGCTCGGCAATGCGCAGCATCGGCCGATCGAACCCGCGCCGGGACGTTACGTGAAGGAAAAAGCGGCCTGATGAACGGCCATCAACCTCAAAGGAGCTTCAAATGGAAGAAGTAGTGATCGTTGGCGCCGTGCGTACGGCCATCGGCAAATTCGGCGGCACGCTGGCGAAGACGCCGGCGTCGGACCTGGGAGCGACCGTCATCAAGCAACTGCTCGCGCGCTCAGGGGTGAAACCCGAACAGGTTTCCGAGGTGATCCTGGGGCAGGTGCTGACTGCGGGGATCGGCCAGAACGGCGCGCGCCAGGCGGCCATCAAGGCCGGCCTGCCGGACATGATTCCCGCGATGACCATCAACAAGGTGTGCGGCTCCGGCCTGAAGGCCGCGATGCTCGGCGCGCAGGCGATCGCCAACGGAGACTCCGACATCGTGATCGCGGGCGGCCAGGAGTCGATGAGCCTCACGCCCCACCTGATCATGGGTTCGCGCGACGGGTTTCGCATGGGCGACGCGAAAATGACCGACTCGATGATCGTCGACGGCCTGTGGGACGTCTACAACCAGTACCACATGGGCGTCACTGCTGAAAACGTCGCCGAGGAATACGGCGTGACCCGCGCCGAGCAGGACGAGTTCGCCGCGTTCTCGCAGCAGAAAACCGAGGCTGCGCAGAAGGCCGGCAGGTTCGCCGACGAAATCGCGACCGTGGAGATCGCATCGCGCAAGGGTCCGGTGATGTTCAATACCGACGAGTACCCGCGCCACGGCTCGACGCTCGAATCGATGGCGAGCCTGAAGGCGGCGTTCAAGAAGGACGGGACCGTGACCGCCGGAAATGCGTCGGGCATCAATGACGGGGCGGCGGTGGTGCTGCTGACCTCGGCGCGCAAGGCCAAAGAACTCGGCCTCAAGGTGCTCGCGCGGATCAAGGCCTACGCGTCGGCCGGCGTCGATCCGAAATACATGGGCATGGGCCCGGTGCCGGCTTCCAAGCGCTGCCTCGCGCGCGCGGGCTGGGAGCCGAAAGATCTCGACTTGATGGAGATCAACGAGGCGTTCGCGGCACAGGCCATAGCGGTAAACCGGCAGATGGGCTGGGATACCTCCAGGGTCAACGTCAATGGCGGCGCGATAGCGCTCGGCCACCCGATCGGCGCGTCGGGTTGCCGCATCCTGGTCACGCTGCTGCATGAAATGGCGAAGCGCGACGCGAAGAGAGGCCTGGCATCGCTGTGTATCGGCGGCGGCATGGGCGTCGCGTTGGCGGTCGAGCGCCCCTAATCTCCGAAGAGACAGATCGATGACGACGCAAGCAGAGCTGGCGGAGCGAACGAGCGACGCGGTGGAAGACTGGGCCGGGGAAGCGAAACGCGTGACCTCGCGCGTGGCGTTCATATCCGGCGGGATGGGCGGCATCGGCACCGCAGTCTGCAAGAGACTCGCCGCCGCCGGCCACAAGGTGGTGGCGGGCTGCCTGCCCGGATATGACAAGAAGGACGAGTGGCTGCACACGATGCGCGAGCGCGGCCACCAGGTCTGGGCGGCGGAAAGCAACGTCGAGGACTTCGCATCGTGCGCGGATATGTTCTACCGCGTGTCCGCCACGGTCGGACCGGTCGAGATTCTCGTGAACGCAGCCGGCATCACCCGCGACGGGGTGTTCAAGCGCATGTCGCCGAGCGATTGGTACTCGGTCATCAACACCAACCTGAATTCGGTGTTCAACGTGACGCGCCAGGTGATCGAGGCCATGACCGACCGCGGCTGGGGCCGCATCGTCAACATCTCTTCGGTCAACGCGCTGAAAGGGCAGTTCGGGCAGACCAACTATTCAGCGGCCAAGGCCGGCATGCACGGCTTCACCAAGGCCCTTGCGCAGGAGGTGGTCAAGAAGGGCGTGACGGTGAACACCATCTCGCCGGGCTACGTCGAAACGGCCATGGTGCGCGCGATCCGCCCGGAAATCCTCAAGGCCATCGTCGAGCAGATCCCGATGGGGCGCCTTGCGCAGCCCGATGAGATCGCGACGCTGATTGCCTACCTCGTATCGGAAGAAGCCAGTTATATTACGGGTGCGAATATCGCGATCAACGGCGGCATGTACATGTCCTGAACTTGTGGGGCACCGGGGACAACCGCGGCGGGGACCAAGAACCAACGGAGGAGCGCCATGGCGCAGCGAATTGCAATGGTAACGGGTGGCATGGGCGGGCTGGGCGAATCGATCTCGACCAAGATGGCCGACGCCGGGTACAAGGTGGTGGTCACCTATTCGCCGAGCAATACCAAGTACAGGTCCTGGCTCGACGAGATGAAGTCCAAGGGCCACAGTTTTGCCGCCTATCCGGTGGACGTGGCCGACTTCGAGGACTGCGCCACGAAGGTCGCGCAGATGACCAAGGCGGTCGGCCCGATCGACATCCTGGTGAACAACGCAGGCATCACGCGCGACATGACGTTCAAGAAGATGACCAAGGCGGATTGGGACGCCGTGATGCACACCAACCTCGATTCCTGCTTCAACATGACCAAGCAGGTGATGGACGGCATGAGCGAGCGGAGTTGGGGGCGGGTGATCAACGTCTCGTCGGTCAACGGCCAGAAGGGCGCATTCGGGCAGACCAACTACTCGGCGGCGAAGGCCGGCATTCACGGCTTCACCAAGGCGCTGGCGCTGGAGGTTGCGCGCAAGAACGTGACCGTCAACACGATCTCGCCGGGCTACATCGGTACCAAGATGGTGACGGCGATCCCGAAGGAAATTCTCGACACCAAGATCCTGCCGCAGATCCCGGTCAACCGGCTGGGTAAACCTGACGAAGTGGCCGGATTGATCATCTACCTGTGCTCGGAAGAGGCCGCATTCGTGACCGGGGCGAACATCTCGATCAACGGCGGCCAGCACATGTATTGAAGGTTAACGGAAGGCGGACCGCAAGACATGGACAACCAGCTGCGTTTGATCAAGAAATACCCGAATCGGCGCCTGTACGACACCAAGACCTCCAGCTATATCACGCTGGTGGACGTCAAGCAGATGGTCCTCAAGCAGGAGGAGTTCCAGGTGGTCGACGCCAAGACCAACGATGACCTGACGCGCCATATCCTGCTGCAGGTGATCCTGGAGGAAGAGTCCGGCGGCGCGCCGATGTTTTCCTCGGACGTGCTTTCGCAGCTGATCCGTTCCTACGGCAACGCCATGCAGGGGATGATGGGAACCTACCTCGAGAAGAACATCCACGCGTTCCAGGACATGCAAAAGACGATGCAGGAGCAGTCGAAGAAGCTGTATGGCGACAGCTCGCGCGTGCCGAACGAGATGTGGACCCAGTTCATGAACTTGCAGGGACCGGCGATGCAAAGCATGATGCAGTCCTACATGGAACAGAGCCAGCGCATGTTCCAGCAGCTGCAGGACCAGATGCAGAACCAGACGCGCAACATGTTCGCCGGGTTCACCCTGCCCGGCTTCCCGCCGCCGGGCGTCAAGCCGCCCGAAGAAAAGAAGTAATGGCCCGCGCGCCCGACGCGGCGCCGAGGGTCGGCTTCGTCTCGCTCGGTTGCCCGAAGGCACTGGTCGATTCCGAGCAGATCCTGACCCGCCTGCGGGCCGAAGGCTACGCGACCTCGAAGACCTACCGCGACGCAGACCTCGTGATCGTGAACACCTGCGGCTTCATCGACGATGCGGTCGCCGAATCGCTCGATGCGATCGGCGAAGCGCTCGAGGAAAATGGCCGCGTGATCGTGACCGGCTGCCTCGGCGCGAAGAACGGCGTGGTCAGGAAAATCCATCCATCGGTGCTCGCGGTCACCGGTCCGCACGACCTGGATGGCGTCATGCGCGCGGTGCACGCGGCGTTGCCCAAACCCCACGACCCGTATACGGACCTGGTTCCACCGCAGGGCATCCGGCTCACGCCGAAGCACTTCGCGTACCTGAAAATCTCGGAAGGCTGCAACCACCGCTGCACGTTCTGCATCATCCCTTCGATGCGCGGCGACCTGGTATCGCGCCCGGTGGGCGAAGTGATGCAGGAGGCGGAAAACCTCGTAAAAGCGGGCGTGAAGGAGCTGCTGGTGATCTCGCAGGACACCAGCGCGTACGGGGTGGACGTGAAGTATCGCACTGGTTTCTGGAATGGCCGGCCGCTGAAGACACGCATGACGGAACTCGTCCGCGCGCTCGGCGAATTCGGCGTCTGGGTGCGCCTTCACTACGTCTACCCCTATCCGCACGTAGACGACGTGATCCCTCTGATGGCCGAGGGCCGCGTGCTTCCCTACCTCGACGTGCCGTTCCAGCATGCCAGTGCGCGCATACTCAAGCTGATGAAGCGCCCGGCGAGCGCCGAGGACAACCTTGCGCGCATCCGCGCCTGGCGCGCAGCGTGTCCGGAGATCACGATCCGCAGCACCTTCATCGCCGGTTTCCCGGGCGAGACCGAGGCCGAGTTCGAGGAACTGCTCGAATTTCTCGAGGAAGCGCAACTCGACCGCGTCGGCTGCTTCGCGTACTCGCCGGTCGAAGGTGCAAAGGCAAATGCGCTGCCCGACCCGGTACCCGAGGAACTCAGGCAGGAGCGCCGCGCGCGCTTCATGCAGGTCCAGGCGGGCATCAGCGCGCGGCGCCTGCAGGCGAAGGTCGGCAGGCGGTTGCAGGTACTGGTCGATGCTAATGGAAAAGGCGGCGCCGTCGCGCGCTCGAGCGCGGATGCGCCCGAGATCGACGGCGTGGTGCGCGTGCGTGACGGGCAGCGGTTGAAGCCCGGCGATTTCGCGCAGGTGGTGGTCGAGGCGGCCGACGAACACGACCTGTTCGCGCGCCTCGCCGCATGATGGTTTTCTGACTGGAGGTGCGCAATGGCACAGCGTGAAGTGGTGGTAGTGGCGGGTGCGAGGACTGCGATCGGCGATTACGGCGGCTCGCTCAAGGACGTTGCACCGACCAGGCTCGGCTCAATCGCGATCAAGGAAGCGCTTTCGCGCGCGAAGATCGACGGGGCCACGGTCGGCCACGTCGTGGTCGGAAGCGTGATCCACGGCGAAGCGCGCGACATGTACATGTCGCGCGTCGCAGCGATCGACGCCGGCCTGCCCGTCGCCACGCCCTGCCTCACGGTCAACCGCCTGTGCGGCAGCGGGTTGCAGGCGATCGTCTCGGCCTCCCAGCATATCCTGCTCGGCGACACTGACGTCGCGATCGGCGCGGGCGCCGAGAGCATGAGCCGCGCGGCGTATTTCATGCCCTCCGGGCGCTGGGGCCAGCGCATGGGCGACGGCGCCATCGTCGATGCGATGACCGGTGCGCTGCACGATCCGTTCGGCAACGGCCACATGGGCGTGACCGCGGAGAACGTCGCGGCCAAGTACGGCCTCACGCGCGAGCAGCAGGACGCGTTTGCCGTAGAGAGCCACCGCCGCGCTGCCAATGCTCTCGACAACGGCTATTTCCAGTCCCAGATCGTGGCGGTCGAGGTGAAGTCGAGGAAAGGCACCGGGCAGTTCACGCTCGACGAGCACGTGCGCAAGGACGTGACGCTCGCGGACATGAGCAAGTTGAAGACCGTATTCAAGAAGGACGGCACCGTGACCGCCGGCAACGCGTCAGGGCTCAACGATGCAGCCGCGGCGGTGGTGCTGATGGAGGCCAAGGCGGCCGAGAAGGCCGGCGCGAGGCCGATGGCGCGGCTGGTGGCCTATGCGCACGCCGGCGTCGAGCCGCAGCTGATGGGGCTCGGCCCGATCCCGGCGGTGAAGCGCGTGTTCGAGAAGTCCGGCCTGAAGCCCGCCGACATGGACGTGATCGAATCGAATGAGGCCTTCGCGGCACAGGCGATGGCGGTGACGAAGGATCTAGGCCTCGATCCCGCCAAGGTCAATCCAAACGGCGGCGCGGTAGCGCTCGGGCATCCGATCGGCGCGACCGGCTGCATCCTCACCGTCAAGGCGCTCTACGAACTGCAGCGCACGCAAAAGCGCTATGCGCTGGTCACCATGTGCATCGGGGGCGGGCAGGGGATCGCGGCGATATTCGAGCGCCTGAATTAGGCGCTCAGCCCTGTTCGACGGTGACGCCTTTCCAGAACGCGACGTAACCTGCGATGTTCGCGGCCGCAGGTTTGGGGGAAGGGTAGTACCACGCGGCATCCTTGTTGACCTTCCCTTCCACCTTCACGTCGTAGTAGCTCGCGGTCCCCTTCCAGCCGCAGACGGTGCGCGTGGCGGAGGGCTGCAGGTAGCGCCGGTCGAGCGCCCCGGGCGGGAAATACACATTGCCCTCGACCAGCTCGAAGGCCTCGCTTTCGGCAATCACGGCGCCGTTCCAGGTCGCGCGCGGCATGGCACTAGAATATACGCGCTTTCCGACCCACTCCCACGAGCCCCGCATGAGCGCCAGGATCGTCGCCCAACGTGAACGCGACGTCGCGCGCGTGGTGATCGATCACGCCGCGAAGTCCAACGCGCTGACCAGCGCGCTGCTCGACGAGTTCTACGCGGTGCTGGAGGAACTGTCCATCGAACCCGTGCCGCGTGTGCTGGTGCTCACCGGTGCGGGCGACAAGGCCTTCGTCGGCGGCGCCTATATCGACGAGATGGCCGCGCTGGACGAGGTTTCGGCGCGCGCGTTCATCATCCGTGTGCACCGCGCCTGCGACGCACTGCGGCGCTTTCCCGCGCCGGTGATCGCGCGCGTCCAGGGTGTCGCGCTCGGCGCGGGCCTCGAACTCGTCGCGTGCTGCGATATTCGCATCGCCGCCGAGGAGGCGGAATTCGGCATGCCCGAGGTTAAGCTCGGCATTCCGTCGGTGGTCGAGGCGGCGCTGCTGCCGCGCCTGATCGGCGCCGGGCGCGCCCGCTGGCTGCTGCTCACCGGAAACTCGATCGGTGCGCGCCAGGCGCTCGACTGGGGCCTGGTCGAGCAGGTCGTGCCGCGCGAGGCGCTCGACATGGCGGTGGACGGCGCCGTGAAGGCGCTGCTCGCCAACGGACCGGAGGCGCTGCGGGCGCAGAAGCTGCTGATCAAGCAATGGGAGGAAGAGCCGCTGCCCGCGGGAATTGCCGCAGGCATCGACGCGTTCGCCGCGGCCTACGCGGGTTCAGAGCCGCACGAGAGGATGGCGGCGTTTCTGGCGGGGAAGAAAAGGAAACCCTAGGTCTTCTTGACCGCCAGCCGCTGCCGCGCCGCAAGCGCCAGACCCGAAGCGACGATCACGCCCATGCCGGCCAGCGCCCAAGCGTCCGGAAAGTCGCCGAATACCGCCAGTCCCAATCCCATCGACCAGACCAGGCCGGTGTAGACGAACGGCGCGAGCAGCGTCGCGGGCGCGTAGTCGAACGCGCGGATCAAGATGAAATGGCCCGCGGTGGCGAGAGCGCCGATCACCGCGATCAGCGTCCAGTGCCACCAGCCGCTCGGCGTGACCCATGCGAACGGCAGTGCGAACGAGAACACCACGGCGCCGACCAGCGCTCCATAGAACAAGGAGGTGAGCGGCGGCTCGACGCCCGCGATCTTGCGCGTGAGGATCTGGTAGAGCGCGTTGGCGAGTGCCATCAACACCGGCAGCACCGCGTAGGGTGTGAAGATCGCGGTCCCAGGGCGCACCACCAGCAGCGCGCCCGCCAGGCCGATCACGATAGCCACCATGCGCGGTGCATCCAGCCGCTCGCCAAGCATCGGCACGGCCAGCACTGTGACGAACAGCGGCAGCACGAAGGCGATCGCCGCGGCCTCGGCCAACGGAAGTACGGTAAGCGACGTGAAGTACAGGAAGGTTGCCGCTGCGAGCAGCGCGCCGCGCAACACCTGGACGCCGGGGCGGCGGGTGCGCATGAACTTCAGCTCGCCGCGCGCCGCCAGCAGCGCGCTGAGCAGCAACAGATTCGCCGCGTAGCGCGCCCACACGATGCCGGCCACCGGATAGCTGCGCGCGAGGTACTTCGCGATCGTGTCCATCAGCGTGAACAGGCCGACGGCGACGATCATCAGCGCGATGCCTTTGAGCGGGGCGTTGTGGACGGCGGGGGAAGGGGAGGACATGCGTGGCGACCGATTCGAAGCGGCATGATCGGTGGGGATATGCGATCGAAGCCTTCAATGAAGGAGTCTGTCCGACGTGAGTCCGACAAACCCCCGGGGCGATCAGGTAGGAGTGATGAGATCTAGACCGGCGAATCGCCGCAAGCCCTGGTCGAAACTGACGAGGCTGTGCTTTCCGGCGATCGCGAAGGCAGCAAGATAGCAGTCGGTCTCCGCCGGCTTGCCTTTCGGCAACGCTGCGGTGAGCGCGCGCCACGCATTCTCCAGGCCGGCTGGCTCAGCGACCGGCGCGAAACGGTCATCCTCCATCAGCCGTTCCCAACCATCCCAAAACTCGGACGCGCTCTTGACCTCATCCTTCATGGCCGAAGGATGAGTCAGGATACGCAGCGCGCCCATCTGGGAGACGCGGCAGATCACAACCGCGGCCGGCTCGTCGTGTACGGCGAGCCAGCGCACCGCCAGGGCCGAGTGCACGTGGCGCGCGTGCATCAGTGCTACGAGGACGTTTACGTCAGCGAGCGCGCCCATGGCGCCGGGCGTCTTCGTCGGCTTCGAGTTTCGCGATCTTGGCGTTGGTCAGACGAAGTGAACCCGCGGCCTTCGAGTCGAAGATGGGAAATTTCGCTCGCTTGCGCAACGGCTTCGGCTCCGATGGTTGATTCAGTTCGCGCTTGAGTGCCGCGCCCACCAGGTCGCGCAGGCTCGTCCCGCGCTGAACGGCTTCAATCTTGGCGCGCTTCAGGAGTTCGTCGGGCAGATCAAGAGTGGTACGCATGTAAGCAGTTTAATGTATTGCTGCCTTACTGTCATCCTGTCTCTCGATCGTGTCCATGTCTTGATTACCGAGTTATACTCCGTTATAACTCACCAGTGGCGGCCTCATGAAACTCCAGGTCAGAAAGATCGGCAACTCCCTCGGCGTGATCGTGCCGCGCGAACTGCTGAATTCGTGGGACATGCGCGAAGGCGGGACGCTGGAGGCCAACCATGCCGGCATCTGGCCGCCGGGCCGCAAGGCCCACGGGCATGCGGAGCTCGACGAACTCAAGCGGCGGATTTCGCTCGAGGTGCTGGCGCGGCACAAGCCCGCGAACATCCGCCGCAGGTCGCTCGATAACCTCGCGCGGTGGAAGAAGTCCGGGGTCTGGTGCGGCGCCTATGACGAATGGCTGGAAATTCTGCAGCAGGGCAGCGACGAAGCGCTTTTCGGCGCGATGGTCGGGACCGACGACCGGGGCAATCGGCTGCGCCAGTCTCCGCCGTACGCGGGAATGCTGCCGCGCGATGTGCTGGAGCGGTTGCGTGAAGAAATCGCAGCTTGATCACGTCCTTCGCGCCGCGCGGCGCATCACCGGCGAAACCCGGTTCATCATCATCGGCAGCCAGTCTCTGCACGCAAGCCGTCCCGACGTGCCGGACACCATCCTGATGTCCATCGAGGTGGACCTGATCGCGCAAAACGAGCGTGATCGCACCGAATGGCTGAACGTCATCGGTGTGGATTCTCCGTTTCATGAGACCTTCGGCTATTACGCCGATCCCGTGGATGAAGCAACGGCGGTCTTGCCAAAGGGCTGGAAGGACCGGCTCGTCCCCCTCGGACCGGGTGACACGGACGGCGCGACCGGGCTTTGCCTCGATCCGCACGATCTGGCGATCTCGAAGTACGTTGCGCGGAGAGAAAAGGACGTTGTCTTCAACCGCGAAATGGCCCGCCTCGGCATCATCCGGCGCGACCAGGTGCTCGATCTTCTCGATGCCACATCTTTGTCCGGAGAGCGCAAGACCACGATTCGCGGCTACATCAAGGCCGATTTCGCGATCCGCCGTAAGCGTTTGTAACGAGTTTTTACTCCGCCCGCAGGTGGGGAAACAGAATCACGTCCCGTATCGACGGCGAGTCGGTCAGCAGCATCACCAGCCGGTCGATGCCGAGTCCCGCGCCGGCGGTCGGAGGCATGCCGTATTCGAGGGCGCGTATGTAATCGGCATCGTAGAACATGGCCTCCTGGTCGCCGGCGTCTTTCATTTTCGCCTGCTCGAGGAAGCGCGCGGCCTGGTCTTCCGGATCGTTCAGTTCGGAAAAGCCGTTGGCGATTTCCTTCGCATCGATGAACAACTCGAAGCGGTCGACCAGCTCCGTGTCGGCATCGCTGCGCCGCGCGAGTGGCGACACCTCCGCAGGGTAGCCGAGCACGAAGGTGGGTTCCACCAGGTGCTTTTCGGCGATCGCTTCGAACAGCACCAGCTGCAGCGAGCCCCAGCCGTGCGCATGGCTGACCTCCACGCCGAGCGACTTCAGCTGCCGCGCGAGGAACGCGCGATCGCGCAGGTCGGCGGTCGTGTACGCGCTTCCGCCAAACTTGCGGATCGCGTCCGGGATCGAGATCCGTGCGAACGGTTTGCCGAAGTCGAGCTGCCGGCCCTGGTAGTCCACCGTTTCCACGCCGAGCACCGCGCGCGCGGCGCCGCGCACCAAACGCTCGGTATGCGAAATCATGTACTCGAAGGTCTCGTACGCGCAGTACCACTCCATCATCGTGAACTCCGGATTGTGGCGGGTGGAGATGCCTTCGTTCCTGAAATTCCGGTTGATTTCGTAGACGCGCTCGATGCCGCCGACCACCAGACGCTTGAGGTACAGCTCCGGTGCGACGCGCAGGTAGAGCCGCATGTCGAGCGCATTGTGATGCGTGACAAACGGTCGCGCCGTCGCGCCGCCCGGGATCGGTTGCATCATCGGCGTCTCGACCTCGAGGTAGCCCTCGGCATTCATCGCCTCGCGCAATGCCTGGACCACCTTCGAGCGCACGCTGAATACGCGTTGTGCAGATTCATTGACGATCAGGTCGAGGTAGCGCTGCCGGTAGCGTGCTTCCTGGTCCTGCAGCCCGTGAAACTTTTCCGGAAGCGGCCGCAAGGCCTTGACCAGAAGGCGCAGCTTGTTCGCCTGCACCGTCAGCTCCCCCTTGTTGGTCTTGAACAGCGCCCCTTCGACTCCGACGATATCGCCCAGGTCCCAGTGCTTGAACTGCTCGTGCGTCTCGAGGCCGCTTGCGTCGTTCGAGACATAGATCTGGAGCTGTCCGGTACCGTCCTGCAATGTCGCGAAGCTCGCCTTGCCCATCACGCGCTTGAGCATCATCCGTCCGGCCACCGCCACCACGGTGTTCCTCGCTTCGAGCGCGGGTTTGTCGAGCGCGCCGAACTCGCGCGCCAGCTCGTCCATCAGGTGCGTGCGGCGGAAGTCGTTCGGGAACGCGGCGCCCGTCTCGCGCAGCTTTGCCAGCTTTGCGCGCCGCTCCTCGATCAGCCTGTTTTCGTCCTGCGGCTCGGGCGGCTGCGGTTGCATTGCCATCGTCATACTCCCTGCTTCAGGCTGGCGCTGATGAAAACGTCGAGGTCGCCGTCGAGGACGCTTTGCGTGTTGCCGATTTCCACCCCGGTGCGCAGGTCCTTGATGCGCGACTGGTCGAGCACGTAGGAGCGGATCTGGTGGCCCCAGCCGATGTCGGTCTTGGAATCCTCCAGCTTGCTCTGCGCGGCCATGCGCTTGCGGATCTCCAGTTCGTACAGGCGTGATTTCAGCATCGCCATGCACGAGGCGCGGTTGCGGTGCTGCGAGCGGTCGCTCTGGCTCTGCACCACGATGTTGGTCGGCAGGTGGGTGATGCGCACCGCGGATTCCGTCTTGTTGACGTGCTGGCCGCCCGCGCCCGAGGCGCGGTAGACGTCGACCCGCAGGTCGGCCGGATTGATCTCGACCTCGATGGTGTCGTCGATCTCCGGATAGACGAATGCGCTGGCAAACGAGGTGTGGCGGCGCGCATTGGAGTCGAACGGCGATTTCCTCACCAGGCGGTGGATGCCGACCTCGGTGCGCAGGTGGCCGTAGGCGTAGTCACCGTCGATCTTCAGCGTGGCGCTCTTGATGCCCGCGACTTCGCCGTCGGACTGCTCCATCACCTCGACCCTGAAGCCCTTCCGGTCGCAATATTTGATGTACATGCGCTCGAGCATCGCCGCCCAGTCCTGCGCCTCGGTGCCGCCCTGTCCGGCCTGGATATCCAGGAAACAGTTGTTCGGGTCGAGCGGGTTGGAGAACATGCGCTGGAACTCGAGCTTCTCCACCATGTCGCGCAGCTGCGCGGTTTCGGCTTCGATCGATTGTGTGGTCGCATCGTCGTTGTCGTCGCGGGCGAGGGCGAACAACTCCTGTGCGTCGCGCACACGCGCACTCGAATCGACCAGCCTTGCGACCATGGATTCGAGCTGCTTTTTCTCGCGCCCGAGTTCCTGCGCGCGTTTGGCGTCGGACCAGACGCCGGGGTCTTCGAGAGCTTTCTCTACTTCGGCGAGGCGCTTGCGCTTGCCCTCGAAGTCAAAGATACCTCCGCAGCTCGGCCGACCGTGCGGCGAGGTCGGAGAGCGTCGAGGCGATGAGGTTGATGCGTTCGGCTTCCATGGCGAGCAATTCTACCGCACGGCGAGCGCTCAGACCGGATCGTCGAACAGTATCGCCATGCCCAGGAAATTCTCGTAAGCCCCGTCGATGCGCACTGCGTTGCCGTCGGTAATCGGGACGATGTGAAACGCCGCGCACTACACCCGTTTCGAGGGGTACTCCTCGGCGATCTTGTCGTCGAAGTAGGTGGTCGGGTTCGGCGCATTCATGAAGCGCCGGTGCACCTCGGGGGAGACCTTGCCGTACTGGAACACGGTGCCGTCGGACATCTCGACTTCCAGCGTCTCCGAGCGCTCGTCGTAGCCGACGGAGCGGAGCCGGGATGAATTTACGCGTTTGCGCTGCATGCCGCTGCCGTCACGACCCCGTCGCGAGCTTCGCCGACCACGGCGTTTTCACTCCCGCCGCGGCGACTTCGCCTTCGATCAGATTGCCTCTGACGGATCCGGTGAATTCGATGCCCTTCCTGCCCGCGAGATTGAAGCGAAGCTGGTCTCCCTTCAGCCGGATGCCCTCCAGCGCTACGAGTTTGCCATCCACCTTCGCGTTTCCGGAGACTCTCGTAATGTGCTGCTTCAGTTCGATCGACATCGCCTGTTTCGCCACGCTCGCCGGTACGCTGGCGTTCCAGTTGCCCGCCACCATTGCAGGCACGACGTACAGGTAGATGATCGTGGTCGTGACCCCGCTGATGTCCACTTTTTCCTGCAGGTCCATTTCAATCGTCCGCTCCGGCAGCCAACCCGACAACGGGTAATCGTGCGAGATGATGCGTGTGCCGATCTTCAGTTCCTTCAACAACTTGTCGCTCAGCATGTTCACCGTGTTCGGAAGCAGATACATCGTGAGCACCGTGGCCTGCGACACGTCGGTCTTGAACAGGTCCTGCTTCATGAACTTCACCCGGTCGGCGACGCCCTGCTTCTGCGCCGCCTCGTTGGACAGTTTCACCAGATCGTCCTTGATCTCCACGCCGAAGCCGCGCGCGCCGAACACCTTGGCCGCGGTGAGCACGATGCGGCCGTCGCCCGAGCCGAGGTCGATGACGAAGTCGTTCGGGCCCACGGCGGCGAGCGTGAGCATGTCCGACACCACGCTGCTGGGCGAGGGCACGTAGGGACCGGCATTGACCGGCGTCTGCGCGGCGGTTGCAGCGGCGAAGCAAAGGATGAACGCGACGAACAGTGCTCGAATCATGGGATCTCTTCTTTCGGTTCAGCCGGTGGGTTACGCAGTCTCGGCGTGCTCTACGGTGAGCTGCACGCTTTTCAGGCCGTTGTATTCGTTGATCGACAGTCGGTAAGCGGCGCGTACCCTGGGTGAGAGCGGCCCGAGCGTGTTGAAGAAGATCGCCTGATGCCGCCGTCCGTCCTTCTCGAGCCGCAGCTTCAGGTGCTTGTCGCCGACCACGCGCTGGTTTTCGACCACGAACGTATCGCAGAACACGGGCGCTGGAAAGCCCTGGCCCCAGATCCGCTCATCGAGCATGCGCGCGGTGTCGAGCGTGAAGTATCCCGATTCGAGCCCGCCGTCGGTCTCCACGACGCGCGCAAGCGCCTCGGGCGGGATCAGTTCAGCGGCGGCGCGCTCGAAGCCTTGCGCAAAGCGCTCGAAGTCGCCCTCGGCAATCGTCAGGCCCGCGGCCTGCGCATGCCCGCCGAAGCGCCGGATCACGTCCGGTGAGCGTTTCGCGACCAGATCGAGGCAGTCGCGCAGGTGCAACCCCGGAATCGAGCGACCTGATCCGCGCAACACGCGTACCCCCTCCTCCTCGCCGGCCGGCGCAAAGCACACCGCCGGCCGGTGCAGCCGCTCGCGCACACGCGCAGCGAGGATGCCGACTACACCCTGGTGCCAGGTCGCGTCGTACAGGGCCACCGCCGCGCCGGTCCCATCGGGCAGCGCGTCGAGCGCGGCTGCTGCGCTCTCCAGCATCCCGGCTTCGATCCTGCGCCGTTCGCGGTTGAGCCGGTCGAGCTCCTGCGCGCATTGCGCGGCGCGCGCGACATCGTCGGTGATCAGGCACTCGACGCCGAGGCTCATGTCCGCAAGCCTCCCGGCGGCATTCAGGCGCGGGCCGGCGACGAAACCGAGGTCGAAGCCGCTGGCGGCGCGCGGTTCTCGTCCCGCGGCCGCGAACAGCGCGTTGATGCCGGGCTTGGCCTGCCCCGCGCGGATGCGCCTGAGTCCTTGCGCGACGAGAATCCGGTTGTTCGCATCGAGCGGCACCACGTCGGCGATGGTGCCGAGCGCGACCAGGTCGGTGAGCGCGGCGAGGTTGGGTTCTGCGCGGCCCGCAAACGCGCCGCGCGAGCGCAGTTCGGCGCGCAGCGCGAGCAGCACGTAGAACATCACGCCGACGCCCGCGAGGTTCTTGGAAGGGAAATCGCAGCCCGGCTGGTTCGGATTGACGATGCACCCGGCCGCGGGAAGCTCTGCGCCCGGCAGGTGGTGGTCGGTGATCAGCGTGGCGATGCCGAGTTCGCTTGCGCGCGCCACTCCCGCGACGCTCGCGATGCCGTGGTCCACGGTGATGAGAAGGTCGGGCGCACGCTCGGCGGCGAGCTCGACCAGTTCCGGCGACAGGCCGTAGCCCATCGTGAAGCGGTCGGGCACGAGGTAATCGACTTTCGCGCCGAACGCCGCAAGCGCGCGCATGGCCACCGCGCAGGCGGTGGCGCCGTCGCAGTCGTAGTCGGCCACTACCAACAGCCGCTTGCCGGCCGCGATCGAATCGGCCAGCAGCGTCGCGGCGGCTTGCGAATTCTTCAGCCCCGCGGGCGGGATCAGGTGCTTCACGTCGGTGTCGAGTTCGGCCGCGCTGCGGACGCGTCGCGCGGCGTACAGGCGCGCGAGCAGCGGATGCACGCCCGCGCGCAGCAAGGCGTCGCGGTCCTTTTCCGGATAGGGACGCACGATGATGCGCATCGCCCGAGTCTACGCGTATGCGGAGAGCGGTTTGCGGCGGCGCCAGAAGCGCCGCAGGTCGCTGCGCACGGTCTCCGCCGAGAGGGCGTCGCGGCCGTCGGGTGCGTGCAGTGTGAGCATGCCGATGCGTCCTTTGCGCAGTGCACCGAGCAGCGGCCCGAACCACCTGGCCTCCAGTTCCACCAGGCGCTCGTTCCAGGCGGCGGCGTCGCCCAGCGCCAATGGCATGCGAAGCGCGTCGAGCACCACCAGGTCGTGACCCGCCTCGGGGAGTTGCGCGAGCCATGCTTCGGCGGATTGCGGCAAGACTTGCGCGCGCCGTCCGGCGCACAGCGCCAGACCGCGCGCAACCGGCTCATCGGCGCTCACCGAGCGCCAGCGGAATTCACACCCGGCCGGAATTTTTCCAGCGCCCCAGAACCAGACGCTGTTCACCGCCGGAGCGCCGCGCGCTTCGCGTGCTTCGTTCACCGGGTGGCGGTGCAGCAGCATCTGGATTTCGTTCAGCCGCGCGTGCCAGAGCTTCGCGTCCTCGCCCTGCGGCAGGTTGGCGTCCACGTCGCACCCGGCGACCTCGGCGGTCGAGCGCGCCGTTACCTGCGGCACCGCGGCGAGCCGTACGCACCAGTGGCGCGGATTGACCGCAAAGAACTCGAACTCGCCCGCGAAGTGCCGGGAGAGTGCATCGGCGAGCGCCGCGCTCTCCCGGGCGTCCAGATCGAACGCCGACGCCGGAACGAAGCTGAGGTCGGTGCGCCCGAGGCGCAGGTGCACCGGGTCGGCGCGCATCCACACCGCGTCACCCGGCGCTCGGCCTTCGGCAAGCAGCGTGAGCGCGCCGGCGGGCAACCGCCCATCCTCGCCAAAACCGCACGCGGCGGCAATCCATTGCTCGTAGCTGCATCGCGCGTCCGAACGTCGGCGCGCGCGCGCGAGCAGCTGTTCGAGCGCCGGCGTCTTTGGAAGCTGCGATGGAAACTGCTGCGCGTCACCGCGCGGCAGCAGCGCCGGCACCACGAGTTCTGCGTGCATCGCGGTCCGGTCATTCCCGCGCAAGCGGGGATGACAGTGAACGTACCTGCACACCCCCCTTGCGAAGGTGGCGCACCAGCAGCTTGTACTGGTCGATGTCGAAACGCAGCCGCGCGCCTTCGAGCAGCTCGCCGACCTCGGCCTCGGAATTCGCCGTGCCGCGGTAGCACCAGTGGTCGATCACGTGCACGTCCGTCGCATCGCTCTCGGGTTCGGTTTCGATCACGCCGATCGGGCCGCGCCACGGCCAGGCCGCGGTCCTGATGCCCGCGAGCGCGGCAACCAGGCGCGCATGGTGCGCTTGCGGGGTCTCGGCGCCTGCGCACAGCCCGGCGCATCGCCTGATCTGGTGCCGGAAACACGCGCCTTTGGCGCCGCGCGTCTTGTCGAACCCCAGGCTCTGCAGGCACAGGCCGTGCTCGTCGGCCAGGCCGCGCAGCGCGTCGAGCGCCGCGCGGCGCGTGCGGAACATGCCGTGCAGGTGGGACGCGCCAGCGGCGTCGAGCCCGTCGAGCGAAACCAACCGCAGCGCATCCGGCGGCGCGAAACTGAAGCTGCATGGATCGGCCGCGCGCCGCAAGCGGCGGTTGAATACCGGCAGCAGCTGCTTGACCAGCTCGGCTTCCCTGAGCAGCGCGCCCAGCGCGCCCGCGGTGCGCTGCCATTCGATCGAGCGCACCTCGCGCGCAAGCTGCATTTCCTTCGGCGAGCGCAGGTCGCCGGCGAAGTGCTGCAGCACGCGCGTGCGCATGGTCACGCTCTTGCCGACGTAGAGCGGCGTGCCGCCCTCGCCGTAAAACAGGTATACGCCCGGCGCGTCGGGGATCGCATCGATCGCGGCGCGATCGATGTGCGCGGGAAGCGTCGGCTGCTTTGCGATCTGCGTCGCGGCGTATGCGAGCGCATCCTCGCCGCGCTCTGCGCCTGCTACGCGCAGGAATTGCCATACGACTTCCGCGTCGCCGAGCGCGCGATGGCGCGCGCTGCACTCGAGGCGGTGGCGCGCCATCACCGCGTCCAGGCTGTGGCGCGCGTGCTCCGGGTACAGCCTGCGCGAGAGCTTCACCGTGCACAGCGTGCGCGCCGAAAAACGCAGCCCCGCCCGCTCGAATTCGTGGCGCAGGAAGCCGTAATCGAAGCGCGCGTTGTGCGCTACCAGCACCCGGCCGGCGAGGCGCTCGTAGAGGCCCTGGGCGAGCGCGCCGAACGTGGGCGCGCCCGCGACCATCTGGCTGGTGATGCCCGTGAGCGCCTGGATCGCCGCCGGGATGGTGGTTTCGGGATCCACCAGCGTGGACCATTGCGAAGTGATCTCGCCGCCTGCGGCTTCGATCACCGCGATCTCGGTGACGCGGTCGTAAGCCGGATTTGCGCCGGTGGTTTCGAGGTCGACGATGGCCAGCGGCGCGTCGAAGAACCGCATCACCGACTGGCACCCGCGGTCATTGCTATTTCAGCCCGGCGCATCCGGGGCTCGTGAAGGTGGACAAACATCCAGTAGGACTATATCAGACGAGCTGCGCGAGCTGCCACGCGGCGAAGCCGAGAATGGTGCAGCCCGAAACGAGGTTGATCGCGCGCATCAGCCCGGGGCCGACAGCCGAACGCGATGCCTTTGAGGAAGAAAGCGCTCAAGCCCCGGGCTGCGAATTCGACCTAGTCGACCACGAACAGTTTGGCCCCCGCCGCAGTCATCGAACGGTGGGGTTCGGCCTCGTCCGCGACCTGATAGCTCATGCCCGGCTTCAGTACGAACGTTCGGCCGTCCTTCAGCTCGGTGAGCAGCTCGCCTTCCAGGCAAAGCAGGATGTGGCCCTTCACGCACCAATGGTCGGCCCGGTAGCCGGGCGTGTACTCAACCAGCCGCACGCGTATGCCCGCGAAATTGCGGGTGCGCCAGTAGGCCGTGCCGGTTTCGCCCTTGTGTTCGGTTCGTTCAACCGCCGACCAGTCGGTGGTGCCAAATGGAATCCCGGCCATCTGCATGATGCTTGCTCCCTGTATCGTCAGACTCGTAACGCCCGCCATGCCTCGAGTCTCTGCGCGTAGGACAGCGCGGCATTCGCAGGGCTGGTGGAGGGCAGGCGCCGGTATTGAAGTGCCGCGAAATCGCAATCGGGCAATACACACCGCCGAAAACATGCCTCGGCCTTGGCCCCGTTGAAGAACACGTGCGTGATGCCCGGATGCCGCAGGAAGAACCGCCTGAAGTCATTCGCGACCAGCGAGCCGCTGTCGATGCGCGAGTCGAGGCTCCCCTCCCGCGCACACGATTTCAGCACGTCCCACAGCGCGATTCGAGCGCGCTTGAGCGACTTGATCCGCCGGTCATATGGAAGAAGCGGCGAAGCGCCGACCAGTTCGCCGAGGATCGGCCAGAACAGGTTGCGCGGATGCGCGTAATACTGCCCCATCTTGAGCGACTCCGTTCCCGGCATGCTGCCAAGGATCAGCACCCGTGCCGTCGCGTGCGCAACAGGCGCGAAGCTTCTGACGATCGGCATCTCTATGATGCCCGGGCGTCCTTGCGCGGCCACAGGCTAGACGACATGTTCCGGAGCCAGACTGCAGGGCTGGGAGCCTCGCCCGCTCTCGATCTGAATCGTCGCATGCCCGATGTGGAACCGGTCGTGCAATTCCTGGTTCACGCGCACCAGCCAATCATCATCCACGCCGGCGCCCGGCCTGACCAGATGCACGGTCAGCGCCGTCTCGGTCGTGCTCATCGCCCAGATGTGAAGGTCATGCACTTCGGCGACCCCCGGCAAAGCGCACAGGTAGGCACGCACGCTCGACGGATCGATCTGCTCGGGGACGGCATCGAGCGACAGGTCGAGCGAGCGCCTCAGAAGGTCCCATGTCCCGGCCGTGATCACAAGCGCGATCAGCAGGCTGATCGCCGGGTCGATCCAGACCCAGCCGGTCACGTAGATGATGATCCCGGCCACGACGACGCCGAGGGACACCGCCGCATCGGTGGCCATGTGCAGGAACGCGCCGCGGATGTTCAGATCGTGCTTCCTGCCGGACAGAAACAGCAGCGCAGTGGCGGTGTTGATCACCACGCCCGCCGCCGCCACCAGGATCACCGTGGCTCCGGCGACCGGGGCCGCGTAAAGCAGGCGGTTGATCGCTTCCCACGCAATCACGCCGACCACGATCAGAAGCAGGCTCGCATTGAGCCCCGCCGCGAGGATCGAGGACCGGCGCATTCCATAGGTGCGGCGCTCGGTGGGTTGTTGCTTGACCAGATGGCTTGCACCCCATGCGAGGAGCAGGCCGAGAACGTCGCCGAAGTTGTGCCCCGCGTCCGCGAGCAGCGCAAGGGACCGGGCCGCGATGCCGAAGTAGGTCTCCAGCAGGACAAACGCGATGTTGAGGGCGATCGCGATCGCGATCGCCCGGTTGAAATTCGTCTGCGCGTGGTGGTGGTGGTGTTCGTGCGCCATCGTATGCGCCCGCGTCAATCCGGCCCTGGGACCAGGGTTCGCGCTTCGCCTCGGATGCTCATGATTGCGCGAGCTCGAGTGCGTGTTCGAGATCGTCGATCAGGTCATTCGTGTCCTCGATGCCTACGGAGAGGCGTAGCAAATCGCCCGGCGCGGGCGTGCCCGCGCCTTCGACGCTGGCGCGGTGTTCGATCAGGCTTTCCACGCCGCCGAGGGAAGTCGCGCGCTTCCACAATTCGACGTTGGCGGCCGTTGCGATTGCCGCGCTCTCGCCGCTGCCGGATGTCTTTCGCGAACCGCGCACGCGGATCGACAACATGCCGGCAAAGCCGCCGTGCATTTGCTTCGCAGCGACTGCATTTCCGTGAAACGAAGGCAGACCCGGATACAGCACTTCCGCGACCAGCGGATGCCGCGCGAAGTGCCCGGCAATCGCCTGCGCGCTGGCGCAGGCGCCGAGCACGCGTGGGAACAGCGTGCGCATGCCGCGCGTGAGCAGCCACGCCTCGAACGATCCGAGCACGCCGCCAATCTGCGCGCGAACGGTCTTGATGCGCGCCCACATCGCCGATTCTTCGCGGGTTGTCAGCGTTCCGGCAATCACGTCCGAATGACCGTTCAGGTATTTCGTCGCCGAATGCATCACGATGTCCGCGCCCAACGCCAGCGGGCGGGTCAGAACGGGTGTCGCGACGGTGGAATCGACGGCCACCACTGCGCCCGCCGCGTGCGCGATGTCGCAGCTTACGGCAATATCGGTGATCGTCCACAGCGGGTTTGCGGGCGTTTCGATCCAGACCAGCCTGGTCTTGCCGGGCCGGATTGCGCGCCGCAGCTCGTCGGGATTTCCCATGTCGATGAACTCCACACGCAATCCCCAATGCGTCGCGAAGTTCATCAACCAGTTGCGCAGCGACCAGTACATCACCTGCGGCGCCAGCACGTGGTCATCGGGCGCCAACGATTGAAAAACGGCAGTGGCTGCCGCCATGCCCGACGCGAACAGCAGTGAGGCGCGCCCGCCTTCGAGTGCCGTCAACACCGCTTCGGCCTGGTCGAAGGTCGGGTTCTGGTCGCGGGCGTAGCCGCGACCCGACCGGTACTGATTGTCCGCGTCGCGTATGAAGGTCGTCGAGGTGTGAATCGGCAGCACGATCGCGCGCGTCTTGTCGTCCACCCAGCCGAGCGCTTGCGCGGCGATGCTTGCGGGCTTCACCGGTTTCGCTGCCATAGGGTCATCCTCGATCATGTGCCGGAAACTTTCCGCAACATGCGGGATTGTGACAGTCAAGCAAACAATTGCAAACGGCGTTAGTGAGGATTGGCCTGTTGCATCGTGCCCTTCCCGGACTTGACAATGCCGCCTATGGCGCCCGTAACTGCGACGTGGATCGAACGGATGAGCCTTCATCGTTGGTATGCGATCTCCGGTGATCATCCCGATCTGGAGCTACAGGCTACCGCGCCAGGAACGCGATACTTGGGTGATAACGATCCCGCACGCGATCCGGAGTTGAATCCAGCACGCTCGACCAGGGAGCGGCTGCGACGCATGTTGGGGCGCGAGCCCAAGTCACCCTGGCATGGCGTTGCGGGGTTTAGCGCGATCACCGAGGCGTGGAACGGCGCTGCCTACGCATCGCGGTACGGGGCCAGCGGGTCGATGATCATTTTTGGGGGCGGGCACAATGACTATTTCGGTTCAGATGTCCATGCCTTTGATCTGGCTTCCAGAGAATGGCGAAGAGTCTCCGATGGCTACGTCACCGGTGGTGACAACGAGTACGGGACGGGCGCACGTTATCCCGATTCGGTGTACCCGGATGGTTCGCCACTTCCGCCGCATACCTATGATTACGTGCAGTATGACCCGTTGGGGAACGATTACATCCTATTCAAAGGCCAGACAGAATTGGGGCCGGATGTCAAGGCAGTCGCAATACCGCATCTCTTCAACCTCGACACGCTAAGCTGGCGGCACGGTTCGCGGCATCCAACGGCCATCCTCAACTCTGGCGGATGGACCACGTGGGACGACTCGCGCCGCGTGGTTTGGGGACACTCGGGCGATGATGGCGGAGGCAATGCATTCATCGGCTTCAGTCCGGATGGCGACAACGGAAATGGTACGTTTGGGCGATGGAGCGACCATTTTCCGAACAAGCTGCCGGGGGTCGCCAATCACAACGCGATGCAGATTGATCCTGTGCGCGACATCATTGTCGTGTCAGCGCATGCGCACGACGAGTTGTATGCAATCGATACGGCCGATCCGGGACGCGAGATCGCCCGCCTCAAGTCCGTGGGATCAAAACCCGTGTTGCGACCATATGCGGCGCTGGAATATGCGCCGAACATTGCTCGTCTCGTCTACTTCTCGCCGCTGGACAGTGGAATCGTGTACACCATCGCGGCACCGGATGGGCGAGGTTCGCGCGATAAATTCTCTGAGGAATTGACTTGGCATGCGCACGAACCTGCAGCCAATACACGCAGGCCGATCGCCGATGCGGCCAGCCGCTCACGCTTTCCGGTGAATCTGTCGCACGCTTTTGGACGATTTCGAATTGCCGCGTTTGGTGCGGTCGATCTCGCGATTCTGGTTCGCCATATCGATAGTCCCGTGTATGCGATGAGGCTGAACTGACGCATTGGACCTCACGACATACAAGCGCCTCTCGCTGGACCGAGCCTGCCCGGCGAACACTTACTGGTTGGCGTTGAGCCTTTCATCGAGAAACTGCTGAACCGCCTGGAACAGCTGCATGCGGTTCTTCTCCATGATGACCGTGTGCGTGCCTTCGCCTATCTCCACGTAGCGCTTGTAGGGCGCATTGGTCAGCTTGGCGAAATAGGCGTGCAGCATGTAGCTCGGCAAGTCGGCATCCCACTCGGCGTGCGCGAGGAGGGTGGGGACCCGAATCCCGACTGGGTCGTACAGCGCCTTGCCCGCACCCCAGAACTCGCGCCCGTCCTGCACCACTCCGTTGGGCGCGCGCAGCACCGGGGGCGTTTGCTTCGAGCCCACCGGGTCGGTTGCGAAGGTGGCGTCCGCCCATGCCTCGAACCAGCCCGGCGGGATCAGGTCGGCTTTCTTGTCCTCGGCCACGCCCGTGAGCCAGCGGCCCTTCGCGGCGTCGCGCGAGACGGTACGGTAGGCACCGAGCTTGCCGCCCGAGTCCGTGAGCGCCGCGCTGTTGCGGATCCATTGTGGCGCGTAGAGCACCAGCCGGTTCACCTTGTCGTTGTTCTGCGCGGTGTACCAGCCCATGATGGTGGTGCCCCACGACCAGCCCAGCAGGTTGATCTTCGAAACGCCGCGGCGCTTGAGGATGAAGTCCACCGCCGCGCCGACGTCCTGGACTGCGGTCTCGGCGCGCACGATCGGCGCGTTGTCCGCGGCCGGCTTGTCCATCTCGGGCGGGCGCGTGGACTTGCCGTAGCCGCGAATGTCCACCAGGTACACGTCGTAGCCGTGCTGCGCTATGTAGTCCATCCAGGACAGGCCGTTCAGCTTCAGGTCGAACGCGGTCTCCGAGGGGTAGGTCGCACCGTGCACGAAGAGCAGGATCGTCTCGCCCGTGAACTTCTTCACGCCTTGCGGATGCTTGTTGCGCACGTAGAGGCTGATGCCCGGGTCCACCGCCGGTACCATGAATTCTTCCATCACGAGTTGCCGGCCATTCGCGGCATGTGCGTCAATGCTCAGAAAAAGCAACAGCACTGCTGAGAACATACGGAATATCGTTTTCATTTTTCCTCCTCGCTCGGATTCTACGCCGCCTCGATCTCGGGCCGCATGATTTCACCTAAACGCTGCGCGGAAGCTCTCCCGGTGGTCGTTTGTGCGGCGGGCCTGCACCGCAGCTAATTGTGGCACGGCGCTTCTCGCCCGTCCGCGCCAACCGGACTTCGGCATCATCCGCGCGCTGTCGGGGGCCGTCTACAACGCCCCGATCGCAGTCAGCGCCCGCCTGACTTCCTCGACGCCTTCAGTCGGCAGCGGTGCCTGCGGCGGCAACGGCGCCCCGACCGGATAGCCCTGGAGCTGGAGCCCGCCCTTAACGCACGCGGCGAGGTTGTACTTGGCGAACGCCTGGTTCAGATTCCAGAGCGGGCGCTGACGTTCCATCGCCGTAGCCCAGTCGCCGCGCCGGCAAAGCTCGTAGAGCTCGACGCTTTGTCTCGGCGCAACGCAAGCAGGGCCTGCCATCCAGCCGACGCCCCCGATCAGCATCACGCACGTTGGAATGTGCGACGAGGCCGCGAACACCTGCATGCGTCCCTCCACCCGGTTGATGATCGATAGCAAGCGGCCGGTGTTATACGATGCGTCCTTGATGTAACGAATGTTGGGGATGCGGCTCAACCGGTCTATGACGGGCAGGCTCAAGTCCGATCGCTGGAAGTTCGGGTTCGTGTAGAGCACGACAGGAATGGAGACGGTCTCCGCGATCGCCTTGAAATAGGCGAATACGCCCTCGTCGGAAAGGGGGAAGTAGGCCTCGAGGATCGCGAGTATGCCGCTGCAACCCAGACGTTCGAATTCGCGCGCCTGGGACACTGCGTCGGCGATCGTGGTCGAAGCTACGCCCGCTACTACGGGAACGCGGCCTTTCGCGGCATTGATGACGACTTCAACGACCCGCCGCCGTTGCGGCCACGTCAGATAGGCGAACTCGCCCGTTGAGCCCAAGGGCGTCAGCCCGTGAACGCCCGCTTTGATGAGATCGTCGCACAGCCGTGCAAGAACGTCCGCATTCACCTCGCCGGATTCGCGGACTGGCGAAACAAGGTAGGGGAAAACACCGTGAAAGCGCACTTCGCTCATCGTTGTCCTCCCGTGGGCCGTTGAGAGCCTGACGCCCACCGTCATGGTCAGTGGCGCGCTTTAGCGCGTCCGCTGCAGCTAAAGTTGGGCATCGCGAGGCGGAACCGCGACAAACTCATGAGCGCACGGGTGAAGCCGAAAGCTTTACTCCCAAAGCGTGAAGCAGCTTAAGCATCGTGTCATAGCGTGGTTTGGCGCCAGGCGCTAATGCTTTGTATAGGCTTTCCCGCCCCAATCCGGCGTCTTTTGCGAGTTGGGCCATACCACGGGCGCGGGCAACATCACGCACGGCGGTCAAAAATACGTCTGGATTGGAGTCTTCCAGTGCGGCGGTTATATATTCCGCAATGGTTTCCTCATTATCAAGGGAGTCGGCAGCATCGAAAGGGGCAATTTTGGTCATGGTTCACTCCTGTCCAGAGCCGGTGCCATTTCAATGGCGCGTTTGATGTCACGCTTCTGCGAGGACTTGTCGCCGCCCAAGAGAAGCAGATAGACCGCCTCTGCGCGCCGGGTGAAATAGGCTCGGTAGCCTGGACCAACATGGACGCGCATTTCGGACACTCCATTGCCTACAAGTTCGCAGTCGCCAAAATTTCCATGTTCGGCAGAGCGGATGCGATGGACGCTCGGGCGCGCCCAATTTTGTCCTTCAAGCCGGAGAGCCAAGCGTCAAACTCCTCGCTGCGCAGAAAAGTGTTCACGTGCCCCATCGTATCCCAACGGATACTTCTATGCAATCGCGCATACGAGTCGGGTGCTCGGGGGTGTGAGAGGCCCAACGAGGCTGTAGAAAAAGTACCCAAACCGGGCAATTCGAGCACTTGCGAAAACACGTCCAATTCCTTTGATCGCTTCGAACATTGTCGTTGTCGGGCAGGAGGACGCGATCTACGAGAAGATTACGGCTCGGTTGACCATCGATGCCCAATTCAATCAACGCAACGCTCATATCGCATCGTAGAGTGTCGATGATCGCGGCGGGACTTTTTCTACCGCCTCAACGTTTGAGCTCAGGCCGCGGCCCGCCAGGGCCGTCGCGCCTGCAGCGAATTGTTATGCCTCATTCTGCTCAAGCCCACTGTGGGTTCCAAACGACCTCCCACAGATGCTGATCGGGATCTTGAAAATAGCCTGCATAGCCTCCCCAAAACGTATCTTGTGCAGGCTTCACGATGACTGCACCTGCGCTCTTGGCCTGCGCCATGACCGCATCAACTTCGGCCTTGGATGAAACGTTATGCCCAAGGGAAAGTTCGGTGGCACTTGGCGCCATTAGAGGAAGCCCGGAATCATGGGCAAGACTCTTGCGGGGCCAAATGGCGAGCTTGAGTTCGGACTGCAGATCAAAAAAGGCGACTGCGCCATGCTCGAATTCCTTTCCGATGATGCCTTCTGTCTTCAACCCAAGACCGTCGCGGTAGAACTTGAGTGACTTTTCCAGATCATCGACGCATACCGTGATAACAGTTATTCGTGGCTTCATGCACGACATCTCCATGAGGCATAACGTTTGCAGCCACCGGCGCGCGCCCGGTGACCGTTGCGAGGCACGAGGCTCGCGCGCCCGTCCGGGTGGGCTGCGCTGTTAAGCCGCAACCTGCTCGTACGAGAACGCGGGGATGCCAGCACGCTGGGAGGCGTGCTCAACGGTGATGGCGCAGACATTGCCTTGAGCATCCATGTCCAGCACCGTGTTTTCATCGAGGTCGCGGGTTTCGGCGACGGGAGCTTCTTTGAACTCGATGAGCAGTGTGTCGGTGTCTTTGAAGTACCGAATTCTCATGGCGCAAACCTTCGATCGACGAACGCATTGTGGACCGTTTCGCGGTCCGCGAGAAGCACGACCCGGAGGTGGCGGTTCTCGGCTTCCGGGATCTGCGCCCATCGGCGTATGCGGCCGTCTGCCTGAACCGGCTCTTTCAGCGGGGAACGGATGGTCCGTTCGATCCATTCATCTAGGATGGGCGTCTGCTTCCGAAATGTCCTGCAAGGATGGGTCACGCAGAAAGACCGTCCACACTGACAAGGCGAGCGGAACTGCATTCGTCTCTAATTGACTTGACACCTTGGTACACAGGCCCGTAGTAGAAGGACTCCCACGCTGCGATCGAAGGGAATTCCAGGAGCACGATTCGTCTCGGACTCCAATCGCCCTCGTAGACTTTGTGCGCCCCGCCGCGAGCGAGATAGCGCGCACCGGCCGCGTCGAGCGCAGGCTTCACCTGTTTCATGAAATCCTGATACCGGTCGGCATCATGAATATCGACATCGAAAATCACGTATGCAGCCATCATTTTCCTCCCCCAAGAGCCCTGCGGTTATTTGGTTCGGGGCGACCACTCGTCAGATGTCCAACGTGGAAGCCAGCGGCGCGCGCGCGCCGATCGTTGCAAACTACCCCCGCTCGCGCGCGTCCGCTGCGCTGCCGGGTGTACGCCCGACATGGGCATGATCTGATGGGGTGGAAGTCCCCTGTGGGAGGACGCCATGGAATCAGGATAACCACTAGCCGACGGCAAGGGCAAGTCCGCGAGGATTTGTCTGAAGGAAGCTGGAAGGCAAAGGTGCGAGCCAACGAACAGAAATTGCATAGAAGGCTCAGTCCCGGGGCGAGTCAGCACCAGATGACGAAGCCCGAGGTGTCCAGGGGCAGGGTAAATGCGGCGGTTGTGCACCGAAGGCGCATGTTCTTATTCGGGGAGATCTGACCGGCGCGGCGGCGTCGCTTTCCTTGCACCGTAATGAACCAGCCGGGTCCGCTGGTTGAACAAGGCCCAGGCGTGTGGAGATGCTGCCGATCCACGCGAGCGAACGAGGCAGCGAACGGAGCAAGGCGGCGCAGCGCGCTGCGCAGCAATGCGTGGCGTGACCGGACAGAAGTCAGCAGAGGCCGTATGAGCCGGCGCCCCCGCGCAAGAAGGGGTCACGGCAAAGGGCCGAACACGAACAGACAAGGAGGAGCGGTGACCGACTCGACTTTGGTGACGAACCCGACCGGGGGAGCCGAGGATCGGCGTAGGGTCATGCAGCCAGCCTTGCACGATGTACTCATGGAAGGGATCGTTGCCGCGGACAATCTGCGGCGCGCGTGGCGGCAGGTGAGGAGCAATCGAGGTGCGCCCGGCATTGACGGGATGCGCATCGAGGACTTCCCGGCCTACGCGCGCGGCCACTGGCCGGCGATCCGACAAGCCTTGCTCGATGGCACGTATTGCCCACAACCGGTGCGACGGGTGAGTATCCCGAAACCGGACGGGGGCGAGCGACTGCTGGGGATACCGACGGTCGTTGACCGGTTGATCCAGCAGGCCATCGCGCAAGTGATGGGGCCGATCTTCGATGCGGGATTCTCCGAGTCGAGTTTCGGTTTCCGTCCCCGACGCGGCGCTCACGGAGCGCTCCGACAGGTGCAGGCCAGTATCAAGGCCGGCTACCGCATTGCCGTCGATCTGGATTTGGCGAAGTTCTTCGACAACGTCCAGCACGACATCCTGATGGCCCGCGTGGCCAGGAAGGTAGGTGACACGCGGTTGCTCGCGCTGCTCGGTCGGTACCTGAGAGCGGGCGTCGTGGTCGGGGAAACCTTCGAGCCCAGCGAGATCGGCACGCCGCAAGGCGGACCGCTCTCGCCGCTGCTGGCCAACATCCTGCTGGACGATCTGGACCGGGAACTGGAACGACGGGGGCATCGCTTTGCGCGCTACGCCGACGACGTGCTGGTTCTGGTCAAGACGCCACGGGCCGGCGAGCGGGTGAAGGCGAGCCTCACGGGGTATCTTGCCAAGAGGCTCAAGCTTCAGGTCAATGAGCAGAAGAGCCGGGTGGCGCCGATCGATCAGTGCGTCTTTCTGGGATTCACGTTCCGCAAGGGCAAGCTGCGCTGGTCGGCGCGCGCGTTCGAGGACTTCAAGCACAACGTTCGCAGATTCACCGGACGAAGCTGGGGTGTCTCGATGCGCTACCGGTTCAACAAGCTCGCGCAGTATCTACGGGGCTGGATGGGGTACTTCGGCATCTCGGAGTATTACCGTCCGGTACCCGAGATCGATGAGTGGCTGCGCCGGCGTGTGCGTCTGTGCTACTGGAAGCAGTGGCGGCTGGTGCGCACGAAGGTGCGGCATCTGCTTGCGCTCGGCATTGGAAAGCGCCATGCGATTCTGACGGCCATCAGCAGCAAGAGCTACTGGCGACTGTCAAAGACGCTGGCGACCCAGGCCGGGATGACCAACCAATGGCTGAAGGAACAGGGCTTGTTCAGTGTCCGTGATCTTTGGATGAAAGCTCACGGATACGCCTGAGTACGGCGCGTGCTTCCTGTACGTGAACCGCCCGGTGCGGACCCGCATGCCGGGTGGTGTGGGGAGGGCCGGTTAGCAGCCGGCCCTTACCCGATTATGCCGCAATATCGCTGCAGTTCGCATCCTTACTCGATTACTTTGTCCGCTCTGACTAGGAGCGCGTGGGGGAACTTGAGGCCCAATGCCTTGCTGGTTTTCATGTTGATCACCAACTCGAACTTGGTAGGCTGCTCGACCGGCAGATCGGCTGGTTTTACGCCCTTGAGGATTTTGTCCACGAAGTATGCCGCCCGGCGAAACATTTCTGGAATGTTCACTCCAAAGCCGAGCATATTGCCGGCTTCCGCGAATTCCGAGTTTCCTGCCGAGGGGATGCGATACTTTTCCGCGAACCCGGCAATGGCTTTGGAGTTGGCGATAATTTCCGGGTCATCTTGAACGACGAGTCCGTTAACGCCGTTTCGAGACATCGCCGAAAAACTGTCATTCAGTTCGCTAACACTCGGTGCTTCGAATTTTTGCAGCTCGACCTTTAATGACTTCGCTGCAGTCTCCATCGCCTGAAGTATTGAAATACTGGAAGCACTTGGTCGCAGGAACGCGGCTACACGCTTGATGCGCGGTGCGACCTCCTTGAGTAATTCGATCCGTTTGGCCATGATTTCGGGAGTAAAGATTGCCGACCCGGTAACGTTACCGCCCGGCCGAGCGAGACTGGCGACGAGGCCCGTGACGACGGGGTCGGCGGTCGCCGCAATGACAATGGGAATGGTCGAGCTTGCCTGCATGGCGGCCTGGACTCCCAGTGTCGTGTGGGTCACAAGGGCATCAACTTGAAGGCGAACCAGCTCCGCCGCGAGTCCGGCAAGCCGCTCAGTCTTGCCGTCAGCGTATCGCGACTCAAAGACAATGTTCCTGCCTTCGATGTGCCCCAAGTCGCGCAGGCCCAGCCGCAGCAACTCTGCACGGCTCGCCATAAAGGAAGCCGAGCCGACAGCCAGAAAACCGATTCGCCGGATTTTGGCCTGCTGCTGAGCGAAGGACGCGAAAGGCGCTGCAAGAGCAGCCGCGCCAAGCGCAATAGCCAGTTTCCGACGATTGTTCATTCCCCTCCCTTGATGGGCGCGCAGTATGCGCGTTTACGCCAAGGAAAGCTGGCCAGCGAGTTAGCGGCAGGTAGGCGTAGGGTGACGATCAATCGGGATTTGAGGACCGTGCCGCATGAGCGCAAATGGCCGATCGCGCTCACTGCCTGGCGGCGTCACATGCGGCATAACGTCAATAATCAACGGCCGCCGAAGGCGGTCCGTTGCATTTAAAGTTAGAACGCATGGTTACTGCGCAACCAGACGCCAAACTGTTGTACCGACGCGAACTATTCTTCCTACAGGTTCGCCAGTGTTGTAATTCACTACGAAATATCTGTCGTCAGATTCGCGAAGCGCCATAAGTAAAGGGTTACCCGAGTTTACTTCAACAATTAAACATTTGTTCGGCACCTTCGGGTCGCAAAGCATTACCGCAGCCACATCACCCCGTGAATTTATTAGGACGTTGCGATGGTCTTCCGAGCTGTCACGTGCTTGTACGGGCATCGCCGCAGTAATGCACCCCACAAGCCAGAGAGCGCGCGCCAGAACAGTGAAGTAGTGGGCGACTGTCGTAAGAAAATGTGTCGTACTCGTGATCATCAGGATTTAGAATTCTCATAACAAAATTGCAGGTCCTTGTTCAATCCGATGCATGCTTCAAGGACAGCAAGTGCGCCTCGAACAAGTTTTTCGTCTCGACCCTGCGGAGAATGAGGCGAATGCTTCCCACCGTGAAAAAGATTATTCCGCACACGTTGAATAGCATCAATAACTCGTTCGCCATCTGTGTCACCACGAAGCGGGGCAGGTTTCCAATGAATTGAGCCGTTTTCCACTTCTTGAACGAAAGGTGGCTCCTTCAATAAGTACTGAATGGCTTCGCTATTCGTGATTTCGGCCGGAAGAAATTTACCGAACTTTTCTCCGAAAAGCCGCCAGTCTGGTGCTGCGCGGGAGTTGTGGCTTGAGCGAAAGAACTTTGATTCTTTGAGCGCAAATTCAAAACGAGAAAACACCCCGAAAAATTCGCAAACCAACTCGCGGGGAACTTGCAAGTGTTCAAACGGCGACACGGTCATTTTGCGTTCTAACGTCGTTGTGAACGGCGGGCCAGGGAGCTGCTCGCACACGGCACGCCGCTGAAGGCCCGTCCGTTCGACATAGAGTTGGGCGGCACTCCGCTACTCACTTTGCTTCTTGCCCGGCGCCGCAGGATTGCTGTGCTTTTGAATGATTCTGCCAATTTCCGCGTCAAGCTTTGCCTGCTCTTGGGCGGCCTTGGCTGCCTGCGTCCGGAGCGCTTCAGCGCCCTTCGGGTCAAAACGGTTGCCTACATAATTGGCTGGATTCTCTTCTGGGAAATCCTCGAAATAGTCGGACCATTCACCCATTGTCTTCTCCTTCGTTTTAGATACGACTGCCTTACCTGAAATAAAAGGCGCTAGTGAATCACCTGCTGCCGCTATGTGACGCCGAACGCTCAATCATAAGCAAAAGTGCTGATGAACATCGTCATGCTCCGCGTTCGTTTCGTCAACCTGCCCTCAAATCAGCGCGTCAAGGGAGTGGTGGCTATACAGTAACTCCGATGAACGGCTATTTATGGAACAACCCGCTGATTCCTCGCAAGGTTCCTCAAACGCCTCTCCTGCACCCCGTTTGATCGACCGCGTGCGCGCGGCGATCCGCTCGCGTCATTACAGTCGGCGGACGGAGAAAACTTACTGGTTCTGGATCCGCTATTTCATCCTTCATAACAACAAACGCCATCCGGCCGAATTGGGTGCAGCTGAGGTGACGGCGTTCCTCAGCTGGCTCGCTACCGATCGCAACGTCGCGGCCGCGACGCAGAACCAGGCGCTCGCCGCGCTGCTGTTTCTGTACAAGGCAGTGCTCGAGCAGCTCGAAGGCGTGACCTGGATGATGGCGAGTCTGCTCTACGGCGCGGGCCTGCGCCTGCAGGAATGCCTGGAGCTTCGCGTCAAGGACGTGGACTTCGCATATCGCCGGGTGCTTGTGCGCGACGGCAAAGGGGCGAAGGACCGTGTAACGATGCTGCCTGAAAGCGTGGTGCAATCGCTTCAGGCCCACCTCGGCAAGGTGCGCACGCTTCATCGGCGGGACCTCGCGGAGGGTTACGGAGATGTCTGGCTGCCTCACGCCTTGTCGCGCAAGTATCCGCGCGCGGGATACGAGTGGGGCTGGCAGTTCCTGTTTCCGTCGAAAAACCGCTCGGTCGATCTGGATTCGGGGGTCATTCGACGCCACCACGTTTACCCAGATACGATGAGTCGCGCGATCAAGCGCGCGACGCGCGTCGCGAGCATCATCAAGCCGGTGAGTTGTCACACGCTGCGGCATTCGTTCGCAACGCACCTCCTGCAGTCCGGCTACGACATCCGCACGGTGCAGGAGTTGCTCGGGCATTCGGATGTTTCGACCACCATGGTCTACACGCACGTACTGAATCGCGGCGGGCGGGCGGTAAAGAGCCCGCTCGACCGGATCGATCCGGTGCGGACCGGGTAAGACTTACGTTGCCGGCGCCGCCCGAGTCTTCGCGACTTCAACCAGCCCCTCCGGCGCCAGGTTGAAAGTCCGCGCGAACCCCGCCACGAACCGCGCCTCGCGCGGCGCGATCCGCCAGAACGAAAAATCCGGCAGCTCGAAAGTCACGCCCGCATCCGGGTAGCGCGCGAGCCAGGCCGCTTTCAGGCGCTCGAACTGCGCGCCTTCTTCGGTGAGCCGCGTGGCTTCGCCGCGCAGCGTGAGACGCGCCAGTTGCTGCGGGTCGCGCGACGGCGCGTCGGTTTCCTGGATCGAGAGCGCGACGCGCGCGTCGTCCTGCATGTCCTGCGTATGCCACGCGAGGCGGCTGACGCGGATGTGGAACGCAGTGAAATCATCCTCGGGCAGGTACAGCACCATCGAGACATTCGGCGCGCCGCCGCGCAAGGTCGCGAGCGACGCGATGCGTGTCCGGCGCAGCAGGGCTTGCAGCAGGGCTTGGGCTTCGGCGTCCATCAGCGGCAATTGTAGTATTCTCGCGCGGTCCTACAGGATCCATCTTGCGCTACGAACTGCTGGTCGGCCTGCGCTACACGCGCGCCAAGCGCGGCAACCGTTTCGTTTCCTTCATCGCGGTGACTTCGATGGCCGGCATCGCGCTCGGCGTCTGGGCGCTGATCGTCGTTCTTTCGGTGATGAACGGCTTCCAGAAGGAGCTGCGCACGCGCATTCTCGGCGTGGCCTCGCACGTGCAGATCTCGGGCGACGCGGGGCGCCTCACCGACTGGCGCAAGGTGGCGAAGACCGCAGGTGAGCATCCGCGCGTGGTCGCGAGCGCGCCGTTCGTCAACGCGCAGGCGATGCTCACCTTCGGCCAGGGCGTGCGCGGCGCGATCGTGCGCGGCGTGCTGCCGGAGATGGAAGAGCGCGTCGCCGACATCGGCCGCCACATGAAGAGCGGCTCGCTCGAAGCGCTGAAGCCGGGCGAATTCGGCATCGTGCTCGGGGTGGATCTCGCGCGCGCGCTCGGCGCCGTGGTCGGCGACAAGATCGCACTGATCGCGCCGCAGGGTACCGTGACGCCGGCGGGGATCGTGCCGCGCGTGAAGCAGTTCACCGTGGCCGGCATCTTCCAGGTGGACCACTACGAATACGACGCCGGGCTCGCGCTGGTGCACCTCGAGGACGCGCAGCGCCTGTACCAGCTCGGCACCGATGTTTCGGGGGTGCGCCTGAAGCTCGACGACCTGTTCGCGGCGCGCACGGTGGCGCGCGAACTGATGGCGAAGCTCGATCCGGGCGTATTCGCGTCCGACTGGACGCGCAGCCACGCCAATTTCTTCCGCGCGGTGGAGATCGAGAAGCGCATGATGTTCATCATCCTGACGCTGATCGTCGCGGTGGCGGCGTTCAATATCGTCTCCACGCTGGTGATGGTGGTGACCGACAAGCGCGCCGACATCGCGATCCTGCGCACGCTCGGCGCGTCGCCCGGCTCGGTGCTGGCGATCTTCGTGGTGCAGGGCGCGCTGATCGGCGTGACCGGCACGCTGATCGGCGTGGTGAGCGGGATCGTCACCGGCCTGAACATCGACGTGATCGTGCCGGCGATCGAACAGGTGCTCGGCTTCAAGTTCCTCGCCAAGGACGTGTACTTCATCGCCGACCTGCCTTCCGACGTGCAGATGTCGGACGTCGTGACCGTGGCGGTCGTCGCGCTGGTGCTCGCCTTCGTCGCCGCGATCTACCCGAGCTGGCGCGCCGCGCGCGTCAACCCCGCCGAAGCGCTGCGCTATGAGTGAACCCGTCCTCGCCTGCAAGGGACTGAAGAAGACCTACGCCCAGGGGCCGCTGTCGGTGCCGGTGCTGCTCGGCGTGGATTTCGAGTTGCGCGCGGGCGAGCGCGTGGCGATCATGGGCCGTTCGGGTTCGGGAAAGAGCACGCTGCTGCACCTGCTCGGCGGGCTGGACGCGCCCACCGGCGGCACGGTGTACGTGCGGGGAAAGGATTTCAGCACGCTGGCCGAAGCCGAGCGCGGGCGCGTGAGAAACGCCACCCTCGGCTTCGTCTACCAGTTCCACCACCTGCTGGCCGAGTTCACCGCGCTTGAGAA
Source organism: Burkholderiales bacterium (assembly GCA_017880775.1). Classification (GTDB taxonomy): domain Bacteria; phylum Pseudomonadota; class Gammaproteobacteria; order Burkholderiales; family SG8-39; genus JADGRQ01. The sequence continues at coordinate 44,882 of JADGRQ010000004.1, read as the reverse complement.
CGTCGCGATGCCGCTGTTCATCCGGCGCACCGGCCGCGGCGAGGCGCTCGAGCGGGCGCGCAAGGCGATGGCCGAAGTGGGCCTTGGCGAGCGCACCGCGCACCTGCCGGGCGAGCTCTCCGGCGGCGAGCGCCAGCGCGCGGCGTTTGCGCGCGCCCTGGTCACCGAGCCGGCATGCGTGCTGGCCGATGAACCCACGGGAAATCTGGATTCGCAGACCGCAGAAACGGTGTTCGACACGATGCTGCGCGCTTCGAACGCGCACGGCACCGCCTTCGTCATCGTCACCCATGATGCGTCGCTCGCGGCGCGCGCCGAGCGCATCATGGAGCTGCGCGAGGGCGTACTGCGCCCGGCCTAGAGCGAAGCGAGAGGGTGCGGTGGTAACGCGCCTCTCACCCTCGCGTTTCAGGTCGCAACGCGCCGCTCCAGCGTCTGGCGGCCCTCGGGGTGCGCCATCACCACCAGCGTGCAGCCGGGATCGAGAACGAAGTCGTCGCGCGGGTTGAACACCCAGCGCTCCCCCGCGCGCACGGCGAGCACGATGTAGTCGCGCGAGGGCGGCGCGACCTGCAGCAGCCCGCGCGGCGCGAAACCCTCGGGGATGCGCACCTCCTCGACGCGCAGCTTCTCGTCGGTGCGCAGCATTTCGTCGAGAAAGCTCACCACCGTCGGGCGGATCATGCTCGAGGCGATGCGCATGCCGCCGGTGAAATCGGGCGAGACGATCGCGTCCGCGCCGACGCGCTTGAGCTTGTCGATGTTGCGCACCTCGTGGCAGCGCGCCACCAGCCGCGCCTGCGGGCCGAGCTGCTTGGCCGAAAGCGTGATCAGCACGTTGCCGCCGTCGTCGCCGGTCACCGCGAACACGCCGGCGGCGCGCGCCACGCCCGAGCGCTTGAGCAGCTCGTCGTCCTGCGCGTCGCCGTGCAGCGCGAATGCGTCGGGGTATTTCTCGTGGAACAGCTCGACCGCCTCGGCGGACTCGTCGAGTGCCACGAACGTGCGGCCGGTGACGGCCAGCTCGTGGGCTACGTTGGTGCCGACGCGGCCGATGCCGCAGACGATGTAATGGCCCGACAATGCATCGATGCGCTCCTGCATTCTGCGCCTCCTCAGGACTTCGTTGATTTCGGATTCAAGGATGAAAGCGGTGAGCTTCGAAGTGGTATAGGCGACGTTGGCGATCCCGAGCGTGGCGATCGCCATGGTGAAGATCCGCCCGTTCGGGCTCGCCGAAAGGTCGATGATTTCGCCGAAACCGATGGTGGCCACGGTGATGAAGGTCATGTACAGGCAGTTGAGCAGCGAGGCCCTGTAGTCGCTGACGATCCAGTAGCCGAAGGTTCCCGCGGCCGCGATCACCAGTCCCAGCAATACCGGCAGCTTGAAAGCGTGGTAGAAGCGGACGAGGAGGAGAGGCGTGTGCATCCGGGCAGCCGGGAACTCTATCACCGCCGCGCGCGCCGCCTGCGCCGCGCACGCCACTTGAGCACGACGTAGGCGCGCCAGCCGAGCTGCGCTGCGATCCACCCTGCGGCCGCGAGCGTGAGCGCGAGCGCCACCAATCCGATCGCGAGCGGCTTGCCGAGCGAGAGCATCCAGTCTGACAGCGAAACCAGCGAACCCCACAGATTCGACCAATTGAACTCGGGCTCGAACGGGCGGATTTCCGCCGCGTGGTTCCGGACACCGGTCAGCAGCCGTCCGTACTCGTAGGCCACCAGGTACAGCGGCACGATGGTGAGCGGGTTGGTGTAGAGCGTGGTGAGCAGCGCCACCGGAAGGTTCATGCGCAGCGGGATCGCGAGCAGCGCCGCGCCGAGCATCTGCAGCGGTCCGGGAATGAGTCCGGCGAACAGGCCGATCGCGAAGCCGCCCGAGACCGATCGCCGGTTCAGGTGCCACAAGTTCGGGTGATGGAGCCAGTCGCCGAACCGGCCAAGGTGCTTGTGGGCGCGGATCGACTCGCTCGAAGGCAGGTGCTTGCGGAAGAATTTGCGGGGCATGACGTCATCGCGGCATCGCGCCGCACGTTGCTGATTGTACGATGAGCCTCGCCATCCTCGCCTTCGCCGCCGGCGTGCTGTTGCTGCAGTTCCAGGCGGCGCTGCCTGCGCCGGGGTGGCTGCTCGCGATGCTGCCCGCCGCGATTGCGGCGTTCCTGTGCCTGCGCCGCGAATGGCGGATCGGCGCGCTCGTGGCTTCGTTCGCGCTCGGGTTCCTGTGGGCCGCGGGGTTCGCGCATCTGCGCATTGCCGACCGACTGGATGCTTCGCTCGAGGGCCGCGACCTCGAAGTGCTCGGCGTGGTCTCCAGCCTTCCCGCGGTCAGTGAGCGCAGCCTGCGCTTCGAGTTCGAGATCGAGTCCGAAGCGAGCGGCGCGCGTGTGCCATCGAAACTGCTCCTCGCCTGGTACCGCACGCCGCTGGTGCAGGGCGTGGACGACACACCCGGCGTGCTCGACGAGTCGCTGCGGGTGCATCCGGGGGAGCGCTGGTCGTTTCGCGTTCGGCTGCGCCGTCCGCACGGAAACGCGAATCCGTTCGGCTTCGATTACGAAGCGTGGCTGCTCGAGCGCGGTGTGGGCGCGACCGGCTATGTGCGCGGCGGTGCGCGCAGGCTCGGCTCGCGCAACAGCCCGATGGACCGCATCGAGCAGATCCGCGAGACGGTGCGCGACCGGTTCATAGCGGTGCTGGGCGTCACGCCCGCGAGCGGCATCCTGGTCGCGCTCGCGGTGGGCGAGGAGCGCTCGATCAGTAACGAGGAGTGGCGCCTGTTCAGACAGACCGGGGTCACGCACCTGATGAGTATTTCCGGGTTGCACGTGACGCTGATCTCGGGGTTGTGCGCGGCGCTGGTGGCGTTCGGCTGGAGGCGCGTGCCGCGGCTCGCGCTCGCACTGCCCGCGCGCAAAGCCGCGGCGCTGGCGGCGGTGGCGGCCGCGCTCGGTTATTCACTGCTCGCGGGGTTCGCGGTCCCCGCGCAGCGCACCTGTTACATGGTCGCGGTGGTGGCCGCGGCGCTCTGGACCGGGCAGATCGCATCCGGAGGCCGCGTGCTCGCGATTGCGCTCGCCGCAGTCCTGCTCGCCGATCCGTGGGCGGTGCTCTCAGCGGGTTTCTGGCTTTCCTTCGGCGCGGTGGCGCTGATCTTCTACGTCTCCCTCGGCTGGACCGAAGCGCCGGGAAAGGCGATGCAGTGGGCGCGCATCCAGTGGGCGATCACGCTCGGACTCGCGCCGGCGGCGCTGCTGTTGTTCGGCCAGGTGTCGCTGGTGGGGCCGCTTGCCAATGCAGTGGCGATTCCGCTGGTGAGTGCGGTGATCACGCCGCTCGCACTGGTCGCGGCGCTGGTTCCGGTGGACGCGCTGCTGCTCACCGCCGAGTGGCTGACGCTGCGGATGCTGGTGTTTCTTGAATGGTGCGCGGCGTTGCCGCTGGCGCTCTGGCAGCAGCATGTGCCGCCGCTTTGGGCGGTCCTCGCGGCGATCGCGGGCGTCGCGTGGCTGCTCGCGCCGCGCGGCGTGCCGTCGCGCTGGGCCGGAGCGCTGCTGCTTGCGCCGGTGTTCCTGGTCGCGCCGCCGCGCCCCGCGCCGGGCGAGGCGTGGATCACCACGCTCGATGTAGGGCAGGGGCTGGCGGTGCTGGTGCGCACCGAGCAGCATGCGCTGCTCTACGACGCCGGTCCGCTGTACGGTCCCGAGGCCGATGGCGGCGAACGCGTGGTGGTGCCCTACCTGCGCGCGACCGGCGTGGATGCGCTCGATGTGCTGGTCCTCACCCACCTCGACAGCGACCACACCGGAGGCGCCGCCTCGGTGCTCGCGAACGTGGATACCGGACGCATGCTCAGTTCGCTCGCTCGCAGGCATCCGCTGCACGCACAAGTCGGCGAGTCCGGCGCCTGCCTGCGCGGCGCCGCCTGGGACTGGGACGGCGTGCGCTTCGATGTGCTGCATCCGGCATCGCTCGAAGCCGGCGGTCGCGTGCGCAGCAACAATCTTTCGTGCGTACTGCGCGTCGCTACAGCGCATGGCGCGATGCTACTCACCGGCGACATAGAACGCGCCGCGGAAAGCGAGATGCTCGCGGCGACCGCGTCGATGCCCGCGTCAAATCCCCGCGGGCTCGCGGCGCAGGCCCTGCTCGTGCCTCATCATGGCAGCGTCACCTCCTCGACGCCGGATTTCCTCGCTGCCGTCGCGCCGCGCCATGCGGTCGTGGCGGCCGGCTACCGCAACCGCTTCGGCCATCCGCGCGCCGAGGTCCTCGCACGTTACGCGGCGTTGGGTGTGCAGGTGCTGCGCACCGATCTGGACGGCGCGGTCACGCTGCGGTTCGCCGAAGGCGGCGTCCAGGCCGAAACCGCCCGCGCTGCGCGCCCCCGCTACTGGTATCCGGTGCGCTGACAATGAGGTCCTGCATGAACCGGCCCATAAAGCCGGCCTATAATTCTCCGGCGGCCGTTTCGCCGCATCCAACCAGTGGAGGATGTCATGGGAAAGAAAGACGGTGATGGTGTTTACCGGGTCGTCGACGTAATCGGGATCAGCAAGACTTCCTGGGAAGACGCCGCGCGCAATGCAGTGAACATCGCTTCGAAATCGCTGCGCGACCTGCGCATCGCCGAAGTGGTGAAGATGGATCTGAAGGTGGATAGCGGCAAGGTCACCGCCTTTCGCACGCGTCTGGCGCTGTCGTTCAAGTACGAAGCGTAGGTTGGAGGAATGCGGGCGGAGCGTTTTGTCGCCACCCTCAGGGTCTCGGGGCTCGGCGCGCGGCTCGCGGATTTCCGCGAGCGCGTGCGCTACCTGATGGTGCGCGACATCGACGCCGAGCGTTATTCCGAGCATCACGCCGCAGACCGGCTCGAGTACCGGTTCGAGCTCGAGCGCGGGATCCCGTTTCCCGTGTTCGCCTCGGCCTCGGCGGAGTTCCCCGAGGTGCGGGTCGAGGCCGAATGGGTGAATCAGGGCCTCGGGCTGCGCGGCCGCGCGGTGATCGAGAACGGGCGCCTGTCGGAGCAATCGAGCGAACCGCTCGACACCGGACGGCTCGAACTCGACGTCGAAATCGGCGATGCGGGCGAGCTCGTACTCGCCGTCGCCTGCCGGCGCAGGCAGACCGAGGCCGGCGAGGCGTGCATCGGCTATTGCGCGTCTGGCGACCGGCACGCCTGGTTCAGATGGGACGGCGCGCTCGAGTTGATATCGATGGATGCTTCGCTCGAGGAAGCGCTGCTCGCCGAGCTGGAGGACATCGCGTTCGAGTTCGCCGGCGATTGGCTGTGGTACGACGATGCGCCGCAAGCTGAGACGGCGCTCGAGCGCCGCCGTTACGCGCAAGCGGGCTGGCCGGTGCGCGGCGCGAACCTGAAGGCGGCGCGCATGGCGCAGTTGCGCAACGCGCTGCCGGGCAACCGCTACGGCAACCTTTCGCCGCAGGCCGCGAGCATGCGCGAGGCGGTGCACGCGGCATGGCTGGAGAGGAAATGAAATACGAATCGCGCAGGCGCAGCGTGCAATGCGCCTCGAGCGCGGGACTGCACCGTATCTCCTACCTCGAATGGGGCGATGCGAAGAATCCCCGCGTGCTGGTGTGCGCGCATGGCCTGACGCGCTGCGCGCGCGACTTCGACAACCTCGCCGAAGCGCTCGCCGGCCACTACCGCGTGATCTGCCCGGATACGGCTGGGCGGGGCGACTCGGACTGGCTCGCCGATCCGATGCTCTACCAGATCCCGCAGTATCTCTCGGACATGGTGACGCTGGTGGCGCGCCTCGATACAGCCGAAATTCACTGGGTCGGCACCTCGATGGGCGGCCTGATCGGCATGGCGTACGCGGCACAGCGCGACACGCCGGTGCGCAAGTTCGTCATCAACGACGCCGGCCCGGTGATCAGCAAGGTCTCGCTCGAGCGCATCGCGACCTACGTCGGAATGGCGCCGCAGTTCGCATCGATCGAGGCCGCCGAGCAATACGTGCGCGCGGTGAGCGCGACGTTCGGAGCGCACAGCGACGCGGAATGGCGCTTTCTCACCCAGGTCGTGGTGCGCAAGCAGGCCGACGGCGGGCTGCGCATGCATTACGACCCGCGTCTTGCGGAGCCGTTCAAGAAAAACATGCCCGACAAAGACCTCGAGTTGTGGCCGATGTGGGACGCGGTGCGCTGCCCGACGCTGTTGTTGCGCGGGGAGAATTCGGACCTGCTTGCAAAGGAAACCGCGGCGCAGATGGCCGTGCGCGGGCCGAGGGCGAAAGTGCTCGAAATCGCAGGCGTCGGACACGCGCCGACGCTGATGCACGACGACCAGATCAAGCTGGTATGCGATTTCCTGCTCGGCTGAGGAGCGCCGCTCGCCGCGCAAGCGGGCATGACGAGATGTCATGCATTCGCACAAGCGGTGTAGCATCCGGGATCTTGACAAGAATCAGGTGACATCATGCTCCGCCCGCCCCGCGCCCGCATCAAAGACCTCAACGTCACCCGCCAGGAGCGCCTGATCGCGCCCGAGGAGTTGCGCAAGGATTTGCCGCTGAACGAGCGCGCCGCGCGCACCGTGCTCGAAGGCCGCGCCGCGATCCAGCGCATCCTTGATCGCGAGGACCGGCGCCTGCTGGTGGTCGTCGGACCGTGCTCGATCCACGACCCGGCGGCGGCGCTCGACTACGCCGGCCGGCTCGCCGCGCTTGCGCGCGAACTCGACGATTCGTTCCTGCTGGCGATGCGCGTGTATTTCGAAAAGCCGCGCACTACCGTCGGCTGGAAAGGCCTGATCAACGACCCTGACCTCGACGACACGTTCCAGATCGAGAAAGGCCTGCGCATCGCGAGGAAGCTGTTGCTCGACCTGAACGAACTCGGGCTGCCGTGCGCGACCGAGGCGCTCGACCCGATCACGCCGCAGTACCTGTCGGACCTGATGTCCTGGAGCGCGATCGGCGCGCGCACCACCGAATCGCAGACCCACCGCGAGATGGCGAGCGGCCTGTCGATGCCGGTCGGCATCAAGAACGGCACCGACGGCAACCGCGCGATCGCGATCCATGCGTTGCTTGCGGTATCGCAGCCGCACGCATTCCTCGGCATCGACGAGACCGGGCGCTGCGCGGTGACCTACACGCGCGGCAACCGCTATGCGCACATGGTGCTGCGCGGCGGCAAGGCGCCGAACTACGACTCGGTCGCGGTGGCCCTCGCCGGCGAAGAGCTGGCCAAGGCGGGTCTCGCGCAGAACATCATGATCGACTGCAGCCACGGCAATTCGGGCAAGGACCCGGCGCGCCAGCCGCTGGTGTTCGCCGACTGCGTGCGGCAGGTCATCGGCGGCAACCGCTCGATCGCCGGCATGATGCTCGAATCGAACCTCGAGTGGGGCAGTCAGCCGCTGGTTGCGCGCGAGCAGCTGCGCTACGGCGTTTCGATCACCGACGCCTGCATGGACTGGGCCGCGACCGAGAAGCTGCTGCGCGCCAGCCGCGACGAACTGAAAGGGGTCCTCTCCGGCCGCGCTTGACATTGCCTGCCCAGGCAGGCAAGTTGCTGCTCAGGCAGCAATCTCCGGGTTTGGCATGCCGGCAAGCAAGGGCGACCTTTACCGCGCGGAGGACTACCGCGTGCAGGACAGCGTGGGCTACATGATCACGCGCCTGCGCGCGTCGCTGTTCGCGTCGGTCGACCGCGAAGTCGCCTCGTGGGGCATATCCTCGGCGCAAGGCGCGATCCTGATCTACATCGCGCACGGCCGCGCCGAGCGCGCGGCGGATCTGGCGCGCGAGCACAACTACGACACCGGCTCGCTCACGCGCATGATCGGCCGGCTGGTGAAGAAAGGCCTGCTGCGGCGCGTGCCGCACGCCGTCGACCGGCGCGCGGCGACGCTCGAGCTGACCGCGGCGGGCCGCCGGCTCGCCGCCCGCCTGCCCGCAGTCGCGGTCAAGGTGCTCAACCGCCACCTGCGCGGCTTCACGCGCGCCGAGCTCGATCGCCTCAAAGGCTATCTCGCGCGCATGCTGGCGAACCGGGACTGACGCGATGGCCGGACTCAGAGGGCGCCGCATCGTGCTCGTGCTGCTCGTGTTCGCGTTCGCCGCGGGCGGCGCCGGGTGGGCCGCGTGGTGGCATCTGGTGGGGCGCAATTTCGAGACCACCGACAACGCCTACGTCGCCGGCAATCTGGTGCAGGTGACTCCGCAGGTGGCGGGCACCGTGGTGTCGATTGCCGCCGACGACACCGACCGCGTGAAGGCCGGCCAGCGGCTGGTGCGGCTCGATACAGCCGACGCGCAGGTGGCGCTCGAGCAGGCCGAGGCGCTGCTCGCGCAAGCCGTGCGCGAATCGCGCACGCTGTATGCCAACAACAACACGCTCGAGGCCGGCGTCGCGGTGCGCCAGTCGGAGTTGGTCCGGGCGGAGGAAGACCATGCGCGCCGCGTGCAGCTCGCGGCGAAGGGCATGATCTCGAAGGAAACGCTCGACAACGCGCGCGCCGCGGTGGCGACCGCGCAGGCCGCGCTCGAGGAGGCGCGCGAAAAGCTCGCCTCGAACCGCACGCTCACCGACCGCACCACGGTCGAGGCGCATCCGAACGTGCAGCGCGCCGCAGCGCGCGTACGGGAAGCGTTCCTCGCGTTGACGCGCGCAGAGATCGCGGCGCCGGTCGACGGTTACGTCGCCAAGCGCTCGGTGCAGATCGGCCAGCGCGTCGCGCCCGGCGCGGCGCTGATGGCGATCGTGCCGCTCGACCAGCTCTGGGTGGACGCGAACTTCAAGGAAAGCCAGCTTCGCGAGATGCGCATCGGACAGCCGGTGCGCATGGTTGCGGACATGTACGGCGATCGCGTCGAGTTCCGCGGCCGCGTGGCAGGGCTGGCGGCCGGAACCGGGGGAGCCTTCGCGCTGCTGCCGCCGCAGAACGCCACCGGCAACTGGATCAAGGTGGTGCAGCGCCTGCCGGTGCGCATCCTGCTCGAGCAGAAGCAACTGGAGGAACACCCGCTGCGCATCGGCCTATCGATGCGCGCGGAGGTGGACGTGCGCGACACCAGCGGAGCGCAGCTCGCCGCCGCGCCGCGTTCGAGCGCGGCCTACTCGATTGCCGCGCCGGCGGCGAAGTCGGGCGAAGCCGACGCCCGCGTGCGCGCGATCGTGGCTGCCAATCTCGGCGCGGCAACCCGGGGCAAATGAGCGCAGTACCCGAGGCGGCCGCTGCGGCAGCCCCTGCACCGGCGGAACTCGCCGGCGCGGAGCGCATGCTCGGCGCGATCGCGCTTGCCGGCGCGACGTTCATGACCGTGCTCGACGTGACCATCGCCAACGTCGCGATCCCGACCATCGCGGGCGATCTCGGCGTGAGCCCGACACAGGGCACATGGATCATCACGTCGTTCACGGTCGCGAACGCGATCGCGCTGCCGCTGACCGGCTGGCTCGCCACGCGCTTCGGCCCGGTGCGGCTGATGGTCGCCTCGATCCTGCTGTTCACCGCCGCCTCCTGGCTGTGCGCGATCGCGCCGGGGATGGAAGCGCTGATTGCGTGCCGAGTGCTGCAGGGGCTGGTGGCGGGGCCGATGGTTCCACTGTCGCAGACGCTGCTGCTCACCACGTTCACGCGAGAGAGATCCGGCTTCGCGCTCGCACTATGGTCGATGACCGCGCTGATCGCGCCGATCAGCGGACCGCTGATCGGGGGCTGGATCACCGAAGAGGCGACCTGGCCGTGGATCTTCTACATCAACGTCCCGGTCGGGCTGCTCGCGGCGGCGATCATCTGGCAGATCTACGGCCGGCGCGAATCGGCCACCCGCAAGGTGCCGATCGATGTGGTCGGGCTGGTGCTGCTGGTGCTGTGGGTGGGCGCGCTGCAGATCATGCTCGACAAGGGCAAGGAGCTCGACTGGTTCAGCTCCGGCGAGATCGTCGCGCTCGCGTGCGTCGCAGGGTTCGGGTTCGCGTCGTTCCTTGCCTGGGAGCTGCTCGACAATCCGCACCCGATCGTCGATCTGTCGCTGTTCGGCGTGCGCAATTTCTGGAGCGGGACGCTGACGCTGTCGGTCGGCTACGCGGTGTTTTTCGCCTCGCTGGTGATTCTGCCGCTGTGGCTGCAGACCGTGATGGGCTATACGCAGATCTGGGCGGGGCTGATGATGGCGCCCTTCGGGTTGCTGGCGATGCTGCTCGCGCCGCTGATCGGGTACAGCATCCCGAGGACCGACCAGCGCTGGATCGCCTGCGCGGGTTTCCTGATTTTCGCGGTGGTGTCTTTCATGCGCGCCCGGTTCGATCTGCATGCCGATGCGTGGACCATCGCGCTGCCGATGTTCATCCAGGGCGCGGCGAACGTGATGTTCTTTCTGCCGCTCACGGCGCTCGCGCTTGCCGGGCTGCCGGCCGAACGCGTGCCCGCGGCCACCGGACTCAACAACTTCGCGCGCTACACCTTGGGCGCGTTCGGTGCGTCGGTCGCGATCACGCTGTGGGACGACCGCACGAAACTGCACCGCGCGCACCTCGTCGAAAATCTGACGTCCTACGACCCCGCGACCGACGCCGCGCTCGCCACGCTGCAGGGCGCCGGCTTCACACCGGAGCAGGCGATCGCGCAGCTCGATCAGATGGTCGAAGCCGAGGCGCGCATGCTGAGCACCAACGACCTGTTCTGGATGGCAGGCGTGCTGTTCATCGTGCTCGCCGCGCTGGTGTGGATCGCGCGGCCGGTACGCGTGGCCGCGGCTGCTAACATGACGACTTCCAAAGGGAGCATCTCCGAGTGAAATCCTTCACCCCGACCGCCCGATCGAAGCTCAAGCGCCTGCACAAGCGCGGCCACTACGACAAGGACACGCTGTACGCGATTCTCGACTCGGGCTTCCTCTGCCACGTCGGCTACGCGATCGGCGGCCAGCCCTACGTAACGCCGACCTGCTACTGGCGCGAGGGCGACTCGGTGTACTGGCACGGTTCATCGGCCTCGCGCATGCTGCGCCACCTCGAAAAAGGCGTGGACTGCTGCCTCGCGGTGACGCACGTGGACGGCCTCGTGCTCGCTCGCTCCGGATTCCACCACTCGATCGATTACCGCTCGGCGATGCTGTTCGGGAAAGCGCACAAGGTCGAGGATCCTGCCGAAAAGCTCGCCAAGATGGAGGCCTTCGTCGAGCGCATGGTGCCCGGACGCTGGAAGGGGCTGCGGCCGGTGAACAAGCAGGAACTCAAGGCGACCACGGTACTGGGCATGCGGATCGAGGAGGCTTCGGCCAAGATCCGCGCCGCCGGCGTGATCGACGACGAAGAGGACTATCAGCTTCCGATCTGGGCGGGCCTGGTGCCGGTGTCGATGCACGCCGGCGTTGCGAAGGACGACGGCAGGCTTGCGCCGGGTACGAAGCGTCCGAAGAACGTGGAGTCTTTCGTCCACCTCGGACTTGCGGCGAAGCGGTGAAGCTGGTCGCCTGATTCAGCCTTCACTCGCGCAGCCGGATCGCAAGGCTTTGCGTCGACCTGCCGACCAGCCCGATCGAATCGAAGATCCGCGCTTCGGCCAGGCCGCCGCCGCTCGATCCCAGGAGCGTGCGCGCATCGATGCAAATCCATTCGCCGTGCGGCTTGCGCAGCAGGTTGATGGTAAGGTCGGAGTTGACGAAGATGTAGCGGCGGAAGTCGAGCACGGCGCTGATGCCGTTGCCCGAATCCGCGGCGACCGCGACGCGCTGCATCGCGCTCGGTTCCTCGCCGGCGACAAGCGGGTAGCGGATGCGGAACCAGACGGCGCAAGGGCCGCGGAAAAAAACGCCTTGCGCAATCCGGTTCTCCATCAGGTCCTGATAGCCGATCAGATCGGCCGAGAACGGAAACGTGGCCGCGGATGATTCCTCGACCGAGCGCGGCGCGTGCGGCAGAGGGTGTCCCGGCAAATCAGCCGGAATGTTCAGAGCGGCTTCGCGCTGCGCGACCGCGGTAAATCGCGCTACCTCCTTGCCACCGGCATTCAGCTGCGCGGAAAAATGGGCGACGTTGCGCCCCGCGTAGTCAGTCTGAACCTCGACCGCGAGCTCGGCGATCGGGATCGGGCGCAGCAGGTTGGCGGTCAGCCGCGCCATGTGCGTGAGCTCGAGCGCGGCTGCAGCGCGCTCGATGCTGCGTGCGACCAGCGCGATCGGCGGGCCGGCATGCTGGTGGTCCGGATGCCAGGGGCCGCGGGTCAGGCCGCTCGAGGCGTAGCAGCCGTTCTCGAGCGCGACGTAGGCGCTCGACGGAGGCGGCAGGGAATTGGGATCGACGCTCATGTATACAGACCCTCGGTACGCAAAGCCGGCTCGATATCCGAAAAAGCCATCACATGGAACGCGTTGATGCCAACGGCGCGTGCAGCCTCTACGTTTGGCAACAGATCGTCAAAGAAGTAAACCGCATTGGCTGGTACATCGAGCTGGCGAAGAACCTGTTCATAGGCCTCGCGATCCGGTTTCATCAGTCCGGTCTGGTGAGACGCAAAAACAGAGTCGAACAATCCGGGCAAATCCGGGAATCGCACCCAGTGCACGGAGTTGGTGTTGCTCAGGCACGCGACGTGATGCTGCACGCGAAGAGCTTGAACCAGCGTCTTTGCGCCATCAAACAAACCTTTGGGCCACGATGCAAACGCGTCGATGAACTCCGCAGGCCCGATCTCCAAATGCCACTCTTCGATGAACTCTGCCGCGAACGTCTGCGCCGGGATGAGGCCACTTTCGAAGCGCTTCACTGCCGGAGAGGCGAGCCAGCGTTCCAGCACCAGGCTTCGGTCGAGTTCATATGGAAGCAGCGCGTGCAACCCGTCCCGCCCGGCGTTCTCGATGAGAACTCCGCCGAGGTCGAACAGGATCACCCGGAACCCGCCTCGCCGGGTCATCTTGCCGCCAAGTGCTTGCGAAAGAATGCCGTGATCTTGCGGTCCACGGCAGGGAGCTCCGATCGGTCGAAGCCTGGCGGGTCGTTCAGCAGCTCGCCGACGAGACCGGTCAGTCCGGGTGGCAAGGGCGACAGAAGCGCCCCATGACCACCGTTGGGAAAATCGGCGAGCCGCTCGCACGCAGTGCACGCCTGCAGCACGAGGTCGCTATGGAAGCGCGGTACCAGCCACTTGTCCTGCCGGGCGGTCACGAGTGCCAGCGGCACGCGCGGAGCGGCGAGCGAGGCCATATCAAAATCCGCGGCAAGCGGCACACCGGCGACCACTGCAGCGATGCGCGGGTCAGCGTGGGTGTACGCCCTGGCGTCGTCGAATCGGCTGCGAATCACGCCCAGGGCGATCGTCTTTTTCAGCCCGTCCAGGAGGCCTCCAGTCAGCCGGGTCATCAGACCAACGCAGGTTTGGAAATCATCGGCAATGTGCGCTTCGCAGTGCTGCCGTAAGCGCGCCGGCGACCAGCTACCGCCGGCCAGGCTCAGCGCAGTATGGCCGCCGGCCGACATGCCGTACATGCCCACCTTGTCCAACGTCAGCAGCGGCGCGAAGCGCGAGTCCTGTCCCACCGCGTCGATGGCGCGCGACACTTCCGCCGGGCGGAGCTTCCAGCTCTCGGGCCCGGGCGAGCTGTCGTCCTTGTAGTTATCGCCGCGATGCTCGGGCAAGGCCACCACGAAACCGGCTTCGACCATGGTACGGGCCAGATCCGCGTGCACCCAGGGCGAGCCGCCCGAGCCGTGAGAAATTACGACCAGGCGCCCATTGCCGCGCACGGGGGTGCCTTGCACCGCAAGCTGGAGGGTGAAGGAACCGCGCTTCAGCGGCTGAGCTTCGCTGCTTGATGGGTAATAGATGGTCACCGGGCCATCGGGGGCCTTGCCGATGATTTCGGTCAAGCCCACCGCAGCCGGCGCTGCGGCTGACAGCAGGACGAGCGTGGCGGCGAGAAGGAAACGAGCGCAGGAAATGCGTGAATTCACGGGAATGTCGGCTAACGTCGCGCTCTGCGGCGGGCCGTCATAGACAGCTTGGGGGCTACGCGAGTAACAGATCTCGAAGCAAGCCGATGCGCCAGGTCCGCAGCGTAGGGCTCGAAGATCAGCGGAACCGGATACGTTTCGTAGAGCTTCGGAATCGAGCCCGTGAAGACTTTGTCGGTGTCGGGACTGCTCATGGTGCTCACGGATTCTCCAACTGCCTGCGTTCGCCTATAGCGGCGCGCCGACGGGGGACGCCGCGGCCGGAGCGATCGTCAACCCGGCTGTGGGCCTTCGTACCCCTCGATGATGATGAGATCGATAGTGGAGACGTCCGCGCGCAGCTTGATTGCGCGCTGGTATTCGGGCGACTTCCAGCAGTCGAGGGCCGCCTGATAGCTCGGAAATTCGATCACCGCGTTGCGGGTGCGGCTCTCCCCCTCGGGATTCTCGAACCGGCCGGCCCGCACCAGGAAGCGGGCGCCATGCTTCTTGAGGGGCTCGGCATTGGCTGTTACATAGGCTTTGTATTTCTCCTGATCAACGATGTCCACGTGTGCGATCCAGTAACCCTTGGGCATAGGTTTCTCCTGTTGCGATTAAAGCGGCGGCAATATGCCGCCGGTTGAGGGTTTCTTTTGAACGCCGGGTCACACCCTTTCTCCAACGGCCTTGAAGAACGTGTAGCAGAAGACGCCGTCCGGGTCGGCCGTTCGGTAGAGATCCAGAATACCTCTGTCGAAGACCGCGGGCTCGACGATTCCGGCCTCTATCGCAGATTCGCGAACCCCTTCGATCATCGCGGTGAACGTCTTCCTGGTGAAGCCGTCGACGAGCCCGGGTCTGCTGGAATCCACGTACACCATTCGGGGAGAGACACGCACCGCGCTGAATCCTGCCTTGGTCATCAGCGGGAAGAGCTCTCGCCCGATCATGGCATTGCCACCTGCCCTCCGCTGCAAATCCACCTGGCACCGGATCGCCGTGTGGGCGGCCTCGCTGTCGGGATGGAAGTAGGCCGATCCGTGATCCCCTTCGATGACGGTGATCGTGCCGCCCGGCCTCAAGAGGACCCTTAACGCATCCAGTGCGTCGATTGGCCGTGCGAGGTGCTCCAGAACGAAACACACGAAGATGTGGTCGAAGGACGCCGGGTCGAAAGGCAAAGCGAAGATGTCCGCTTGGCGGAACTGCACGTTCGTGAGGCCCGCCGCGTCCGCTCTTCTCTTGGCTTCGGCAAGCGACGCTTCGGATATGTCGATCGAAGTGATTCGAGCGTCCGGACTGTTCCGGGCGAGCGTGACCGTCTGCGCGCCAACGCCACATCCCGCTTCGAGAACACTGCTGCCGGCTCGATACGAAGTGTCCGAGTGGAGCAGCTCGACCAGCGTGCCGGCTTGATCCTGCAGGCGCACGTTCTCGCGCGGGTCATAGCCGTGAACGTATTCGCGGCAGTTCATGGTTTCTCCTTCGCTCTGGGGCTAACGTACCGGCGTTCAGCTGCAAGCGCCAGAGGGAGCGCGAAGCGCGACCGACAAGCTTGTCTGCCGCAACGCCTTGATGGGCAGCCTAGGGGTCGACCTCGTTCCATTGTCGCACACGAAGCCGAACTTCTCGCGTAGGCGGCCGATGGAAGAGTTGGTAGTTGGATGGAATTGTGAGTCGATCCAAATGGGTCCGATCGCGTTTGCGAATCTTGTTAGAAATCCGTTGCCGAACCATGTCCTTGAGTGCGTCACCGCTGAGAATATCCCCGGCGGGAGCTGCACCGGCGAATGCGCAGACAATTGCATCGATCTCGTCATCGGTGACCTCGACAGGCGCGGCGGGGACCAAGCGCATCTTGGTGGCAATCTCCGCGAGGCGGCCACCCTCCCATTCCTGCGCGTCCCAGGTGATGGTTTCGTCCTTGTATTGTGTTGAGGGCAAACCGCTAGCGTTGAGTGAGGCGGCGGGATACGTTTCCCGAAGGCTCGCTGAGGGTTGCTCCCTTGCGCAGTGCCTGAAGCGCGCGACGGCAGCGCCGATCCGATCAGCTAGTGGGCGCAGACCGCCGAAGGCGAAATCGACAGGTCGGGCGGTCAGCTCCCAGACAAAGATCGGATTGCCTTGACGGAAAAGATCCTCGACATCGATGGGCATGTCGACGAGCACCATTCCCAAAGAGGTCATTCGGTTCAGGGCTGTCCGTTCAGCGGCCACCATATCGTTCAACAAGTCTCGTCCCCCTGCCACCTGAGCGAATGGATGAGAGCGGTAGATCGTTGCGACCAGTCCGTCGTCGGAGGTGGCTATCTCCGCCAAGCCAGAACGGCCACGCGAATACCCTGAGAGGTCGAGTCCAAAATAGCGTTTGCGCATAGCGATTGAAGCCGTGTCTTGGGATTGCCAAACTTGAATTGGTCCGCAAAAATGCTGCATAACATACTTATTATCGGTCGATCTCTGAGTCAATCGCCGTCAGTTCAAGGGGCTATCGATGGCCCATCAATAGCGCGTGCTGCATATCCGCCGTGCGAACAATCAACCCCTTGAATTCAAAGCGCTCCGATCGCAAGACCCGCAGCAAATGTCGCACCGAGCTCTTCGCACTGCGCAATCACCTCAGGCGTCAATTCCTTCAGCCCGATGATCGCCTCATGCACTTTTCTCAATCGCAAGCCTAAAACGATCCGCTCAACCGAATTCCGCGCGCCGCTGCCATCCTGCCCCGCACCGACAAACAGCGCCCACGGACGGCCCTCGACTTTTCCTTCGCAAGGATAAAACACCCGCTCGAGGAAGTCCTTCATCATCCCGCTCATGTAGCCGAAGTTCTCCGGCGTGCCGAGGATCAGCGCGTCGGCGGCGAGCACGTCCTCCGGCCCGGCCTGCGCCGCGCGCTTCACGATCACCTGAACTTCCGTCTCGGCTTCCGCTTCCTTCAGCGCATTGCGCGCCCCGCGCTCGACCGCCTCTGCCATCTTCGCGGTCTTCACACCGCCGGTGTGGTAGACGATCAGCAGGGTTTTCATTTGGGCAGCCGCTGAGCAGGACCCTGATGTTCAACTCATGTCCACAGGCACGCAATCGGTGCGGCAAACATCCGGTCGCCGAACGGCACGATGTTTTCCCCGTCGTAAACGACAATACCGAGCTTGAAATCGCCCGCGCAGGCCTCGGATAGCTTGCGCAATCCCGTGAAGTCGGCAGCAGTGACGGTGGCGGCCGCCTTGATTTCGATGCCGACAAGTTCGCCATGGTCGTTCTCGATGACGATATCCGCTTCGTTCTGGTCTTTGTCCCGGTAGTAGTGAAGCGTGGGGGCTTGATCGGACCATGCGGCTTGTTTTTCGATCTCGGAATAAACGAACGTTTCCAGAAGCGCGCCGAATATCGAGCGGTTCTCGGAGATGCGCTCCACGGTCGCACCCGTCAAGGCCGCCAGCAGGCCTGGATCGAGGAAATGCAGCTTGGGCGTTTTCACCAGGCGCTTGAGGCGATTGCGGAACCAGGGCTCCATTCGGCGCACCAGAAACAGTTGTTCGAGGATCCCGATGTACCTGCGCGTAGTCTTGTCGTCGAGCCCGATTTGTCCACCGAGTTGCGTGAAGTTGACCAGTTGGCCGGCGTGATGCGCCAGCGCACGCAGCAGACGCGGCATTTGATCGAGCTTGTCGACGTCGGCGATGTCGCGTACGTCGCGCTGCACGACGGCTTTGATGTAGTCGCGCGCCCATGCCTGACGCCGTTTTGCCGCGGAGCGCTTGAGCATTTCCGGGTAACCGCCGGTGAGTACGGCGCGCACCAGATTGTCGCGCAGCAGAACCTCGGCCGGTTTGGCGAGTCTGCCCGCGAATGCGTGGTCGAGGAATCCGGGTTTCCGGCCGCGCAGTTCCGCCCGCGAGAGCGGCAGAAGCGTGACCACTTCCATGCGTCCGGCAAGGCTTTCCGAAAGCTGTGGCAGCGACAGCACGTTGGTCGAGCCGGTGAGCAGGAAGCGCCCGGGGCGGCGGTCTTCGTCCACCGATTTCTTGATTGCTCGCAACAGATCCGGCGCCCGCTGGACTTCGTCTATGACGGCCCGGTCCAGGTTGCGCACGAAGCCTACCGGGTCACCCCGGGCGGCTGCCAGCGTGGTAGCGTCATCCAGCGTGATGTAGTCGCGTTTGCCGGCGACCATTTGGCGCACGAGCGTCGTCTTGCCGCACTGGCGCGGACCGTTTACAAGGACGACAGGAGTGTCCTTGAGGGCGGTGGCTACGCGCTCGGCGCAGAAGCGTGGAAACAGAACCGCGGGATCGGCCATCTCGGATCAGGGATTCGTCCAATTCGGATTCGACATTCGTCCAATCCGGATTATACGTCCGTCCAATCCGGATCATCAAGGGAAGATCTGGAGCGTTTTCATGCCGGCAACCGCGCCGCCGGATCCTGCCGGTAGAACAGCGCGAGCTGCTCGTACACCTCCGGGTAATCCGCCTTCAGTTCGTGCGGCCACTCGAAGAACACTTCGCTCACCACGGCGAAGAATTCCGAAGGGTGTTCCGCTGCATACGGATCGATGAAGGTCTCCTTGCCGCGATCCACCGCGTCGCGGAAGTGCCGGTAGGCCGCATCGAACAGCGCGCGCCAACGCTCGCGGCTCATGCCCGAGTGCAGCGGCGGCTGGCCGTCGGCCGCGCCGTTTCTCATGTCGAGCTTGTGCGCGAATTCGTGGATCACGATGTTCATCAGGTCGTCTTCATCCGGGTCGTGCGAGGCGAGCGTCGCATCCCACGAAAGCACCACCGGCCCGCCGGGCATCGATTCGCCCGCCAGCTCGTCGTCCCATTCGTGCACCACGCCGGCTTCGTCCGTCTCGCTGCGCTTGAGGCGGAAATCGCCCGCGTACACCACGATCCCGACCCAGCCGTCGTACCAGTCGAGGCCGAGGTTCAGGATCGGCAGGCAGGCCTGCAGCGCGATCGACAGGCGCATTTGGTCCGTCAGCTCGAAGCCGCGCGCGCCGGCGAACTGCTTTTCCGCGAGGAACAGCAGCGCGAGTTCGCGCAGGCGCCGTTGGTCCGCATCGTCCAGGCCGTCGAGGAAGGGCAGCGAGTGCGCGACGCGCCGCCACAACGCGGAATCAACCGCGTGCTCCCGCAGCACGCGCCTGCGGCGCCAGTTGCGGATCAGTCCCATGGACTCGCTCCCATCGCTTCCTATGCGCTGCGCCTCGAAGTGAGCGTGATGCCGGTCAGGATCAGCGCGAAACCGGCTACATGGTATGCCTGCAATCGCTCGCCGAGGAACAGCATCGCCATCGCCGTGCCGAACAGCGGAATCAGGTGCAGGTAGACGCCCGAGCGCGCCGCGCCGAGCGCCACTACGCCTTTGCCCCACATCTGGTAGCACAGCACCGAAGGGAACAGGCCGAGGTAAAGCACGCCCAGCAGCGGCCGCCAGGCGAGCTCGGCACGAGCGCCGGCGGCGAGTTCGAGCGCATAAAGCGGCAGCATCGGCAGCATGCCGAACATCGCTGCCGCGAGCAGAAAGCTGGTTTGCGACAGCTTCGGCGGCTTCCAGCGCAGGCAGATCGTATACAGCGACCACATCAGCGCGTTTGCGAGCAGGAACAAGTCGCCCGGATTGATCTGCAACGTCGCGAGGCGCGCGGGTTCCAGCCGGCAGATGATCGCCAGCACGCCGCAAAACGACGCCGCCACGCCGAGCGCGGTGCGCGGGCCGATGCGCTCGCGAAACAGCGCGAGCCCGAGCAGCGGGATCAGCGCCGGCGTGACCGACTGGATCATGATCGCATTGGTGGCGGTGGTCGCGCGGATGCCGTAGTAGCCGACCACGTTGTAGACCGCGGTGCCGGTGAGGGCGAAGAAAGCGATCGGCAGCCAGTGCGCGCGCACCACCGGCCACTCGCGCGCGAACCCGCGACCGTACAGGATCGACAGCACCGCCACGGCGGTCGTCCAGCGCCAGAACGACATCGACACCGGCGTCATATCGCCGATTGCGGCGCGCGCCACGATCCAGTGCCCGGCCCAGAAGAAGGCGGTGAGGGCGAGGAGCAGGTGGGGGTTGGTCAAGGGCTCGTCATTCCCGCGCAGGCGGGGACGACGGATAGAATAGCGCATGGTTTCGGCCGTCCAACTGGTTCCCCGCGACCTGCCGCGCGATGCACTTCCCGCGCTCGCACTCGACCTCGCCGGGGGCGAACGCGAGGCGCTCGAGCGCGCGCTCGAATTCGCGCATTCCGCCTACGCCGGACATCAGCTCTCGACCGGCGAGCCGGTCTGGCCTCACGCGCTGGGCCTGGCAGGCAGCCTTGCCGCGATCGGCATGGACCCGGCGACGCGCATTGCCGGGGTGCTGTTCGCGGCGCCCAAGTACGTCGAGAAGCAGGAGGCGTTGCGCGCGCAGTTCGGCGAGGAGGTGGAGCGGCTCGCCGCGGGCGTGGAGAAGCTCTACCGGCTGCGCGTAGTGATCCGCGCCGGGCGCGGCTCGGCCGCGCAAACGCGCGCCGAACGCGAAAGGCAGACGGAGGTGCTTCGCAAGATGGTGCTCGCGATGGTCGAGGACATCCGCGTGGTGCTGATACGGCTCGCCTCGCGCACGCAGACGCTGCGCTGGTTCGCGAAGAACCCGCGCGACGAGCGGCGCGATTATGCGCAGGAAACGCTCGACATTTACGCGCCGCTCGCGAACCGGCTGGGCGTGTGGCAGCTCAAGTGGGAGATGGAGGACCTGTCGCTGCGTTTTCTCGAACCCGAGCTCTACCAGGACATCGCCGCACAGCTCGACGAAAAGCGCGTCGAGCGCGAAGCCTTCATCCGCGATGCGATCGCGCTGCTCGGGCGCGAGCTCGAGGCCGCCGGCGTGAAGGCGGAGATTGCCGGCCGGCCCAAGCACATCTACTCGATCCGCGCCAAGATGCGCGCGAAGGGACTCGATTTTTCCGAAGTTCACGACGTGCGCGCGCTGCGCGTGATAGTGGATTCCGTGAAGGACTGTTACGCCGCGCTCGGCGTGGTGCACAACGTGTGGACGCCGATGCCGCGCGAGTTCGACGATTACATCTCGCGCCCCAAGCTGAACGGCTACCGGTCGCTGCACACCGCCGTCGCCGGCCCGGACGGCCGCGCGCTGGAAGTGCAGATCCGCACCGGTGAAATGCATCGTCACGCCGAGTTCGGCGTCGCGGCGCATTGGCGCTACAAAGAGGGCGGCACGCCGGCCGGAGCCGGGTCAGCGTTCGAACAGCGCATCGCGTGGCTGCGCCAGCTGCTCGCCTGGCGCGACGAGGTCGCGGATTCCTCCGGCTGGATCGAGCAGCTGAGGCAGGGCGCGTCGGATGAGACTGTGTATGTAGTCACGCCGCAGGGCCGGGTGATCGATCTGCCGGCGGGGTCGACACCGGTCGATTTCGCCTATGCGCTGCACTCCGACCTCGGCCATCGTTGCCGCGGCGCCAGGGTGGACGGCCGCATGGTGCCGCTCGATACGCCGCTCGCCAACGGCCAGCGCGTCGAGATCGTCGCGGCGAAAACCGGCGGACCGTCGCGCGACTGGCTCAACCCGGAGCTCGGCTACCTGAAGAGCCACCGTGCGCGCAGCAAGGTGAAGCAATGGTTCAACAACCAGGCGCTGGCCGAAACCGTGGCTGCCGGGCGCGCCGAGGTCGAACGCGAGCTGCAGCGGATCGGCCAGACGCGTGCGAGCCTCGAGCAACTGGCCGACACGCTCGGCTTTGCCAAGCCGGATGAACTGTTCGCGGCGGTCGCGCGCGACGAGATCAACCTGCGCCAACTGCAAGCCGCGCTGCGCGGCGAGGAAGGTGCGAGCGTAGCGGAAGCGCCGGCGCTCGCGCCGCGCAAGGCAAGACCTGCAGCCGCCCCATCGGGCATCCTGGTGGTCGGAATAGACCGGCTGCTCACGCAGGTGGCCAAGTGCTGCAAACCCGTGCCGCCGGACCCGATCCGCGGCTTTGTCACGCGCGGGCGAGGTGTTTCGATCCACCGCGATGATTGCGCGAGCCTGAAGCGGTTGATGGAAACGAACCCTGAGCGTCTCATCGAGGCCGCCTGGGGCGAGAACACCGGTGGCGCGTACCCGGTCGAAATGCAGGTGCTGGCGAACGACCGCCAGGGGCTGCTGCGCGACATCGGCGATGCGCTCGCGCGCGAGCACATCAACGTGACCGCGGTACGCACGCAGACCCGCCAGGACATCGCCACCATGAATTTCAGTTTCGAGGTGGCCGATCTCGCGCAACTGCGCCGCGCGCTCGCGGTGATGAAGTCTATCGCGGGCGTGATTCGGGCCGCGCGCGCCTGAACGGAGCCCCGGACGTGGAAGAACTTCTCAATCATCCCGCGGTGCAAGGCGGCGTCGCGCCGTTCATCGTCGGCCTGGTCGTCGCCGCCGCGCTTGCGCCCCTGCGCGCCGGCGGGCTCGCCGCGGGTGCCGGTTTCCTCACCGCGGTGTTCCTGGTCAGCGGGTTCCAGTTCTCGCCGCTGACGGCTACGCGCAAGCTGATCCTGCTGGGCATGCTTGCGCCGGTGATGGGGCTGGTCGCCGACCTCGCCTTCAAACCGACGCGCGCCACCGGCCCGGCGCTCGGCGCAATTTCCGGCGCGGCCTCGGTGTGGGTCTTCATCAGTGTGCTGCAGCAGAAACCGGCGAGCGAGGCGGTGCTGATGGGCGGCGGGGTTGCGCTGCTCACGGCGTGGCTGGTGGCTGCGACCTTTTCGCTGCGCGATCGGCCGGTGCGCCTCGGGGCCGCCGGCGTCACCCTCGGAGTTGGCGTCGGTGTCGCGGCGGTGCTCTCTGCGAGCGCATCGCTGGGGCAGTATGGAATTGCACTGGGCGCGGGCGCGGGGGGCTACCTGCTCATCCAGATGCTGCTTGGCCGTCAACTACCGGGGGGAGCTGCTCTTGCCCTTGCCGTCGGGCTGATCGGCGGGCTGTTGGCGGGCGCGGCCCTGCTGCTTGCGCAACTGCCCTTGATAGCGCTGCCGGTGCTGGCGCTTATTCCGCTTGCGGCGCACGCTCCGCTGCCGGGCAAGGCGCCGGTGTGGGCCCAGGCGATCCTTGCATCGGTTTACGCAGCGATTCCCGCCGCCGCAGCCTGGTATCTGATCTGGCAGTCGAGCCGCGGTTCGGCTTGACTGCCCTTTTTTGTGATGACCATAAAGGAGATGAATTGATGAGAAAGCTCGCTATCCTCGCCGTCGCAGCCGCGCTGCCGCTCACCGCGGGTGCCGCGCCGGAAAACTACACCGTCGATCCGTACCACACCTTCGTGAATTTCGCGGTGGACCACCTCGGTATGTCAACTCTGTACGGCCGCTTCAACAAGACGGCCGGAAAGATGACCTTCGACGCGGCCGCCAAGACCGGTTCGCTCGAGATCACGGTCGAGACCGCCTCGGCCGACACCGGTGACGGCGACAAGGGTGGCCGGCCGCGCTCGCGCGACGATCATCTGCGCCAGGCCGATTTCTTCAACAGCGCCGAGTTCCCGCGCATGACCTACAAGTCGAGCGCCGTGAAGTTCAGCGGCGACAATCCGACCGAGCTGGAAGGCCAAGCGACGCTGCTCGGCGTGACCAAGCCGGTGACGCTGAAAGTCGAGCGCTGGAAATGCGGCGCAAACCCGATGAGCAAGAAGGCGATGTGCGGCGGCAATGCCAGCGGCACCATCAAGCGCACCGATTTCGGCATGAAGTTCGGTGTGCCGGTATTGGGCGACGAGGTCAAGCTGACGGTCGAGTTCGAGGCCTACAAGGACTGAGCGAGCGGCTTTTCGCAGCCAACGGGAAACCCCGCCAAGGTGGGGGTTTTTGCATCTACACCGCGAGCACGAGCAGCCAGACCGCCGCGCATAGGACCAGCGACACCATCACCGCGGCGCTGCCGAGGTCCTTGGCGCGCCCGGCAAGTTCGTGCCGCTCGGGCGAGATCCGGTCGACCGCCGCTTCGATGGCGGAGTTGAGCAGTTCGACCACCAGCACCAGCAGCACGCTTGCGACCAGCAGTGCGCTCTCCAGAGCGTCCTCACCGAGCCACAGGCCGAGCGGAATCAGCACCGCCGCGCAGATGGCCTCCTGCCGGAACGCCGCCTCGTGGCGAAAAGCGGCCGCAAGGCCCGTGAGCGACCAGCGCGTTGCGTCGATCAGCCGGCCGAAGCCGGCGCGGCCCCGGCCATCGCTCACGACGGCGTCGCCAGCGTGAACAACAGCTCTTCCTGAGCCGAACGCCGGCGGCCGCGGCGCGGTGCCGCGCGCTCGTAGGTCCCGTCGGCCTTCATCTCCCAGGACTGGCCGTTGTCGGCGAGGCAGGGGAGCAGCCCTTCACGGATCACGCGGCGCTTGAGGGATGGGTCGAGCAGCGGAAAGCACAGCTCGATGCGGCGGAAGAAGTTGCGCTCCATCCAGTCGGCGCTCGACAGGTAAACGTCCTCCGCGCCGTCATTGGCGAAGTAGAAGATGCGGTGGTGTTCGAGGAAACGGCCGATGATCGAGCACACGCGGATGTTCTCAGACAAGCCCTTGATGCCCGGCTTGAGCCCGCATACGCCGCGCACGATCAGATCGAGTCTGACGCCTGCGATCGAGGCCACGTACAGCTCCTCGATGATCGCGGGCTCGAGCAGTGAGTTCATCTTGGCGATGATGTGCCCCTTCTTACCGTTCGCGGCCAGCTTCACCTCGTTGCGGATTGCCGCGACGATCCTCTTGTGCATGGTGAAAGGCGACACCCACAGGTGGCGCAGCTTGCCCGCCCGGCCCAGGCCGGTGAGCTGCTGGAACACCTCGTTCACGTCGGCGCAGATTTCCTCGTTCGCCGTGAACAGGCCGAAGTCGGTGTAGAGCCGCGCGGTGCGCGGGTGATAATTGCCGGTCGCGAGGTGCACGTAGCGCTTCAGGAGCCGGCCCTGCTCGGTCTCCTCGCGGCGCACCACCAGCGCCATCTTGGCGTGGGTCTTGTGGCCGACGACGCCGTACACCACGTGCGCGCCCACCTCCTCGAGCCGCTCCGCCCAGTTGAGGTTGGCCTCCTCGTCGAAGCGCGCCAGCAGCTCGACGATCACTGTCACCTCCTTACCGCGCCGCGCCGCGTCGATCAGGATCTCCATCAGCTCCGAGTCGGTCCCGGTTCGGTACACCGTCTGCTTGATCGCGATCACCTGCGGATCGGTCGCCGCGGTGCGCAGGAAGTTGATCACCGGCGCAAACGACTGATAGGGGTGGTGCAGCAGCACGTCCTGGCGCGCCAGTACTTCGAACAGGTCTGCGCGTCCGACGAGCGGCCCGGGAAGGCCGGGCTGGAACGGCGGGTATTTGAGGGCGGGGCGGTCGACCTGGTCGGGTACTTCGCGAAGGCGGTACAGATTGACCGGCCCGTCCACGACGTAGAGGTCTTCGCGCTCGAGGCCGAACTGCTGCAGCAGGAATTCGACCAGCCGCTCCGAGCAGTTGTCGGCGACCTCCAGCCGCACCCCGTCGCCGAAGTGCCGGTGCAGCAGCTCGCCCTGCAGCGCCTTGCGCAGGTCCCCGATCTCCTCCTCCTCGACATAGAGGTCGGAATTGCGAGTGAGCCGGAACTGGTAGCAGCCGAGCACCTTCATGCCCGAGAACAGCTCGTCGACGTGCGCGTGCAGGATCGATGAGAGGAACACGAAGTCGTACTCCACCGATGCGACTTCAGCCGGTAGCCGGATCAGGCGCGGCAGGATGCGCGGGGCCTGCACGATCGCGATGCCCGAGTTGCGGCCGAAGGCGTCGCGTCCCTCGAGCTCGAGCGCGAAATTGAGGCTCTTGTTGAGCACCTTGGGGAACGGGTGTGCCGGATCGAGGCCGATCGGCGTGAGCACCGGCAGCATCTCGCGCATGAAGTAATCGCGTACCCAGTGGCGCTGCGCCGTGCTCCATACATGGCGCCGCGAAAAGCGCACGCCCTCCTTCTCCAGCGCGGGCAGGATGACCGTGTTGAGCAGCTGATACTGTTCCGCCACCAACGCGCGGGCCTCGAGATTGACCGCGCCGAAAACGTCCGAGGCGCTGCGCCCGTCCGGTCCCGGATCGTGCAGCCCGAGCTTGATCTGCTCCTTGAGCCCGGCCACGCGGATCTCGAAGAACTCGTCCAGATTGGACGAGACGATGGTCAGGAAGCGCAGCCGCTCGAGCAGCGGCACCCCCTCCTCGGCGGCCTGCGCGAGCACGCGCCGGTTGAACTCGAGCAGCCCGAGTTCCCGGTTGAGGAAATGCGCCGGCGGCGGGGAGCGCTTCATGGGGCCCGGCAGTCTACCGCGTGTTCGTGACGGAACGATGACATTGCTTGCCAGCGGGATTTGTGCAGAGCGGGGCGCATCCTAATCTACAATCACAGGTCAACATGGCGCGCCATGAAACCCTCGCAGCGGTCGATCTGGGCTCGAACAGTCTGCACCTGTTCATCGGCCGGGTGGTGGACGGGCAGGTCTATCCGCTCGATTCGCTGCGCGAGGCGGTGCGCCTCGGCGCGGGATTGACCGCGGACAAGCGAATCGACCGGGCCACGCAGGCGCGCGCGCTGGAAACGCTCGGGAAGTTTGGAGAGCGGTTGCGCGGCTTTCCGCGCCAGGCGGTGCGCGCGGTCGGCACCAACGCGCTGCGCGTGGCCAAGAACGCGCCGCAGTTCCTGCGCGATGCGCGCGCCGCGCTCGGCTTTCCGATCGAGGTGATCGCCGGGCGCGAGGAGGCGCGGCTGATCTACCTCGGCGTGGCGCACACGCTGCCGAAGGCCGACCATCGCCGGCTGGTGGTGGACGTGGGGGGCGGATCTACGGAATTCATCATCGGAACCGGGCTGGAGACGCAACTCACCGAAAGCCTGTACATGGGCTGCGTGAGCTACAGCCTGAAATATTTTCCCGACGGCGAGATCGACAAGCCGCGCATGAAGGCCGCCGAGCTCGCTGCGCGCCAGGAGCTCGCCGCCGTCGTGCCCGCCTGCCGCGCGCTCGGCTGGCAGGAGTCGATCGGCTCCTCCGGCACGGTGCAGGCGATCGAGTCGATCCTGATCGAGAACGGCTACGTCGCGCAGGGCATCACGCCCGAGGGTCTGGATCGTCTGCGCAGCCTGGCGATCAAGCAGGGACGCGCCGATCCCGAACGCATCCCCGGGCTGCGCTCGAGCCGCGCGGCGGTGTTCGCCGGCGGGCTCGCGATCCTCGTCGCGGTGTTCGACGAGCTCGGCATCGAGCGCATGGCGATTTCGGAGAGCGCGTTGCGCCACGGCGTGCTCTACGATCTGCTCGGGCGCGTCGAGCATCGCGACATGCGCGGAACGACCGTCGCGCAGTTCATGCGCCGCTATCATGTCGACGCGGCGCAGGCCGAGCGCGTGCGCCAGCTTTCGCTGCGCGTGTACGACGCGCTGCTCGCGGACCAATCGGTTGACCGCGCGGCCGAGGACGATCCGGACCGCCAGCTGCTCGACTGGGCGGCGTGCCTCGCGGAGGTCGGGCTGTCGATCGCGCACGCGCAGTACCACAAGCATTCCGCCTACGTTCTGTCGAATGCGGACATGCCGGGCTTTTCGCGCATGGAGCAACAGCGCCTCGCGCGCGTGGTGCTGGCGCACCGCGGCAAGCTCGGCAAGATGGAGGACCCCGGACTGGAGGACGACGACTGGAGGCTGGTGTTCGCGCTGCGGCTCGCATCGCTGATCCTGCGCAACCGCACCGATGCACCGCTGCCTCCGCTGCGCGTGACGGCCGATACTGCCGGCTATACGCTCGAGCTGCCGCGCGAATGGCTGGAGGAGAACCCGCTCACCGAAGCGGCCCTCGAGGCTGAGTCGGGCAGCTGGAAGGCGGTCGGCATGAAATTCGCAGTGACTCGCGTGACCGAGCGCCGCGCAGCGCAGATTGCGAAGCTGGAAGTAGTTCCTGCGCGAGCCGTGATCCCCGCGAAGCCTGCCCCCGGCCACGACCGGGGGGCGGGGACCCAGTAGCCTTCTACAGCAGATCGGGCGAGATCACCGCCTGCACGACCACCTGCGCCTCGTCGTTGCGCACGCGGTTGGTGAGCCACCACAGCGCGCCTTTTTTGAGCGTCCAGTCGGCGGGTGCGCCCGAAACGAGGAACGCCGCAACCCGGCCGAGCGTCGGCTGGTGGCCGACGACGATCACCGTGCGCTCGCGGTCGGGCCAGTCGACCGCGCGCAGCACTGATTCGACCGACGCGCCGGGTCCGAGGTGGTCGGAAGTCTTGAACGAGACACCCAGCGCTTGCGCGGTCTGGCGCGTGCGCTCGGTCGGGCTCGCGATCACGCTGAACTTCGCGGGCAGCCGCTGCAGCAGCCATTCGGCCACGCGCGCCGCATGTTTCTTCCCGCGCGTGGTGAGCCTGCGCTGCGAGTCGGGCACGCCGTCTTCGGCCTCGGCGTGCCGCCAAAGGATGAGTTCCATGGGCTTGTTACGCGAATGACGGTGGGTCGGATGCGGTAAACTACCACCTTTCAGGCGCGTAGCTCAGCTGGTTAGAGCACCACCTTGACATGGTGGGGGTCGTTGGTTCGAGTCCAATCGCGCCTACCAAATGCAAGGACCGGCACCGAAGGTGCCGGTTTTGTTTTGAGTCCCGGATGCCAGACATTCGATTGCCCGACGGTTCGGTGAAAAGTTTTCCCGGGCCGGTCACCGTCGCCGAGATCGCCGCATCCGTCGGCGCGGGGCTTGCGCGCGCCGCGCTTGCGGGCCGCGTCGACGGCAAGCTGGTGGACACAAGCCATCGCGTCGAGGCCGACAGCGAGGTGGCGATCATCACCGAACGGGACAAGGACGGCGTCGAAATCCTGCGCCACTCCACCGCGCATCTGCTCGCGCACGCCGTCAAGGAGCTGTTCCCCGAGGCGCAGGTGACGATCGGACCGGTGATCGAAAACGGCTTTTACTACGATTTTGCGTTCAAGCGCCCGTTCACGCCCGAGGACCTGGCGGCGCTCGAAAAGCGCATGCTGGAGATCGCGAAACGCGAGATCCCGGTGGCAAGGAAGCTGATGCAGCGCGACGAGGCGGTCGCTTTTTTCAATGCGCAGGGCGAGCATTACAAGGCGGAGATCATCGCTTCGATCCCGCCCGGCGAACCGATCTCGCTCTACCAGCAGGGCGACTTCATCGATCTGTGCCGCGGGCCGCATGTGCCTTCGACCGGCAAGCTCAAGGTGTTCAAGCTGATGCGCGTGGCCGGCGCATACTGGCGCGGCGATTCGAACAACGCGATGCTGCAGCGCATCTACGGCACCGCCTGGGGCAGGAAGGAGGACCAGGACGCCTACCTGAAGATGCTCGAGGAAGCCGAGAAACGCGACCACCGCAGGGTGGGCGCGCAGCTCGACCTGTTCCATATGCAGGACGAGGCGCCGGGGATGGTGTTCTGGCACCCGAAGGGCTGGATCCTGTGGCAGGAGGTCGAGCAGTACATGCGGCGCGTGTACCGCGACAACGGTTATCTCGAGGTGCGATGCCCGATGATTCTCGACGTTTCTCTGTGGAAGCGCTCGGGGCACTGGGACAATTACCGCGAGAACATGTTCTTCACTTCGTCGGAGAACCGCGAGTACGCGGTCAAGCCGATGAATTGCCCGGGACACGTCCAGGTATTCAACCAGGGTGTGAAGAGCTACCGCAATTTGCCTTATCGGCTCGGCGAATTCGGCGTCTGTCACCGTAACGAGCCTTCGGGCGCGCTGCACGGGCTGATGCGCGCGCGCGCGTTCTGGCAGGACGACGGCCATATCTTCTGTACCGAAGATCAGATTCTCGGTGAGTGCATCGCCTATACCGCGCTATTGCGGAAGGTTTATCGCGATTTCGGCTTCACTGACATTATTTACAAGATCGCGACGCGGCCGGAGAAGCGGGTCGGCTCCGACGCGATCTGGGACAAAGCCGAGGCCGCGCTGATCGAATCGCTCAAGCGCAGCGGGGCCGATTTCCAGATAAACCCGGGCGAGGGTGCGTTCTATGGCCCGAAGATCGAGTACTCGCTCAAAGATGCCATCGGCCGCGTGTGGCAATGCGGCACCATGCAGGTGGACTTCAGCATGCCGCAGCTGCTCGGGGCGGAATATATCTCCGAGGACAATGCGCGCAAAGTGCCCGTGATGCTGCACCGGGCCATCGTCGGCTCGATGGAGCGGTTTCTTGGCATCCTGATTGAAAACTACGCCGGCGCGTTCCCGCTCTGGCTCTCGCCTGAGCAGGTAGCGGTGCTGAGCATTACCGAGCGCCATGCCGACTACGCCGAACAGGTCGCCGGGGCGCTCCGGAAAGCGGGATTCCGTGCCGCGGCGGATTTGCGAAACGAAAAAATTTCCTATAAAATACGAGAGCATAGCCTGCAAAAGCTGCCCTACCAGCTGGTCGTCGGCGACAAAGAAAAGCAGGCGAACACGGTGGCCGTGCGTACGCGCGGCGGTGAAGACCTCGGCGCGATGACGTTGAGCGACTTCATCGCACGCCTCCAAACAGAGGCGGTTGCGCTGGGCACGGCCTAATTTTTGAACGAACAGAGGAGTTGGCACTCATCGCACTCGAGAGATCGCAGCGCATCAACAGGGAGATCACCGCGCCTGAGGTGCGTCTGGTCGGCGTGGAAGGGGAGCAGGTCGGCGTGGTGCCGATCGCCGAGGCGCTCAGGTTGGCCGAGGTGGCGGAAGTGGATCTGGTGGAAATTGCGCCGACGGCCAAACCGCCGGTCTGCCGCATCATGGACTTCGGCAAGTTCAGGTACCGCGAGCAGAAGCGCGCGCACGAGGCGAAGCTCAAGCAGAAACAGATCCAGGTCAAGGAAGTGAAGTTCCGCCCGGGCACCGACGAGGGCGACTACAAAATCAAGCTTCGCAACCTGATCAAGTTCCTCGAAGATGGTGACAAGACGAAGGTGACGTTGCGTTTCCGCGGGCGCGAAATGGCGCACCAGGAGTTTGGCGTGCGGCTGTTGCAGCGCGTCCGGAGCGACCTTGAATTGCATGGTGTCGTCGAGCAGTTTCCCCGGCTCGAGGGCCGGCAGATGGTGATGGTGCTTTCGCCGCTGAAGAAGGAGCAGCGCGACAAGATCAAGCGCGAGGCGGCGAAGAAGCCGGCCACGCCTGCGGACGAGGCTGCGAAAAAGCCGGTTGCGGCAAAGCCGGCGGCAAAACCGCTCGTCAAGCCGGCGGTGAAGCCGGAAGCAACGACGTAGTTTTTTTGCGGCACCGAGCAGGAGCCGCAACACAAGTGGTTGTCCGGGTATCAAGCGTCCCGAGGCGGGACCACCCGGCGCCAGGCTAAAACAGGAGCATTTCAATGCCCAAGGTAAAGACGAAAAAGAGCGCCTCAAAGCGCTTCAAGATCCGCGCCGGCGGAAGCGTCAAGCGCTCGCGCGCATATATGCGCCACATCCTCACCAAGAAATCGACCAAGCGCAAGCGCCACCTGCGCGGCACCACCGGCGTGCACAGCACCAACAAGCGCGCGATCCACGCGATGCTGCCGAACGGGTAAGGGAGCGAGCCATGCCACGAGTCAAACGCGGAGTCACGGCGCGCGCCCGCCACCGGAAGATCCTCGACAGGGCCAAGGGTTACCGCGGCCGGCGCAAGAACGTATACCGGATCGCGAAGAACGCGGTCACCAAGGCCGGGCAATACGCCTATCGCGACCGCAGGCAGCGCAAGCGCACCTTCCGCGCGCTGTGGATTGCCCGCATCAACGCCGCGGCGCGCGAGCACGGCATGACCTACAGCGCGTTCATGAACGGGCTGAAGCGCGCCAACATCGCGATCGACCGCAAGCTGCTCGCGGAACTTGCCGTGGCCGACAAGCCGGCGTTCGCGAAAATCGCGAGCCAGGTAAAGGCCGGCATCACGCACTGAGCGCGCCCGAGCGGGGCGCGAGAGAGAGCGCCCCCGCTTACGGCCATGCAGGACGTCGAATCCATCGTTGAAAGGGCGCTCGCCGAGTTTGACCGCTCGGGCGACGCCGCGCAGCTGGAGAATGCGAAGGCGCGGTTTCTCGGTAAGAGCGGCGAGCTGACTGCGTTACTCAAGGCGCTCGGCGCGCTCGCACCCGCAGAGCGCAGAAGCGCCGGTGCGCTCATCAACGCTGCGAAGGAGAGGATCGAGGCGGCGCTGGCCGCGCGCCGCGCCGCGCTCGCCGGCGCCGGCCTTGAAGCGCGCCTCGCGGAAGAAGCGCTGGATGTCACGCTGCCCGGACGCCAGCGCGGCCGCGGCAGCATCCATCCGCTTATCCGCAGCTGGCAGCGGGTCGAGGCAATCTTCCGTTCGATCGGTTTTGACGTCGCCGACGGGCCGGAGATCGAGACCGACTGGTACAACTTCACCGCGCTCAACAATCCGGAAAACCACCCTGCGCGCTCGATGCAGGACACGTTCTACGTCGATGGCAGGGACGAAAAGGACTTGCCGCTGCTGCTGCGCACCCACACCAGCCCGATGCAGGTGCGCTACGCGCGCATGCACTCACCGCCGCTCAAGGTGATCGTGCCGGGACGCTGCTACCGCGTGGATTCCGACGCGACCCACTCGCCGATGTTCCATCAGGTCGAGGGACTGTGGATCGACGAGCACATCAGTTTCGCCGACCTGAAGGGTGTGTATACCGATTTTCTGCGCCGGTTTTTCGAAAGCGACGATCTCGCGGTGCGCTTCCGCCCTTCGTTTTTCCCGTTCACGGAGCCCTCAGCGGAGATCGACGTGGCGTTCCAGAACGGGCCGCTCGAAGGAAAGTGGCTCGAGATCTCGGGCGCGGGCCAGGTGCACCCGGATGTGGTGCGTAACTTCGGCCTCGACGCCGAACGCTACATCGGGTTTGCCTTTGGCTCGGGGATCGAGCGCCTGACGATGCTGCGCTACGGCATCAACGACTTGCGCCTGTTCTTCGACGGCGACCTGCGATTTCTGAAACAGTTCGCCTGATGCAGTTCTCCGAACGATGGTTGCGCAGCATGGCCGATCCGCCGCTCGGCACCGCGGCGCTTGCGCACCTGCTCACGATGTCGGGCCTCGAAATCGAGTCCAGCGTCCCCGTCGCGCCGCCGTTCACCGGGGTGGTGACGGGCGAGGTCGTCACGCTCGCGCAGCACCCGAACGCGGAGCGCCTTAAGCTTTGCCGGGTGAGCCTCGGCGCGGGCGAGCCGCTGCAGGTGGTGTGCGGAGCACCGAACGTGAAGCTGGGCATGAAAGCGCCGTTTGCGCGCGCAGGGGCGCGGCTGCCCGGCGGTGTCGATGTCAAGGCGGCGCAGGTGCGCGGCATCGAAAGCCACGGCATGCTGTGCTCGGCGCGCGAGCTCGGCGTCTCCGCAGACCACAGCGGATTGCTCGAGCTGCCCGCGGAAACGCCGCTTGGGCGCGACATCCGCGAGGTGCTGGAACTCGACGATCACCTGCTCACGCTCAAGCTCACGCCCAATCGCGCCGATTGCCTCTCGGTGCTGGGCGTCGCGCGCGAGGTCTCGGCCCTCACCGGCGCGGCGCTCAATGCGCCCGAAGTTGCTGCCGTGGCTGCGGTCAACGACGCCAGGTTTCCGGTGCGCATCGCCGATCCGCACGGCTGCGGGCGTTTCGCCGGGCGTGCGATCCGCAACGTCAATGCCGCCGCGCCCACGCCCGAGTGGATGAAGCGCCGTCTCGAGCGCGCAGGGCAGCGAAGCATCTCCGCGCTGGTGGATGTCAGCAACTATGTGATGCTCGAACTGGGCAGGCCATTGCACGTATACGACTTCGACAAACTCGCCGGCGCAATCGAAGTGCGCGCAGGGCGCAACGGCGAGCGGGTGAAGCTGCTCAACGAGCAGACCGTAGAGGTGGATGAAACGGTGCTGTGCATCACCGATGCTTCGGGCGTGATCGGCCTCGCCGGCATCATGGGCGGCGACGGCACCAAGGCGGACCTCGCCACGCGCAACGTGTTTCTCGAATCGGCATTTTTCTACCCCGGGGCGATCGCGGGCCGCGCGCGGCGCTACAACTTCACGAGCGACGCCTCGCACCGCTTCGAGCGTGGCGTGGACTTCGACAACAACGCCGCCGGCATCGAGCGGGCCACGCGACTGATCCTGGAGATCTGCGGCGGCGAGCCGGGACCGACCGACGACGTGGTCGCCCGTTTGCCGCAGAGAAAGCCGGTGCGCATGCGCATCGGCCGGGCGCAACTGGTGATCGGCATTCCCGTGGCCGCGGCGGAGATGGAGGCGATTTTCCGCCGGCTGGGCTTCGCGGTGGCGCGCGACGCAGACGCATTCGTCGTGACGCCGCCCTCGTATCGCTTCGACATCGCGATCGAGGAGGACCTGATCGAGGAAGTCGCGCGGGTACACGGCTTCGACCGCATTCCGGCCAATCCGCCGGTTGCACCGGCGCAGATGTGCGCCGAACCCGAGGCGCGACGCTCGCTGCACGACCTGCGCGAGCGCCTGGCGGAAGCCGGCT
Source organism: Burkholderiales bacterium (assembly GCA_017880775.1). Taxonomy (GTDB): domain Bacteria; phylum Pseudomonadota; class Gammaproteobacteria; order Burkholderiales; family SG8-39; genus JADGRQ01. Next base: position 10,497 of record JADGRQ010000004.1, on the reverse strand, counting down.
ACCAGGAAGTCATCAATTTCAGTTTCGTGGATGCGGCTTGGGAAGCCGATTTCGCCGCCAACCCCGATCCGATCCGGCTGCTCAACCCGATCGCCAGCCACCTCGCGGTGATGCGCACCACACTCGCCGGCGGGCTGGTTGCGGTCGCGCGCGCGAACCTCAACCGCAAGCTCGAGCGCGTGCGCGCGTTCGAGGTCGGGCGTGCGTACCTGCGCGTTCCGGGCGCGCGCGCCGACGCGTTCGCGGTCGCGGGCGTGCGCCAGCCGATGCGCGTGGCGGGAATTGCCTGCGGCCCGGCGGCGGAAGAACAATGGGGCATTGCCGCGCGAGCGGTGGATTTCTTCGATGTGAAAGGCGATGTCGAAGCGCTGCTTGCGCCGCTGGTGGCCGGATTCGAGCGCGCCGATCATCCGGCGCTGCATCCGGGGCGCTCGGCGCGCGTGCTGCTCGATGGCCAGCCGATCGGTTGGGTGGGCGAGTTGCATCCGCGCTGGCAGAAGAAATACGAGCTGCCCCAACCGGCGGTGCTGTTCGAACTCGACGCGGCCCCGCTGACCGCCATCGGCATGCCCCGGATCCTTGAGCTGTCGAAGTTTCCGCCGGTGGTCCGGGACCTCGCCGTGGTTGTGGACAAGAGCCAGCCCGCGCAGGGGCTTCTGGATGCGCTGGCGGCCGAAAAACCCCCGTTCGTGCGGGAAATCCGACTTTTTGACCTGTACCAAGGCGAAGGCATCCCAGAACGCCGAAAAAGCCTTGCATTCCGGATAGTTATGCAAGATACTGAGCGTACTTTGACGGATGAGGAGGCTGACTTGGCCATCACGAAAATGGTCGAGCTGCTGGCCCGTCGTTTCGCTGCAACCCTCCGTACATAAAAGGTTTTCAGGGAGCGAGGATGACTTTGACCAAGGCGGAGCTTGCCGACCTGCTATTCGAGAAGGTCGGGTTGAACAAGCGCGAGGCCAAGGACATGGTCGAGGCGTTTTTCGAGGAGATCCGCGGTGCGCTGGAGCGCGGCGAGAGCGTCAAACTGTCGGGCTTCGGCAACTTCCAGCTGCGCGACAAGCCGCAGCGCCCGGGGCGCAACCCGAAGACCGGGGAGGAAATTCCCATCAGCGCCCGCCGCGTCGTGACCTTCCACTCCAGCCAGAAGCTGAAGGCCATGGTCGAGAAGTCGCGCCATGGAAAACCGCAAGAAAACTGATCTGCCGCCGATCCCGGCGAAGCGCTACTTCACGATCGGTGAGGTGAGCGAGCTGTGCGGCGTGAAGCCACATGTGCTGCGCTACTGGGAGCAGGAATTCACGCAGTTGAAGCCTGTCAAACGCCGCGGTAACCGGCGCTACTACCAGCACCACGAGGTGCTGCTCATCCGCCGCATCCGCGAACTGCTCTACGAGGACGGCTTCACCATCAGCGGCGCGCGCAACCGCCTCGACGACGGTGTTGCCTCGGCGCGCGAAGCTGCGCGGGAAGCGCCTCGCCGCGAGGCGGCGGCAGGCGAGCCGAGCGTGGTCGACCTGAGCGAAATCCGGCGGGCGCTGCGCGACCTGCTCAATGGCCTGCGCACCTGAGCGCGAAACCCGGCTGCTATACTCACCGCTCGGTCGGGGCGTAGCGCAGCCCGGTAGCGCACCTGCATGGGGTGCAGGGGGTCGGAGGTTCAAATCCTCTCGCCCCGACCATTCTAACCAATTACTTGGGCGATGTGACGAAGCCGGCGCAAGCCGGCTTTTTCACTTGCGGTACGGTTAGCGGTACGGTTCACCGCTTCCTCAATTCGCGTAATGTCAAAAGGCATTGCACGTCCTGAAGCGGAAATCAACTGCCTCCGCCCTCCGCGCGCATCAAGTCAAGCGCCGCCAACGATCCGACCTGTTAACCTTCGTCATCCGCTCCACGCTGCCCCTGGCGGCCGTGGGCATCGGCTGGGATTTCGGCCTGTAGCTCGGCTGCTCGAGTTGGGGGTCGCGCACGCACACCCTTTGACACGTTCGACTTGCGCTGCGTCGAAGATCCCCGCTTCTGGCTGGACGGGCAGTTGACTCGAACAGAAAAGTAGCGTCCAAGGCAACGGTGGTGGATTCGCCAGTTGAGAACGCTGCATCAGGGTACCCGTCGTAGCGTTGCCGCTCCGCTACAAGTAATCTCGATGCGGTCGCGCGGATGGGGCGGAAATGAATCAAATCGAGCCGTTCTTCTACGTCTACATAGCGGGCTGGAGTGCCGCCTGCCTGGTAGCGCTTGGGCTGGTGGTGCGGCGACCCGCGGACTTCAACTTCACCGGTGCCGCGTACCGGCGCTACCTGTTGCAGCGTTGGAAGATCGCGACATTTGTCGTCGCCGCCGCCGGCATCACTGTTATCGCGCCGTACACGGGCGACCCGACCTGGGACTACTTCGATGCGCTGATGATGTCGGTGCTTGCCTTCGCCACAGCGCCCTGGGCGGTCGGCACGCTATTTCGCACACTGCGGAGGAAGGCGGGGCGGCGGCAGGCATACGTGGCGCTGTGCGCGCTGCTCTTTTCGGCGAGCTGGTGCTATGACATCTACCTCGTGGTCCGCGACGGGGGTGGTATCCCAACACGTGGTGGTCCAACATGGCGGCATCTTCCGTCCTCTATATCCTTGCCGGCATGCTATGGAATCTCGAATGGCGGCCGGCGCGCGGCGTCACACTTGGCTTTATGGAGGAAGACTGGCCCGAACCCGTGCACGCGGGTGGCTTTGCGAAGCTCGTATGGTTCGCGCTGCCCATCATGCTGCTGGTAAGCGCGCTCATCGTGCCGTTCTTGTGGGGCGGTTGGGGCTGAGATGGCGGCTTTCACCGGCGGAACGTTCGGCTCAGGCGAGCGACTCTCGACGACCGGCTTCCTCGCGCTCGGGCTGCTCACGTTCTGGGTGTATTCGGTACTGCGCTTCGCCGCCGCGCTCCGCGCGCACCTCGAGCGGCGCTGGCGCGAAATGGAGGCGCGCGACGACCTAAAGGGCGCCGATCCCGTGCGGCTCGCGGCCTTCCGCGCGCGGGGCTTTGCGTTGTCGACAACGGCGCCCTGGTGCGCGGCCGGCCTGTCCGCGCTGTCCGCGGCGCTGGTGGTTTCGTGGTTCTACCAGTGGATCCTGGTCGGTGATGTGTCGAACTACGACCGTATCGTCGGGGCGGTCGGGGTGTCTTCCGCGCTGTTCTACAGCGGAGCGCTCGTCCTAATGCTATGGGCGCTCGGTGCAGTGCGCCGACATGAGACGAGCGAGCTTCTGGTACGAGAGATTGGGCAGGGCGCGCTGCTATCGGAACCTGCGGCGCTCGGCGACGAGCTGGCGCAACGCTGGGAGCGCAAGTCGAACGAGGTGGTGCTGTTCCTCGTCGTCGCGTTCCCGATGGTGTTCTCGCCGATGCTGGGCGCGCATCTGTTCCTCAGCGGCACGGTATGGGGCCACGAGCTCACGCTGCCCGCGCTCTGCTTCGGGCTGGCGGCGGTTTACCACGTCTGGGGCACGGTGCTGCTGGTGGGTCTCTACAACGGCCACCTCGCGGAGGAAGCGAAGCACGCCGGGGCGGGTAAACTGCGTCCCGCCGGCGATCGGCCGATGCCCGTGCAGGCGGGAGCGAGTGGGACCGACGGCGGGCCCGGGCGCGAGCTCGTAGCGATCATGCTCACCGACATGTTTGGCTACAGCAAGGCGATGGAGCGTGACGAAGCACGCGCCTACGCCAAGCTCGTGGAGCACAACCGCATCATGCGCGGCGCGATCGCGGCGCACCGCGGGCGCGAGATCAAGACCATCGGCGATGCATTTTTGGTGATTTTCCGCAGCGCGATCGACGCGGTGGACTGTGCGCTGACGGCGCAACGCGCCTTCGCCGACTGGAACCTCGGAAGGGACGAGGACGACCGCGTGCTGGTACGCATCGGCATCCACCTCGGCGATGTTCTGATCACGGGCGACGACGTGTTCGGCGACGGCGTCAACGTGGTTGCCCGCATCGAGCCGCACGCCGAGCCCGGCGGAATCTGCATCTCCGAGCCAGTGTTCGAGATGGTGAGGAAAAAGCTTCAGCTCGACGTCAGCAAGGTCGAGGGTGCCAAGCTGAAGAACATCGCGGTAGCGCCGGTTCTCTATCGTATACGGCTGGGATCCTGAGCCGACGGGGAGCCTTCGGCCCCCGCCGCGTAGCAAATCGCTTCGCCACGTCGTCGTAAAGGTACGGGCGGTCCTCGACCATCGCCAGCATCTCGGCTCGGGCCGCAACAGCGCGGGCGAACGCCACTCGCCGTCCGAGCTTGCGGACCGAAAACGACCTTGCCACGCACTTGCCGTCTCGAAATCTGATCGCTGCCTTCGAGAATCCGAGCGGCTGCAGCGGTGTCTGGGGGCGGGGCATAAGCAAGTCAGGGCTTTTTGTTTCGATCGATCATTGATATAAGTCGCTTCACAGCATCTGCATCGGCAAATCCCCGGTAGATCTCATCATCACGAACCTGCTTCGCGGATGGCCCGGCCTTACCGATGGCCCTTCGACCCCGAAGGAACTGAGCTGCCTCCTCTTGCTGATAGAAGATTGCCAAGTCAAGCGCGGAGTCGCCATCGTTGTCGAGAAGGTTGATATCGGCACCGAACTGAGCAAGCAGCTCAGCCCAGAATGACTCGCCCCACCCCTCCTGAATAACGATCATGAGCGCTGTGCGGCCCAGCTCATCCTGCTGATTCGGATCGGCTCCCTGCTCAAGGAGAATCTTCCCTGCCTCAAAGTCGCCCAGCAAGGCGGCCGTCAACAATGCATCCGGCTTTTCAAAGCACTCGGATCGGTCAAGCATCGGGAAGTAGCCCTAACGTTGTCGTGAACGGCGGGCCTACGCGAACCGCAGATGGGCCGCGCTGCTAGTGGCCCGTCCGTTCCAGCTGTACTTAGAGGGCTGTGTTCGTATCATCGCCGGTGGTTGCCATGATCCAAAACGTTCCATAGAAGCCGTACAGCCAAAGACTACTTTCAGGCTGCTCTTCAGCGATGCCGAACCTATACACACAGGCCTCGCCGGCGATGGCGTGCTGCTGAAGTAATCGCAGTTCCTCTGAGCTTACGTCGGGAACACCTTCGAGCGGTGCGACTTCGACGGACACGCTTGGCGGCAGTATTTTCCCTGTATGGTGAAAGTACAGGCCGCGCGTAGTACGCTCGAATACAGTTTGATATGTCTGGGCTGGAACCTCAACGGCAAGGCGAGACACGCATTCTCCGCGAGCATCAGTCAATCGAATTTCACGAGCGGTGGCGATAACCGATGTGCGTAGACGGGTCTTGCGCTTGAGGCTTTTGTGCGCACCCTGATCCCACAATGCTGCAGACCCCGGGGTTTGCTTTCCAACCTGCATGCTGATGTAGAAGCGTAGATCTTCGTCCTCGGAAGAGGAGCCATTGTTGCAGGTGGCGCACGCCGGAACAGTAATCAGTTGTGTTGCCAGTCCCTTGAATAGGCCCTTCGGCGGAACGTGGTCTTGGGTCGTGGCTGGGCGACACCCACAGATCACACAAACGGCGCTCTTCGGTGGTTGCACTCGTAGTGGCCCTCTAACGAACAGGATCGTATCGGGTGTGCGGAAGCATAACGGATACCGTCAGTTCGACTCGACCGCTGGCGAGTAGCCTACGCCACTCTATCGGCCACGTCATATCCACCCCGCAGCGGTAAACCGACACGATGCGGTGCGTGGTGCAGAATACGTGATGCTCTCCGCAGCTGTTCGAGTGTGTACAGGTGCGGCGGTTGCGCTCCTGGCGCTCTGGCTGGGCGTTAATCGCGCGGAGGAACTCTCTGGCAAGGTGGTCGCGCTGGCGGCGCTGCTCGCGGATGGCCGTGTGATGGGCGCGGTGTGGGGGCGTCGGCGGGCGTGGAACTTCCCGTTCGGGCGTGGGGCGAAGGGCGGAAAATTCGTATGAAGGTGTACGCTTTTGATGTGGACGAGACGCTGTACCTCTCTCACGGGCCGGTACAGTGGGAGGCGCTGGTCGCGCTGCTGCGAGCGGAAGGCCACGTGCTGGGGTTGTGCGGCAACTGGGCTGCGGTCACGTTGCAAGTACCCGAGTGGCACCGGGTGCTGTCCTTTATTGGGCCCGGCTTGATCGGAACGGATAAGGCGGACTTTCTTGTCGCGATCAAGCAATACGTTCCGGCGGAGGAGCACGTGATGGTTGGTAACGACCACTCACTGCGAGCCTACACTTCGCCAGATGACCGGCGTGCGGCGGACGCCGCAGGGTGGCGTTTCCTCAACGAAGGCGCCTTTGCGGCGGGGAAGCGATGACCGGTCCGCGGACCAACAGCAAGAAGCCGCTCATCACTGTGGTGGTAGGCGATCACCGCGAACGGCGTCGTGTAGCGCTGCAAGCGCGTAACGGTCGGGTCCGCGCTCGGGTCGTTTGCCGCCTTCTTCATACTTCTTCCAGGGGCGCTATCAACTCAGCCCCCTCATTCCGCGCGTAGCTCACCGCCTTGCTCACCGGGTACGCCTCCATCTGATTCGCCGGATTCGACTGAATGAACGCCTTCAGCTTCGCCACGTCCTGGTTGCCGGGATCGAGCCAGGCACCGTAGTCCTCGCGCGGCACGATGACCGGCATGCGGTCGTGGATCTCGCGCATCAGCTCATTCGGCTCGGTGGTGATCAGGCTCACGGTGTGCAGCGGGCCGTCCGGCCCGTTCCACAATTCAGTGATGCCCGCGAGCCCGAACAACTCGTCACCCTTCGGGCGGATGTAGTACGGTTGTTTCTTGCCGGCTACTGCCCTCCACTCGAAGAATCCGCTCGCCGGCACCAGGCAGCGCCAGCGCTTGAAGGCTGCGCGGAACGACGGCTTCTCGGCCACTGTCTCGCCTCGGGCGTTTGCCATCTTGTTTCCGGTGCTCGGGTCCTTCGCCCACCCGGGGATCAGCCCCCATCGGTAGAGGTCCCCCAGCCGGCCATGCTCCTTGTCCTCGCGGACGATCAGAATGTCAGTGCTTGGCGCGATGTTGTACCTGGGCTTGAACTCAGGCGGGGCGGACAGCGCGAACTGGAGCGCGATCACATCGGGGTGCGCGTGGAGGGCGTAGCGGCCGCACATGGGGCAATCCTAGCAGGGTGGCTTGCGAGCTGGAGGACATATCGTGTATAAAATACCAGTATGTCCAATATCTCCATTCCCTTCGAGTGCCCGCTATGCGGATCGGATGGTTTCAAGCAGGTGGAAGTCAAAGGCCGTGATGGCGCGTCCCGCATGACTCAGGCGTATGGGTGCCGGGGCTGTGGCACCATGTTTCGAGAGCGAGATCAGTTCACAAAACACCGTCGGCAGGTCATGGGCGCGGACGGAAAAGACCTCAAGCCCTTGATTGAGAAGAGGCGATCAGGTTAGCCGGCTGGCCGTTGGGTACCAACAGTCACTGTTGATATGCGGGCACCCTTCTTGTGCGGCAATCGAAATTGCCTTTAATGCTGCTGTTGTAGTAGCGCCCCATCGAACTGGCGCCCAGTAGGGCCCACACCGTGCGTGCGTCGATTTCGTAGTAGTGGTAGTAGGTGCCCTGCAGGTCGATGATCATGTACTGCTCGCGTTGGTCATAGCAGACGCGCCACACCAGGCTGCTGCGCATCACCGTCGCGCAAGCGAAGGTCTTGAGGTCGACCGGGCCGCGGTATTTGACGTCCACGGTCTCCGCACTGGCTGGGGCAGCGACACCTAGAAAGCCTATCAAGAGCACCGTTACCGCGTTCACTTGCACACTCCTCGCCCACGCGCTCACTTCTTGGCTGGTTTCGGGATCTTGGTCGATGCGGTATCGCCCTCGATCAGGTCCGAGATCCCGTCCGCCAACACCTTGTCCTCGATGACGAAGAAGAGGCCGCCACGGCCGTTCTGGCTGCGATTGCATTTGCCGAGATTGCCGGACCTCCTTTGCGCGCGTTGCTCGTGCCTAAAGCCCGTCATCGCGCGATCCCGCCTCCGTCCTACCTCGAGCAGACGCGCTCGAGCATGATCGCGCCCGCAGTGTTCCGCTCGATCTGCTCCCATTGAGCGGGCGCGAAGCCGCTGCTGCGCAGACGGGTTCCGGTGGCCATCGGGCCGGCAAACTCGGTGACCGCCAGTACCCTGTTGCGCGCATCCTTGCAGTCGTACTCGCGCAGGATCCGCGCAGACAGCGGTTCGTCTTTGTTCTTCACCTTCCAATCTCGCAGCTGCCACACCCGGCGCAAGTGGCCTTTCACCTGAATGGTGGCGGGGTCGAGGTAGAAAACGGTCTGCTCGATTTCTGCGACTTTCTCCCACTCCGCCCGCACCTGGCCGGCAACGAGCAGCAGCATGGCGGTCAGAATGACGCGCAAACAGGTTAGTTCAAGGACACGAACGCCACGCATTGTCATCCCCGTAGTGTCCAACAATTCGCGCGAGGTCCGCGGTAGACTTTTGACATGGGTTCCGCGCCACCGTTGCTCACAATCCTATTGATGGCCGTCTCGGGCTGGGTCCATCGCCGTCAACTCACCGTCATCGAGTTCCTCCAAGTCGAGAATCGCCTGCTCAAGGAGCGAATGCGCGGTAAGCGCATTCGGTTCACAGATGCTGAGCGGGCGCTGCTTGCGAGGAAGGCGAAGGTGGTCGGGCGGAAAGCCCTCTTGGACCTCGGTACCCTTGTTACTCCGGATACCCTGATGCGTTGGCATCGGCGGCTAGTTGCCGAGAAGTGGAATTTCACGCACCGCCGTGGTCCGGGTCGTCCGGGCATCATGCGTGAGATCGCGGACCTTGTTGTTCGCATGGCCCAGGAGAACCGCGGATGGGGCTACACCCGAATTCAAGGGGCGTTGGGCAATCTGCACCACAAGGTGGCGCGCGGGACGGTAGCCAACGTGCTGAAGCGCAATGGCATTGAGCCTGCGCCTGAACGCGGCAAGCGCACCGCTTGGTCGACGTTCCTGAAGGCGCATTGGAAGGTCTTGGCTGCGAGCGATTTCTTTAGCGTGGAAGTGTGGACGGCGAGGGGGCTCGTGACGCACTACGTGCTGTTCGTGATCAGCGTCGCCGACCGGGTGGTGCATATCGCAGGTATCACGACGCGGCCCGATGAAGCCTGGATGCTGCAAGTGGCCCGAAACCTGATAGACGAGGAGAGCGGAGCGCTTGCTTCGAAGCGTTATTTGATCGTCGATCGGGATACGAAGTACACGCAGCGTTTCAGGACGCTTGTAGAGGAGAGCGGACTGGATGTCATCCGGCTACCGCCGATGTCGCCAAACTTGAACGCATACGCTGAGCGATTCGTTCGCTCGATCAAGGAGGAATCCCTGGGGAGGATGATCTTCGTCGGGCAGGCGTCGCTGCGTCGTGCGATTGGTGAATACATGGCCCACTACCACGAGGAGCGCAATCGCCAGGGGCTGAATAACACGTTGATCCGCGCAAAACCGAGGGATGCTGCGAACGACGCTTTGATTCATCGCCGGCAACGGCTCGGCGGAATGCTCAACTACTACTACCGCGCCGCAGCGTAATTTTCCCGACCGAGATTTTGAAGACTACGCGCTGGAGGGAAGGGACCTCAGTTCAAGGCGGATGCTGGAAGCGGCGCGGGATACGAGATTGGGGAAACGCTACGAAACTCGGATATATTCAGAAGTTGCAGAAGGCATCACATGTGCAAGCGAAGGAAGAACTCGGATTGATTTTCGAGGAACCGCGCCTGTCGCAATCGGGAGGCGCAAGTGGTTGAGTGGAATTGTCATGATCGATGGAGCCGGCTACGCGTATTCGGCTGTATCTCCGTCGTTATCGACCCACGCGACTTTCCGAGGGCCAACGGATGAAGTCTTGTCCGAGAGCCGGATGCGGGAGATCTGCATGTCCGGTTCGATGAGCGGGGTGTGGAAACGGAGCTACGGCGAGGTTACTCGGGCACCGCCAGACGAAAAGGGGCGGCAACAGACAAATCGGACCTATTGCCCCCGCGCCACGTCTCGACTCTACCAAGTGCGGACGTTCGCCCGGTTCCGCGAGTTGGCCCCGGCATACCTGCTTGCTACTGACCTATCACCGAGTTTCCGATATCGCCTGACCCGTGGTACGGAAAAAATCGCTTCGAAACGGCCGGGGTGCGGAAAAGAGCTTGCCTCGCTCTGGCCGTTGGAATAGATTGCTCGGCAACTGACCGCTGATCCTGCTCAAGGCGGCGCGGACTACGGTCCTCTTCCCAAGGAGGGGACGCAAGGATGAACATAAGGCCCGTTATACGCATGCTGCGGCGATTTCCGCACTCTCTCCCGGCGCGCGGTCTCAGCGAATCGAGATCAAGGCTGGATTGAATTCCCTATCGTTCCATTCTCAAGCCCTCACCCTATGAAGGAGGTCATCAATCATGGAAAGCAATCGCTATAACGCCGTCTGGTGGAGCAAGGACAACGACTCGGCCTGGGATAACGTGAAGGGGGCGTTCCGCCGGGACTGGGAGCAGACCAAGCATGA